>CAZBWO010000061.1:0-1508 GCA_964495885.1 uncultured Alteromonas sp. | reverse complement strand
GCTTGAACCAAACTCAAGCTCAAAACCTTGAGGATGAGAAAAATCAAATTATAGAAACAAGGGTGGAATACTTGTCCGAATCGGATGAAAATCCTGATGCCGATTATACCACCATTTTTGATCAACTTTCATTTTATTACGAAAAACCATTAAACCTAAATAGAGCAGATGTAGATGAGTTAAGGTCGTTGAGTTTACTTAACGATATTCAAATCAATAATTTACTGATTCATATTGAAAAAAACGGCAAACTAATGGCGTTAGAAGAATTACAAACCGTTGAAGGTTTTGATTTGGAAACGATAAAACTTATCCTACCATTTGTAAAAGTTAGTACTGATATTAATACTGCTCAACTTACTTTTAAAGAACTGCTGAAAAATGGTAGTAACCAATATTTTGTAAGAGTAGAAAAAGTGTTGGAGGAGAAAAAAGGCTATAGCCCCACTACCGATTCAGCATTGGCAGCAAGTCCAAACTCAAGGTATTTGGGTGCTAATGAGCGAATTTTTACTCGTTATCGATATAAATATGGCAACCATGTAAGTTTTGGAATTACGGCAGAAAAAAATCCGGGAGAGGAATTTTTTACAGGCACGCAAAAAAATGGTTTTGATTTCTATTCGGCACACTTATTTTTAAGAAACAGAGGGAAATTTAAGCAAATTGCGTTGGGTGATTTTCAAGCTCAATTTGGTCAAGGCTTAACTTTTTGGTCGGGAAGAGCTTTTGGTAAAGGAGCTGATATATTAATGATAAAGAGAAGTGCTACCGGGCTAAGACCTTATGCATCGGTAGATGAGACGTTGTTTTTAAGAGGTGGCGGATTAACCTACGAATTGGGAAAGTTTGAAGTTACGGGTTTTTATTCCTACAAAAAAGTAGATGGAAATGTAATTACGCAAGATACTTCCGGGTTATCGCAAGAAGAAATTGAAGCCATCAACCAAGAAGGCTTATCTATTTCATCGTTACAACAAACAGGCTTTCACCGAACTATCAACGAATTAGACGACCAAGATGCTATTACCCAACAACAAATGGGCGGACACGTTGCTTATAAAACTAGAAGCTTAAATGTTGGTGCAACGGGTGTTTTTAGTAAAATAGATGCAACGTTCGAAAGAACCATTCAACCGTATAGTCAATTTAGAGCTCAGGAAAGTGAACAAGCAAAAGTAGGGTTGGATTACAATTGGATTTACAGAAATTTCAATTTTTTTGGAGAAGTAAGTCAAAGTATAGATGCAGGAAAAGCTATAACTTCCGGAGCAATTGTAATGCTCGACCCCAAACTTTCTTTAGCTGTTTTATATAGAAATTTCGATAGAGATTTTCAACCTATTTCTAGTGCTGCTATTGGCGAAAACTCTGTAAATGAGAATGAAAGAGGTCTATACACCGGGATTATTGCTAAAATGGGTAAAAGTTTTTCGCTCACAGCTTATTATGACCAATTTAGCTTTGGTTGGTTGCGTTATGGCATTGACGCTCCTTCTAAAGGACAT
>CAZBWO010000060.1:0-1518 GCA_964495885.1 uncultured Alteromonas sp. | reverse complement strand
AATAGCATCATGTCAGGATCAAGCGAGATTCATAAGCAAGCAGAAGAGAATGCAAAAGAATCTGGAAATGATGCGCCTGTAGTTTCTTTCTAAGCCAACAACCAACTACAAACGATCAAAGCCTTACGCCTCGCGTAAGGCCAGGGCTGTCCCATTAAAATTCCTGCATTAAGATAGCACTAAGTGTTTTTTCACCCCAACCAGCCTTTTTCTGTAACCCTTTGAGACTCATATCTTTTCTAAACTGTGATTTAGCTCCTCTTAATAAGTTTAAGGCAATATGTCGTACCATAGCCATATTTTCTGGAGCATCATCCTTGCGCACCCTTGAAAGATCTTCTCCCATGGTAACATCCAATACCCAGTGCAAACTATTCTCAATGGCCCAATGGCTTCGGATTGCATGTGCTATTTCTTTGGAATTAGGGGGTAGGCTGCTGACAAAATAACGCTGCTCTTTAGTTGTTTTCTTACCTATAGTAACTTGCGACTCTATCATTGCAATAGTTTTTAAATCACACCAATCAGCACGCTGGTCTAACCAATCAATACGATCTGTGACATAACAAGAGCGAGTTTCTATTCGTCCATGACCTTTATCATATTCTTCATGATATTCAACAATTTGATGTGGCTTGTTTTGATGAAGGTTTTCGATTTCATTCGATAAAAACAGGCAAATATCATCATGGAGCGTGGTATGGTTGCCTTTCAATGACAAAACATAATCTGCTTTTTTTTGACGAATTTTTTTAGCAATCTTTTTTTGAGTGCCCATCGCATCGATACTCACAATAGCGCCCTCAATGGCAAGTAAATCTAACAATTTTGGAATGGCGGTGATTTCATTAGATTTCTCGCTCGTTTTTTCTTGAGCTAATACTAATTTACTGGAGGTAGCAAAAGCACTAACCATGTGAATAGCAGATTGTTCTGTTGCTTTATTGAAGCTTTTTCTTAAGGTCTTTCCATCAATAGCAATCACATCTTTTAAGGCTAGCTGGAATGATTGTATCCAGGAAATAAAACAGGCTTTAAATGTTTTTGGATCTAGGGATGAGATCACACGTGCAAAGGTATTCTTAGAGGGAACACCTTGTTCAAATGGTAAAAACCTCTGAAGGTAATCGAGTTTTTCTTCACCAAACGTTACAAAATCTCTCCAGCTTTGGGCTCCACAAATACTACCACATAGGATAATCAATAAAATTTCTGGTAAAGGATACAGTTTTTTTCGATCAATTCTAGGATCCTCCAATTCATCAAAATGATAAAGAAAGGCAGGTTTATGTCTTGATGCCATGACTAGCTCTCCTTGTTTTACAAAAACAATAGAGCTTAAACGTTTTGGAAAGTTAATCAAATAATTTTAATGGGACAGCCCTGATTGAGAATAGACTTCGTAGTTTTGGTGTGTTAGAAGAAAATTAATCAACTTATGAGTGATAAATGAATACAGTCGCCGTCGTTGGCCTCCAGTGGGGGGACGAAGGAAAAGGCAAAATCGTGGACTGGCTG
>CAZBWO010000059.1:0-1580 GCA_964495885.1 uncultured Alteromonas sp. | reverse complement strand
GTTATTAATGTTTGACCATAAAAAGATCCAGGAGCCCACTCATAAGATACCATGTTAGGATTAGTGGTTAAAATTACTGTGTCTCCAGGACAAATTACAAGATTCGTTAAAGGGGTAATTGATGCCACAAAATTGGAAGAAGTAATTGATACGCTATCACGGTATGTAAAACCACATTGAGTAACCTCTACTATATAAACACCCGGTTGAGTAACTGTAACAGATGAAGATGATGAATTAATTGGTGGTAACCAGTTAACAATAGGTGAACCACTGTAAACAACGGTTATCTCAATTGCTCCAGAATGACACAATTCATTACCGGGATCAACGAATAAAAATGGTGTATTATACTCTTTTAACTCGATAGTGTTTGAAGTTAACTCACAGCCATCGGCATCAATGATTACACAATGATAAAAACCAGGAGTATTAGCATAAATAGACTGTGTATTTCCTATAATGTTGTTTAAAGGACCAAACCAAGTGTAAGACACGTCATTTTGCTGACAAGTTAATAAAATAGAATCGTTAGGACATATAATATTATCTGGTACATTAGAGAAAATAACCGGATTTGGTTTAACATTAACCATATAGCTTTTTCCTGCATTGGTATTAGTACACCCTGTAACTGAATCTACTAAAGTTCCTGTATAAGAATAAACTCCTTGTTGAGTTGCAAGTATGGAGTCTCCAAAAGAATTAATATAAATAATATTTGGTCCAGACCAAGTAAAACCTGCAACAACAGTATCCGTCCATAAGTTTAAAGTGTCTCCCGGACAAAGTAAGCTATCTCCCCCAAGTGTTATAGGAATTGTAGGTTTAGGGTTCACAACAATATAAACAGAATCTTGTACTGTATAATGTGTGGTATCTACTCCACATGAGTTATTATATCCTAAAACAAACGAAACTATTATGTTATACCAGCCAGTTGTTGTGGGATAAAAGAAACCGTTTAGGCATGTGTCTTGCAAATATGGATATACGGAAATTGAAGATCCAATCCAATTTTCCGAAACTAAGGCTTGCGTACAAAACGGTACTTTATTCCCTACTGAGTTGGTGATTGAATCGCCTATTAAGATATTTACACGTTGCCCTTCACAGATAGTATCTTCTACTTGCATAATATACGGAACAATAGTATCATTATTTATATAATCTACAATTACCTCCAAACCACCATTTTTAAAACATCCATTAGTATCAGTAACACTAACCGTGTAATAATTAGAATCAATATATACTGGTTTTGGTAAAGTATCATTATAAATACCATTTGGCGTAGAAAAACTAAATTGATAACTAGTATCTAAGTTTGTAAACCATACTAAAGCAGTATCACCAGAACAAATGGTAATATCATTATAATAATGCGGTTGTTGCGTGTTAAACCCATGGTCGTCTGTCAATAAAGGTAATTGTGGTAAAGGATTTACTGTAAGATAAACGCTATCTTTTTTTAAACTACAACCATCAATTCTATTAGCATCTATATAATATAAACCACTAGTGGTAATGTTATTTAACCCGTGGTGCATTTAGATGATATTAACTTTTAAATTATTCAA
>CAZBWO010000058.1:0-1594 GCA_964495885.1 uncultured Alteromonas sp. | reverse complement strand
CTGTTTTCTGATTTCCTACTGATAAAGAATAACGCTGGTTTAATGATGATGGAGATGTTACACCTTCCATCTCTTTACTAAAAGACTTAGAAACTTTTTCCAATTGAGGATTGTTTACAAACAATGGAGGAACACCTCCGTTTAGCACTGCATCAGGAATATCTCTACCCCCATCATCTTTTCCAAATAATTCGGAAGAAGCTCCTCCGTGCGACAAAAACTGATCGTTGAAGCTGGATAAGGTGTTATAACTCACTCCTGCTGAAAATTGCAAGGTAAATTTTTCCGGAAAATCTTTGGTTTCAATGTTCAACAACCCTCCTGTAAAACTTCCCGGCAAATCAGGTGAAAAAGATTTTACAACGGTCATGTTCTCAATCATGTTAGTGGGGAAAAGGTCTAATTCAACCGCATTTTTATTAGGATCTAAACCGGGGATTTCTGCTCCATTCAAGGTGGTTTTACTATACCTGTCGCTCAACCCTCTTACATAAACATATTTCCCTCCTTCAATGGTTACACCTGTAACCCTTTTGGCAGCACTTGCCACATCATTATCGCCTCTTTTGGTAATTTCTTGTGCAGTAATTCCTTCCATTACTGTTGCCGATTTTTGCTTTACTTTTAGCATATAATTTTCGGAACTTTTTACCGCTTTTGCTTCTACTACAAAATCCGACAATGCTACCGATGAGTTTTGTAAAGTAAAATTATACGTTACCACCTGGTTATCTGTAATAGTAACTTCTACCGAATCAGAATTAAAAGAGATGTAGGAGCAAATTAAGGTTTGTTTTCCCGTAGGCACATTTTTAATGTGGTAATTGCCTTCAAAATCAACTACTGCTCCAATGGTTGTTCCTTTAATAAAAACGGTTGCTCCTATAAGTTCTTCGGCAGACTCAGCACTTACTACTTTTCCTTTTATGGCTCCGCCTGCAGCAAACAATGTGTTAGCTAATAAGAAAATACTTAAAAATACAGCTGTTTTTTTACACATGGTTTTAAAATTTAAGTGGTTGAATGGGTGATATTTCAATTGCATGATATTACTGTTTTTTTCAAAGTGCAAAGGAATTACAACTCCTTAAATGAGGTGTTAATCGAATGTTACATTAGTGTTATTTTCTAATCATTTTTAGCTGTTTTTTTATTAAAAAATTGTTGTACTAAAACCTTTTCCCTTATTTATAAAACTATTTATATTTTTGTTTTACAGTATTTTATGGTTCTATTTCTAAATATTAATTAATTGTTAAGTTAAAATGAAGCGGTAAGTTTTAGTAAAAGAAGTTGTATTAAGTCTAAATATAATAATGAAAATTATTTTATAATCTTTTAAGAATATAGCTGTACTCTATTCTGTTTAAATTACGCTCCTTCGGAGCGTAATTTATTAGCGATGAATGTTAGCTCATTACAATAATCAGTGTAATTTTTTAATTATAAAGTGGACATTAAACAACTTCACTGAAAAATTTAAAATATACCAAACGTTTGTAAATCAAAAAGGAAATAATTTCAGTTATTGCTTTTTATATTTAACATTTATTGTTTATTTGATGTGTATTGACGCATTGAAAATGATCTCCTG
>CAZBWO010000057.1:0-1657 GCA_964495885.1 uncultured Alteromonas sp. | reverse complement strand
TAATAGAATCTATTTGATCTGCCATGATGTAGTTTCTTTCGTACAACATGTATTGCAAATAATTGTCAGTAGAAAGTGCACTTTGTAAAGAGTCAATCATATCTAAATCTTGGCTGCGATAAGCGTCCATCAGAATTTCATAAGCTGATTTGTCTTTGGTCATTTTTTTTACCCATTCAGGAGTTTCTTTATTTTCCATGTCGGGTATGTTGGCTTTTTTTGCAAGTTCGGTATTGTAAACAAAATCTTCTAAGCTATAAATAGGTTTGTTATTTTTACTGGCAATTTGGTAAATAAACATGTCTAAAAAAGTCTCTTCTTCAAAATCGGTATTGGCTTTATTTTCTCTGTAAAGCAACCAATTAGCCATGTAATGATCATTTGAAATTTCATTTGCTAATAAGTTGTTATCTACTTTTTTTAGTTTAAATGCTTCTTGGTAAAAACCTCTGTAAGTTTGATTGTTAATGGCATAGCCCCCTAAATAATCACTAGCAAATTCAGAATCTAAAATTTCATCGAGCCACATAATTGGGTTCGATTCTAAGGCAATAGCATCAGCTTGATTAATAGCGTCAAAAAACTCTTCTCCTAAGTGGTAAGCAATACGTCCACTTACGTGCATATTTCCGTACAGATAAGAGTTTTTTTCTAATCCGTTACCGGAAATTTTCCAAAGCAATCCTTGGTATTTTTCTTGACTGAATACTGATGTGAAGGTGAAAATTGAGATTAGAATGGATAGTAATTTCATATTTATATTTTAAGTGTTGTTATATTAAAGTAACTTGTTTTACACAAATTAAGGATAAATTTCACTAATTAGCACAAATCAAAAACATCTTTGATGTTTTTTGTGTTCATTTTTTTTTATTCCGATAGGAAATTTTTGTAATGGGTGTTAATTCGTGTCTTAAATTCATAAGTTATAAACTGAACAATTGGTTTTTTTATTTTAAATGGTTTCTACATCAAATAATTTACACAGCCATCCTAATTGACCTGCGTGAGCACATTCGTGGCGTACAGCATGTTTAATGATAGCTCTTATGCTATCTTCTCCACCAAAAGTAACTCCGTTGGTGGTTGGTTTAGCCAAATCTTCATCTGTTAATTGGCTAATGTGATTGATGGCGGTTTGATGTACTTCTTTAAAGTATTTTAAGACTTCATCAAAAGAGGGAGCATCTTCTTTTTTTGGCGGAGTAGAGCCTAGTCCGTATTGTCTTGCCCAAGGAATCTTTACGTGTTTTCCTCCTGTACAAACTAATAATAGCCAGTTCTCTGAAACAGTAATATGAGCAATGAGCCAGCTTATGCTGTTAAATTGTTTGCCATCCAACTCAAAAACCTTGTGTTCGTCTTTGCCTTTTAATTTAGAGAGGTAAAATTTGGTTAAATCTCTCGATAATTCAAGCATTTCTACAAGTGTCTGTGTTTCTGATTTTGGCATACTGTATTTTTAATTAAGAAGCGAAGCCTTTTGGAGGCTTCGCTTCTTTTATGAGAGTATAAAAATAAAGAAAATTAAAATTACATCACTTCAATTTTCAAAATTTTATCACCTTGTCTGATATCGTCAATTACATCTAATCCCTCTACTACTTTTCCAAAGCAAGTATGATTTCTGTCTAAATGAGCGGTATTGTTTCTGCTG
>CAZBWO010000056.1:0-1672 GCA_964495885.1 uncultured Alteromonas sp. | reverse complement strand
TTGTTCCAGGAACCAATACCATCACGATTTGTCAAGGAGATAGTGTGTTTGTTGGGGGAGCGTATCAGCAGTTAGCTGGAAATTATACTGATACAATCATTGGTGGAAGCAGTTTTGGATGTGATAGTGTTTTAACCACTACCTTAATAGTAAATGCAAGTACTTCTTTCAACCAAAGTTTTGAAGGTTGCGAAGGGTTTGAAGTTGTTGTAGGAAACAACACTTATACATCTACCGGTATTTATATAGATATTTTAACAGGTGCAAATGGTTGTGATAGTGTGGTTACCACTAATTTGCTTATTCATCCTGCACCATCCATTCAAATTACAGCAGTAGCTACTTATTGGTGTGAAAATGAAATAGAAAACGGAATTACATTAAATTGCACTAGTGGAGATAGTATTTATTGGAATACCGGGGTTATTAATGTAGATTCCATTATAGTTTTTACAGAAGGAGTTTATATGGTTACTGCTTACAATAATTTTGGATGTGCTGCGTCTGATGAGGTGGAAATAATTATTGATAATTGCCAAGAGCCAACTATTTTTATTCCAAATGCTTTTACCCCAAATAATGATGGTATGAATGATGAGTTTTTTGTTAAAGGAGACAAAATAGAAACAATCACCACTACAATTTTTAATCGTTGGGGAAATGAATTAATTACTTTAGAGGGGCTGAATGAAAAATGGGACGGAACTTATAATGATGAGTTGGTTCCAAGTGGTACTTATTTTTACTTAGTAGAAGTTAAGTTTGAAGAAAGCAGAAAAGAAGTATTAAAAGGTTCTGTAACGCTTTTAAGGTAAGCTTAATGTAAACTTTTCTTGTTAAAAATCAGGTAGCCGAAATGCACTAAAAAACTCCAATGATCTTCTTGTCTATCGTAGTAATTTACAGTAGCAGCAATAGGACCGAGCGGTGTATGATAAACCAAAGCTGAAGAAGCAATGTACTCACGAGAAGCCCATTCTAAGCCAAAAGAAGCCTTGTTGAATTCGTTTTGAAAAATTCTTTTATGAGGTTGAAAAACATAGCCTTCTAATCTTAAATGCAAATTATCGGTAAACAACAAAATAGTTTTTAAACCTCCTGCCAAATAAGTATAAGCTCTTAATCTTTCTTGAAAAAGTGTTTGACTTTCGGGTAATGGAGTAAAGGCATTTGCGGTTAAAATACTAGCGGTGTAATTTTCAAAAAGTGTTTGATCGGAATAAACGGCTTCTCCGTAAAAACCAAATCTTATTCTTCCTTTACGATTAAAATATTTATCATAGGTAGCTTTCAATAATACCCATTCATGAGTTTCAGTAGCCTCATCTTTAATAATAGAAGTAGAACCCGGAATAGTTCTTTCTAGCCCTTTTATGTATTTTGCTTTAAGTTGAAAAAAACTGCCTGTTGTTGCGTATTGTTTTTTGTCTAGTGAATTTCTTTCATAGCGAATGTATCCTGAATAATTGTAAAACTTGGTAACATCTGTAGTATCTGTAGAAACAAATTTTCTGGTTTGATAATATTCGTTGTCTAACTCACCAAGTGTTCCTCCAAGAGCAATTTTTCCTTTATAAAAAATGGGCAAGCCTAATTCACTTCTTCCATATAAATCAGAACTTCTTAAAAATGAAGGTTTGGTGTCTTCAAAGAAAGTAGAGTTGCTTTTAAA
>CAZBWO010000055.1:0-1691 GCA_964495885.1 uncultured Alteromonas sp. | reverse complement strand
GAACACGCGAGCTGCGCTCCATTGTGGCAAGCGGCGATATTACCGCCTGCCTGCGCTTCTGCGTGGATCACAAGCTCAACATGATCGTTGCCGGGGGCACGTCCACGGGCAAGACGGTCGCCGCGCGGAAGATCCTTTCTTACGTGCCGCCGGAAGAGCGGATCGTCACCATCGAAGAGGCGGCTGAGCTGCTGCCAGCGCAGCCGAATGCGGTCACGCTGATCTCGAACCGCGAAGTCGAGCATCAAACGGCAGACGCGCTACTGACTTCAACGCTGCGGATGCGGCCTGACAGGATCGTGCTGGGCGAGGTGCGCGGACAGGAAGCCATGACCTTCCTCGAAGCGATCAATACCGGGCACGGTGGCTCGATGACGACACTGCACGCTGAGACGCCGCAACTGGCGATGCAAAGACTCGCCATTGCTGCCCTGAAAACAAACGTCCCGATGACCTACGCCGACATGGTGCGTTACATCGAAAACTCTATCGACGTGGTAATCCAGACAGGCCGTCTCGAAGGCGACCGGGGTATCACCGAATTTTTCCTGCCGGGCGCGGAAGAAAAGGAGGGCCAAGGCCATGATGAAGTTTGAGCATGAGGTCGATACCATCGACTTGCGGAAAAAGACGAAGGAAATGCCGGCTACTCTCGCGCGGCGGAGCGCAGAAGGCTGGGAGCTGGTATCGGTCGTGACGGCCGGGCCGACTGATCTGCACCTCTTCTTCAAGCGGCCGATGGCGGCTGAGCCAAAGGCGGTGGCATGATGGGACGCCACCTTGCCGCCCTTATGATGGCGGGCCTCATGGCTGGTCCTGTGGCCGCGCAGGACTCGTTCATGCTGCCCGATCTAAACGAAGAGCCGGAGAACCCGGATTGCCCGGATGCGCCTGCGCGCCCGGAATGGGTCGCGAACCCCTCCAATGAGGGCCTGACGCGCTCGGAGCTGGCGACGGAGCTGTATCAGCAGGAAGGCTATCGCAATGTGGTCGAAGCCGGGGAATGCACCTGCGAGCTGCGCTTCCCGTCCTGGGACAACGTGACAGAGGCGATGGAAACCGAATTTGCCGGAATCTCGCGCTTCGAGTTTCTGGAAGTCATCCCCGACATTCGGAAAGCGACGAAGACCTACAGGAATGAAGGTCGGCCGATCTGTAGAGACGCCGGGCTCTGGTAGAGCAGGAGAACGAAAATGGGCGTCGTAACGTTCTTTGTCGAGACGACTGACGGGTTTCTCAATGATGCGGCTGAGACGCAATTCGGAATGGTTGCGGCGACGGTCGGCACTATTGGGACGGTGGCCTGCACATTGGTCGTGATCCTCGTCTTCCTGAACCTCATATTCGGGTTTCGGGACATGGACGGTCGGATGGCGTTTTGGCTCGTGGTCAAGATGGTGCTGATCTCGATCTTCGCGCAGAGCTGGACGCAATTCGATCAATTCTCGTCGGCCCTTCTCAACGGCATCGACTCCATCGCGGGATCACTTGTCGCCTCGGTCGGCGGCGGCGGTGAAATCGGGCCTTCGGGCACCTTCGCGGAAGAGTTCGACGGTCTCATCGAAAACATGACGGAATATCTGGACGCGATTGCAGACAGCATGAATTGGATGCAGGGCGCGATCACGAACGGCATCGGCCTCGTTCTTCTCAGCCTTCTCGGCGGGATCGCCGCTTTCATCGTGGTTTTC
>CAZBWO010000054.1:0-1758 GCA_964495885.1 uncultured Alteromonas sp. | reverse complement strand
AATAAAAATTTCCACATTGAACCTACCAATATTTGTGTATTTGATTGTAAATTCTGTTCTTACTCTCGCTTTCTAAGAGAAAAAGACGAATATGATGCTTGGGAGCTTTCGGAAGAGGAAATTTACGATGCCATCAGAAATTATGACGGCAAAGATATTACGGAAGTACACATTGTTGGTGGTGTACACCCAAAAATGGGTTTGGCATACTTCAAGAACTTAATTGAAAACATCAAAAAAATTCGTCCGGATATTCATGTAAAAGCCTTCACCGCAGTTGAACTAGATTATATGTGTAAGAAAGCAAAAGTAAGTTACGAAGAAGGTTTACGCATTTTAAAAGAAGCCGGACAAGGTTCTTTGCCCGGTGGTGGAGCTGAAATTTTTGATGAAGAAATTAGGGAAAAAATCTGTAAAGATAAATGTACTTCCGAACAATGGTTACAAATGCACGAAGCTGCTCACAATGTGGGTATGCCTTCAAACGCAACTATGCTTTACGGACATCTGGAGAAATACGAACACTTGATAGACCACATGAATAGGTTGAGAAATTTGCAAGACAAAACAGGAGGTTTCAACGCATTTATACCACTTAAATTCAGAAACAAAAACAACCAAATGTCTGACATTGAAGAGGTAAGCATTATTGAGGACCTAAAAGTATATGCCATGGGTAGAATATTTTTGGATAACTTTAATCATGTAAAAGCCTACTGGCCCATGATTGGAAGAAAAACTGCTCAGCTGCTTTTATCTTTTGGTGTAAACGATATCGATGGAACCGTAGATGATTCTACTAAAATATATACCATGGCGGGTGCTGAAGAACAAAAACCTACTATGACTTCCGAGCAAATGATTCAATTGATAAAAGAAGTAGGAAGAACTCCTATTGAAAGAGACAGTGTTTACAACGAACTTAGAGATTATTCAGAACCTGTGCTAGCATAATAGTTGTTTTGAAAAGAGAAAAATTAATCATAACAGGACACCGAGGAGCTGCAGGTTTAGCTCCCGAAAACACATTGGCTTCCATTCAACTTGCCCTTGAATTGGGAGTGGATAGAATAGAAATTGATGTTCAACAAACCAAGGACAATAAAATTATTGTATTGCACGACAGAACACTTAGAAGAACTACCACTGGAAATGGTTTTGTAAAAAAACTCACTTATGATGAGATTCTTCAATTCAGTGCCGGTTTCAAATTCAACAAATTCTATAGTAATGAAAAAGTGCCTACTTTGGAGCAAGTTATTGATTTAATTGACGGAAAAGTAGAGTTATTGATAGAAACCAAATACAGTTACATGTATTATCCCAACATAGAGCGACATCTCATCAATATTATTAAAAATAAAAATGCCAAAGATTGGTGTAAAATAATCTCGTTTAACGATAGGGCTTTGTTTAGAATTAATAAGCTGGACAGTTCTATTAAACTTGGGAAATTATTTGTTGGAAAACACGCTCATTTGCCTCTATCTTTCGATAAAGGAATTAATATAAGACCATTAAAAAAATACGCATTTGTGGATGAAGTTATTGTAAAACATGATTATGCTACCAGAGCCATTATTGATAAAGTTCACGACTTTTTAAGTATCTTTAAAAAAGCGTCGTCACAATAATATGCTTGCTCTACTTCTTTTATCTCTAATTTATTTTTTAAGATGTCTGAAAGCCCATGATTAGTACTCTCTAAATCTTCTATCACTAATGCTTTTTTAAACATAAATTATACTTGAAATGATA
>CAZBWO010000053.1:0-1785 GCA_964495885.1 uncultured Alteromonas sp. | reverse complement strand
ATTGTAGTGCTTTCGCATCACGCTCTTTTTTAGGAACACGTTGATAATACAGTGGCAATGCAACATTTTCTAATGCCGTTTTATAATTAATCAGGTTAAATGATTGAAAAATAAATCCTAAAAATTTATTTCTATATTTGGCTGCCTTGGTTTCGTTAAGATTTACAATAGGCACACCATCTAAGGTGTAAGAACCTCTATCCAATAAATCCAACATTCCCACAATGTTTAGCAAAGTAGATTTGCCCGAACCTGAAGAACCCATAATGGCTACCATTTCACCATCTTCCACCGAAAAATTAATGCCCTTCAATACATGAAGTTCATTTTTGCCCATTTTATACGATTTATGCAGGTCTTTTATTTCTATCATAGCGTTAGGTTTATTAAGGCAGCGAAAGTTTTAGTAATTAAAAACTTCCATACCAAAAGTAATAGATTTATGGTTTCCCGTTGACACAATTTACATAAGTGGAAAAGTAAAATGATGAGTGGCAGATACCTTTGAGTAATTTTACTTAGAAGGTGGCTCGCTAAACCCGAATCATGAATTAGATTCGTTATGAGGGGTTAACGTAACATTGTTTAAAACCTTCCTTTTTGGCTAATAAAAAGAAGTAATTTCAGTCTTATTTTTGTTGGCATCAAGTATTTATTTATGAATTCCATGATTAAAATAATCGGCTACATTTTCTTGTTCTCTTTTTTAGTGTGGAGCTGTAAAAACACCCAATCTCTTCCTGCAAAACAGAAAAGTGAACCTAAGAAAAATACCTCAACCGTAAATTTGGTTTTTGATGAATTGGAGGAAACCGATGAACCCGAAGAACAAGTCGATTTGCCACCACCTGCCTTATCTAAAGAAGAAAAAGAACTGAAAGAAAAATATGCTGCATTATTAGATATTACCGGATTAGAAATTAAAGAACTAGCACTTTATGCTTTTATTGATGATTGGTTGGGAGTAAAATACAAATATGGCGGCACCACTAAAAATGGAGTTGACTGTTCGGGGTTTACTAACTTGCTTTACAACAATGTTTTTAAGAAAGAACTGCCTCGGTCTTCATCGGATATAGCGGCTGTTGCCAAAAGCGTTGCTAAAAAAGAACTTAGTGAAGGCGATTTTGTTTTTTTCTCTATTAGAAGCAACAAAGTAGATCATGTAGGTATTTATTTGGCTAACAATAGGTTTGTACATGCGAGTACTTCTAAAGGAGTTATTATATCAAGTTTGGAACATCCTTATTATGCCAAACATTTTAAAAAAGGAGGACGGATAGATTGATGTGTTTTACACCTGACAGGTTTTAGAAACCTGTCAGGTGTTGCGATACAGTACAGCTATGTGGTTAAATAATGTTATTTAGTGAAAATAATCTTTAATTTATAATAAAATTGACTTTGATGAATGTACTAATAACAGGAGCAAGTAAAGGAATTGGTTGTGAATTAACAAAACAATTCGCACAAGAAGCAAATGCCAACATTATTGCTTTAGCAAGAGACTACGAGCAACTTAAAACGCTTCAAGACTTTTGTAAACATACCTATAACAAGCAAATTCATATTTATAGCATTGATTTAAGTCAGCTTGGTTTTGAGTTACAATTAAATGAAATTCTTGAAGAACATCATCACATAGATGTTGTTATTAATAATGCTGGATTTTTGGCTCATTTGCCTTTTGAAAAAACAGCTATACAAACCATTCAGCAGACTTTTCAGGTAAATGTTTTTGCTCCTATGTTGCTTTTACAAGCCGTTTTTGCTCATGTTGATGCA
>CAZBWO010000052.1:0-1788 GCA_964495885.1 uncultured Alteromonas sp. | reverse complement strand
AGTTTTATCTAGTTCAGGTTTTTTACTTAACAACAACGCTAACGCAGCAACAGATTTTTCTTTGTTTTCATTAATAAAATCGATGTTTTCCTGATTCACCATATTGATTTTGTGGAACAAACTTTGTAAGATGTGGAAAAATATTTTTCTAACTTCCACAAAAATAAACTAATTTGGCTCAATGATTCGAAATTTCATTTTTATAATTGCTTTTTGCAGCTTTTCATTACTAATGAAAGCTCAAAATATTGGTATCGGAGCAGATGCCATGTATAATTTTCAAACAGAAAGCTTTGGCTTTGGAGCACGGGTTAATTTTTTTCCGAACAGCTCTTTAAGCATTGTTCCACAAGTAGCTTATTATCCGGGATTCAATAAAATCAATGAATATTACTTTGGATTAGGCTTAGAACAAAAAATTATACGAGGAAATACTTTTAATTTTTATTTATTGGCTCATGGAGCCTATAACTTATGGGCAAATCATGAAGAATCTTCCTTAGAAGGAGCTCAAGCTTCCAATTGGAATGCGGAAGTTGGAGCCGGAATTACCACCAATAGATGTTTACGCCCATTTTTAGAGTACCGCTATAATTTTAAATTCCAAGAAACACATTTACGTTTAGGTTTACTTTATATCTTTGGATGCAAAGGTGGCTCAGGAAATGGATACGGAGGTAAAAACAGAGGAGGAAAACTATGTCCTGCCTATCATTAATAAATTGCTATTTTTGAACAAAAAACCAATAAGCTATGAACACCAAAACATTATTTCTACTTACTACCATCACGTTGAGTTCTTTATTATTTCACTCATGTAAGAAAGACCGAATTGAAAAATCTAAAAATGCTTACGAGCCGGTAAATAGTTACTTAGATATGAAAAAGCAACAAGAACAAGAATTTGTGATTACCGGTCCATCCAACGACACTATTATTGGTAATCAAGGCACCAAATTATTGGTAGGCAAAAACTGTTTAATGTTCCCTAATAACGATACCGTAAGCTATCCCTTTTCTGTTAAATTAGTAGAGCTTTATACTGCCAAAGACATGATTTATTGGCAAATGCCTACCGTTGCTGCCGGAAACATCTTAGAAACCGATGGTGAAATTAGAGTTCGTGCTACTAAAAACAATCAAGATTTAGTATTAAAACCGGGCTGTGCTTATGGTGTTCACATGCCCAACGCTGCCCCTAAAAACAATATGAACGTATTTTATGGATTTGATACCGGAAATTTTTATGATTGGACAGACAATCCATCAGCATTAGGTGTTACCACTACTATTTCTCCTACTTTTAACCTCATCCCATACGGGTACGAAGCATTAGTTGCTCGCTTGGGTTGGATAAATTGCGGGAAATTAGCCAACAACGGTACAGGAAATACCATTACCTTTACCTCGCAAACAGATTATTTAGAAAACGTAGGAATATTTATTTACTTCCCGACAACCAAATCGGTAATGCAAGCTTACAACATGACTTCCGGATTAATTCCCTCTGGAACAAACGTAAAAATTGTAATGATTGCCGTTGACGGTGGTGGAAATTTATTCCATTATTACACCACCTTGACTGTAAATGCCAATACCACCTTAGATGTTAGTTTAACTGCTATTACCGATGCTAACCTAACCGCTCTGTTAGATGGTCTGTAAAAAGTAAACTCTTTTTATTTATTGGTTGGTATTTAGTGAAAAAGTAATACAGAAAACCTTTATTCTTATCATTATAATCAAATTTTAAAATGATGGTTAAGAAACTATTTTTCCCTCTAAAAA
>CAZBWO010000051.1:0-1845 GCA_964495885.1 uncultured Alteromonas sp. | reverse complement strand
ATTCATAATGTTAATAGTTTAAATTAATTATTTATTTGACAGCAAGATACTCATTTCTTTTTGAATTTTTGCTGCTTCATTTCTCGATTTTTGAACAAAATCTTTGTCGTTTCCGGCATAAATTATTGCCCTAGAAGAATTAATTAACAAACCTACATCTTCATTCATCCCATACTTACATACTTCGGATAAAGAACCTCCTTGAGCTCCTACACCTGGTACAAGTAAAAAACTGGAAGGAACTATTTTTCTGATGCTTTCTAACATTTGTGGGCGAGTGGCACCAACTACATACATTAATTGTTCATTACCTCCCCATTCTTTGGATGTTTTCAATACTTTTTCAAACAAAAATTCTTCATCTTGCTTAAAAAACTGAAAATCATCTGCCCCTTTATTGGAGGTTAATGCTAATAGAATTACCCATTTATCATCAAAAGTTAGAAATGGTTTTACCGAATCTTCTCCCATATAAGGTGCAACGGTAACCGAATCGAAATCCATATTTTCAAAAAATGCTTTGGCGTACATGGCGGAAGTATTTCCAATATCGCCACGTTTGGCATCGGCAATGGTAAATTGTTCTTTAGGGATGTATTCCAAAGTTTTTTGCATGGCTTCCCAGCCTTTTAATCCCATACTTTCGTAAAATGCAGTATTTAATTTATAGGAAACACATAAATCGTGTGTAGCATCAATAATTTGCTTGTTAAATTCAAAAACAGGGTCGTTTTCTTTTAATAAGTGCTTGGGAATTTTTGTAACATCAGTATCTAAACCAACACATAAAAAAGATTGTTTGGATTTAATTTGCTGAATGAGTGCTTGTCTGTTCATGTATGTTTTATTTCAAATTAATGTTCTATTTTTTTATAATCACGCATTTGTTTGGTGGGTTCAATAATGTCGTAACCTTTCCAGATATTGTCATTAAACTGATCAACAAAAACCCACTTGAAATAATTGGGAGGGGTAAAACTGGAATAGGTAGCATGATTTATTTTTTCACGATGAACTACTATGGCTTCAAAAGAACTTTCTTCTCTAGAGATCATATTTAAGCCCACTTTTATTTCATTGAGTTTTTTATCCACTAAAAATCGTTTTCGTTTTTTAATCAACGAAACATTTCTATCAAAACTAATCCTATTTCCTGTTTTTTGAGCGTAATATTTCAATTCATAATTGTCTTCATGTTTTTCAAAATAGATTGAAATGTCTATCTGGTTAAGGGTATAACCCACACCAAATAGTTGAATGTTGGTGCCTGTTTTGCCTTCATCATAGTTAAAATCGGCTTTTACTAAAGCATAAGTGGTGGTCGCAATATATAGTTTTCCCACAAATTCACCACTGTTTTGTGGTTTAAAATCAATGATGTAAACGTCTTCTCCATTTACTTTTGTGCCGCCAATCAAGGTGTATTCATAATTTCCTGTATTGTGTAAAAAATCCCACTTTTTTTTATCTTCAAAAATATTTTCAAAACGATTTTGCAAACGCTGCGCATAAAACATTACAGGGAAGTGGTTTTTATGAAAATCATTTAAAGAATCAACATTTAAAGAATCTGAATTAGTCTTGGTTTCGTTCATTTCGGTGTCAATTTTACCACCAATAATTCCACTCTTAACTTTCCAATATTCGTTTTCTTTGGTGTTGGCAAACAGGTCAGTAAAAATTTTCTCCATTTGTTCTAAATCAGCCACATTTTTGTCGTTTAGCCGAACTGCTTTTATTGGCTGGATTTTAATTTTTTCTTCACTAACATTAGAAGTGTAAACATCTCCCAAAAAATCAGTATAGGAAAGAGATTGCTTGGGTACTTTTTTTTCAAAAAGTTGA
>CAZBWO010000050.1:0-1860 GCA_964495885.1 uncultured Alteromonas sp. | reverse complement strand
CCTGGTTGCCTACCCGGATACGGACCCGGCGACCGAAGCGGCGATGAAATTCTTTGTGTTCGCTTCCGTCACCACTGCCATCATGATTTTCGGTTTGAGCTACTGGTTCGGTGCCTCCGGCTCTACGCTGATCGCCGATCTGCCGTCCATGGATACCATGCCGCTGGCCGTTATTCTCGGGTTCGTGGCTGTGGTAGTGGGCCTGGGCTACAAGGCATCACTGGTTCCGTTCCACTTCTGGGCACCCGACGCCTACGAGGGCGCGCCACTGTCGATTGCCGCCTACCTATCCGTCGTGCCCAAGATTGGCGCCCTGTTTGCGCTCACTCAGGTGGTTCGTCACCTGCCACCGGAAACCGGCTGGGCTGCGGTCATGGCGGGGCTGGCCGTGCTGAGCATGACCTATGGCTATCTTGCGGCACTGGTGCAGGATAACGTCATCCGGCTGCTGGCCTATTCGTCGATTGCCCAGTCCGGCTATTTCCTGCTGGGCATCCTCGCGGTGGGCTCCAGTGAGCTGGCC
Organism: uncultured Alteromonas sp.; assembly: GCA_964495885.1. GTDB lineage: Bacteria > Bacteroidota > Bacteroidia > Flavobacteriales > Flavobacteriaceae > PALG01. Next base: position 1,337 of record CAZBWO010000050.1, on the reverse strand, counting down.
TTACCATCGATCATTCTGTTCGCCGCCGCCTATGCGGCTATGAACCTGGGCGCTTTCGCGGTTGCCGCCATAGCCGGGCGCACTCTGAACGATTTTAGCGGGCTGGGCCGGTCGCGGCCTTTGATTGCCATCGCAATGGTAGTCTTCCTGCTGTCATTGGTGGGCATTCCGCCACTGGCAGGTTTCGTCGGCAAGTTCCTTCTGTTTGCGGCAGCCATTGACGTCCAGTTCACATGGCTGGCGGTGGTGGCGATCATCAATAGTGCACTGTCGCTGGCAGTGTATCTGCGCATTGTTGTGCCGATGTACAGGGGAGGGGATTCTGCATCCGTTGAGCTTGATGCATGGCTGGGATTCGTGGTGTTTGCGACGGTTGCAGCCACATTCATCATCGGACTGGGTGCCCAGTTTATGATTGTTCGCGACATCGTATGATGTGCCTAGTGTTGTGTTCGGCATCCATGCGAGAAAGCCGCCGAACGCTGACGTGGTCAAGAAATCGCCATCTTACCCCAGCAGACAAACTATGCTGCGCTACCTCAGACCCGGCGAGCCAGCCACCAACCAGCGACCATCGACAGCAACAACGCCACGAGAGGCCAGGTTATACCACTTATTGACGCAAAGGCCGGGCCCGGACAATAACCTGATAGACCCCAGCCTATCCCAAACACAGCCGCACCAATCAATAAACGGGTATCAATATCACGACGTGTGGGCACGATAAACGTTTCCGCGAACAGAGGGCCCTGGCGACGGAACACCAATTGGTAGCCGACAAACGTTGTTACCACGGCTCCGCCCATCACAAATATGAGCGTTGGGTCCCAGTTACCGAAGACGTCGAGAAAGCCCTGAACACGATGGGGGTCAGTCATACCGCCAATAGCCAGACCCAGGCCAAACAACAAACCAGCCAGGTAACCAAAAATCAGTTTCATAAAGAGTGTCCTGTCATGAGTCTGACGACGTAAACGGGAGTTTCGATGGCGGTGATGTCACTTCCGACGGCGGTATCCTGCTGCTGCGGCAGCTCGATCGCGAGATGGGCCTGACCCGCGCCGTCGCTCGCCGACTCAGCGACGAGCGCGGCGCTCAGCGCTGCCTGCACCGCACCGAAACCCTGGTCCGGCAGCGCGTGTTCGGCCTGGCGCTGGGCTATGAGGATCTCAATGACCACCATGCGTTGCGTCACGATATCGCCCTGCAGACCGCCGTCGATACCGATGGCGTGCTGGCCAGTCAGTCCACCCTGTGCCGCTTCGAGCAGCAAGCTGACCGGGACTGGGCGATCACCATCCACGAGGAGATGATCGAGCAGTTCATCCGCTCGTTCC
>CAZBWO010000049.1:0-1873 GCA_964495885.1 uncultured Alteromonas sp. | reverse complement strand
TTTTTCATTTAGCTCTTACCTTACTAGTTACACCATGCATGGAGAATCCGTAACAGTTCCATCATTAGAAGGGTTGTCTGAAGAAGAAGTAGCCGCTTTATTAACAGAAAAAAACCTACGATACGAAATTTTAGACTCCATTTACGTGGATAAAAAACCTAAAGGAGTCGTTATCGATCAAAACCCTAAGCCCGAATCTTTTGTGAAGAAAAATAGAAAAATATACATTACCACCACTAAAATTTTAACTCCAAAAGTAACCTTCCCTTCCGTCAGAGATATGTCGCAACGATTAGCCGTAGCTAAGCTAGAAAGTTACGGGCTTAAAGTAAATATTGAATATCGCCCGTCTGAGCACGAGGGTATTGTAGTAGATTGTAAATACAAAAACAACTCCGTAAATGCCGGTGATTTAATTGATATGAATGCAAAAGTTACTGTTATAATTGGAACAGGAAAAGGAGAAGGAAAAGTGTTGGTCCCTTATTTGATAAACCTTACACAAGCGGCAGCTTACCAAAAATTACAAGATGCTTTTTTAAGCATCGGTTTAGAAATTTACGATGAAAGTTGCACCACCGAACAAGACTCTTTAAATGCAAAAGTATATAAACAATCGCCTGTTTTTAGTTCCGAAAGTGCTCTTCATGTGGGCAGTTCGGTAGATATCTATCTAACTTGTGATACCACTAAAATAAAAGTAGAAAATATCAGTTTAGATAGTTTAAATGTTCATCCGGGAAATAACGAAGAAACCGAATAACTCATGCTTAAAAAAAGCTTTATTATTATAATTACACTGCTAACCTGCTCCGTTGCTTTAAAAGCACAAGAACAGCTGTACGACCTAAGTGGGAATGCACATTTGAACGCTTTATACAACAAAAGCATTACTTTAAAACAACCCCATATTTATAAGCAACCAACTGCCACTAATAAAATTTTACTCACACTTCCTTTTATAGACGATTTTTCCCAAAATTGGCATTTTCCAAATCAAAACCTCTGGCAAGATATTCAAGTTTATGTTAATTCTAATTACCCTATAAATCCACCATCTTATGGTGTTGCTACTTTTGATGGACTAGACTCAACAGGTTATCCTTATGATTTTTCCTCTTCTACTTCTTGGGGAATTGCAGATTCGCTTACCTCCCACCCTATTGATTTAACCACTATCAACGACAGTGTTTATCTTAGCTTCCAATATCAACCACAAGGCAATGGAAATGCACCGGAGTCAGGAGATTCTCTTCGGCTAGATTTTTTCAGAAAAGCAGACAGTACTTGGATACGAGTTTGGCAAGTAGGCGGAAGTGCTACTCAATCTTTTAAAAAAGTGATGGTGCCTGTTGGTACAGATTTTCATAACGATGAATTTCAGTTTCGTTTTAGTAACCTTTCAACATTAAGTGGAAATTTTGACCATTGGCACATTGACTATATATACCTTAATGACAACCGAACTTTTGCCGATACTTTACTAGACGATGTAGCTCTTACCACTAATTTTTATAATTTGCTTAACGAATTTACCGCTATGCCTTGGGACCATTATCTTACTGATACCATTGGACTAATGGCTGAAACCATGCCTGTTACTTATAAGAATAACTTTAACTCTTCTTATGACGTTTTTTATAAATACGAAGTAATTGATAATAATGGATCCGGACCTATGGTTGAAGTTTATCCATCAGGTGTTGCTTCTAAAACAGTAGCTCCTTATAGTTCTCTAACTGAACCTCAAGCTGTTTACCAAATAGCTCCTAATTTTTTAAATGATTTTAATTTTCCATCAGACAACAGTAACAACAAGGTATTTGAAATTAAAAACTATTTTGATATTAACCCTTTTATAGACATCAATCAA
>CAZBWO010000048.1:0-1957 GCA_964495885.1 uncultured Alteromonas sp. | reverse complement strand
GGCAAAAAATATCCCCGAACGCGTCGTGTCTCAGATTTAAGGGCAACGCGACACCGGCCGTGGAAAGCTTCCATTTTTTACTCAAGGCGGAGGGAATCATGCATTGGCGCATCACGGTAGAAGCGGTCGATCTGACCGGTGAGGAGTATCGGCAGGAGTTCCTGTTTGAGAAGGATCTTGATGGCTTGACTGACGGTCGCATCGGCTGTTCGATCGAGGACGGCAAAGAGATCATGCGTGAAATCCAGAAGGCTGTCGTGCAGCGCGAGCTTGATCTCTGGGTACGCTACCGGCGCATCTGTCAGTGCTGTGGTGGTCAGCTGCCAATCAAAGACTACCGGACACGGAAGATACTGACGGTTTTTGGCGCAGTTCCGTTGACCTCTCCTCGCCTGATGATCTGCCAAAGATGCACCCCATGGGCCTGTTTCACGTTCTCTCCAGCCGCGGATCTTTGTCCTGATCGCGCCACGCCCGAACTGATGGAGCTGTCGGCGAGGCTTGGTGCCAAGCTGCCCTACCGCGAGGCATCGGACATACTGTCGACATTCCTCCCCGATCAAATGTCGCGCAAGTTTACCACCCTTCGCCATCGCACGCTTTCGGTTGGAAAGCGCATCGAAGACGCTGAACGCAGTCGGCGCTGGAACGAATTCTTGGCTAAAGAAGACCGCACCCAACTGGAGTTGCAGATGGAGGACGATCCCGCGCGCGAATTCATCTTCACCGTCGACACCGCGCATATCCCCTTGGTGAAGAATTGGGGCGGGCGCACATTTGAGGCGGTTGTCGGTCATTGCGGACGTGGCGGTCGAGGCGACAGCCCTGGACCGCTCTTTGCGTTCGAGGGGACACAGTTGGCTGAGTTGGATGCGACCGCCTCACTGGCTTTGAACGACCAGGGATATATTGGTCGAGGGGAGATTACTGTGATCTCGGACGGCGAAGAATGCCTCAAGCGCCTGACTGGCATGTTGCCGCAGCCGGCCACTCACATTCTCGACTGGTTTCATATTTCAATGAAACTTCAGCCGCTGGCCCAGATAGCACTGACTGTACCCGAGGGCTATGGTCTGTTCGAGCAAGACATCGACCGTATCAAATGGAGACTTTGGAACGGCCAACCAAAGCGTGCTCTGGATCTGATAGCTCTCGTCAGAAAGGCGCTTTCCTCAGAGACAGGTCACTGTTTCTGGGCCCAACGCGCAGACAAGCTCCTGGAGAAACTTAGCACCTATATTAGCCGAAACAGTCAATCAGTCATCAACTACGCTGAACGCCATCGCGCAGGACGACGCATTGCAACATCACCGGCAGAAGCAAGCGTGAACGCGCTCGTAGCCAAACGGTTCGTCAAGAAACAGCAGATGCGATGGTCACGAACCGGCGCGCATTATCTGCTGAAAGTGCGCGCTGCAATGCTGAACGGTGATCTCCCGGATCGAACCCGATACGTCCCGCCTGAAACCGAAGGATCGCCCTATGTGGCAAGCCTGCTGAACCCAAAACCGCCACTCCTTAAAGCGGCATGACCCCAACATTTTGAACGGTCCCATTCCGATATTTTTGCCCTTAAACCTGAGACAGGGGTCAAAGACTTGTGCTGCAAATGTCGATGGAAAATGATGGCGAAGACTCGGTTGCCTTCGGTGCTGAGGAGGAGCGTAGGGCTGCGGTGCCACGTCTGCTTGCCGCAGTTGGTCACATTGCACAAAGGCGGGCGAGAAGCAAAGGCCCCATGACAGCCGAATCTCGCAATTAAGGGCAAAACTCGATGCCGAAAGCGTCTCGTCTCAGATTTAAGGGCAACGCGACATCATGCAAAAGCGGCGCCCGTCTTGCGAGGGGCGCCGCTTTCCGGACCCGCCGGAGCGGGATATCGTTCGGGCCTAGTTGCCGATCACTGCGCCGGCCGCGCTTCCCCCCATCAGCTTCTGTTGCCCATAGAGCAGGACAA
>CAZBWO010000047.1:0-1989 GCA_964495885.1 uncultured Alteromonas sp. | reverse complement strand
TTACACTGTCGCAACCAAGGTAAGAAGCATTAAATAAGGTATCTATATAAACTCCCGGTGAGGATTGGTAGCTTCCGCCTAATAAAGCACTATCGCCAAAACAAATTCCTAAATTAGCATTATAAAGAGGAATAGGATGAATTATAACAGTAGTTCTAAGAATACTATCGCACCCCATGTAATTGGCATTGTACAACGTGTCAACATAAGTTCCTGCTGTAGTTTGAAAAGCACCGCCAACAAAAACGCTATCGTTTTGACAAATAGCTACGGTATCTACTCCAGAAGTAGTATCGCAAATGGTAAGCACCCAAGGTGAGAAGGTGGTTTGTCCGGCAACAACCCCAGATGTACCAACCCCTGTAATAACTCCCGGAGTACCCGGTCCAACTTGAGGATCCCAAGCAACACCATTCCAATGTTGTGCAAATATTTGCCCTGTGGGATTTATGGTAGTATTTTCAATTCCTCTGTAAGAAAAGTTTAAATCTGAAGTTACAGGAGCAGGCGATTGAATATCCCAAAACCTATCTATGGCTCGCTGAATAGCATCTGCTGTTCCGGTCATACTTGTTACTGCTCCAACATTGGTAGCATTTGGATAAGGTAAATTAGCCTGATTGGTGGTCCACGTTGACACCAAAATATCATTTACTCCCCCGGAAGTTTTTCCAAAAGTAAAAGGAATATAATCAGCTGCATTTACACCAAAAGGAAACAAGTAATTTCCTGCTCCGTTGGTGTTTAGCCATTTGATGTAATGGTACTGGTTTTCTGAGTGGATGTGTCCGCCACTCAATCGCACAATTCCTTGATCGGAAGGTTCGTCAATTACCACATACATACTATTAGCTGCAGTTCCGCCATCCAACACTATGTAGGCACCATCTAAAACCAACAAATTATTTTGGGCAGAAATACTCCAACTTGTCAGCAGCAATACCAATAACGATATGTAGTTTATAAAACGCATTTATTTTTCTTGTGATTGAATTAATTTTTTGAGTTCTTCTAGTTCTTTTTTCAAGAATGCTATTTCATTAGCTTGTTCAGTAATAATCTTTTGTTGCTCTTGTATAGCTTGAACATTAATTAAAGATAGTTTTGCATAATTCACGCCCCACAATTCTTTATTTTCATCATTTGGTTGGTGAATTAATTCCGGAAAAAGTTCGTTCAATTCTTGAGCAATCACACCAAAATCTTTAGTGTTAGCAGCATCATTAAAAGCAATGTTTCCAATTGAAGTATGGTATTGATTTCTTAAAGTGTAATCGTAAATTTTTACTTGATTAAGTTTCTCTAATACAGGAATTTTTCTTTCTGAAAAATCTTTTTTTATACGTTTATCACTAACAACTATGTAATTGGTAGCATAAAATTGACCATCACCTTCTAATCTAGCAATTAATTGTTCATTTCCGGCTTGGTCGTATCTTCTAAAATAAAAGCCTCTGTGCGTATTTTGGTTGGCAGCCGGAGCATTCCACGTGGTAACATTCCATAAGTCAACTCCACTTGTTCCACCCCATCGGTTAACCCCCACAGCCAAACCACCAACGCCATTTACAAACGTGTGTCCGGGAGGATTTCCTGCCACATTTGGGTCATTGTTGTAATTACCAAAAAAGCTATATCCACCCGTTACGGATAATTTCCATGTCTCGTTATCAACGGAAAAATTAGGAGCAGTTGTAGGAACTTTTTGCGAACCAATTCTCACCGCTCCATTACTTTGAACAGACATCACAATGTTTTGAGTGTTGTTTGTTCCATTAATGCCTTTTATTACAAATCGGTCGATACCTGCATCGTTAGAATTTTGAGCATTATCTCCAATAAGCATTTCAATGTTACTCACATCATTGGCAACATTAACGCGTTTCATAGTTAAATTGTCTGTATTTTCCCAAGGCTCTCCAAAAATCAACTCCCTTCCATCCCCAGGTATTGGTGAGGTTTCTCCCAATTGAAAATTACCATTGGTAA
>CAZBWO010000046.1:0-1991 GCA_964495885.1 uncultured Alteromonas sp. | reverse complement strand
GAACGAGTAAAAACCATTTTACATGTTAGCTTACAAATTTGCAACGCTTTAAGCGAGGTGTTTGAACCATTTTTGCCTGCTACTAGTAAAAAATTAAAAACAATGCTCAATAGCAATGGAGCTGAGTTAGAAGCCGGACATCAAATTAATGCGGCAACATTACTCTTCCAAAAGATAGAAGATGATGTGATTGAAGCTCAAATAAAGAAATTAAAAGAATCGAATAAACAACAATCTAATCCGAAAGCAAAACCCATGAAAGCAGAAATTACTTTTGATGATTTTACCAAAATGGACATTAGAACAGGAACTATTTTAACTGCAGAAAAACATCCTGATGCCGATAAATTATTAAAAATGACAGTTGACACCGGAATTGATGTGCGTACTATCGTTTCAGGCATTGCCGAACATTATGCTCCCGAAGAAATTATTGGCAAACAAGTTTCTGTTTTAATCAACTTAGCTCCAAGAAAAATCCGAGGAATTGTTTCTCAAGGCATGATTCTAATGGCAGAAGACAATGAAGGAAACTTAGCATTTGTAGCTCCGGAAAAAGCAGTAGATAACGGAGGGGAGATTAGGTAAGAGGTACTAGGCATTAGGCATTAGGTAATAAGTATTAGGTGTTAGAAATTCTTTGTGAAACTCTGTGCTTACTCCGTGATGCTCTGTGAAAAAAAAATATAAATTGGCGTCTTTGCGTCTTTGCGAGAAAAACTATTAACGATTAACCAAAAACGATACCACCCAACAATGAAAGACAAAAAAAATAACTCATCAGATAAAAAGAAATCTTTTGGTAAAAAGCCGTTTAATAAAAAAGGAGACTTTAAGAAAAGACCTCCAAAACAAGCTGCTGCACCAAAAGTAGATGATGGAAAAATCCGTTTGAATAAATTTATTGCCAATGCCGGAATTTGCTCCAGAAGAGAAGCGGATGTGTTAATTCAAACCGGAGTAGTAGAGGTAAACGGAGAAATTATAACAGAAATGGGTTATAAAGTGGCTGAAACCGACAAAGTGGTTTGCGGAGGGCAAACATTAAGAGCTGAAAAGAAAGTGTATTTGTTGATGAACAAGCCCAAAGGTTTTGTTTCAGCATTGAACGATCCATACAATCGTAGGCATGTGGCAGAATTGCTGGGAAAACTCAAACAAAGCGTTATTCCTGTTGATCCTTTGGGAAAAGATGCTACCGGAGTATTATTGTTAACCAATGATGAAACTATGGTGAAAAGATTAACCCATCCAAAACAAAAAATTAAAAAAATATATCAAGTAGCCACTTCTACTAATGTTTCTAAATTGCATTTGAACCAACTTAAAGAAGGTGTGGAATTAGAATCGGGAAAAATAAAAATGGAGGAAGCCACCTATGTTGGCGATGGCGAAAACAAAAAATTAATTGGCGTTGAAATTAACGATACTAAAAATAACGTGGTAAAAAAAATGTTTGAACATTTGGGCTACGAAGTGTCTAAATTAGATCGTGTTTATTTTGCCGGGTTAACCAAAAAGAACTTGGCTCGTGGTCAATGGCGATTTTTAACTCAAGACGAACTGAATTTATTGCAAATGACCACCACCAATGTTGTAAAAGCTTAATGCTTTCATAAAATGTGAATTAAAAATGTTTTTTATTCTCTCTAAATTATTACACTTTTTAATTTCCCCAATTATATGGGTGTTTGGCTTGTTGATAACCATGTTGTTGGTAAAATCTCCTCGATTAAAACGAAAGCTTTTAATAAGCAGCTTGGTGGTATTGTATTTTTTTTCCAATGCTTTTATTGTAGATGAGGTTTTTAGATGGTACGAAGAGCGTACACCTTCTTACAAAACCATGACAACCACTTACGACATTGCCTTGGTATTAGGTGGGTTTACTACTTACGATACCGAAAGTGGGCTGGAAGGGTTTCATGAATCAACTGACAGGTTTTTACATGCTTTGCATTTGTATAAAACCGGGAAAGTGCAAAAAATAA
>CAZBWO010000045.1:0-2023 GCA_964495885.1 uncultured Alteromonas sp. | reverse complement strand
TGATGGGTTTACAACCCAAAACGCTAAAGATTATTGAGAATGGGGAAGAAAAGGAGATTCCTATTTCGGCTGTGCAAGTAGGTCAAACTATTTTGGTAAAACCTGGAGATAAAATTCCTGTAGATGGGTTGGTGTCTAAAGGAAGCTCTTATGTAGATGAAAGTATGATTACGGGAGAACCTGTTCCAGTAGAAAAATCAGACGGTGGAAAAGTATTTGCGGGTACGGTAAACCAAAAAGGTAGTTTTCAATTTACCGCTGAAAAAGTAGGTGGAGAAACCTTGCTTTCCCAAATCATTAAAATGGTTCAGGAAGCCCAAGGAAGTAAAGCACCTGTACAGAAACTGGTTGATAAAATCGCAGGAATATTTGTTCCGATTGTATTAGGGATTTCTGTTATTACCTTTATTGTTTGGATGTCGGCTGGAGGCGATAATGAATTTTCACAAGCCTTGTTGACATCTGTAGCAGTATTGGTTATAGCCTGTCCTTGTGCGTTAGGTTTGGCAACACCTACTGCCATTATGGTGGGTATTGGTAAAGGAGCAGAAAACAATATTCTTATAAAAGATGCCGAAAGTTTAGAACTTGGTCATAAAGTGAATGCGGTCATTCTCGACAAAACAGGCACAATTACAGAAGGGAAACCGTTAGTAACTGATATACTTTGGAAGGATAAGCTTGAAAATCAAAATCAATACAAACAAATTCTTTTGGCAATAGAAGCACAATCAGAACATCCTTTGGCAGAAGCGGTAGTCAACCATTTAAAGGATGAAAAAGTTGAGCAAGCTGAAATTGCTTCTTTTGAAAGTATCACGGGAATGGGTGTTAAAGCAGAATCGGAAAATGGGACAAAATACTTTGTAGGCAACCATAAATTAATGGTCAAGAATGATATTCAAATCGATGCTGCCTTAATGCAAACAGCAGAAAGCCTCGAAGAACAAGCAAAAACAGTCATTTTCTTCGGTAATGAAAAACAAGTGCTGGCGATACTCGCTATTGCAGACAAGATTAAGCAAACTTCAAAAAAGGCCATTGCAACGCTTCAGGAACGAGGTATCGAGGTTTATATGCTTACAGGAGATAATAATAAAACTGCATCTGCTGTCGCAAAACAAGTAGGAATAACAAATTACCAAGGGGAAGTAATGCCTTCAGAGAAAGCAGCTTTTGTGGAAAAACTGCAAGCTGATGGTAAGATAGTAGCTATGGTTGGTGATGGTATCAATGATTCCCACGCTTTGGCACAAGCCAATGTAAGTATAGCAATGGGTAAAGGTTCGGATATAGCAATGGACGTAGCGAAAATGACCTTGATAACGTCAGATTTGCAATCCATTCCCAAAGCGTTGGAACTATCAAAGAAAACGGTTTTGGGTATCCGTCAGAATCTATTTTGGGCATTCATTTATAATCTCATTGGTATTCCAATTGCAGCAGGCGTTTTGTATCCTGTAAACGGGTTCTTATTGGACCCGATGATTGCAGGAATGGCAATGGCATTCAGTAGCGTTTCTGTAGTCGCTAATAGCCTAAGATTGAAACGAGTAAAACTTTAAGATTAATAATAAATTCAATTACAATGAAAACTTTAAAATTTAAAACAAATATCAATTGTGGTGGTTGCGTCTCTAAAGTAACCCCCTTTTTAAACAAGCAAGAAGGTGTTGAAAGTTGGGAAGTGGATACCTCTAATCCTGATAAAATTTTAACCATTGAAAGCGATGGCGCTACCGAAGAAGATGTAAAGGCTACATTGCAAAAAGTAGGCTTTAAAGCGGAAGCCGTAGATTAATATTCTCGTTTTAATATGGTCTATATTTTAATTTCGGTTGTGATTCTTCTGTTTGCGATTCATTTTTATCGAAAAGCGAAGCGGCATAGCGTGAAGCCATTTCCAGAGCATTGGCACAAATTATTAATGGAGAATGTTCTTTATTATGAAAATCTTTCTAAAGGCAGGCAACTTGTTTTTCAACAAAAAATGATGCAATTTTTAAGTGAGGTGTATATTGAT
>CAZBWO010000044.1:0-2152 GCA_964495885.1 uncultured Alteromonas sp. | reverse complement strand
GTTTGCAAGTTTACTGTAATAATAAATTCGGATATTCAGCTGAAGAAACACTCAAAACCGTTCAGAAACTATACGAACAAAAGTTAGTTACTTACCCAAGAGTGGATACTACTTTTCTTCCCAACGATATTTATCCCAAAGTAAAAGGGATTCTGGAAAAACTCAGCGATTACCACTCGTTGGTGGCTCCATTGCTGACCAAGAAAATACGAAAGTCTTCCAAAGTTTTTAACGATAAAAAAGTAACCGACCACCACGCCATTATTCCAACGGGAGTACAAGGAAGCATGAATGCCCATGAGCAAAAAGTGTACGACATTATTACCCGTAGGTTCATTGCTGTTTTTTATGACGATTGTGAAGTAGATAACTCTTACGTTATTGGCAAAGCTGCGGAAGTAAATTTTAAAACCACCGGAAAAATAATTACCAAAAAAGGGTGGAGGGTAGTGTTTGAAACACCCGACACAGCAGAGAAAGAACAAGATGTGTTGCCATCATTTGTGGTGGGAGAAAAAGGCCCGCACGAGCCTAGCTTTTTAGAAAAGAGTACCAAACCACCTAAAATGTTTACCGAAGCTACCTTGCTAAGGGCCATGGAAACTGCCGGAAAGCAAGTGGACGATGATGAACTTCGTGAGTTGATGAAAGAAAATGGGATTGGTCGCCCATCTACGCGAGCAAACATTATTGAAACACTGTTTAAACGCCAATACATTGTTAGGAATAAAAAACAAATAGTACCCACTAATATTGGTATTCAGCTGATAGACATTATTCAAGATAAAATAATTACCTCGGCAGAACTTACCGGAAAATGGGAGAAATTGCTCAAAGAAATTGAAAAAGGACAATACAATGCAGGTACTTTTATCAAAAACATGAAAAAAATGGTGGACGATTTGGTGTATGAAGTAAGGATGGAACAAAATTTCATACAGCTGACTCCCAAAAAAGCTAAAAGCCCCGAAAAACCAAAATCCTCAAAAAAAACCGTAACAGAAAAAACTTGTCCCAAATGCAAAAAAGGAGTGTTGGTAAAAGGCAAAGCCGCTTACGGTTGCAGCGAATACAAAAACGGGTGTAATTTTATTTTACCTTTTGTATATTTAGATAAAAAACTAACTACCAACCAGTTGTTGCAATTGGTAACCAAAAGAAAAACCACAAAAATTAAAGGCTTTGTTATAGACGGCAACAAAACCGATGGGGTATTACAACTCAACGAGGATTTTGAGCTAACACTAACGCCTGCAACAAGCAAAGGCAAAAAAACAGCCAATGCCACTGTTTGCCCCAAATGCCAAAAAGGCACCATTGTAAAGGGTAAAACCGCTTACGGTTGCAGCGAATACAAAAATGGTTGTGATTTTTTATTTTCTTTTGACGATATTAGAAAAAAAGCAGGCAATCAACCGCTTACCAAAGAGTTGGTGTTGAAAATTATTACTGATAAAGTAGAATAGCTTTACCTTTTTACACACTCAAGTCTAATCTTTATTAAAGGATGTTTTATTTATAGTTTTCCATTCATTGTTAAGCATAGCGTAGATAACATCGTCCACCCATTTATCGTGAAAAAACAAACTTTTTACAAAATGAGCTTCTTTTCTAAACCCTAATCGTTCTAATAATTGGATGGATTTTAGGTTGGTGGGGTCAATGGAAGCTGTTATTCTGTGTTTGTTTAATGTGTTGAATAAATAGTCTATCACAGCAGATAGTGCTTCACTAGCATAGCCTTTTCCCCAATACGCTTTGTTTAGGGTGTAGCCAATTTCTACTTGCTTGTTATGCGGATCAGATGTCAAAAAGTGAATTCCGATATCCCCAATCAGTTGATGGGTATTTTTTTCGATAATCGCAAGTTGAAACCATGTTCCGGGAACATTGAACGTTGTGGAAGAATTGGAAATAAAGGTTTTAATATCATCTACGGATGTTGGAATTAAGCTCAGGTATTTATTAATTTCCGGGTCAGAACGATAACTAAAAACAGCATCTTTATCATCCATACGGATAGGTCTAATATGTAATCTATTGGTTATGCTATTCATGTTTGTTTAAATGATATTAAATGTATGTTCGTTTTATAGCTTCCGTATTTTCTCAAATGCGGTAAATTTACAACATTTATTTTTACTCCTATTTC
>CAZBWO010000043.1:0-2189 GCA_964495885.1 uncultured Alteromonas sp. | reverse complement strand
TCCTAGTTCATGGCCTTCAGAAACCACGACCAGAAAGGCATCTTCACTATTGTAATTTTTAAACTTATCCAATAGATACATAAAGTCTTTGCCACTCTCTGGAATTAGTATGGAATCCGCACCTACCATCAATCCTGAATGAATAGCGATATAGCCTGAATCCCTTCCCATTACTTCCACGACAAATACGCGGTTATGGGATTCAGCAGTGTCTTTTATCTTATCAATATTTTCAATAGCAGTGTTTACTGCAGAATCAAAACCAAGGGTATAATCAGTGCCAGAGATATCGTTATCGATTGTTCCGGGAATACCAATAAAAGGGATGTCACATATTTCTGAAAAGGCCAATAATCCTTTAAAAGTGCCATCACCACCGATTGCAATTAGGGCATCAATTTTATTTTCTTTTAAGGTTTGTAAGGCTTTTTGACGACCTTCCAGTTCGAGAAAACGTTTGCTTCGTGCGGTCTTTAGAATTGTGCCACCCTTTTGGGTCAGTTTTTGTAATTCGTGTGATTTAAATTGAACCAAGTCACCGTCTATCAATCCTTCATATCCTTTTCGAAAGCCGCTTACGTTTATACCATTTACTTCAGCCGTTTTTGTAATGGCGTACAAGGCTGCATTCATCCCTGGACTATCACCTCCAGAGGTAAATACACCTATATGTTTAATTTTATTAGTATTCATTTAAAATTGTTTTTTGTGATTTTTTATCTGAAACAGAAAAATCTTGGATGGTCTTCCATACAAATTCTGCTTCTTTCAGAAAGAACTGATGGTCTCCTACTGATGAAGTAATTATTTGAGCGTTTTTAAATTCCTTTGATAATTTCAAGGCATTTTCTAAAGGTGCCGTGGTGTCTTTTTCTCCGTGAATAAAAAGCACTCTTTTATTCGTAATCTTTCTCGCAATCGAGTACAGGTCTGTTTTTAAGATGACTTCCGTAAGCGAATAATAATAACTCATCCAATGATGTTTTTTTGCGTCTTCATAAACTTCATCCGTTAGGTTATCAGGTTTGAATGCACGCGACATAAAAATGGGATGAATCATACAGACATATTTAGAAAACTTGCTTGCCGAAATTCTATCCACAAAGGAATGGGTGGACATAACTTTCTTAAATTCGTCTACATCCTTATAAACGGGTATGCCAATAAATATGCCTGCATTGAACCAAGTTGGTTGTTTTTCCAATAACGCAAATGAAATTATAGCTCCCATAGAATGTCCAGCAATAATTGTTTTTCCATCATTAAATCCTTCCTTGTTTAAAACCAATTCCAAAGCTTGTAGTTGAACTGAAATAGAATAATCACTTCTTGGTTTTGGCGATTCACCAAAACCGAGAAGGTCTATCAAAAGCAAAGAATGTGTTTTTGAGATGCTTTCTAAATTGCGCTTCCAATAATTCAATGACCCTGTTAAACCGTGCAACAAAACGAGTTTGTTTTCTCCAGAACCTATTATTTGATAATTCAATAATGTTGTATGAGGATTGTAATCAGGTTGCTGACTAATCTTGTAATGATGATAGCCCGCTATAGCTATAACAGGAAAAATAAACAATATGGATATGATTAGTAAAGTCATTGTTTTGAATTTAATTTATCATCCATTTTTACATTAACCAAGATTGGGGTTTTACCATAAAACCTATTAAAAACCATACAAGCTGTGAGGTCACCCGTTACGTTTACAGCAGTCCTGAACATTCCCAACAATCTTTCTACACCAATAATAATGATGATGCCTTCGGCTGGAATACCGACACTTCCCAAAACAGAAGCGAGTATCACCACACCACCTCCGGGAATGGCAGGTGTGCCGATTGAAGCAGCAACGATGGTTACGATGACCACAATAATATTGAGCAAACTCATTTCCAAGCCATAGGCTTGGGCTATGAATAGCGTAGTTATGGTTTGATAGAGTGCAGTGCCATCCATATTGACGGTTGCACCTATGGGAATAATAAAATTGCTAATGGTCTTGTCCACCTTCAATTCTTCTTCGGCTGTTTGAAGGGAAAGTGGCATCACAGCGGCAGAGCTTGTGGTTGAAAAAGCCAATAGCTGAACATCCCTTATTTTTTTCAGGAAATGCATAGGGTTTGATTTTCCAAGAAGCACAATTAGCCCTAAATAGAAAATCACTAAGAATAACAGACCGAGCAAGACGA
>CAZBWO010000042.1:0-2249 GCA_964495885.1 uncultured Alteromonas sp. | reverse complement strand
CTTTATCTAAGTCTTCGTTGTTTTGAAAATTAACATCTAAATCCTTAATTAAACCATCTCCAATTCCATACACCCAGCCATGAATATGTAGCGTTTGCCCATTTTTCCAAGCATTTTGAACAATAGATGTTTTAGCTAAATCGTACACTTGTTCAATTACATTTAACTCTACAAATCGATCGAATCTTTTTTGCTCATCTTGTATTCCGTCTAATTCATTTTGGTGTAATCTGTAAACATCTTTAATGTGTCTTATCCAGTTATCTATCAACCCGATATGTTGATTCCCCATAGCAGCATTTACACCTCCACAGCCATAATGTCCGCATACAATAACATGCTTTACTTTAAGTGCGTTTACAGCATAATCCAACACACTCAACATATTCATATCGGAGTGAATAACCATGTTAGCAATGTTTCTGTGAACAAAAACCTCACCTGGTTGAGCACCAATAATTTCATTTGCCGGAACTCTACTGTCTGCACATCCAATCCACAATACCGGTGGTTGTTGACCTTTGGCAAGTTTGTTAAAAAAATCAGGGTCTAAGTCTAATTTAGACTGAACCCATTCTTTGTTATTTTCTAATAGTTGATTATAAAATTTTGTTTCCATGATATTTTGTTATTTTTTAGTGTTAAAATTAACTAGTTTTAGTTAAAAGATACGCCATCGATACCTTTTGTTTGTACTTCAATATTTTTTAGCTTAGAGGTATGATTTACAAACTCTTGAATATTTTCCAATACATCGTAAGCAACTGTATAAGATTTGGTAGCATCTATTACCAAGATAGAATCTCCAGGTATTTTGGATAATTCTTTGGCTACACTTGCTTTATTTAAAAAAGTAACTTCTTCAGAAAGTGTTAAGGTATATTTGGTTTTGCCATCTACTACTTCTTTTTTACAATTCAATGAGTTTTTAAAATTCTTTCTTAAAATATAAAAAACAGCTACTACCATACCTATTCCGATACCTTTAAGCAAATCGGTGGTAACAATAGCAATAACTGTTACCAGAAATGGAACATACTGCTCATGTCCCAACTTAAACATAGCTTTAAAAATAGATGGTTTAGCTAATTTGTACCCAACTAATAAAAGTATGGCTGCTAAAGAAGCTAGTGGAATTAAGTTTAGAAAGGTTGGTATAATAATGGCTGAAATAAGCAAAATAAACCCGTGGATAATTGCTGCCATTTTAGTTTTACCTCCTGAATTAATATTAGCGGTACTTCTCACAATTACCTGCGTAATGGGTAACCCACCTATTAATCCAGAAACCATGTTTCCGATACCTTGTGCTCGCAATTCTTTATTATTAGAAGTTCTTCTTTTATACGGATCAAGCTTATCGGTTGCTTCAACACATAGTAATGTTTCTAAACTTGCCACAATAGCTAAAGTAATAGCTACCACATAAACTTGAGGATTAGTAAAAGCAGAAAAATCGGGAAATTTAAAAAAGCTTAAAAATTCTTTTGGTGTAGAAGCCACCGGAAGTTCCACTAAATGCTTTCCTGAAAGCACATATTCAGGAGCCATGTTTAAGAACAATGCGTTCATTAAAATTCCAAGTAAAACCACAAACAATGCACCCGGAAGGAATTTGAACAACCCTATTTTTTTCATAAAGTTAGTTTCAAACAAAATCAATAATCCTAGCGATATTACACTGATAATTATTGCCCCCATGTTACTGTATTTAAAAGCATAATACATTTCAGTAAAGGTGTTGTGTCCATCTTTTTGAGCAAAATCCATGTCTCCCATAAAATCTTCATCGTATCCCAAAGCATGGGGGATTTCTTTAAGAATAAGAATAATACCAATTGCCGTTAGCATTCCTTTAATTACTGATGATGGAAAGAAATAACCTATAATTCCTGCTTTTAGAAAACCTGCCAATAACTGTAATACGCCTGATAAAACAACTGCTAATAAAAAAGCTTCAAAAGTCCCTAAAGTATCTATAGCTGATAAAACAATTACAACCAATCCTGCTGCCGGACCGGAAACACCTAATGAGGAGTTACTGAAAGTTCCTACTACAATACCACCGACAAATCCGGCTATAATCCCTGAAAAGAGTAAATCTGATCTTCCTGTAGATGCTAATGCAATACCTAAACATAAAGGAAGTGCAACTAGAAAAACAACCAAACCGGCAGGAAAATCCGATTTAAGGTTGGCAAATATATTTAATTTTTACTATTTAGAAGACAGCTTCCTTATTGAATAAG
>CAZBWO010000041.1:0-2922 GCA_964495885.1 uncultured Alteromonas sp. | reverse complement strand
AAAAAAGCCAGTGTACAACAATGTATAAAAATAATAGCGGTTTAATCGCTAAAACGAAAGTAAGTAAATATAAAAAAGGTCTGTGTTTAACCGAAAAGTTAGTGCATAAAAATCCGCTACTATTCTTATACTAGACCGTTCTCTGCAAGCTAAAAAAACACCTGTGATAAACTTGAAGTATTCTGAAAAAATATGACAACACTCTTTATAAAGAATATGGTTTGCAACCGCTGTATTATGGCGGTAAAAAGCGAATTGGATAAATTAGGAATTGAGCCGAATGATGTACAATTGGGAGAAGTAACATTTGAAAGAGAACTCACAGCACAAGAAAAAGAAAAATTTAGTAAAGCGTTGGTGTCATTAGGCTTTGAAATGATTGACGACAAAAAAAGCCGTATCATTGAACAGATAAAGAACATCATTATCGACTTGGTTCATCATCAGGAAAACGATATAAAAACCAACCTTTCGGAGTTGTTAAGTGAAAAACTCCATCACGATTACAGCTACCTGTCCAACCTGTTTTCGGAAGTAGAAGGCACGACCATAGAAAAATATTTTATTGCTCAAAAGATAGAAAAGGTAAAGGAACTATTGGTTTATGACGAATTATCATTAAGTGAAATTGCTTTTCGACTCAATTATTCAAGTGTTGCTTATTTGAGTAATCAATTTAAAAAAGTAACAGGGCTTTCGCCCAGTCATTTTAAAAAAATACGTGAAGACAGAAGAAAACCTTTGGATGAGGTATAAGTAAATCTTACAACTCATTTCCAAAATTACACAACAAAAAAACTACCCAATGTTGCCAACTTTGCATTGTAATTAAAACAATCGAGATATGGCAACAACAAATCAAAATACAGTTATGCAAACTTTCCCTGTTTTGGGAATGACTTGTGCTTCTTGTGCAAGTAGTGCAGAAAGTATTGTAACACATCAGGAGGGAGTGGTAAATGCTTCGGTAAATTATGCTACAGGGAATCTGACCGTTGAATTTCTATCCAACGTAACCAATGCCGAAAACCTACGAAAAGCGGTTCAAGGGGTAGGATATGATTTATTAATTGAAGACGAATCCAAACAGCAGGAATCCCTTGAAGCCATTCACGAAAAGAAGTTTAAAGAACTCAAAAATAAAACCATTTGGGCTGTCATTCTTTCTTTGCCAGTGGTTATAATAGGAATGTTTTTTATGGAAATGCCTTATGCCAATGAAATTATGTGGGCATTTTCAACACCTGTTGTTTTGTGGTTGGGTAGAGATTTTTTTGTAAATGCGTGGAAACAAGCCAAACACCGTAAAGCCAATATGGATACCTTGGTAGCATTAAGCACAGGTATTGCCTATGTGTTTAGCGTGTTCAATATGTTATTTGCAGATTTTTGGCATCAAAGAGGATTACACGCCCACGTCTATTTTGAAGCCGCAGCCGTCATTATCGCTTTCATATTGTTAGGAAAATTATTAGAAGAAAAAGCCAAAGGAAATACTTCATCTGCTATTAAAAAACTAATGGGCTTACAACCCAAAACGGTTATCGTAATTCAAGCAGATGGCAAAGAAAAGCAAACGCCTATTGAAGAAGTTATTGAAGGAAATGTGATTTTGGTAAAACCGGGCGAAAAAATTGCAGTGGATGGAATGGTCATTTCGGGCAGTTCGTATGTAGATGAAAGTATGTTGAGTGGTGAGCCTGTTCCTGTATTGAAAAATAAAAACGAAAAAGTATTTGCGGGAACGATAAACCAAAAAGGTAGTTTTCAATTTAAAGCCGTTAAAGTCGGCAAGGAAACAATGCTTGCCCAAATTATCAAAATGGTTCAGGATGCACAAGGGAGCAAAGCACCTGTACAGAAATTGGTGGATAAAATAGCAGGGATTTTTGTGCCTGTAGTTATGGGAATCGCACTTTTAACTTTTATAGTTTGGATGATTTTTGGTGGTGAAAATGCTATAGTTCAAGGATTATTAGCAGCAGTAACGGTGTTGGTTATCGCTTGTCCCTGTGCTTTGGGATTGGCAACACCAACAGCAATTATGGTAGGCGTTGGCAAAGGTGCCGAGCAAGGCATTTTAATTAAAGATGCCGAAAGTTTGGAGTTAGCCAAAAAAGTAGATGCTATCATTTTGGACAAAACAGGAACCATTACTGAAGGTCGTCCACAGGTTACAGACATCCATTGGTTGAACAATGACGACAGCACTAAAGATATTCTTTTGAGTATTGAAAAACAATCTGAACACCCATTGGCAGAAGCGGTTGTAAAATATTTGGGAGAGGTCACTCCAACAACACTTTCCAATTTTGACAGCATTACAGGAAAAGGAGCAAAGGCCGACTATAATAACGAAACCTATTTTGTAGGAAACAAAAAGTTATTGTTTGAAAATAGCATCGCTATTCCCGAAGAATTGCAACAACGAGCGGAGGAATGGAGCAAATTATCTAAAACCGTTATTTGGTTTTCAGACAGTAAACAAGCTCTTTCCGTAGTGGCTATTTCCGATAAAATAAAAGAAACCTCTGCTCAAGCAATTAAAGAAATGCAGGAAATGGGCATTGATTTATATATGCTCACAGGCGACAACGAAGCTACCGCTAAAGCCATTGCCGAGCAAACAGGCATCCAACATTACAAAGCAGAAGTATTGCCAAAGCACAAAGCTGATTTTGTAAAAGAACTTCAAAAACAGGGCAAAACCGTAGCAATGGTTGGAGATGGAATAAACGACAGCACCGCATTGGCAACCGCAGATGTTAGTATTGCAATGGGCAAAGGCTCTGACATTGCTATGGATGTAGCTAAAATGACCATCATTTCATCAGACTTAACCAAAATACCACAAGCCATCAAACTATCCAAACAAACGGTCGCTACCATTAAGCAAAACTTGTTTTGGGCATTTATTTATAA
>CAZBWO010000040.1:0-3008 GCA_964495885.1 uncultured Alteromonas sp. | reverse complement strand
GCTTGCGCCACGCCCCACCAGGGTCGTCACGTCGGTAACCTTGTCCTCAGACAGGATCAACTGCTCGAGCCGTTTCATTTCACGGTCGGTGACGTTGATGTCGGTCCCTTGCGGCATCTGGAATTCGACATAGAAAAGCGGGGTATTCGACGCGGGAAAGAACGCCTGCTTGACCTGTCCGAAGGCCATCACCGACACAACCGTGATTCCCACGATTATAAGCACAACCAGCACACGCGCGCGCAGCACGATCCAGAGCAACCCGCGATAGATCCCGTAGAACGCGCCCTTGTAAGGATCGTCCGAGGTGTTTTTGGGGGCCTTGAGCAGCAGCTTGCCGAGATAGGGCGTGACCGTAACGGCCAGAATCCAGCTCATCAGCAGCGAGATGGTGATCACCGCGAAGAGCGAGAACAGAAACTCGCCGGTGGCATCCGGCGACAGACCAATCCCGGAAAAGGCCATGATCCCGATCACGGTCGCACCAAGAAGCGGAATCGAGGTCGAGGTTTCGGTTTCGGCGGCGGCGTCTTCGGCGCTTTTGCCGCGCGCCATGCCGATCACCATCCCCTCGGTGATCACGATGGCGTTGTCCACCAGCATCCCCATCGCGATGATCAGGGCACCAAGGCTGATCCGTTCCATTGCGATCCCGAAGACCGACATGAAGAACAGTGTCACGAAAACCGTAAGCCCGAGCGTCGCGCCCACCACGAGGCCCGCGCGCCAGCCCATTGTCAGCATCAGCGCCCCGACAACGATGGCGACCGACATCGCAAGGCTCAGAAGAAAGCTGGAGACGGCCTGATCAACGACGACGTGCTGTTCGTAGATCGGCGTGACTTCGACACCTTCCGGCAACTCAGCCTTCAACGTCTCAAGCCGGGCCGAGACTGCCGCGCCAACTTCGACCACGTTTCGGTTCGTCAGCGCCGACACCCCGAGGGTGAAGGCCGCGGTGCCGTTCTGCCGGATGATCTGACTGGGCTGTTCCGCCTCGTCGCGGGCGACGCGGGCAATATTATGGATCGCGACCCGCCCAACCTCTCCGGCCGCGCCAAGCCGCAACTCCTCGATCCCTTCGGGGGTCACGTAACCTGGCGGCACGGACAGTCCTATCCGGGCCGGCCCCTCGGTGATCTCGCCATTATCGAAGACAAGGTTCTCATCGTTCAGCACGCTCAGAACCTGGTTGGGCGGAAGGCCCAGCTCTGTCAGGCGCGCGGATGGAATCGAGATCGTGATCACCTCTTCGGTGAGGCCCTGAACCTCGACCTTGGCGACACCGTCGACGGTCACCAGCCCCAGCCGCAATCGCGTAGCCAGATCCCGCTCTTCGCGCGGGGTCAGACCTTCGGTTTTCACCGCGTAGAACATGCCGTAAACATCGCCGAAATCATCGTTGACGATGGGCGCGCGTGCGCCTTTCGGAAGGTCACCCTCCACGTCGCGGATGCGCAGGCGCATCTCGTCCCAGACCTGCGGAATCTCATCCGGGCCATATGTGCCCTCGATCTCCACGGTGATTTGCGCCATGCCCGGCATCGACTTGGATTCGACCCGGTCAAGCTGCTTCATCTGCTGCAGCGCGTTTTCGATGACGTCAGAGACCTCTTCCTCGACCTCGACTGCTGTCGCGCCGGGATACGGCACGAAGACTAGCGCGGTCTTGAGCGTGAAACTCGGGTCTTCAAGGCGGCTCACGGTGTTCAGCCCCCAATACCCGCCAAGAAGGCAAAAAAGGATGAGGAGCCAGACCGCCACGGGCCTCTGGATGCTTGCGCCGGAAATGCTGAATGCCATGGATCTGTTCGTGTCCTGTCAAGGGGGCGGGATCAGAGCCCCGCAACCGTCACGGTCTGATTGTCGCGAAGCCGCCACCACCCGCCGGAGACGACCAGTTCATCGCCTTGGAGACCTTCCAGAACCACGATCTCGTTATCGACGGGAAGGCCCAGACGCACGGTCCGGCGCGTGACCTGCCCCGACTCTTCGTCGTAAATCCAGACCGAAGGCTCGGTTCGGCTAGAGGTATCGATCGCCGACACGGGGACCATGGCGGATTGTGCACTGGCTTCGGCCGCCGCATTTGAAAGACGCACCCTGGCCGTCATCCCCGGCAGAAGACGCGAGTCGACATCACCCCGGATGGCAAATTCCACATCGTAGGTCTGCGCCGTGCGGTCGGCATCGGTTGCAAAAGACCGAAGCATGAGCGGAGCCGTGTAGCCGGGCACGGCTGGAAAACTTGCCACGAGATCGAAGGCCTCGGGTGCGCTGCGTGCGACCGCCGCCAATTCTTCCGGCAGAGAGATCATGATCCGCATCTCGCTGACATCCTGAAGACGCGCAACCGGCGCCGCGGAGGTGACGTTGACATATTCCTCGATGAAGGTGCGCGCCACGATTGCATCGAAAGGCGCGATGATCTGCGTCTGTGAGAGGCGCCGCTCGGCCTCGCGCAGCGCAACTTCGGCCTGCGCGTATTCGGCGCTGGCCGTTTCGAAGCGCGCTTCGGCCGCAACCCCCCGTTCGGCAAGGCTTTTCGCGCGCTCGAGCTCGGATTTCGCCAGGTCAAAGGCGGCCCGCGCCCGATCCACCGCAAGTTCGAAATCGACCGGATCGAGTTCCGCGATCAGATCGCCTTCGCTGATCTTGTCGCCCGGATCCACCTCGAGGCGCAGGACCTGTCCAGAAACCTGGAAAGCGATGTCTACGGTGCGGGCTGGCGCGACCCGCCCGGCAACGGTGCGGCCACGCGTGACGGTGCGACTTGTTGCTCGGGTCACTTCTACTGTGACCTTCCGGTCGTGTTCAGCCCCCTCGCGGGTTTCGGCCGCAGGCTTTGTCGCGTCAGTCGTTGTCTGGGCCCGGACATCGGTCCGGAGCGCCGGAAACACCGACAAAACCAGCAGCGCCGCAGCCGCGATCACGGTAACCGATGCGATCCGTTTCCAGCTCTGCTTCATTCTATTCGAGTTCATCGATCAGGGTCCTTAATCTTTCGA
>CAZBWO010000039.1:2125-3285 GCA_964495885.1 uncultured Alteromonas sp. | reverse complement strand
ATATCCATGTATGAGAATATTATCAATTACAAATCCGAATACATTCTCAATAAAAAAGGGCACAGACAGAGATTCAAGGTAAATAACGACAATAGGTTTATTACCCGATCAGGTGATACTCTGACCAACGAAGAAGGTTTGGAGCGAGGAATAGAGGCGAATGAATTAATTGCTGATGAAAATGGTGAGTATTACCGCAATTGGCGAAACCACATCAAATCTCCCGATGACATTTGGAACGAAATAGTCAATGTAACCAAATTACCAGGGGTTACTTCTGCACCTAAACTTCAACCGATTGAAACCCGTTTGGTCATGCTCCAAACAGGGATGAGAGCGCCTATGGGCATAAAGGTCTATGGCCCAGACCTAAAAACCATAGAGAACTTCGGTCTACAATTAGAAAATATTTTGAAAGAAGTTCCATCGGTAAAGGCAGAAGCCGTTTTTGCAGATAGAATCGTAGGTAAACCGTATATCCATCTCAACATTAACAGGGATGAAATTTCACGATATGGTCTGAATATAGAAGATGTACAGCAGACCATTGAGACAGCTATTGGTGGCATGAAAATAACCTCTACGGTAGAAGGCCGTGAACGCTTTCCTGTAAGAGTTCGCTATCCAAGAGAATTAAGGGACGATCCTGAAGCATTGGGAAAAATCCTCATGCCCACACCAACGGGGGCGCAAATCCCACTTTCCCAAATTGTGGATTTTGAATACATACGAGGACCACAAGCTATAAAAAGCGAAGAAACCTTTCTTGTAGGCTATGTCCTTTTTGACAAGAGAGATGGATTTTCTGAAGTCACAGTGGTAAATGATGCTCAAAAGACGATCCAAGGCAAAATTGACTCAGGTGAACTGAACGTACCCTCTGGAGTGAGCTACAAATTCTCCGGTAGTTATGAAAATCAGGTTCGTGCAGAGAAACGACTATCCATTATCGTTCCGCTGGTGCTAGGTATTGTATTCCTCATTCTTTACTTCCAATTCAAATCTGTTTCTACTTCGCTCATGGTATTTACAGGTATTGCTATGGCATTTAGCGGAGGGTTTATTATGCTCTGGCTATATGGTCAGGATTGGTTTGTAGATTTTTCATTATTCGGCACCAATATTCGAGAGCTATTTCAAATGCATACCGTCAATTTAAG
>CAZBWO010000039.1:0-2025 GCA_964495885.1 uncultured Alteromonas sp. | reverse complement strand
TATTGCTGGAGAGAAGAACGTAAAATCCTAAAAGCACAATCATGAAAAAGTACATTATAATTACAGTCATCACTTTGGGATTTTCTATTTTGGCAAATGCCCAATCCCTAGATGAATATTTCAAAATTGCTGCTGAAAACAATCCGGGACTACAAGCTAAATACAAGTCTTTTGAAGCAGCGATGGAGCGGGTTGCACAAGTGAGCAGCTTACCAGATCCAAATTTGTCTTTTGGCTATTTTATATCTCCAGTAGAAACTCGTGTAGGCCCACAAAGAGCACGCTTTTCTTTGACACAAATGTTCCCGTGGTTTGGCACACTAAAGGCTCAGGAAGATGTTGCTACACTAATGGCAGAAGCGAAGTATCAGGAGTTTTTAGATGTTCGAAACAAATTATTTTATCAGGTAGCTGCTGCATATTACCCCCTTTTTGAGTTGAAAAGACTTGTGGAGATTGAAAATGAAAACATCAGTATTCTAACGTCATACAAGGAAATTGCATCAGTAAAGTTCCAGAACGGAAAGGGTGCAATGGTCGATGTATTAAGGGTAGATATAATGCTCAAAGATGCAGCGACCAATTTGTCCATTTTGGAGCAAAAGAAAAAGCCACTTGAAACCCGTTTCAACACACTGCTGAATCGACAGGAAGACGAGACGATTATCGTTCAGGATTCATTGTATGTAGAAAACTTGCCTTTAACATATCGAAGGGATTCTCTATTGACTTCCAATCCCTTACTTGTTGAGTTGGACTTAAAAATAAAGGCAAGTGAAGCTCAGGAATTAGCCGCAACCAAACAAGGTATGCCTAAAATCGGTGTAGGCTTAGATTATGTCATTGTAGGCCAACGAACAGATATGTCTGTTCCTGATAATGGTCAGGACGTATTGATGCCGATGGTGACTATGAGCCTCCCTATTTTCAGAGGTAAATACAAGGCAGCTCAGAAGGAAGCCCAACTGATGCAGGAATCTTATGCGCTACAAAAAGAAGATGCGGTAAACAGACTTACAAGCACGTACGAAATGATTTGGTTCGAAATTCAAAAGCAACTCGACCAAATCATACTTTATGAAGAACAGATCATTACATCTCAGCAGTCTTTGAATCTACTTTTTACCGCTTATGGCAATTCAGGAAAGGACTTTGAAGAGGTCCTCAGAATGCAACAACAAATTCTAAAGTATCAAAAAATGAAAGCTACTGCCTTGTCTGATTACTACATAGCAATAGCAGAACTCGATTATATCACAGCTAAAACGAAATAATCATGGAACATCAACATCATAATCATACGCACGAAAATCATAGTCATGGCCATGATCATCACAATCATGACCACCACTCTGGTCAACATCAGTCACATGGTGACCATCATGGACATCATGAACACATGATTGAGGATTTCAAAAAACGATTTTGGATTTCTTTGATCATCACACTACCCATCATTGTGCTAGCACCAATGATTCAAGAGTTATTGGGTTATCAACTTCGTTTCAACGGAGACAGATATGTACAGTTTATCCTTTCATCTGTCATCTTCTTTTATGGAGGCTGGCCGTTTTTGAAAGGATTGGCTGATGAAATAAAAAAGAAAGCTCCGGGAATGATGACGCTGATTGCTTTAGCTATATCAGTCGCCTATTTCTACAGCTCGGCAGTCGTTTTTGGCCTGGATGGAAAAATATTCTTTTGGGAATTGGCCAGCTTAATTGTCATTATGCTTCTGGGGCATTGGATAGAAATGAAATCCGTAATGGGAGCATCAAATGCCTTGCAGGAACTTGCCAAGATGATGCCCTCAACTGCTCGCAGAATCAAAGAAGGTGGTGAACATGAGGATGTACCGATAGCCGATCTAAAAAGCAATGACATCATATTGGTACGTCCGGGAGAAAAAGTACCTGCAGATGGCATTGTTGTAGAAGGCGAAAGTCATGTCAATGAGTCTATGCTTACAGGAGAATCAAAGCCTGTCGCTAAGAAAAAGGACAATCAGGTCATCGGAGGTTCTGT
>CAZBWO010000038.1:0-3627 GCA_964495885.1 uncultured Alteromonas sp. | reverse complement strand
AATTTAGCACTAAAACCGCTATTATTTTTATACAATGTTGTACACTGGCTTTCTTTTTTCACTGTCTAGGAGCGTTAGCAAAGCCATACTCTTTGCCAAGTTTTGGTTGGTGTGATTGGCATTTGAGCAACTTGGCAAAGAGTATGGCTTTTAGGTAGGTTTTCTTTATTAAAAATTTGCTTTTAATCCTACGTTAAATGCTTTTGGCATTCCAGGTCGCAAACCTGCTGGTCTTCTTGCTACAACATACACTTGGTCAGTTAAGTTGGTTGCATTGGCAAAAAAGGTTATGTTCTTGTGCAAATTATAGCTTGCACTTGCGTCTATCACAAAATACGAATCAGTTTTTTCATTAGTAGGTATATCTCCTTGTCCAGGAGCGTTTCGCATTTCGTCCATATATTTCCCGCTTAGGTTTACACTGAATTTGTGGTGTTCTAAGCTTAATAGAATTGTAAATTGATTATTTGCCAAGTACGGAAATTGGTCGCCTGCGGAAACGGTTCCCCAACCTTCAAAGTCACTGTCAAAATCATTTAAAAATTTTGCGTCTGTATAAGAATAAACAAGGCTTATTGGGAGTCTAAAGTTGCTATTGATTTTTGAATACAGTAAATCGTATGTTATGTTAAACTCTATTCCTTTTGTTTGTACTGCTCCACCATTAAACTGCTCGTTTGTTCCTCCACCTCCTGCGGCTTCAAGGTCGGCACCAAGCAAATTCTTGTAGTCATTGAAGAATAACACCGACTGACCTGACAACCCATTTTTGGCATATCTCGTGCCTAATTCATAATTAACGCTTTCTTCTGGTTCAAGTTCCTCTTTTGAGCCTGGAGGAGCAAAACCTTTATGTATTCCTGCAAAGGTGCTTAGGTGCTTGGTGAATCTGTAATCGAAACCAACTCCAGGAATAACAACTCCAATTGCATTACTTCTTTCAGAGAGGTCAATCCCAGTTCTTTCTGTGTCATTTTTCCCATAATCTAATCTTTTTTGTGTGATATTTTCGTAGCGAATGCCTGGGGTTGCTGTAAATTTTCCAACGTTAATTTTGTACTGAAGATAAGTTGCTATGGCATTGGCTGTTTCCACTCTGTTGCTTTCCGTTCCATACGTTCCTGCTTTCGTTAATTCCATTACTCCACTACTCATTGCGTATTCGTCAAACCATTGGAAACGGTCTATTTGGTCTTCATGCACTCTTATACCCAAATCAATATTATGTTTTATTTTGTTGGTTTTAAAATTGAAATTCAAAGTTGTTTGAACACCTTGAGAATAGTAATTTCTATTGTTTGCTTTTACGAAAAGAGCATCATCATTTACACTACTTGTACCTGTAAGAATGGCATAAGCATCATTTGAGCTAAAGGGATTATCGAGTAAATCACCAATTTTTGTTTTTGTTCCAGTGCTATCTTTTACTCTGTCGAGTTTGTACCAATTTCTACTAAAATTGGTACGGTAAGCAACAGTGGTAACATTAAACCATTTTGAAAATTTTGCTCTGTGAGTTAAAGAAAATTGAGTTTGTTCTGTGGTTATATTGTCAACTTGAGAGCCTGCATACCTTCTAATTGGGTTGGTATCAAAATCTTCTTGTGTTAAACCAAGGT
Source organism: uncultured Alteromonas sp. (assembly GCA_964495885.1). Classification (GTDB taxonomy): domain Bacteria; phylum Bacteroidota; class Bacteroidia; order Flavobacteriales; family Flavobacteriaceae; genus PALG01. The sequence goes on along the minus strand of CAZBWO010000038.1, from coordinate 2,008 downwards.
AAGTCTCATTTATATCTCCTGTTGATTGACCGATTTTGAATGTGAGCGATTGGTATATTTTTGCATCAGCATTGGTATTAATTCGGACTTTTGCCAAGTAATCTTGCTTTACAAAACCTGAATTTCTATCAAACCCTCTATTTCCTACGTCATCTATTTGTTTGAAACCGTTTGAACCATACTGGAATGTTTCTACCATGTAAGCAAAGTTTTTATTTGAATTTCCTACAACAGCGTGTAGGTTTCTGTTTCCAAAACTTCCTCCCAACAAGGTTATTTTTCCTGAAAACTGATCGGGTATTTGCGTTGAAATAAGATTAATGGCACCTCCTGTTGTATAAGGGCCGTATTTTATTTGGCTGCTTCCTTTTATAATTTCTACTCCCTGCATTCTTCCCATTGTTGGAAAATAGTAAGCCGCTGGTGCAGAATAAGGAGCAGGAGCCATTAAAACGCCATCTTCCATTACAGTTATTTTGGTGTTCCGTTCTACGCCTGTACCTCTTAACCCTATACTTGGAAAAAGCCCGAACCCATCTTCTTCTTGTATATTTACGCCTGGGACTGCACGCAACACCCTATTAATATCTGTATAGCTAAATTTTTCCATTTCTTTTGGCGTGATGTAATGTACTGACCCAGGAATGTCTTTTATGCCTATATTCCCACCTGTAACAGTCACTTCCGTTAATATAGAGATAGATTCTGTCAGTATGAAGTTTAGCGTTATTGTGCTATTATTTTCAACCGTTATTTCTTTTCTTATAGGATTATATCCTATGTTGGAAACTATCAATGTATAATCTCCCGCAGGGACTTTACTTATAATATAGTTACCATTTCCATTGCTTGAAGTTCCTATATTCGTTTTTTCCAGGTAGACGGAAACACCTGGTAATACAGTTGTGCTGTCGGTTTGTTGTATGTTTCCTTTGATGGTTGCATTTTGAGCGAAAGAGCCTAAAAAACTTATTATTGCGATTGTAGTTAAAATGAATTTTTGCATTCTAAATAATTTTAAGATTTGATTCGGGTACAAATTTATTATTTATAATGATTCTAAACATTACCTTAAAAGTGGTATTTTGCTGTGCCACAAATGAGGTATTTCTAATACCTTAAGACAGTTAGTTTGCAGATGCAATAGGAGATTGTGCGTTAATTATGCCTTGTTTAATAGCATAGAGTATAAGTTCAGATGAGCTACGCAACATTAATTTTCTGAAAATATTTTTTCGGTGGGTGGTTATGGTGTGAAAACTAAGAAAGAGTTTTTGGGCAATGTCTTTGGTAGTGTTTCCTTCGGCAATGAGTTTGATAATTTCCACTTCCCTCTCGCTTATTGATACCGCCTGACAGTGATTGCATATAGAACCAACCGGACACTGATGGGTAGCTTTTTCGAGAATGGCATCCATCACTTTTCCACAAAAGAATTTTTCATTTCTTGCAGCCGCATAAACGGCATTAATTACTTCTTCTTCATCGCATTCTTTTAAGAGATATGAGTTTACACCATAATCAAGTACTTTGAGAACGTCCTGCTTGTTTTGGTTAGTAGAAATAATCAGCACTCTTGTATGTGGGAAGTTGCTGCGGATAAATGTAATGTCGTTTATGCTAAAATGTCCGGGGATATGAAAGTCAATGATAACAATGTCGGGGTTTATTTTTTTGAGTTTATTGAACAGTTCATTGCTGTCTTTTGCTTCTCCTGCAATATGAATATCTTTTCTTCGGTTAAGAAGTGATTTAATCCCTTCCCTTGTTAGGGTATGTGCATCTGCTATAAGAATAATAGTTTTTAACATATTACAAATTATGATGTTATTTAGAATCATTCCAAATTAATGATTGTCTTTTTTATAAAAATACCATCAAAGTGGTATCTTGATTGTAGTTGGAAGAGGGGAGATTAAGCTCTTTTGGGTTTTTTAGGGTTGACAATGTGAGTAGGCAAAAACCAAATGTGCTTATTGTGTGGCTGGCTTTTTAGCTTGTGTACAAC
>CAZBWO010000037.1:0-4037 GCA_964495885.1 uncultured Alteromonas sp. | reverse complement strand
TTTTATTGAGAATGTATTCGGATTTGTAATTGATAATATTCTCATACATGGATATGGGGGCAGGATCAAGCGCAGATTCCACACGTCCAAGTTTACCTACGGTCAATTCAACTTCCGGAATATTTGTGAGCAGCATATCTAATTGGCCAACCACATTGCGATTGTATTCTACCCCGGAGTGAGGCATTGATGTAGGCATCAATAAAAAGCTACCTTCATCAAGAGAAGGCATGAATTCTTTACCAATACCCGGAAAGGTATGTACCATTGCTGACCACCCTTTAGTTTGATTGATATTCCATCCTACCTTTTCAAAGCCTTTTGAAACAAAGCCAAAAACGCTATTGAAACCAAGCCAGATAGTCGCCCCTAGAAAAATCAGAATTGTCGGTATGATCAGGAACTTGATCTTGTTGTTCAAACACCAATTGAGTATTTGTTTGTACTGATATTCTAATAAGGTGAAACCACCCAGAATACAACCCACAAGTAAGGATACAAAAATGAAGTTGATGAATAGAGACTGAGAAGCCCCTAAAGGCAGCCAGTATTTAGCCAAAAGCCATACTACGCCAATTAGTACAACAATTAACTCCGCATAGCTCAGTAAGAATTTCCAGATTCCTGAAAGTTCTTTACTCTTAATCCTTTCCAAGTTTTTGATAATACCTATAGCACCGAAAAGAATGAGCAGTACACCAGCCCAAATCTGCCCTAAAATGAGGCTAACAATTCCAAGTAATGCTAAACCATAATGGCCATACTTTTTTATAAACTTGTTCTTGATGTTGAAGCCAAAAAACCAATGAGCGAGGGTTGGCAGAATCAGCAAGGAAACGATCAAAGCAGCTAAAAGTGCAAATGACTTTGTGAATGCCAATGGGCCAAACAGCTTACCTTCGGCTGCCTGCATGGTAAATACAGGGATAAAACTAACGATGGTAGTAGATACAGCAGTTAGAATTGCAGTGGCTACTTCTGATGCTCCGTTGTAAATAGTTTCAATAAGTTTTTGACCGGGAGGAGCTTCGTCTATATGTTTTATGATGTTTTCAGAAAGGATGATTCCTAAATCCACCATTGTACCGATAGCAATGGCAATTCCTGATAGTGCCACGATGTTTGCATCTACACCAAAATAGCGCATGGCAATAAATACCATGAGTACGGCAATAGGAAGAAGGCTGGAAATGAGGAATGAAGCTCTTAGGTTGTAAACCATCACAATTACCACCAAAATAGTGATGAGGATTTCTAGAGATAAGGCTTCTTCCAGTGTGCCTAAGGTCTCGTAAATCAATTCTGAGCGATCATAGAACGGAACAATTGTTAACTGACTTTCTCTACCATCAGCTAATGTTTTCTTTGGAAGACCAGGCGCAATTTCATTGATTTTATCTTTTACATTATTAATTACTTGTAAAGGGTTTGCTCCATACCTGGCCACCACTACACCACCCACTACTTCTGCGCCATCCTTATCTAAGATACCACGCCTTGTCGCAGGACCGAGTGTTACAACTCCTATATCCTTTATTCTAATCGGAACGTTATCTTGTACCGCAACTACGGCCTTCTCTATATCTTGTACTTTTTTGACATAACCTAAACCTCGTACTAAGTATTCGGCCTGGTTTATTTCAATGGTTTTGGCACCTACATCTTTATTGGATTTTTGTACTGCCTGCATCACCCTGTGAAGCGGTATATTATAGGCTTTCAGGGCATCAGGATTTACGTCTATCTGGTATTCTTTAACAAAACCACCAATAGAAGCAACTTCTGATACCCCTTCGGTTGCATTGAGGCCATACTTTACATAGAAATCCTGTACTGTACGTATTTCATGTAAATCCCAACCACCAGTGGGGTTGCCGTCTTTATCCCTTCCTTCGAGGGTGTACCAATAGACTTGACCCAAAGCTGTTGCATCGGGACCTAAAGCAGGTTGTACTCCATCAGGTAAAAGCCCTGATGGCAGGGAATTGAGTTTTTCGAGGATTCTGGATCGAGACCAATAGAACTCTACATCTTCTGAAAAGATGATATAGATGCTGGAAAATCCGAATATGGATGAACTCCTGATCGACTTGACACCAGGTATACCTAATAAGTAGGTAGTTAATGGATATGAGATTTGATCTTCAATATCCTGTGGCGAACGGCCTGACCACTGGGTAAAAACGATTTGTTGGTTTTCGCCAATGTCCGGTATAGCATCCACAGGGACAGGGTCAGAAGGCAATGCACCCACCTGCCATCCAAATGGAGCAGTTACAATTCCCCAGGCCACAAAGCCTGTAAGGACGAGAATAGTGACCAACTTATTCTCTAAGAAATATTTTATGATTTTATTAAGCATAATACGATTGAATTTGATTGAACAGAAAAGAATTGTTCATTGGCAGGAAATGCCACTATGCTCCATAGTAACAAGACCAGGAGCATCAAATTGTATTATGCGATTTAAATTAAAAAGGTCTGGAAAAGGACTTGAATGTCCTTGTCAGGTATGGGGGGAGAGTAATAGGTGTTATGAACAAGAGATTGATCAGCAAATAAAACAGGCTGAACAAACGAATGTATGAATGCAACGAAAAAAACAGGGTTAAACTCAACAGATGTAGCTTGCACATCAGCGTTTTCATCCAGATGCAGTAACTGATGTTGATTTTCGCAGCAAGGTTTCGATTTTATTTGTTCTTCTGTGGATGGGATGGTTTCGCAATCTCTATCCATGTCCGGCATTCCGCAATCAGGATTATGAAGCCCGATTGAAAAAGAAGTCTCCACCGCTTCACCACCACAAAAATGGGTGTTCATTGTAAATCCCACGTTGGAAACCAACATGAGCAAAGCGAGCGATATGGAAATTATTCTTTTCACCTAAAACAAATTTACGAATTTTGAATGGGCTTGTTTTATAGAATTTTGACTTTTCTTTATAAGATTTCGTATTGAAAGAGCATAATCAGTGACATGCCAACCATAGAAAGGTCTTCAACAATGGTTACTGTGCTCATGGGTAGGTTGAAAACGTCCCCTAAACAAGCACATTTAATCTTCTTCTTATCCATGTTGCTTTTTATTACTCCAATACTACTAATGCCTAAAATTAACGCTGTACTGATATTGGTGGCTAAAGGTGCAATGTTAGTCAGGTATAATAATCCTAAAACTAACTCGATAAAAGGATACACAAAACCCCAAGATTTCCATTTTGCTGCAACAATGTCATACATGCTATAAGAGTTAGCAAACCCTTGAAGATTCAATAATTTGAAAAACGAAAAAACAATAAAGAAGCCAGCCATAAAATGCCGCATCCATAACATGGCTGAAAAGGAAGAGAATGGAAATTGACTTAATGCGCTTACTACCAAGATAAAACCAACAATAAGTAGCAAAGGTTTGTAGGTGTGGATACTCTTTTCAGAAAGTGACAACTCCATGTTTTTTGATTCCTCCCCATTTTGCTTGATGGTATAATTGCCGGCTTTATTAATAATTGACTGAAGTGTTTCAATTTCTAACTCGTTTGCAAATGATATTTTAGCTTGAGGAAAGTCAAGTTGGATGTTAGTTTCTGAAATTAATTCTGATTCATCGAGCTGTTTTTTGACACTCGCAACGCATCCTCCGCACGTCATTCCTTCAATTTTGTATGCTTTTGTTATCATAGGTCAATTCTTGATTATTACAGGTACAAAATTGGCTATAGGGCAGCACTAAAGCTTTACACAATATTGACTTTGGTTTATGAAATTATGCTCAGAGCTTGTCTAAGGACTTTCTTGGTGGACTACTTTGCCTTTTAAATTGGGTTGGCGTCATCCCCGTTTCTTTTTTGAATTGAGCAGAAAGATGAGCGACACTACTGTAATTCATTTCAAGGGAAATTTGGGATAGGGATATTTGATCATAGAACAAAAGTTCTTTCACCTTTTCGATTTTTTGCCTGGCAATATATTTTTCAATGGTGATGCCTTCAATCGAAGAGAATAGACGACTAAGGTAGGCATATTCATGGTGCAGCT
>CAZBWO010000036.1:0-4326 GCA_964495885.1 uncultured Alteromonas sp. | reverse complement strand
ATGCTTTTGCACTATGGAAAGATGACTCAAAGACAGAAACAAAAGAAATGCTGCTGCAATTATAATGACCAACCAAGGTGTATAGGTTGTGGAAAGATTTCCCAATATAAAACCAATAATGGCAACAATTGGGAAGGTTCTTATACCTGCAAAGCCTTGTTCTTCCTTCAATTTATCATATTCACGTTCCAGCCCAAGAATAAGGCCAATGCCCAGACTGATGAGCAGTCCAAGGATGAAAGGGTTGATATTTTTAAAGGCCTCCGTCATAACTACTTTTTTATTGCTTGGTAGGATTAAAATCGCTAACTGTTTAATACATTTCGTTCTATTTTTAAACTTTTACCGATGCACTTTTCTTGGATGATCTTTTTGACACGTTTTGAAGCCGAGTCCATCTTTAAACTTAAATCTAATTTATTTTCTTTAAGACCAACCTCCAAAGGGTAACCCTCAACAACTAAACGCGCCATTACGTAGCACAAGCTGGATTCCGCACCTTGATTTATATTAATATTTTCTTTTTCAAGGCCATCATAACAGGCGCCATTAACAGGGTTGTACATAATTTGCTTGAGATGGTTATTGCCTAAAAACCAACTAAACGCGGTATGTAATTGTTTGGCGTATTTCTTTTTATGGGTAACTCTATAAAACAGGTCCAATGAAAGAATGGTATATGCCACCTCAATAGGTTGTTCACCATGAAAGGTACGTTTATTTCTTTTGTGAAACCATCCGTCATTAGAAATAACTTTAATTTGCCCTTTCATAAAATATTGTGATAATAAAAAGTCGAAAGTAGTTTCGGCAACGTCCTTGTATTTTTTATTTTTTGTGATAAGCCAAGCATATAAAAGCGCTTCTGGTAATATACTATTGGCATAGGTCAGGTAATCTTCAAACCATTCCCATTTTTTATCACTGGTAATATTAAAAACACGCAAGAGCTCTTGGGCCAATGTTTCCGCTAATTGATTATATTGGGTTTTAGGCTTGTTTTCTTGATAATAATAAAGTCCTTTTAATATAAAGCCAATGGCTCGTGGGGAATTAAAATCTGCTACATTCTGCATGACGTTCTTAAAACAGTTTTCTGCTTTGGTTACTAAACTTTTTGGTAGGTTTTCTGTATGAGACAATACATAGCCAAGCGCCCAAATGGCCCTGCCATTGGAATCTTCAAGGTTCACTTCGGTATTCTGAACAGTAAATTGCCCTTCAAAATCCACATAATTATAGAACAGTCCATCGTCCTGTTGGCAAAACACAATAAAGTCCATATAAATTTCAATGAGCCGCAGGACTTTGTCATTTCTTTTTTTCTTATAATACATAAGCATCGCTATTAACGCCCTCGCGTTATCATCAAGGGTATAACCAAAAGACGTGTCTGGTTCACTAAAATTCGAAAATTGAAGCATCCCAAAGTCAGTGGTCATGTCTTCAATATGGTCTGTTTTTATGGGTGGCAAACTAAAATCCAAAGAATTACTGTCTTGCAAATAATCCTGAAAAATATCGGAATAGGAAATGGCTACATTTTCCCAACTAAAAGCACGCATTTTAATAAAGGCATTTTTCCCCATTGATGTTGCTATGAACGGTTGTTCCAGCAAATCGATAACAGCGTCGCTAATTTCTATGGGATCTTCAAAATCATTCAATAAAATACCAGTACTGGGATCAAGACATTCTTTGGAATGGGGAATAGGTGTTGATATAACGGGGTTTCCGCAACTCATGGCATAAGCAAAAGTGCCGCTAACGGCCTGGTTGGGATCTTTAGATGAGAATAAGTAAACATCGGATAAGGATAGGTATTCCAACAACCTGGTAAGTTCCAAATATTCGTTTATAAAAATGACATGGTCTTTAATATCTAAATTATCGACTATTGATAAAAGTGCATCTCTATATGTTTCGCCTCCTCTCTTTATTATTTCAGGATGTGTTTTGCCTAAAACCAGATAAACCGTGTTAGGAAATTTTTGGAGTATTTTTGGCAATGCACGGAGTGCTGTTTCTACATTTTTATTCTCACTTAATAAACCAAATGTGGATAGTACATTTTTATTTTGAAAGCCATATCTATTTTTAAGACGTTGTTTTTCTTTCCACAGCACAATATGGGTGCCATGGGGTATGACAGCTATTTTGTTAGTATCAATATGATAATCACTTTCTAGTATTTCTGCGGATTTATTGGTAAGAACGATCAGTTTCTCGGAAAGATCACCCAACGCTTGCACTATTTTAGTTCTTTTTTTATCAGGATTGGGAAGAACCGTATGAAACACACAAGAGATTGGGATGTCTAACTTAAGAAGGAAAGCCACTAAATGGCTACCGTAGTCACCTCCAAACAGCCCAAACTCGTGTTGTATACAAACCATTCCAATATCGTCCCTTTCATTTAACTTATTAGCTACTTTGAAAAAGGAATTTAACTCTTGGGCATCTATTTTATATGTAACTTCTTCTGGATAATCATTAGCATCGCAGCATTCATTTTCCAGAGCACAAACCTCGATATCCATGGTTGAGCCAAAGCATCTTTTCAAGGTCCGTATCAAATCTTGTGAAAAAGTAGCAATACCGCACTCGCGTGGAGGATATGAGCATACGAATAAAATTTTATGATTTTTCATGATATAGCTGTTTTTTTTAATTCACTCAATAATAGTTGTAGGCTTACTTTAGCTACCGCCGTATGCTTGTCGGCCGCTCCATAATAGATATGGAGGTCGCCGCCGAACAATGCCGCACCTGTTGGGAACACCACGTGGTTTACTACACCTTTCAGTTCCCATTCCTCTACCGGAGAAAATAGGGGATAGGGCAATCGTCCAATTACTTTTGAGGGGTCATCAATATCCAGTAATGCAGCGGCGGCGTGATAGGTCTTTCCAACGGGGGTTTCACAAACTCCGTGGTAAATCATCAGCCAACCATCCTTTGTTTCTATGGGAGGGCATCCGGCACCGAGATAATTCACTTCAAAATCAAATAGAGGATCCATGAGGATATGATCATGAAGGTTCTTTATATGATCTTCCCAAAACTCTTTGGTAAGGTCTTCCCATTTTTCAAACTGTACTATTTGTATTCCTGGCCATATACGATGGAGCATTACAAATTTACCATTTATTTTTCTTGGGAATAATACGATGTCCTTATCTCTTAAATACCTGTGTTTTTCATCTACCAATCCAATTTGTGCAAACAAGTTGTAGTAATGGTAATATTTAGGGTTCAATCTTTCCTGATTACAATGTTCCAAATGGTATTTATATTCATTGTAGGTAATCAACGGTGTGATTATCCCCTTTTTCTCAAAATGTTTCAGGTCTTTTGAAGTTGCCAAAGCACCCATGGCATTGATGCCGTCATAAGCGGTATAGGTTATATAGTAGGTGTCTTCAATTTTAACAATACGAGCATCTTCCACACCATGTTTTTCATAATCAAAATCACGAGTTATTAACGGGCTTGATTTCCTTTCTATGAGATCTAAATGCTCATTGGTTTTGGCATATCCAATGGTAGAGTAATTGCCATCTTCCACCGCACGGTAAAAGATATGCACCTCTTCACCTTCTTGAAATATTCCAGGGTTTAAAACCCCATTGCTCTCAAATTTCAATTTAGTGGGACTGAGCAGTATCCCTTTTTTCTCTATGGGTATTCTGGTATTAATTTGATGTGTATGTTCCATATTGTAATATTTATTTGGGGTCTTCCCTGTTGTATTTGTCCTTTAGCCTGACAATATCGTTTTCATCAAAATTTCCAAAAGCAATTTCAAGGATGCTTACAGAAGAATCAGATGTTTTTATTTGATGTACGGTTTCCTTCGGGATAAAAAATTCGTCCCCTTTATGGCCAACTTTGGTATTGTCGCCAATTACGAAAGTTCCCGTTCCATCTATTACTCTCCAGAATTCTTCCCTGTTATGGTGAAACTGTAGACTTAGCTCTTCGTTTGGATTAACCGTAAGTATTTTTACGGTGCTAATCTCGTTATGGGTAAAGCGTTCAAAGTTTCCCCAAGGTCTTTCCTCTATGTATGTTTTCATTTTTCTCGTTTTTATTTTCCAAATAGTTCTAAGAGTTCGTGCAATTCTTTATTGACCTGATGTTGTTTGACCACTTCATTAAAAGGGGTTAAGTGCAATTGATTGTTTAGAATTCCCACCATTGCATTTTTTTTACTTTGCAAAAGTCCTTTTACAGAAGCTACACCAAGTCTAATTCCCAACATTCTATCTAAAGCTGAAGGATTTCCACCTCGCTGTACGTGTCCAAGCTTCGTTATACGTAAAT
>CAZBWO010000035.1:0-4760 GCA_964495885.1 uncultured Alteromonas sp. | reverse complement strand
GTTGACACTAAACTTGGCTAAATAATCAGATTTATCAAATCCTGTATTGCCACCGCCATCGAGATTTTTAAAACCATCAGAATTATAATTAAAATAATCCGTTACAAATCCAAAATTTTTAAAACTGTCGCCAATAACTAATTGCGTGTTTCTTGAGCCATAATTTCCTGCGGTAATCGATGCTTTCCCAGAAAATCTTTCCGGTATACGAGTGGATATCATATTTATGGCACCACCAGTGGTGTTGGGGCCGTACTGTATTTGGCTGCTTCCTTTTAACACCTCTATAGCTTCCATTCTGCCGATAGTAGGAAAATAGTAGGCAGCTGGTGCACTGTAAGGGGCAGGCGCAATCAACACACCATCTTCCATTAAATTAATTTTGGCGCTACGCTCGGGCGAAGTACCCCGTAGACTAATATTTGGGCGTAATCCAAATCCATCTTCTTCGTAGATGTTGATGCCTGGAACAGTCTGCAAAACTCTATTGATATTGGTGTAAGAGAACTTTTTTAAGTCTTCATTTGAGATATAAGTTGCAGAACCCGTTTTGTTCCGTGCCTCAAATTTACTACCCAATAATGCATTTCCCGTAACGACGACTTCCTTAAGTCGCTCGGTTTGTTGTGTAGTTGAATCTTTTTGTTGTGGGTTGGTTTGTGCTAATGCTGTACCATAAAATACTAAGGTAACCATCAAGTGAAGCAAGAATTTCATTTTGAAAATTTATTTAGAATGATTATAAATAGAGCGCAAATGTAGTATCCTAACACATAAATTCCAACTTATTTAGAATAATTCTTAATAATATTTTTTAACTTAATTGTTCTCAATGTTTTAGACTATCACAAAGAAAATAGTTATAAATAACCCTTAAATTAGACCACCATTGTAGTCTAAATTATTTGTTAAATTAACCAACTCTATTTATTTTTTTATAGCTTTGCATAATTAATGAAGAAGATTTTTTATAAAATATCATCCTTTTTTATGGCACTATTAGTGCTATTATCAAGCACATCTTTCACAATCGAAAGTCATTATTGTGGTGATATTTTAGTTGATGCCTCATTCTTAGGGACAGCCAAAACCTGTGGTATGGAAGTACAGAAAACTTCCTCTTCAACAGATTGTGACATTACAAAGAAAGATTGTTGTAGTAATGAGCAATTGCTAGTTCAAGGTCAGGACACCTTAAAGATTTCCTTCGATAAATTGGAAAAGGAACAACAGCTATTTGTTGTTGCATTAGTTCAATCTTACATATATTTATTTGAGTCTAACGAAGCGAAAATAAAGTCATTTAAAGACTATTCGCCACCCCCCTTAATAAGGGATGTTCAAGTTTTAGACCAAACTTTCCTCATTTGATTTTTAAGTAATTATTACGTGTAGTCCAGCATTAATTTGTTAGGACTAAACCGCTTTTTGTTGGTTTTTCAATTAGAATCATAATTACTTAAAACTCATTTTTATGCTGAATAAAAGCATCAAATTTTTAATAGAAAATAAACTGGTAGCTGTTTTACTACTAGCTTTGTTTGTGGCTTGGGGAGTTGTAAATGCACCTTTTGAATGGAACACTGGTTCACTGCCACGAAACCCGGTGGCTGTGGATGCCATACCCGATATAGGTGAAAATCAACAAATCGTATTTACCAAATGGGATGGTCGTTCCCCTCAAGATATTGAAGACCAAATTACCTATCCATTAACCACATCGCTTCTCGGTATACCTGGTGTAAAAACCATACGCAGTTCTTCTATGTTTGGGTTTTCAAGTATCTACATCATTTTTGAAGAGGATATCGAATTCTATTGGAGTAGAAGCCGTATTCTTGAAAAATTAAATTCCTTACCTGCTGGATTACTTCCAGATGGAGTAAATCCAGCATTGGGACCTGATGCAACTGGTCTTGGACAAATTTACTGGTATACCCTCGAAGGACGTGATGAAAACGGCAATGTAACCGGTGGTTGGGATTTACAGGAGTTGCGAAGCATTCAAGATTTCTATGTGAAATATGCACTATCGTCGGCAAGTGGTGTTTCAGAAGTCGCCTCTATCGGTGGCTACGTTTTGGAATACCAAGTGGATGTCAACCCAGAGCTGATGAGACAGTATAAAATTGGCTTGAACGAGGTTGTCAAAGCGGTTAAACAGAGTAATCAAGATGTAGGGGCACAAACCTTAGAAATCAATCAAGCAGAATATCTCATTCGTGGTTTAGGCTATGTTAAATCTATTGCTGATTTGGAAAATGCTGTGGTAACATCAGAAAATTTTACATCAATACGCTTAAAAGACATTGCCAAAGTTTCCCACGGACCAGCTACTAGAAGAGGCCTTTTGGATAAAGAAGGGGCTGAAGTTGTTGGTGGTGTTGTAGTGGCCCGTTATGGTGCTAATCCAATGGAGGTCATCAATAATGTAAAAGAAAAAATTAACGAGTTAAGTTCTGGGCTACCATCAAAAACATTAAGTGATGGAAGGACATCACAATTAACCGTTGTCCCTTTTTATGATAGAACAGAACTCATTCAAGAAACTTTGGGTACACTGGACGAAGCCCTTACATTAGAAATTTTAATTACCATTTTTGTAATTATTATAATGGTATATAATTTAAGAGCATCGGTATTGATTTCGGGCTTATTACCAGTAGCTGTGTTAATGGTTTTTATTTCGATGAAGCTGTTCAATGTTGATGCCAATATTGTGGCCTTGTCTGGTATTGCCATTGCAATTGGTACAATGGTCGATGTAGGTGTTATACTGTCAGAAAATGTGCTACGGCATATTGATGAAAATGATGAAAAGCTACCAATGAATACTGTAGTGTATAACGCAACAGCTGAAGTATCCGGCGCTATATTGACAGCGGTAATGACCACTATTATAAGCTTTATTCCTGTATTTACGATGATTGGTGCTGAAGGTAAATTGTTTAGACCGTTGGCATTCACCAAAACTTCTGCCTTAACCGCGTCCCTAATTGTGGCGTTATTTTTAATTCCACCTTTTGCAGCATATTTCTTTAAGAAAAGAAATATAAAAACTTCTTTTAGTTATATGCTAAATGGAGCATTGATTATTATAGGTATCATCGCAATTATTTTGGGTTATCCACTTGGGCTAATATTAGTTGCCTATGGTGTTGTAGGCTTCCTTTCACTAAAAGAAAAGATTACATCAAAACGCGCCAACATTATTAACATATTTGTGTCTGCTTTCGCCATCATTTTTTTATTAGCAGAATATTGGAGGCCATTAGGAGTAGATAGAAGCATCTTAATTAATTTAATTTTTGTAGGTCTAATCTGTTTTGGTCTTTTGGGTGTGTTTACGCTTTTCAGAAACTACTATGTGCGAATCTTAAATTGGGCATTGCGAAATAAGCTCTTATTTCTTTCGGTACCTACAGCAATTGTAATTTTTGGAGTGTTGATAATGCAAAATACAGGGAAGGAATTTATGCCATCCCTAAATGAAGGGTCGTTTCTACTTATGCCCACGTCAATGCCACACGCTGGTGTTGAAGAGAACAAACGAGTATTGCAACAATTGGATATGGCTGTGGCCAGCATTCCTGAAATTGAAACGGTAGTAGGTAAATCTGGTCGTACAGAATCTGCTTTAGACCCAGCACCATTATCAATGTATGAAAATGTTATTCAATATAAATCAGAGTATATCCTTAATGAGAAGAGAGAAAGGCAACGTTTTAAAGTCAATGAAGATGGATTATTTATTTTAAAAGATGGTAGCTTGGTTACCAATCCAAATAATGAGGTAGATAATGGCAATGCAGATTATGAGGCATCCAAAATTAAAGACCCATTTTCTGTTCGTCGTTCGCAACTCATTCCAGATGATGACGGAGAATACTTTAGAAACTGGAGACCAGAAATTGAATCACCAGATGATATTTGGAAAGAAATAGTAAGGGTTACAAAGCTTCCAGGAGTTACTTCAGCACCAAAACTGCAACCCATTGAGACACGTTTGGTAATGTTACAAACAGGTATGCGTGCACCAATGGGTATAAAAGTAAAAGGACAAAACCTAAAAGAGATTGAGGCTTTTGGAGTCAAGTTGGAAGATATATTAAAGCAAGCTGAAGGAGTTAAAGACGAAGCAGTATTTGCAGATAGAATTGTTGGGAAGCCTTATCTGCTTTTGGATATCGATAGAGACCGTCTCGCACGATATGGAATTTCCATTGAACAGGTTCAGCAAGTTATACAAGTATCTGTAGGTGGGATGGTGCTAACACAAACCGTAGAAGGTAGAGAGCGCTATGGCATTCGTGTGCGCTACCCAAGGGAATTACGCGCAAATCCAGAAGATTTAAAGGGCATTTATGTTCCGGTAGAAAAAGGAAACCCAGTCCCATTGAGCGAACTGGTAACTATTCGATATGAACAAGGACCACAAGTGATTAAGAGTGAAGACACATTTTTAGTAGGTTATGTTCTTTTTGATAAACTAGATGGTTTCGCAGAAGTAGATGTGGTGGAAAATGCCCAAGCTCTTATTCAAGAAAAAATTGACAATGGAGAACTTATCGTACCAAAAGGAATTAATTACAGATTTACAGGGACATATGAAAATCAATTGCGAGCTGAAAAGACTTTAAGTGTAGTTGTACCTCTTGCACTTATCATTATTTTCCTTATTCTTTATTTCCAATTCCGTTCTGTAGGCACTTCACTTATGGTATTTACAGGTATCGCAGTAGCATTTGCAGGAGGTTTTT
>CAZBWO010000034.1:2880-5021 GCA_964495885.1 uncultured Alteromonas sp. | reverse complement strand
AAAATCATTTCATTTTCCATCAATAATAAATTTATTATTGGCTTATTTATAGTGGCATTGGTTGGTACGGGCATTTGGTCTATGGCTACTATAAACTTGGGTTCTGTACCCGACATAACAAACAACCAAGTACAGGTAATAACCGTGGCCCCTAACTTGGGGACAGAAGATATAGAACAATTTGTTACCTACCCTGTGGAATTGGCAATGGCAAATCTGCCAGACGTTATCGAACTGCGTTCGGTGTCCCGTTTTGGTCTTTCGGTGGTTACCATTGTCTTTAAGGATGAGGCTGGAACCTATCTGCCAAGGCAATTGGTACAGGAAAAATTGACCGAAGTTGCTGGAGAAATCCCTGAAGGTTTCGGCACACCTTTTATGGCACCCATAACAACAGGTCTGGGCGAAATTTTTCAATATACCTTAAAAGTAAAAGAAGGCTATGAAGACAAATATGACGCAATGGAGCTTCGTACCATCCAAGATTGGATTGTTAAACGCCAAATGGCACTAGTCCCCGGAGTCGTTGAGGTCAATGCCTTTGGAGGCTATGTAAAACAATACGAAGTTGCCATAAATCCTGATAAACTAAAAAGTTTTGACATTACAATGAATCAGGTTTTTGAGGCCCTTAAAGTGAACAATGCCAATACGGGTGGAGCTTATATCGAAAAAAACCACCAAGCCAATTTTATCCGTGGCGAAGGGCTGGCACGAAGTATTGCCGATTTGGAAAACACGGTTGTAACCACACAAAATGGAAGCCCGGTTTTAATACGTGATGTCGCGGAAAAAGTAGGCTATGGTAATCAAGTGCGTTATGGTGCGTTTACCCAAGATGGACACGAAACTGTTGGTGGACAAATTTTAATGCTGAAAGGCGAAAGCCCAGGCGACGTGATTGAAAATGTGGAAAAGCGTATTGTAGAAATTCAAAAATCCCTGCCGGAAGGTGTTTATATTGATGCTTTTTTAAGCCGAAGTGAACTTATTGAGGCAACCACAAGTACCGTTAAAAACAATCTAATAGAAGGAGCCCTAATCGTCATATTTGTTTTGGTCTTACTTTTGGGAAGCTTCCGTGGTGGCTTGATAGCAGCTTCGATAATCCCTTTATGTCTATTATTTGCATTTATTTTGATGAAACAATTTGGCATTTGGGCAA
Source organism: uncultured Alteromonas sp. (assembly GCA_964495885.1). Classification (GTDB taxonomy): domain Bacteria; phylum Bacteroidota; class Bacteroidia; order Flavobacteriales; family Flavobacteriaceae; genus PALG01. The sequence goes on along the minus strand of CAZBWO010000034.1, from coordinate 3,856 downwards.
ATTTAATGTCCTTGGGTGCGATCGATTTTGGAATTATTGTAGATGGAGCGGTGATTATCGTGGAAGGAGCGGTTTTCCACATTCATCAACGGATGAAAAAATCCACAACCGCCATCAACCAAGCTGAAATGGATGAAATCGCCTATGATTCTTCAAGTAAAATGATGAATTCTGCCTTCTTCGGTCAACTAATTGTTCTTATAGTTTTTACACCGATTCTTTTTTTGACCGGTGTGGAAGGGAAAATGTTCCGGCCAATGGCATTTACATTTGGTTTTGCCGTTTTAGGAGCGATTATCCTTTGTCTTACCTACGTGCCAATGATGTCATCATTATTTTTAAAACCTGCTAAAAATCAAAATAGTTGGTTCGCCAAGTTTGAAAACAAGATTGATAGGTTCAGTGATAAAATTATGGATGTTCTGAATCGTATCTATCTGCCTATATTAAATTTTGCACTTCGCTTTCGGGCAGGTGTGGTTATAGGCGCGGTTTCCTTGCTTTTGATTTCAGGATTTATTTTCAGCAATATGGGAGCAGAATTTGTCCCTAAATTTGATGAAGGCGATATTGCATTTCAAGCATTGATAAAACCGGGGAGCAGTCTTACAGAATCTATTGAGGCTTCAGAGAAACTTCAGAAGTTAATCAATGAGTTTCCGGAAGTAAAAACAGTAGTTTCTAGGATTGGTGTGGCCGAAATACCGACAGACCCGATGCCTATGGATATTGCCGATAGTTATATTATTCTTGAAAAAGATAAGAGTAAATGGACTTCCGCAGATAGTAAAGAAGAACTGATAGAAAAAATACAGGAAAAAATTTCAGTAGTTCCCGGCGTAAATTTCGTGTTTACCCAACCTGTAGAACTTCGTTTTAATGAATTGCTTACAGGGGTTCGTGAGGACGTGGCAATCAAACTGTACGGAGAAGATTTAGGCGTTTTGGCAGACAAGGTACAGGAAATCGCAGCGGT
>CAZBWO010000034.1:0-2780 GCA_964495885.1 uncultured Alteromonas sp. | reverse complement strand
ACCTCTGGTGGTGCAGAAGTACAGCGACCTTTGGCGACAGTAGTCATTGGAGGAATGCTTACGGCAACATTTCTGACCTTGGTGGTTATTCCTATTCTTTATTATTGGCTGGAATCCCGAAAAGAAAAGAAGGACAATGGTGGAGATGTAAGTTATATTAAAAAATCAACCAATATTGTAACCGTATTATTGATGGTTGGAGGTTTGATGGCTTCTGGTACTTCATTTGCCCAAGACACCAATCAAGATGGTACAATCCCAAAGACCTTGACCATTGATGAGGCTATTGCTATGGCTAAACAGAATTATCCATCACTTAAAGAGAGCCAAGCATTTATTGAACGGGAAAAGGCACTAAAGGGAACGAGTTTTGACCTTGGTAGCACTCAAGTTTTCACGGGCAAAGAAGAATATGGAAATAATCTTCCTGGAGTGCAGACAACCGTTGGTGTGCAACAGGGCAACATTGATTTGCTTTCCGGGTTTTCAAAATCGAAGTTTTACAAAGAGCGTATTGCCTTGGGAGAAAAGTTTTATGTGGCCAGTGAACAACAATTGGTGCGTAATGTGATGCAGGCGTATGACCAAATTAATTATTACAAGGCACAATTGCGTTTTGCAGACCAATTGGACAGTATTTATACCAATTTTAAGACCGCTGCCCAACTTCGGTATGATACGGGAGAAACAGGTAAGTTGGAATTTATTGCAGCCTCTTCAGAATTTCAACAGATTCAAGTATTAAGGCAACAAGCCTTTGATGATATTGAAATAGCCAAACGTGCCTTAAAACAATATTTGGGAACGGATGAATCCATTGAAACGATTAGTGAACCATACAAAACATTGGATTTTATGGCAATGTTAGATTCCACTTCGGTGGCCAATAACCCAATGTTGCAATATGCGTTGCAAAATGCCGAAGTAAGCAAGGCAAACGTAGGTGTTGAGAAATCACAATTCCTACCGAAATTCAATCTATCATATGGCAGGCAGATTGTAGATGATGTTTCAGGGTTTAATGCCTATCAGGCAGGTATTAGCATTCCGTTGTGGTTTTTTCCCCAGAAGTCAAGGGTAAAGGCGGCCAAGGCAGACGCAATGGTAGCAGAGAATCAGTATTTGGAGCAAAAGGCGGTAACGGAAAGTCGCGTGTCGCAGTTGACCAAATCTCTTGAAAAGACAAAGAAGATTTTGCAATATTACGAAGAAGGCGCACTATTGTTGGCAGAACAACAAATTACCACAGCGCAATTGGCATCCAAGGAAGGCGAAATAGATTACGTCAATTACATCACGATTCTCAACAGTGCCATCCGTATTAAACAAAACCATTTACAATACATCAATCAGTTTAACCAGCAGACCATTGATATGCAATATCAATTGGGCAATTTATAACCTTAAAAAAGAGAAATGAAGAATATACTATTAGTAAGTACCGTATTATTTACACTTATGTTTATGAGTTGTAATGATGCCCAAAAATCTGAACTTGGGCATAACGAAGCCGAAGGCGTATCAAAAACCAATGAAGCCGGAGAAGATGCACACGGCGAAGAAGGCCACGATGAAGGAGAGGAAGAAGGAGGTCACAGCGAGGAAGAAGGCGTTGTGGAACTCACAAAGCAACAGGCCGAAACCATAGGTTTGGAAATGAAACCTTTGGAGGAACGCAATTTAGGGAACAACATTAAGGTAACAGGAACGCTGGAGCTTTTCCCACAGGACAAGGCGAACATAAGCCCTTTTGTTGGTGGAAATGTGAGTTCCATAAAAGTAATCCCTGGAGACAACGTAAAGAAGGGTCAGGTACTGGCATATATAGAACACCCCGATATCATTGCAATGCAACAGGATTATCAGGAAAAAAATGACGAACTGGTCTTTTTGAAACAGGATTTTGAACGTAAGCAGACCCTTTATGATAAAGGTGTTTCTTCTGGCAAGGAATTTCAAATGGCACAGTCAAAATTTCGTTCCACCACATCCAGTGTCAATGGTTTGCGGTCCCAATTGAGACTGTTGGGCATTAATGCCGATAAAGTGGCTGAAGGCCAAATATATTCCGCTGTTCCTATTACCACACCCATAAGTGGTTACGTGGATGAAGTAATGATTAGCCTTGGCGATTACGTGGCACAACAATCCAAAATGTTCTCAATAAGCGATAATTCAAAAATTTATGTCAACTTCAAAGTATATGAAAAGGACATAAAGCAAATCAAGCAAGGGCAACAGATATATTTTTCCACGGCCTCTCGTCCAGATGAACTGCTTAAGGCAACCGTTCGGTCTGTAGGTAAAACCTTTGAGACAGACCCAAAAGCTTTGGAAGTTCTGGCAGATATTGAAAACAAGGATAAAAACCTACTGCCAGGTATGTACGTGGAAGGACGCATAGTGCAGGGCGAGAAAAAGGGTTTTGCCGTACCGGAAGCTGCCATTATAAAAGAAGGCGAGCAATCCTTCATTTTCATTTTGGATGAAGATGAAGAAATGGAAGCGGGCAAAATGAAATTCAAAATGATACCCGTAACGGTCGGTATTACTGATTTAGGCTTTGTTGAAGTCAATCTTCCTGCCGAAGTTTCAACCGATGCCAAAGTCGTGATAAACGGAGCTTATAACCTATCATCGGAAATGGTCAAGGGCGAACTGGAACACGGGCATTAATTCAATAACAATCAAAGGTTTTGATTCCGAGTTTGTTATCGTTTTAATTAGTTAGTTAAAATTAAAAAACAGGCTCGGTTCAAAATTGATTAAAAATTTAAAAA
>CAZBWO010000033.1:0-5643 GCA_964495885.1 uncultured Alteromonas sp. | reverse complement strand
AGTAAGGCATTTTCAAGTGATAGCACAGCTACACCAATAATGATTGTGAAAATTACAATGCTTAACATTTCACCACTTACCATAGATGCCAACGGGTTTTCGGGAAGTAAGTTTGAGATGGCATCAGGAATCGTTTCAATTCCGAAGGAAAGCTCGGGTTCATCAGTAGAAATTGCCGTAATTTCATTATGCTCTTTTAGTGATTGTTTATGAAGAAAACGACCCGGTCTAAAAATTTGGGATAGTATCGTACCTATGCTAACCGAAACTATTGTTGTGCCTAAAAAATACAGTAAAACACCACCGCCCAGTTTTTTTAGACTATCCTTATCGTTGCTTGCGATTCCTGTGATGATGGAAGCCACAATCAACGGAATCATAATCATTTGAACCAGTTTCAGAAATAGTACACCAGGCAATGCCAGCCAATTCCCCGCGATATCTGCTGTTTCAATAGAAATCCATCCATTTTGTGGGCTCAATAGCAGACCAAATCCAACACCTAAAAACAAGGCAATGATTACCTTAAGCCATAGACGACTTTCTACCAATCTTATGAGGTAGTGGTTAAGTGATTTTAATGATTTTATCTCTGTGTCAAACATTCTGTTGATTATGCTATATTAATTTTATTATCCAGATACACTTCCTGAACGGATTGTAATACTCTCACGCCTTCGCTAAAGGGTTTTTGAAATGCTTTTCTTCCCATTATCAGCCCAGAACCACCAGCCCTTTTATTGATAACGGCAGTTGTTACAGCTTCGGACAAATCTGATTTGCCTTTGGAACCACCACCTGAATTAATCAGCCCTATTTTACCCATATAGCAATTGGCTACTTGCAACCTGCAAAGGTCAATAGGGTGGTCTGTGGTAAGGGTTTTATACATTTCATCATCATATTTTCCAAATCCTATCTCTTTGAAACCAAAATTATTGGTAGGTAATTTTTGTTTGATGATGTCTGCTTGAATAGTAACACCCAAATGGTTTGCCTGCCCAGTTACATCGGCAGCTGCGTGATAATCGTCTTTTTCGGTTTTAAAAGATTCGTTCCGTGTATAGCACCATAAGATGGTGGCCATTCCCAGATTGTGTGCTTCTTCAAAAGCTTCAGCTATTTCTTTTAGCTGTCTGTTGCTTTCTGCTGAACCAAAATAAATCGTAGCTCCTACGGCAATTGCTCCCATATCCCAAGCGGTTTTTACCTTACCAAAGAGTGTTTGGTCATATTTGTTCGGGTAGGTAAGCAGTTCATTGTGGTTAATCTTAACGATAAAAGGGATTTTATGGGCATATTTTCGGGCGTTCAATCCCAATACACCAAAGGTGGAAGCCACTCCATTGCATCCTGCTTCTATTGCCAATTTGATGATATTCTCTGGGTCAAAATAATCTGGGTTTTTATAGAATGAGAAAGCAGCACTATGCTCAATGCCTTGGTCAACAGGCAGAATGCTCAGGTAACCTGTGCCACCTAAATTTCCGTGGTTATATAATTGTGAAAGACTTCGCAGAACCTGCGGATTTCTGTTGCTTTGAGCAAATACCTTGTCTAGGCTTGTCTTACTAGGTGTTTGCAATTCGTCCTTGGTTATTTTTTCACAAACGTGTTCTAAATAGAAGTCTGCTTTTTCTCCTAAAAGTTCTACTATATTCTTGTCTGTTTTCATTTTGTTAATATTTAATGAATTCCCAAGCTTTCGTTGGTTTTAGCAATGGACTTTGCTCCATCGCTTTCAATTCCGGTAAGTGCTCTAATGGCATCAATGGTTTCAGGGATAACAATAGCTTGGTTATCGACCACATAAGCATAAAAAAGTTCATCACCTTGTACCTTTAACATATCTTCCCAGAGGGCTACTTCATACATATCTCCCCACGGTCTTCCCATATCCAAAAACATTTCCTTAATGGTGTTGTTGGACACCAACCCTTGGTCATATCGAATCAATTTAATACGGCTTGACGTTTTAAATGCATTTAGTACTTCTTCTTTCGAGGCTTGTTTTTTTAACTTCACGGTCCAATAGTGCATATGGCTTAAGGTTTCTGGAACTTTTACTGCGGCAGTAATGACATCCAAATCTGGATCTACACTTTTAGCGTCAGGACCTTGGTGGCTTGGGATATCTTTTTCGGGAACCATAGTATTCATAATACCACCTAAATGGCTTTCCCAAGGGTCTGTGGCTCTTCTTAAAAGCGTCCCTCTGGCGTAATCCAATAAGTCAGCTCTTTTTAATGCGGTTAACGTTCTTAGTATAGAGGTTGTATTGCAAGAGACTACTCTGGTCGCATCCTTATTTAAAGCAGATTTATAATTGTTTTCGGCACTAAAGGAATGGCCTGTGGTTTCGTGTTTTTCGCCACCGTGCAAAATGAATTTTATATTTTGTTCTTTATAAATCCCTACATTTTGAGCAGCAACTTTTTTAGGTGTACAGTCCACAACGAGGTCTGATTTCTTTAAAAGCTCTTGCATATGGCCTTTAACTGAAATCCCTTCAGATTTCATTCTATCAGCGGCATCTTGAGTGGCAGCATAGATTTTGTAATTCTTTCTTACTGCATTTTGAATGCGCCAATCGCTAATGATATCGCATACGCCCGAAAGCTTCATATCGTTTTGTAAGTTGATGGCATCTGCCACCCTTTTTCCAATGACTCCATATCCTATAACTGCTATGTTTTTCATATTTTTTTTATTTTAAGTTTTTCAGTGTTTTTAAAAAGTATAATCGAACCTATTGTACCAGCGATTAAAGAGGCAAATAGGATGCTAACCTTTGCGGTATAAATAAATTCTTCATTTGTAAATGCTAATTCATTGATGAATAATGACATTGTAAACCCGATTCCTCCTAAAAAGGCTATTCCGTATATTTGATTCCAATTAACCCCATCTGGTAGTTTGGCAAGTTTAAAAGCAACAAGTATTCTCGTAAAGGAAACAATGCCCACAAATTTTCCAAGAACCAACCCTGCTCCTATTCCTAGGCTAACGGGGTTGAGTAATACTCTACCTACCTCTCCGTGTAGATGAATACCTGCATTTGCAAGTGCAAAAAGTGGTAGTACCATAAAATTTACGATAGGGCTTAGCGATTTTTCTAACTTTTGGAGAGGAGTTTCGGCTTCTGAACTTGTTTTTTTGATTTCTTCCAATACTTCAAGTTGTTCGTTGGAAATTAGTGTTCCTTTTACAGGCTTTATTTTTATAAAACGTGCGTGTAGATTGCTCAAACGCTTCAGAAAAGTATCTTCTTTAATCTTTACTCTTCCCGGAATCGCAATAGCTGTAAGGATTCCAGCTATGGTAGGGTGAATGCCTGAAAAGAAGAAAGCCAGCCACACGCCCCCTATTCCTATAATGGCATAAAACCACGTTTTCCTAATGCCTGCATAATTGCCTATGATTAAAAGACCAAAGAAGAGTAAGCCGTGAAATAAATCCATAGTAGAAATACCAGAGGTGTAAAACAGTGCAATTACCAATACACCGCCTAAATCATCCACAACGGCAAGTGTTACCAAAAATACTCGCAGAGCTATAGGCAAGCCTTTTCCAAAAAGTGCTAATACACCAAGTGAAAAAGCGATGTCTGTCGCCATAGGAATTCCCCAACCTTGAGAAGCTTCACCAGCGGTATTAAAGAGAAAATATAATAAGGCAGGAAAAACCATACCTCCTATGGCAGCACCGATAGGAAGTATGGCATTTTGAGGAGTTGATAGTTTCCCGCCCAATATTTCACGTTTTAGTTCCAAGCCAACCAGAAGGAAGAACAATGCCATTAAGCCATCATTAATCCAAAGCAGAAGGGGTTCAGTGATTTCAAAACTACCTACCGTAAAAGAAATGTCCATTCTCATTAAGCTGCGGTACATTTCTTGCCAAGGTGAATTAGCCCATACCATTGCTATGATAACCGTAATGAGAAGCACAATACCTGTGTTGTTCAGGCCTTTTGAAGTGGCACTGAATACACTCTGTATTCCACTATATGTTTTCTTCTGTAGCATTATTAAGGTGTGTTTTTGACTTCTTCTTTATATTCTTTTTTTGGTGTTGTTTGTGAATCTTTGGCTTTTGGTTTAAAATTTCTAATAATCAGGCGGTTGCTCTTTTCATAAGTGAAATAGCTTACCGCCCAATTAAAACCAACCATCAATCTATTTCTAAAACCGCTAATAGATAACAAGTGAACAATAGACCATAGCAACCAAGCGAAATAACCTGCAAACTTGAATTTGCCCACATCAGCTACTGCCTTACGTTTTCCTACGGTCGCCAATGAACCCTTATCTTTATATTCGAAAGGTTCTGGAGCCTCGTTCTTAATGATTTTTAATAGTGAATTACCTAACCATTTGCCTTGCTGAATAGCAGTCTGTGCTACTTGTGGATGTCCTTTTGGCCATTCGTTTGTGATTATAGCCGCTATATCGCCTATGGCAAAAATGTTTTCGTAGCCTTCTACCATTAAATATGAGCCGGTTTTTATACGGTTGCCATTGACCACGTGTTTTTCATCAATCCCTTTTGGGAATTGTCCTTTCACACCCGCTGTCCATATTAGGTTTTTTGTTAAAATGGTCTTATCACAATTTGTGATAACCTTTGAGCCATCATAATCTTTTACAGATTCATTGAGTAATACCTTTACATTCAAATTCTCCAAATATTTTAGAGTTTTCGATGATGCCTTGTCTGACATTGTGCTCAACAGTTCGTCAATAGCTTCTATCAAATAGATGTGCATTATAGAAGAAGGGTATTCTGGATAATCCTTGGGAAGAATATACTTACGGAATTCTGCCAAAGCCCCTGCCATTTCCACACCAGCCGGACCACCTCCAACGATAACGAAATTTGTTAGCGCATCCCGCTCATTATCATCACAGGTAATGGCTGCCTGTTCCAGATTTTGCAACATCATATGGCGAATATTTAGGGAATCTCGAATATCCTTCATCCCCAAACTGTTCTCAGCTACGGTATTCATACCGAAAAAGTTGGTGGTTGTTCCTGTAGCTAACACCAAATAATCGTAATAAACTCTTCCTTTGTTGGTTATTATTATATTTGAGGCAGGTTGAATTTCCTCTACTTCCGCCAAACGAAACACCACATTTTTATAGCCATTGAATTGCTTTCTGAACGGAAAGACTATGCTATCGGGTTCCAGCGCGCTTGTAGCTACTTGGTACAGCAAAGGTTGAAATTGGTGAAAATTATTTTTGTCGAACAAAACCACCTGTACCTCTTTGTTCTTTAGTTTTTCTACCAACACCAAACCTGCAAATCCGCCACCTATAATAACCACACGTGGGAATTTGGAATCTGGTAGACAGATTTCATCCGCTACCATACAAGTAGAATCCATTGTGTTGTTATGTGAGCTATTACTTTTCATATAATATTTATTACTATTGACAGTAGGTTCAATTTTGGTCTTTTTCTTTCACAATTAGTACCGAACACTTTGCGTGGGTTGCCAGATATTGTGACACAGAACCCAATAAGAAGCGTGAAAATGCGCCTTGCCCTTGCGAACCGACGACTATTAAATCAGCATCAAAAGATTCTGCTTTTTCTAAAATTTCTCTTTTCGGAAGACCACTAACTACATTTGTG
>CAZBWO010000032.1:0-8156 GCA_964495885.1 uncultured Alteromonas sp. | reverse complement strand
AAGAAGCCATCAAAGGAAATAGAAGAAAAAGTAAAATCCTTAGAGTCTGCTGGCAATACTACCATGCTCATCAGACAGAATGACGATTACATAGGCATCATCGCCCTGATGGATACGCCAAGAGAAGAAGCGAAAAATACCTTAGCACAACTGAAAAAGATTGGTATCAAACGCATGATCATGCTGACTGGGGACAACCAAAAAGTGGCCGATGCAGTGGCCAAAGAAATCGGGCTTACGGATGCCTGGGGCAGCCTGCTGCCAGAAGAAAAAGTAGAAGCCATTAAAGAGCTTAGACAAAAAGAAGAAAAAGTAGCCATGGTAGGCGATGGCGTGAATGATGCTCCGGCCATGGCCAATAGTACGGTGGGCATAGCCATGGGAGCGGCAGGAAGTGATGTTGCCTTGGAAACTGCGGACATTGCCCTGATGGCCGATAAGCTGGAAACACTGCCCTTCGCTATCGGTTTAAGCAGGAAGTCAAAAGGTATTATCAAACAAAACCTATGGATGAGTCTGGGAATAGTTGCTATATTGATACCTGCGACAATTTTCGGATTTGCCAATATCGGTATTGCAGTGCTTATTCATGAAGGTTCAACCTTGGTTGTAGTCTTTAATGCGCTGAGATTGTTAGCTTATAAAGAATAGGAAAATTGAATAAAAGCACTTTCATAATAACCAAAATGGATTGCCCCTCGGAGGAGCAAATGATTCGCATGAAGCTGGAACCTCTGAGCCAGGTAAAGCACATGGAGTTTGACATTCCGGCACGCAAGCTGGAAGTTTTCCATCAGGATGAAGTACAGCCTATACAAAAAGCCATCAGTGAACTAAAACTCAATGATCAACTCCAAGGTACTTCTGAGGCAGAACTTCCTATAGGAACCGATGATTCACATCAGCGAAAAATACTCTGGTGGGTGCTGGGTATCAATTTCGGGTTTTTTGTAATCGAAATGACCACCGGATGGATTTCCCGGTCTATGGGGCTAATAGCTGACTCGCTGGATATGCTCGCAGATTCAATTGTGTATGGGCTAAGTCTTTTCGCTGTAGGAGCTGCCACTTCACGTAAGAAAAAAGTGGCTAAGATCAGCGGGTATTTCCAGATGGGATTGGCGCTGCTTGGCTTTTCAGAAGTGCTCCGTAGATTCTTTATCGAAAGCGAAACACCACTTTTCCAGTGGATGATTATCATTTCTCTTCTGGCTTTAGCAGGCAATATGGTGTCGCTTTGGCTGATCAACAAGGCTAAAAGCAAGGAGGCTCACATGCAAGCTAGTGCCATTTTTACATCAAATGACATCATCGTCAACGGAGGGGTGATACTGGCTGGAGTGCTGGTTTATTGGCTTGAGAGTAAATGGCCTGACTTGATTGTTGGTACTATTGTCTTCGGTTTTGTAATGCGGGGAGCTATTCGAATTTTAAATCTTTCAAAGTAACCTATGAAGCTATATACAACAATGCCCAAAACGCTGAAACCTTACTTCGATCAAGAATTGAAGGAATATAAAAGGCACTTGGACTCAGGAAACATTCAAACCGCATGGGGTCATTTAGAGCGAGCACATATCATCGGTCAGGCCTATCCCTATCATCATAGTTGTGTGCATTGGAAAATGCTTTTGTTAGGTATTCGAATCAAAGACACCAAAGAAGTGATTGGCCAGACCCCACGACTTTTGATTGGAGGGGTTAAATCATTTGTGGGGAAGATTCCCATGGGCAATACAGGTGGGGCAAATATTCCACCATTGAAACCCCTACCGATTTCAGAAGAATTACTATCGATTTTCAAAAAAGCAGGACTAGAAAACTATGGGACATAACCACAATCACTCACATAACCATTCAGAAGGTAATGTAAAAGTTGCTTTCTTTCTCAACCTTAGCTTCACCATTATTGAGATCATCGGAGGGCTTTACACCAACAGTTTAGCTATTCTTTCCGATGCGTTACACGATTTGGGAGATAGCTTGAGCTTGGGGCTATCGTGGTACTTTCAAAAGCTATCCAAAAAAGGCAGAACAAAAAGATTCTCCTATGGGTACAAACGCTTCTCATTGCTTGGCGCAATTATCAACTCCATTGTACTGGTAGCAGGATCCATATTTATCCTGACCAAAGCGATTCCAGAGTTATTCAATCCCGAAGAAACCAATGCTCTACCTAGCAATCCTGGGAATCGTAGTGAACGGTGCTGCTGTACTAAAACTCCGAAAAGGAGGATCCCTGAATGAAAAAATAGTATCACTCCACTTATTGGAAGATGTTTTGGGATGGGTAGCTGTATTCATCGGCAGCATCATTATGATGTACGTAGATGCACCTTTTATTAATCCCCTACTATAGTTGAGCAGCAATTCCAATTGGGCGATGATGATACCCTGACTGAACTTGTCAATATTTGCATGGTATTCCTGCTCTATGTTTTGCATAATGCCTGCAATGGTTGTTTCCTCTTTTTGGGAGAGGAACAATGCTTCATTTACCGAGTAGTGAAATATTCGTATTGATCGATGGTTTTGGCCAAAGGCGTGTTCCACAAAAAATCAGGATGGATGCTACTCATCCATCCCGATTGCATTAAAATTGAGTCCTTCTCTACCTCAATGCCGAAAACCTGACCTGGGGACATAAAAGCCATCAGCCCTTCATCAAAATCATAGGCCTGCTGATTTACAAAGATATTGTACTTACACCTGGCTCAGACGCCCGTGTTTGTGGCGTGGTGATATTCAGCATCCTTCAGCATCGCAAACATTAAGGGTATGTATGCACTGGTAGACTGCAATTCGTTCTACGCCTCATGCGAAAAGGTCTTTATACCGAGCATTCAAAATAAGCCTGTAGTGGTCTTGAGCAATAATGATGGTTGCATAATCGCCCGTTCCAAGGAAGCAAAGGCACTTGGCGTTAAAATGGGCGAGCCGTATTTTAAGCGCAAAGCTTTCTTCAAGAAAAATAAGATTTCGGTTTTCTCGGCGAACTTCACTTTGTACGGCGACCTTTCGGAAAGGGTCATGCAGACCCTTTCGACCTTCACGCCAGATATTGAGGTCTATTCAATCGATGAAAGCTTTTTGGATCTATCAGGGTTCGAGGATTTGAAGGGCTACGGGATGGAGATAAAAAACAGGATCTATAAATGGGTCGGAATTCCTGTGAGCGTAGGCATTGCCCCAACAAAGACACTTGCAAAATTGGCGAACCATATCGCAAAGAAAAAAGACGGTTTTAATGGTTGTTGCTATCTTGAAGATATGGGGCAAGTGAACTCTGTTTGTGGTCACATAGACATTGCCGAGGTCTGGGGCATTGGTAGTCGCTATGCTCGGATGTTGGCACGAAGGAATGTATTTACAGTGGCTGATTTTAAAGGATTGCCAGAGAAATGGGTCTATAAAAATATGACCGTTGTAGGGCTTCGGACATTCAAGGAACTGCACGGGAAACCGTGCATTGCCCTTGAAGATACCATCCCAAACAAAAAAGCGATATGCACCAGTAGGAGCTTTGGAAAGCCTTTAAAAGATCTGTCGAATGTACAGGAAGCTTTGGCAACCTTTGGTTCTAATGCTTCAAGAAAGCTTAGGGCACAAGGTTCGTTCACTTCGTTGATTTCTGTGTTCCTTGAAACCAACCCTTTTCAGCTTGATAAGGCACAATATAAGAACTCACAGGTAATACGGCTGCCGTTTCCCACAAATAGCAGCTTGGTTATCAACCAATATGCAAATTTCGCTCTGAAGCAAATCTTCAGAAAAGGGTATGAATATAAAAAAACGGGCATTCTTTTGATGGACTTCACACCACAAGAAGAACAACAACTCAACTTGTTTGCAAGTTACGATGTGGGCAAACATAAAAAAATCATGGAGGTCTGTGATATGCTCAATGCAAGACACCATAGAAAGCTGATAAAAACAGGATTGGAGGGTACAAAGGAAAAGTTTAAGATGCGTCAGGAAAAGCTTTCACCATGTTACACAACACGGATAATTGATATACCACTTGCACTATCAGGGTAGTTTTAAGGTCATAGGTTTTTAAGGGTTTCAGCCTCAAAATGGGGTCGAAGATACTGGATATAAGACAACCCTCTATCTTTTGGATAGAGGGTCTTTCATTAGCGTTAATATTTATGGATTTTGATACTATCGATATCTATGGTATACATTTTTCTCAAAAATAGAAAAAATCTCTTAAATAACGTTAAATATGACGTAAAATTTCTTGAGCGTAATATGCATTTTTCACCTTATGCCAGAAAGTGTAGATTTACGTTTAAAAGCTATAGGTGAAAAAATAAAGAGATTACGCTTAGAAGCGGGTTATACAAGCTATGAAAAGTTTGCTATAGCAAACGGTATTGAAGGCAAACAATATTGGCGTTTAGAAAGTGGTAAAAACTTCAGGATGACGACCCTTATCGGTATCATAGACATACATGGGATAACCTTAAAGGAATTCTTCGAAGATCTTGGAGGGGAATATCTCCAGGACAAAGGTTGATGGCATCATCAAATGATTTAAAAAAGAACGTAAATAAGCCCTTCATTCAAAAATGAGAAATATATATGGAATAAGTCTAACTAAATTCTTTGAAGGCTTTGAGGATTTAAAATGATATCTTCTATATAAATAAACTATTCTTATTCTTTGTAAAATATACTATAATCTGCACAACTTAGCCAAAATGAACTCTATATGTAAGACCTTATTTACTTCTTCAGAGTTATAGAAACCAACCATCTTAAAGTAGTTACACCGATATATACATATACTTTTTATACCGTTCCCTTTTGCACATGTTACAATGGACAGAAAATATCCCAAAATTCAGGAACCGTGTTGACTTAGCCTGTCCGCGGCAGATTGGCATATAGCGTATGGCCAAGGTCAGTGTCATCACTCATATATCCGTGGGCATTACCTTAGAAAAATATAAATAAATGACCACTCCTTACATCTGGCAATTTGGTTGCCATATAGCCTATTATCAACATAGAAATATTAATTTATATAAGTTATAAATACTTGATAATCAATATATTAAATCATTTTTTACTTCATTTTTGCCTTATTTATTTGTATATTTATTATATAATAATGAGGGCTACAGCACAATATTTATATCAATTTTTTCAATGTTTAAATTCTAAGTATCATGCAAAGAACAAATGTTAATGTAGCTACTAATGGTGTGGAAACAACCAACCAAAAAAGTAAAATTTCAGGTAATGGCAAGTCACAAACTGCAAAGAATGGAAAAAATAAAGATTATGAAATAGCTGCTAAGCTAAAAAAAGCAGAAGCGGAATTAGCAAAAGCAAAACTGGCTGCTAAGGAATCTTCTAAGCAGGCAATCATCTCTAAGGAAGAATTACAAAAGCTAAAGAATGAAAACAGCTTAAAACGTCCTTTAAGTGTACAGGACGCCATAGCTAAGGTTTTGGAAACAAAGGCTATATCGGATAAACTGGAATTTTTACAAGATACCCGTAAGAAACTGACAGGGTTTTCTTTCTCCAATACAGGTATGACCTCTAGCATAGAACTAAAAGATGCATCGGGCAAGAGCTTCAAGAGCACTAATTCAGGTACAGTACAACTGGTAATCGATACCATGAAACAAGAGCTTGACAAGCATATCGGCAAAGCAGAAAAAGAACTTTTGGAGGTCATCTAAAAACCAAGGGGCCTGCTTTCTTAAGCAGGTCATTCCTTTAAAATTTTTCTAATAGGGGTTGAAATTATTTTATTGACTATCATTGTTTTCGTATTCACAGAAAAATAAAATATCATTTATATGGAACTAATCAAAATTTACAATGGAAAGCTAGTGGATGCCAGGGAATTACATACCTTTTTAGGGAGTAAACAAGATTTTAGTGATTGGATAAAAAATAGGATAAAAAAGTATGGTTTTGAGGATGGAAAAGATTATTCCATAAAATTATGGAATAATACGGGGTTGAGAGGTAAGCCTAAAAAAGAATACGCCCTGACTTTGAACATGGCTAAGGAACTAGCAATGGTGGAGAACAACCAAAAGGGTAAACAGGCACGTAGGTATTTCATTGAAGCAGAAGAGGCATTACAGGAGTTAGGGCAAAATAAACGACTAGAAGCATTCTTAAAGTTAGAAGCAACAAAAGGACGGTTACAACAAAACATCTTTGATATAGGAGGGACAAAAACTAATTATATACAAATAGATACCGCAGGGCGTAGGGTACTTTTTAATGGACAACTGATACCTGATGAAGAATTGGGTCTCTTAGCATTAAAAGGACGGGATTTCGCAACGGAGATAACAAATAAGCAACTAAAAGAAGATATATATACACTCGATGAAGCAGAATTATTGAACAAGGATAACCATTACTCAATCAGAGAGACATTATTGGACAAAAACATCAAACCCGAGGACTTGCCAAGAGAGGAAAAAATCAAGAAGCTTGGAAAATGATAGTTTTTGTCAAAAGTAAAGGTCGCTCAGTAAAGATTTTTAGTAAAGACCCAATTCTCTCCCTAATCACCTCTTGAACAGCTTTTTTTATCTTAATAGGTTCTGTCAAGTATTGCATCTTAGGGCGCATAGCGCAGGAGCAGGTATGTGTTGATAAACACTTTACAGGTTCTGTTAAGATAAAGATTTTTGTATTAGAGGGGGTTGAATGGATAGACAAAGTTACCTATCAGAGGTTTTCTTTATACATACAAGACTTCAATTCAGTTGCCGAATTGCATATAATATTTCCAACTGGAAAATAATGGGTAATGAGTGCCATCGATCCATGCCTCTTTAGCGATAATTTCCAAAAAAAATTTAAGATGCTAATTGGTTATTTGAGTGTGACCATATCACCAGGAATGGACTTATAGTATAAGAAGGAAAAGAAGACATAAATTTTGACCAAATAGGGAAATTATATCCTAACTGCCCCTAGTATTTCTTTATATCCTACCCTTATATCAATGTCCCTGTCCCCTTTCTCTTCTATCAACCGAATTTCCAATACCTCATCTTTAGGCAGGGTAAACTTATCAAATACCATTATATACTGTGTTGGACTCCCAATTTTCTTTGGCACTCCCCTTTCCAAAATGGGTATCAAATCTTCGTCTTGTTCAACCTTTCTTCTTTTGGTCGTATTCTTGGATGCAATTGAAAAGTCCACCGAACTTATATCATAGGAAATATTACTTTTATTTTCAGTATACAGTATAAAAAACAAATAATCATTCTTTATATATATACCAGTTAGAGCAAATACCATCTTATGCTGTATCGTCCCTTCAATGGGTTCTCCATGGAAGATACCCAACAAATCATCACAATACTTTGTAAGGTCGTTATGGCTTACTTTTTTATCTTTTTGAGCATTTGTTATTACTTTATTTTTTTTATTAATATCAACTGGCTTTATTTCTGGTCTTTTATTGTATACAGCCTGTTCACGCTTTATCACATGGTGGTATTTCTTTAAATCTTCATTGTATTTAATAATGAAAATATATTGGGATTTATCTGTTTCTACCAACATATTAGTCGTTTGCATCCCCTCTTCATCATCGACCACAAGGGATAAAGTATTATATCCTATTTTTTCAATGGGTAGCACTACTACTCCATCATCCACAATGGTCTTTTGTAAGATGCAGTCCACAAGCTCAATAGAATCAGGAAATACCATATAGGTCGTACCGTCCATGCTTACTTCTATTGTATCTGTTTGCGCCCATAAAGTGCTACTTAAAAACAACCCTATACCAATTATAAGAAAAAGACACTGGTTCATTATTTAGTTGATTTTTGATTGAAGCGTTAGTTTATATTTGTTGGGTATATTGATTACAGGATTATTTACTTTTTTCTTGGTCGATCTTATCGTGATACTACCAATAACAGGTAAACTCACAGTTGCGCTCCTACCTGCATCAATTGCAGAGTTTTCAATATCTTTTCTTATTTCCTGTTCTACCCTTACAGGAGCATAAAGCCCCTCCATACCATCCATATCGAAAGTGGTCATAGATAAGGTAATCGTTTCATTACCTACTTTTATATTATCAATAGCAACATTTACCCTTTCATTTGAAAGGCTGCCCACCCTTCCATAAATAAAGGTATTTGAGGGTA
>CAZBWO010000031.1:0-10132 GCA_964495885.1 uncultured Alteromonas sp. | reverse complement strand
CTCTTTGCCAAAATAAATTTGCAATGGATTTTCAAGTTGCGGATTTTGCTTCTATAGTTGCCAGACCTCATGTAAAACGTGCCGATAATGAACACGGGCAATGTTAAAATAGCTGACCGGATAGTGCGCTGTTTAACATCTTGATAATATTGTTTTTGGAGGTTTTCCTGGGCTTCTACCGGGTCTTCAGCATCGACTATTAGATCATAACCAACGGAACGAAGCGCATTTTGTAGATCGGTAGGGGCAATGACGGAATCATACTCTACCAAAACTGATGATGAGGGTAAGCCTACGGGCAACTACATATTGTGATACATCGCTCGCTCGGCGATATTTACCCGCATGAAAAATATAAGCAGGAAATCACAAAGGGCGCACCGGATGTCCCAGGTATCAAGATACCTATCCTCTGGACTGAGTATGAAAGAGTTCGCAGAGCGCGAGGGCATCGCCAGGACCACCCTCCACAACTGGGTGGCCAAGTACCGTCGTGAAAACGGTGGCGGCAGCAAGATCCCTAAGAAGGATACGGTACAAAAGGGTTTTGCCAAGTTGGAGATACCTACCGACATCCCAAAAGGGGACCTATCCGTACGATCCTCCCTTTCCACCTCCCATATCGTGATCAGGTACCCGAACGGTACGGAAATACATATCCCGATGCCATGATAGCGCTCGGTAGCCAACACAACTATTATCTCTATCGCCCGCCAGCTGATATGCGCAAGGGATTTGATGGGCTCTGCGGTATCGTGACCCAGGAGATGGGCAGGTCCCCGTTGGACGGCAGCGTCTATATCTTCATCAACCGCAAACGTGACCGCATGAAGCTACTGGTATGGGAGGCCTCTGGCTTTTGGCTGTACTACAAACGGCTGGAGCAGGGCACCTTCCAACTGCCGGCAGTGGACCGCGACGGACATGCCCGTACGGACTGGGAGACCTTGGTACTGATGCTTCAGGGCATCGGTCTGGAGGGTCTTAAAAGACGGAAAAGATATGCCCTACAGGGTGCATAAGTGCCGTTTTTTCCGTATCTTTATGTATGTCGATACCAGAGTCCGCAGAGGAAAAAGACCGCCTGATAATGGAGCAGCACGCCGAACTGTTGTCGGTGCGCTCAGAGCTGGAGGCGCTCAAGAAGGCCATCTATGGCAGTACCTCCGAGCGCTACCGTAAGGTCGTCGACAATGCCGACCAGTTGAGGATGTTCGAGGGGCAGGACCAGGTACCCGCCCCCGAGGAACAGGAACAGCAGGTCAGCTACAAGCGCAGGCGTCCCGTCACCAATGCCGACCATCCGGGCAGGAACAGGTTACCTTCGCACCTGCCCGTAGAGGAAGTGACCATAGAGCCCGAGGAAGGTACCGAGGGCATGGTCAAGATCGGAGAGGAGATAAGCGAGCACCTGGAATATCTGCCCGGTAGCCTGAAGGTCATCAGGACTGTACGTCCAAAATATGTGCACCCCGAACGTCATGGCATACACATCGCCGGACTACCGTCACGACCCATCGACAAGGGCATCGCGGGCCCCGGCCTGTTGGCCTTCATCTTCGTCTGTAAGTACGTGGACCATCTGCCGTACTATCGTCAGGCACAGCGCTTCAAGCGGGAATACGGTTGGGAGGTCGCGCAGTCCACGCTCAACGAATGGACGATCGCCTGTTGCAGACTGTTGGCGCCCCTCTACGAGAGGTTGGCCAAAAAGGTGAAGGAGGGCGACTACTTGCAGGCCGACGAATCGCCCATAAAAGTGCTCGACCAGATGAAGAAAGGTGGTACGCAC
The DNA here is from genome assembly GCA_964495885.1 of uncultured Alteromonas sp. Taxonomy (GTDB): domain Bacteria; phylum Bacteroidota; class Bacteroidia; order Flavobacteriales; family Flavobacteriaceae; genus PALG01. Next base: position 8,340 of record CAZBWO010000031.1, on the reverse strand, counting down.
CAAGGTTACCAATGGGTTTACCGTTCGCCCGAGAGCGGCCTTGTCTATTTCAACTATCGCAAGGGACGTGGCCATAACGGCCCAAAGGAGGTATTGGAGGACTACAAGGGCTTCCTGCAATGTGATGGCTACAAGGCCTATGACACACTGACCGGCCAAAGAGAGGACATCCTACAGGTAGGCTGCCTTGCACATACCCGACGGAAGTTCGTGGACGCAAGGGGCAGTGACCGCAAGCGCTCCGACCATGCCCTGGGCATCTTCAAGGAGATATATGCCCATGAGGCCGTCACCAAGGATAAGGACATGGATGCAAAGACCCGCTATCGCTACCGGAAGGAGCACATCGCACCGCTTTTAAAGGGGCTCCATGCTTGGGCCGTCTCACAGGCCCCTACCGCCATACCGAAGTCGCCAATGGGCAAGGCCGTCGGATATCTGCTCAACCAGTGGCCGAAGCTGGAGAGGATACTCGAAGATGGAAGGATAGAGCTTGACAATAACCTTATCGAGAACAAGATAAGACCTCTCGCACTGGGTCGTAAGAATTACCTGTTTGCGGGATCGCACAAAGGGGCCGAACGTGCCGCCATGATGTATTCCTTTTTCGGTAGCTGTGCCACCAATGGCATCGACCCGTTGAAATGGCTCACCGATACATTGAAGAGAATAAAGGAGCACCCGATAAATAAAATCGATGAACTGCTCCCAGGGCACAAAGACCTGTAGTTGCCCGTAGGCTTACTGATGAGGCAAAATTGACATCGTCAGTTTTCACTCTATCTGTATGGGCCAAGATAGACTCTACACTAGATGCACAGGCTGCACAGGTCATCCCTGTTACTGGAAAACTATTGGTGACAGATTTGTCTGCCTTGACCTTATCGTTCTTTTCTACTATTTCTGGATTTTGCATGGTCCTCCTTTATTTTGACACTACAAAAATCACGGGGAAGGTATCAAAGTTCGTTACACAATATTGACTTTGGTTTGTGAAATTATGCTCAGAGCTTATCTAAATATTTTCTGTGATGGTCGGTCTGCCCTTTGAACTGGGTAGGGGTCATGCCCGTTTCTTTTTTGAATTGAGAAGAAAGGTGGGCCACACTGCTGTAGTCCATTTCATTGGCAATCTCTGATAAGGTCATTTGGTTATAGGTCAAATACTCCTTTACTTTTTCAATTTTCTGTAGCATAATGAATTTCTCAATGGTTATCCCTTCAACAGAGGAAAACAGCCTACTCAGGTAGGTGTATTCATGGTGCAGTTTTTCAGCGATCAATGAAGAAAAGTTAATTGAAAGCAGTTCTTGCTTGTGATGGACCTGCTCAATAATGACTGTTTTTATTTTCGAGATCAGTGCTGACTTTCCTGGTTCGAGCAATTCAAACCCTAATAAATTTAATTTGTGATCAAGTGATTTCAGCTTGTTCTTACCAATATGTTTTGTAAGTATGACCTGTCCTAAATGGACGTCTTGATATTGGATCTCAAGTTCGTTCAGAATATCTTTTACTGCCATGATACAGCGTGGGCAGACCATGTTTTTGATATGTAGGCTTTTTTGGGACATCATAAGATCTAAAGGTTCGTTTTACTATGTTCAGGAATATCGTTTGACTGAAAGTTTTGGGCTATTTGGGTCACCGTCATAAAATATTTGATAGTTATGGATGGATTTTGCTACTTAATAGGTTTCTAATATAGATGGATTGATACACCTGGTAGATCGGCCTTTTTACGGTAACTATGTCATTTGGCAAATGGCCATCTTTAATGGTCAATTCCAGGTTGAGTAGGAAATACCAGCCTTTTATCGTGTATCTTGGATTGTATTTGTTGTTGTTGAATAGCAGGTATTGTTTATGACCTGTTTGGATGGTTGTGTCAATTTCTGGTATTTTAAGAGTTGACATGTTATGATTTATGATAAGTTGTAATTAAAAAAATATTTTTATTCAATCGCATAACCCCTCAAACCTAATAGTTTAAGTGAGTATTTTCTTAGCAAATAAGTTATTTTTGTAGAATGAAAGAAAATAAACCTTTAGTTGGTATCGGGTTACTGATTTCCCTGACAGCTTCGCTTTGCTGTATTGCCCCCCGTCTTTGCGGTCATAGTGGGGATCAGTGGCATCGCAGCCACTTTTTCATGGGTAGAGTCTTTTAGACCTTATTTGATGGTACTTACTGTTTTGACCCTTGGTTGGGCTTGGTATAGGAACTTAAAAAGCGGTCCAAAAGAAACGGATTGCCAATGTGTGGATGAAAAGCTTTCGTTCTGGCAATCAAAAAAATCCCTTTCGATTGTTACGGTTTCAGCAATGGCCCTGTTGGCATTTCCTTCTTACTCGCACATCTTTTTTTCAGGCCATGAGAGTGACATTCTGACTGTTCAAAAAGTAGATTTCCAAACAGTACGATTGGATATCCGGGGCATGACCTGTACGGGCTGTGAAAAACATGTGGAACATACCGCTTTACAATTGGATGGCGTTTTTGAGGTGACGGCTTCTTATGAAGAAAGTAAGGCAAGTATAAAGTTTGATAGCAGGGTGAACGATATTGAAGTAATCTCGGCAGCTATTGAAAAAGGGACAGGTTATAAAGTGATCGATCGACAAATACCTTGATGATGGAAAAAGCCGTTGTTCTGCAATCTGTGATTACCTGCCCCAATTGTGGGCATAGCAAAGAAGAGACCATGCCGACAATTGCCTGTCAGTATTTTTATGAATGCGGATCCTGTAAGGGGGTACTTAAGCCTGAGCAAGGTGATTGTTGTGTATATTGTTCTTATGGAACAGTACCTTGTCCACCAATTCAAGAAAATGGAAGAAAGGGTTGTTGTGACATATAATGTGCCATTATGTTAAATCCAAAATGTACTAAATTTTGGCTGTATTTGGAGGGTAGAACGAAAGTAGGAAAATCTACTAAAATAAGTTTTCTGCTGCGTTAGTTATTATTTTAAAGATGAAACTACAAAGGATAGTTCAGGTTCTATTAATATCAATCATTGGTTCATTGATATTAGTTTGGCTTATTTGTAATATTTTAAACATTGAATTCACAGATAATAAAATTGAATCTGAATTCTATTCAAAAAGTGTCGATTTATTCACTTTTTGTTGGTTATTAATTTTCCTAATGAGGATAAGGGTTGCAGATAATTTTGGTAATATGTTAGTGAAAATAATTGTCGCATTACTATCTACAGCTTTTGTTTATTTTATCTTTCTAGTAAATATTTGGGCTGAGATATGTGGTTGGGGAACTATCAAAGATTTATATGTCTCTGAAAGTAATCCCGACAATAAAATTGTAATGAGAGCCTACAGTTGTGGTATTCTAGATTCAAAAAATTCTGAAAAAGCAACTTTCAAGATTATAAAAATTAATTCTTTTTTAATACGTAGCTCACGGATTGATACAACTAAGATTGACGCTAAAAAATGGATAATGATTAAATAAAAATTACTAATAAATAATTGAAACCTTACTAAGTTTGGTCGGAGTTTAAAGCTTTTTATAACTTAAATCAATCGTGTCCTTGGGGACATTTTTTTTATTGTTAAACTAGCAAAGGTTTTATTCTGGCAAAAGCCCATAATCCTCAATTATGTAAACCAGAACTATCTTTTCCGATTTAGGGGTTAGGCAAGGGTTTGTCGCGCTTTTCCCATATTTCTCAGAACGCCAGCTCACGGTGGCTACACTTTGGGGGCGAAGATAATTCTATGGTTACTGCCATTGGCAATATTTCCTATAAAAAGGTGGCCGAACCGAATTTTGTGGAAGTTACGGGAAAATTATCAGCGCCAGAAAATGTCGCCGGTTTTGGAAATTTCGCAATTGCAAAATTAGAATGAATAACTAAAAAATGCTCTTCATTCCAATACATTCTTCAGCTTATCCACTTGTTCTTTGTGTTTTTGAATATTATTCTCTTTGAGTTTAGCTAAGTTCATTAGCTTCCATTTTACAGCAGGAAATTCACTAAAATCATATATATTCCAATCAGGTTCTACATTTTTAAAAGACATCAAAAAAGCTTTATCATCATTATTTAGAGATTCTTTTATTTCTTTTATTAGTTTCTCTCTTGTCTTCATAAAGTCATCATAACTAAAAGGCTCTTTAGTCATACCTTCGAATTGAGATTCTAGAACACTTTCTTGGTCTTTCAAATTCGGGTCAAGGACTTCCTCAATAGGTCTATCACTGCATATCAAATAGTATATAAAACCTCTTTTAATATCTTCTGTTATCCCTTCATTATCTAACAAGTATTTAATATCAAATAAGTCACGTGGATGTTGTCTGTCAAGGGCCGCACATATTTTCCCTCCATATAATTCACCTGTTGATACTACTGATACCTCGCAAAATTTTTCAAATTCGGATTGAGCTTTAGCACATATTGCCTTCTTTTGAGTACTACCCAATATGCCTCTCTTAGTCAGGTTTACTTCTAATTTTACGGTAGCTGAGCTATTGGATATAAATAGTTTTGCTGTCTTTTCATTATGTGTGATACTTACACCTTGAATCTTAGCCTCTAGATTATTTTTTATATTACTCAAAGTATGAGATATTTTTTGCAATGAATCATCCCTTTCTTCAATATGAATGTAGGTTAAATCAATATCAACAGAAAGTCGAGGCATATTCCTTACAAACAAATTGATAGCAGTTCCTCCATGGATAGCAAGGCATTCTTCTTTTTCTATCTCAGGTAGGACATCTATTAAAAGGGAAACTTGATGGTGATAACTATTTTCAGGCATATAATCTTATGCTAATTCTTTTGGTACTGTTATTCTATAATCAGATATGTAAACACCATTTTCTATGATACTTCTATTGCCTTGTCCCATATCAACTTTATTTAAGTCTATATATTTAACCCATTGATGACCAGCTTTTTCTGCCATATACATAAACAATCGTTTAACTTTTATTGATGAACACTTTTCTAATAGAACTTGTACCTTATTAGGTAATAGATTATTAAGACCTTCCATCAATTCATAACATTCAAATAATTCTTGCTTTTTTGGAGATAGATATAAGCACTCCATCAGTGCCCTTGTAGGACCCGAAACTTTTATCTTAAATGATTTTACTTCAACTTCTTGAAAATCAACGTCTAGTGGCAGAAATGAGGAGTTATAATAATTTATTTTTACTGACCAATCATAGTCAGTAAACCACTTAGGTAATCTTTCACTTCCATTACCAAAAATTGTAACCTTACTTTTTTTGAACTCTAAATAGTGTGATTTTCCTAGAATAGATAAAGCTGTTTTTCCTCCAGGATGAACAGAAAGACCCAACTGTTTTTGTAATGCATATATAGCCCCTTCATAAGTTACTTCGTCCCCTTTCTTGACCATGGCTCCATTACCTATACTTTTTAACCAATCGCTATCTCTATATCGTCTTAAAAGATCAAGACTATATCCTCTTTGACGTAACCAAGATGATAATAATACAACCCCAGAGGGATATGAATTCAGTAAATTGTTTAATTTACTATATTTTTTAGTACTCATAGTACTAATATATATATAATAATAAACTTTCTCATAGATTAATCTAAATTATTTCAACCATCTGGTTAATCATTCTTCCTAAGTGTAAGTTTTTTTATCTGAAAAAATAATCTTCGATAACACTTAACTTATTTAGATATCAAAACCTTCATCCTCAAACTCAATAGAATTACCAAGGCAGGAAAAGATAAAGAAACTAGGGGAGTGAAAAATTGACGATTGCCAAAAATGACAATCGTCAAAAACTTCCATAAAATTCTGTTCGATGCCAAACCTTCATAAAATCCTGAAAAGGTAGCCAATGACAAAATTTACTACGGTCTTAATTTTGGGCTTTCGGAATTCCTGATTCTGCGGAAAATGGTCCGTCTAAAAGAATCTGTCGCCCCTTTAGTGATGCCCCGAACAATCTTCGAGTTAACATAATGGGGGATTATGCGGCTTTTGGCTACGATAAACTTATTTTAAGGATTTTGTCCTTGCCAATTGCTTGTGTATCTTTTTTATTCGATACCTTCCTTTACTATCCTCAAAACCGACCACCACTATGTTATCACTTACCTCTAATATTTTGGCATTCAGCTCCTCATAGGTCTTGGTATCTAAGATATACACGTTTTGTCCTACATAGTGGGTCGCATTTTCTTCTTCTATTTCACCTTGTACAGAACCACTTGGGGCATTCGAAATAATTTCCGCGGTCATCACAACTGTAGTTGTATGGACACCAAAAAAGAAAAATGATTCTGTGAAGTCTATAGTGTAATTTGCCAAACGTTGACCCTTCTCCAGTGGATTGGCCTTTAATAGATTTTTTTTCGCATCGGCGATCAGGGCATTTCTCTTCATACCACCAATCCCCAAAAATCTGGTTGCCTTGGCATAACCATGCGCAAATTCAACGACGGATACATCATCTTTCAAAGTACTCTCTGAAATTGAACCATGATGAAACGCAACACAGGAACTAAAAAAAATAGAAAGGATAAAAATCCTAAGTCTCATAGCAAGTTTAAAATTATTTTAAGCCTGTAGTCAAACTGTTAAAATGTAGTTTTCGGCCTGAATGAATATTTCATACAAAAGTAATAAATAATGGTCAAGTTACTTACTTAACATACAATACGATTATGGACTTTTTTGCATCAATTCATCCAGTTTGTCGTAAAAGCCTTGTGATTCTCCCTCAAATTTTTTTACGATACGGCCCTCTTTATCAATGATGATCTTTGTTGGATACCCACTGATATTGTATAACTTTTGAAAATCTTTTCCTGAAGTATTTAAAAGCTGGATCCATTGTAAGCCCTCCTTTTTAATAAATTCCTCCCAAACAGTTTTTTTGTCATTACAGGCTATTCCTACGAATTCGACCTTGCTGCCGTATTTATTGTAATAGGTACGCATTTTAGGAAAACCTTCTATACATGGACCACACCAAGTTCCCCAAAAATCCAAAACAACATATTTGCCTTTTAAATCAGATAGATTAAATATATCACCATCTATTATATTTGGAGCTAGATGCCCCTCTTGTGTTTGCTCATAAATACGTACCCTTTCGCGCAAAACCTTTCCTTTACTTGTTGCTAGTACATTTTCTCCTAACATAGGGAAATATTTCATGATGGTATCCTGATGTTGGATTTCCAAAAAAGAAGCACTAAGTTCTTGGTCTGGGTTTTCAAGAACGTATTCCAATCTTTTATTTGTGTATACTGATCGTATATGGTCAAATTCTTTTTCCAATGAATCAATGAGCGCTTTATCCGAATTATTATATCTTAAGCTATCTATGAGTAATGCGAGCTGTGTCTCTTGAGAAAGGATATCCTTATTTTCTTGAATAAATTTTGACCTTTGCTCTGAAACCTTGTTGCCCGTTATTAAATAATCTACCGAATACTTATCGATTGAGCCGTTTATTAAAATACTTTCATCTGGCTCGATATCAAATTGGATAATTTTTGAACGCATCCATAAAAGTTTACCACTGGCTCGTTGAAAAAGCATATTCCGTGTTATTAGCCTACCCCCACCAGATTTATCAAGTTTTACATTGAAACTAAATTTACCATTTATTACCAATATCAATTTAAAAAATAGTTCACCCCTAGCATTATTCCCACCAGTTACCAAAGCCAATCTGGTCCCTAATCCTTTAATTTCCCCTTCTATGCTGCAATTGCCTATCCTATTATTTATTGTGGATGCCATTACAACTAAGACCACTATGCTTGCGGAAACTATCAGGAACATTTTTACTATCTTTTTTACTCGTCCCATCATCATTAAAGAAGGATAGGTTTTATCATTTACTCTTTTTTTCGATGTAGGTGCCTATTACTAATCCGATTGCCCCGAACAGAATGGTAAGTGCGACCGCTAACGTACCTTGAAGGTTTTTTTGTGGTACGAGTTGCACAATCATTATCAATATCCCCGCGATAAAGCCCAGGGCCCCTCCAATAATCGTGAATCCGAAAATATACCAAGGAAAACTTATCTTGATCCTTCTTTGCCCACTTGCGTCAAGCCTGACAGCATCAGTCTTTTCTTCAAGGGGCATAGTACTAAAGTAATCGGGAGCGACCTCTAATGAAGAAGTGATTTGCCGTAATGTGCTACCTCTTGGGACACTTTCTCCACTTTCTATTCTTTGTATAGTTCGTAAGCTAACCCCAGTTTTTTCACTCAGTTCTTCTTGAGATAATCCCTTAGCTTCTCTTAATTCTTTTATTCTGGCATGAGCACTCATATTATTGATTTTAATAGTAGAAC
>CAZBWO010000030.1:0-12786 GCA_964495885.1 uncultured Alteromonas sp. | reverse complement strand
CCTGCCAACGGAAGACCATAAACAAAAACCCCCTCCTTTTCGGAGGGGGTTTTTTAATACCTGTCATTTTCCATTTTACAGATTGCTTGATATTTCATCTAAATCTTTCCGTTAGGTACATGTTGGCTTCCGTATGTCAACCAAAGATAGAGAGGCAGTAAGCTATTTAAACTAAAGCAGAATGAAGTACATGATAAAGGCAATGGGAAGTATATGCGTCATTCATTTGAAAAGATAGCAGTAGGTTGTTTTCTACCTTCAGCATACCTATTGGTTCTTATCTTAGAAATAATTGAACCAAGGTTGCAATTCCAATGAATAAAATCAATAATAAGGATAACCTTCGAAATCTTGATTGCGGAATGAATGCTAGTATTTTCTTTCCTATATAAGTGCCCACGATTCCAATTACAAATAAAAAAGGAACATATTTTAAATCGTGTGCATGGATATATCCATTTTGGTAATACACAAAAGTTCTGGAGAAATCAATTAGGAAATCAATAAAAGCCGAAGTCGCTATAAATACACTTTTCTCTAAATTAAATGCAGCCATGGTAAGCCCACGGATAGCCCCTCCCGTTCCTAATAAGCCTGCAGAAAACCCAGAAAGGGAACCACCTACAATCGCATTTTTGGTATCTGCTGCAATGAAAAAATTCTTTTTAATAAGAAAGAACAAACTAAGTCCTACTAAGAATACCCCTAGTGTTATTTCCAAATAATAGGTGATAAGCAATTTAGAGAGATACCCGCCTAGAATGACAAAAATAACAGATGGTATCCCAATGGTGAGAAGTAACCGTTTGTTGAGTCCTTTCTTGAATAAGAATATTTTACTAAGGTTACTGGAAAGATGAAAAATAGCAGTCAACCCCAATACCGAATAGAAATCAAAATAAAAATTCCCTAAGGGAACAAAGAAAACCGAAGAGCCAAATCCACCTATAGTACCAATGATTTCGGCAAGCAAGGCCAATAGTATAAATATGTAATTGATATCTTTCATTTACCTGCTAAATGAAATCCTTTTGTTACCTAAAGGTACAACTTTTATAGTTGTAAACTTTGGTTGTATATGGGATATAAATTACCAGTGACAGTACAAAATGGGTTGCTTATTCTATCAAAATTTTTCTAGGAATGCTTTTCCCAACAGGTCTATACCGGTAACACGTTTACCCATTTAAGAAGAAAGAGGGTAGCAATGGTAAAACCGGTGCTGTAAAGGATGGCAGCCTGCCAATAGGACAACCGCGTAGGCCAATGTTTCCACATTTTAGTGCCGTATTCCTTTTTGGCTTTACCACTGGTAACTCTCCAAAAAAGAAAAACAAATAGGGAAAAAATAGCGATACTAATGATGACAATCCAAATGTTTTCCATAGCTATACTTTTAAGGTCCGCTTCCTTAAAGATACTACTTTTTTGGTTGAGTTGGTCATAAGCTAGTTTTTTAGAAGTTGCTTGGTTTTAAAACTAGATGTAGGGATATATAGGAAACTATTTCTTGTTTTTATATAGCTCTAGGGCTTTTAGGTAGTTTAATCCGCCTGCTTCTGTTTGGTCATAGATGAATCCGTTTAACTCTGGATGGTATTCATCTACCCATTGTAAAAGCTCATTTCTATTTTTTTCCCAAAGGCTATCATTAAAGGTCACATTCTGCCGATAGATACGGGCTATTTTGTGGTTTTCAAATTCAAGGGTCTCCTTCCAAACAGTAGGGGTTTCATGAAGCACTTCAATCCTCTTATCTATTTTTGAAATAGTAGCCTTTACCTGTTGGTTTTCCTCTTTGATTTCCAATACCTCATAGGTAGGGTCAAAAATAGCATCCCATTTCAGCCAATTTTCCAAATACTGCTTTTTGGAAAATGTTTCTTCATAATCATAATCCAGTTCTTTGGTATATAGCGTATCACTCAATAGCGGTTTAAGGGCTTCCCCGTTGGAATTGCTTAATGCTTCGTAATAGGCATTGGCAATGTCAAGCGGGGTTAGGCTTTTTTCGGTGTCCTTGCAAGCCGCGAATAGCAAAGAACTAAAAAGCAGAAGTAGGAGGGTTCTATTCATTGTTGAATTATTTGGAAGTGGCCCAAGCTTCAATTTATGCTGTTCTATTATATTCCATATACTGGGCCGTTTGCTCGGCAATTTGTTTTCCATGTAGTAGTTCCACGATATGGAAGGAAAGGTCAATCCCTGCCGAAATACCCCCAGAGGTATAAATTTTATCAAAACCAACATACCTTTTGTCCTTTTGGGGCTTTCCAGAAGGTACAATTTTGGCCATACGTTCATATACTTCGTGATGGGTACAGTAGGGTTGATGGTCTAATAACCCCAAAGCTCCCAAAAGTGTTGAACCAGAACAAATGCTCAAGGTATAAGTTGTGGTAAGGTGGGTTTGATGGATCCATTGCAGTAATGCTTTATTTTGCAACTGTTTCCGGGTTCCAAAACCACCAGGGATGATCAATAAATCAATAGGGGGGCAGTGGGTAAAATCATAGGTTGGATTCACGGAAAGGCCATTCACCGCCAAGACGGGTTCAAGCCGTTCTGCAACCGTAAATACATTAAATAAAGTATGATTGTTTAACTCTGAAGTCACCGAAAACACTTCAAAGGGCCCGGCAAAGTCTAGGACTTCGGCGTCGTCAAAAAGTAGGATTCCAACGTTTCTTTTTACAGGCATGGGTTCAATGTGATAGTATAGTTAGCATCTATTTGTTTTTTAATGCTTCCAACCTATTTTTATAATAGTCATTGTCGCTTAAATCAGCTGCTTTTTGCACATATTTAATCGCATTAGGCACATCGCCTTGTGCTTCATAATAGTCTGCCATTGAATCATAGGCATTGGCGCTTTGGGGATAATAGGCGATGGCAAATTCAAAATACATTTTTGCTTTTTCAAGTTGTTCCATGTCCATGTTCATATACCCAGACATATTCAGCAGTTCTTCTGGGTACGGAGGTTCTTGATACCCAAAATGTGATTTAAGTTTCTCTTCCCGGTATTTTACGATCGCATATAACTCATTTTTTGGGGTATCAAAAGAATTAATCTTGTCTGTATTTTCCATTTGGTACCATTCAAATATGGAAATCAATCCATCCATCAAGGAAGGAAATACCACCGTACCATGCAGGTCTTTGGGGTAATGCTTCCAGTTAAATTGTAAGCCGCTTTGCCCTTTGGTGTGCATCAGATCCCTAAACATAATATTAGAACGGGCAAATAGGGTGAAGTCTGAAGCGTCTTCCATCACATTCTCAAGGGTGATTGAAGTATCTTGCATATGCAATTGCCCACTTAAGGATACAAACAACGATTTGCTTGAAAAGTCTTGCATTGAGAGTTTGCTTTCGGCAATGGTTAGGATCTCTTGATTATTCCAATCTAAGCTGGGATCAATGGCTAGGTAATTGGCAAATAAATCGGGGCGCGTCAATAGGGTGTATACAGTGAATAAACCGCCATAGGAGTGCCCAATTAAGGATCTATACCCAGTCACAGGATAGTTGCTTTCAATGTAGGGAATCAATTCTTTCTCCATAAAAAGCTGAAAGTTGCCTGCCCCTCCGGTTTCTTCAGTAAAGGGCATCCCATATTTTTCAGTAATTTTTGAAATCGTCAAATCACGTGTTCTATGGGTTTCGTTGGAAATACCCACAAGAATCATTTCAGGTGTAAAACCACCACTGTAATACCTTTGTACTTCAGCAAGCGTGGGGAGAAAAACTTCCCCGTCCAAAAGATAGGCCACCGGATATTTGGTACCTTTTTCTGGGTGATAATCTGCAGGGAATTGTATGTATAAAGTTCTATTTTCATTGAGTACCGAAGAATAAATACGATCCTTCACGCCCACTTGTAGCAAATAGGGGTTCCCTTTTGCCTCTTGTGCATAAAAGGAAGTCACACAAGTGAAAATGAACAAAACAGGCATAATGAATGTAAGCTGCCTTTTAATTTTGTTGAGATACAACATAAATGATGGTTTGTAGTGTTGGAGATTAAAGATCTGGCTCCCTGTTCATACTAAGAACACAAGGGTTTGGTTATTTCCGTTTTTGCTTGTTTGCTCAAATGTAGGAAAAGAAATTCAATAAGCCACCTTTTCTAAACTTAAGGGATACCCATCGTTCAGCACTACAGCTTTTCCATAATCGCTTTTCTCCAAAAGTACAATCCAAAGGCACAGGTAACCATGGCAAATAGGATCCCATTCTCACCATGCCAATGTTCAGAACCCTCTTGCACAATGGTTAATTCCGGTAGGATTTTTTGAATATACACATTACTCACGGCGTGAAACAGTACAGCGGGCCATAGGCTTTTCGCTTTAAAAGCGTAGTAGGTCATGATAAAGGATATCGAAATAATGACCGTAAAGAAGGTGATAAATTCCAAAAGCACATTGCTGCTATAATATACCAGCAGCGGCCAATGCCATGCAGCCCAGATAAGTCCGCTAAAAACAGATACCCCGGTAAAGGAAAGTACCTTCCTCAATTCATAGATAAAAAAGCCTCTCCACCCAATTTCTTCCCCAAGGGTAGTGGCCATGGCCCTAACCACACCCACCGTTCCCAACAGGATAACCCCTAGGATGGCGATGACCGCTGGAGGTAGGGTGCCAATCCCTATCAAACCAAGTTCTTCCCCCCAATGGGTAATGGTCTCGCCATTGGCGATACTTCCAAGTCCGAAAGCCCAAATGAGCAGATAGGTAATAATCACATACAACGCTGTAACGAAATAAGACAAGCGTATATATTTCCAATTTCCCCATTTCCAGGGTAGGGACGAAATGCTTCGTCCTCTTATTTTTAAGGTAATGATTGCAGCAATTGCAGGACACCACATAATCGCACCCACATATATTCTGGAAGGGTATAGATGTACAATGGCATAATGAAAGGGAGAGGTAAGGACAATGACAAGGGCAAGGAACAGAAAGATGGTTTTCCAAGTTTCCTTTCGCTCAGATGTTTTTGTACGCATTTGGTTGGGTTGGTTGGTTTATGCTAGGAAGACGAAAGGGGAGAAGGTTTGTTACATAACGTAAAGCGATTGCACTTTTTTATTTCTTGCGGGTAAAGTAACTGTAGATGTAACAATTAATGAAGTACCGCATCCTTTAATAGATAAACAACCAAAAAAATGATACAACATTATAAAAGCCTTTTCATCCTACTTTGTCTTATCCTTCCATTAGGGCTTTCGGCACAGGTAGAATCTATTCTGAATGGCATCCAATTAAATCAGTCCGTTCAAACAGTAACCAAGAAGTTAGCCCATACGGCAGGAAGTGTGAATGTCATTACCATAGAGACCCCAACTTTTCCGCTGGCAAAGGAGAAGGAAACCCATTTGGTCTGTTCCCAGCTACTCACCCAAAATGGCACCATTAACAAAGTGGTATTCACCTTTGCAGATGACACCCTCAAATACATAGAGGCAAGGGGAAATGCCGTCAAGGTTTTAACGCAGAATCGTAAGGATACCGCAAGAACCTATCTTGATTATGAAGTGTACGTTGCTGAAAACCTATTCCTGAAAAAAGCAGCAGATGCTGCCTGGATATTAACACCCGAAGCCATGCATGTAAATTTGTTCACTTGGGAGAATCCATACCTCGATTCAGGAAACAAGGAGAATACAAATAAGATAGGTGCGACCCAAATACCACCCTTCATTAAAATGGGAGCTACCCTTGATGAAATAAAACCAGTATTGGAAGCCCACAGTGCATTTACCAATACAGAAGAATTAGATGGCAGCGATCCCAATGCCCAATTGCAGATAAACTGTTTTGGGGTAGAGTATTTAGGGTTTCCACGGAAACTGGAAGCACGTTTCGGGAATAATACATTAAACGTGGTTTGGATCTTAACCGGAAAAGGCGAAGAAGATAGGATTAGACAGGCGCTTATAGCCGCCTATGGAGCGCCTGTTTTTGAAAATGCGGAATGGGAAATTTACAATGACTGGCAAGTGGGCCTACGAAAAGATAAGCCCGAAGTATTGCTTATGGAAAAGAGTATCGGACTAGGCTATAAAACCAACTATTTTAAACAGTGATTTGGTAAAAACATATACAAAGATGATAGAGGAGTAAGTTGTGCTGAATAGAAGTAATCTTTGTGAGGCTAGGGGAGCCATTATAGGCAAACTTTAATTCTTACTAAATTTTGCAATTTGTTTATTGACTATTAGAAAATAAATACCACTAACCAAAGGTTCGACATCTATAGATTTATCTGTTTGTTCTAATTTACCTCCCATAATTAGTTGCCCAGTACTATTATATATTGAGAATTTCGATATTTCCAAGGATTTAGGTAGTCGTAATTGATCCCTTACAGGATTTGGCCAAACTATGAAATCATTTGCACCCCATTCAGATAAGTTAAACGTATTTAAATTAAATTTTGATATTTTGCCAGCACCCCACTCTGCAATATATAATTCGTCATTAAATATTGTTATTTGTGCAGGTTGAACAACATCTTCCACTACGATCTCCAAGATTGGATTTGGATTTGAAATATCAATTTTTGATACTCTGTTACCATCAAATTCACTAAAAAATAATTCGCCATTGTACAGGGTAAGTCCAAAAGGTCCTTCAAGACCATCTACGACGGTTACAGAAATTGGGTTAGGCGTAGAAATATCTATTTTACTAATTTTTTCGCCACTTCGTTCTGCGAAATACAGTATGTCATTAATAATAACCATTCCAGCAGGTGTTGATAATTCATCTATTATATTTTCAACAATTGGGTTGGAACTGTTAATGTCGAACTTTGAAATTGTACCAATTTCTGCGCCTGTAATGTATAATTCATCATTATATAAATAGGCTGTGGCTGGATTCACTAGATTTTCTATTACTGTCTCTAACATGGGGTTGGGATCTGTCAAGATTAATTTTGCAACTCTGTTGACATCCCTCTCCATAATAAACAATTCATTTTCGTTAATGGCAAGTCCAATCGGGTAATCAACTTCATCAGTAATTAATTCTGGACCATTACCCGGTTCGTTTAGATCAAATTTGGATATTTTGTTTCCAAAAGATTCTCCATAGTATAAAAAGTTATCATTTATTATCATTCCAAGAGGATGATCTAAATTTGTGATGACGTCAATAGTTTGAGAGATTCCTACAGAACTAAGTAGAATAAAGAAGAAGTTTAAATAGTGTCTCATTTCATTTATGTTTGCCAATGACTTCGTCTATGACTAGTTGTTTAGCAATTACGTATAGCCATGGTTGTGTGTTGGTACTTTTATTCAGATTTGTGAACTTCCAATTCTATTTCAACCATAAATTCAGGTAAGGCCAATCCCTTTACTTCAAGCCAAGAACCAGTTGGAAATCCGTTTTTATAGATTTCAGCCCGGTATGCCGATTTTTCAAGCATTTGTGCCATATCAGTTGTGAAAATGTCTTCTTTCACCACATCGTCAAATGTGCAACCAAAGTGGTTTAATATTTTTTCCAAATCGGCATAACAGTTTTTCATTTGTTGTTCTATATCGCCAACTGCAGTAGGATTTCCTTCATCGTCCATACTTACGGCTCCAGATATTTTAATATCATTTCCAATTTTCACAGCATGGGAATATCCATATGCCTTTTCAACATCAGGACGTAATAGGAAATATTCAGGTTTTTCAGATGCAACAATCACTTCTTTTTCAACTTCTTTGGTTTCCTCTTTTTGTTTCATTTCACAACTTTGCAATACAAATCCCATGATAGCAAGTACGGTGAGTAAGGTGAGTCGGTTGGTTGTTTTTTTCATAATTCAGATTAGTTAGTGTTTATGTTAGCGTCTTTTTTCAATATAGTGAACCACATTCTTGTATATCCCTCTCGCCTTAGGCCCTCGTTGCGATCTAGTTTGCTTCCTTAAATGTAATCATTCAAATTCAATTCTCACTTTCATGTAGTTCTGTGCTTATCAATTTTATAATTGACTCAATTTCATTGTGAAGATTTTTCCTATACCCTAATGCCTCATACGTAAGCACAGACTTAATTCCCATTAAGTTGCGCACTTTAGGTATGGCCATAATTTCAATGTAGTTGTTCTGGGGACCTAATGAAATATTATAATCAGGCATTTTAAATTTCAAAAGTGGTAGGAAGTTTACATTTTCAACACAAATTTCATCAATCCTAATTTGATGAACATTCATCCTATCCTGTATCAATTTATCTAAATTATAAATATTAGCCTCTAAAATGCTTAATCGGTCTCTAATAGAATCATTCTGGACAATTGCAATTTTCCCGGCATTTTTTAAATCAGAGTACGTATTAATAACAGGAATTTTTATTTCAAAGTCCCAAAACGCCCTGTTGAAATACTCAACCGTTTTATCCTTATCATTTAAGATGGTCTTTAAAGAATCGGTATGCAGTATCGTTTCAATAATATCCAGGTAGTGTTGCTCACTTCTAATATATTGCGCTGAAAACGATTTTGCTGAATTTAAATCTTCAAGTAATACATTCAGGATTTCTTTTTCAACCTTTTTAATTTGCCTGGCCTCATTCCAATTATTGATTTGTAATGCAATCAATATTCCAATGACCACAAGCACAATTTCCCCAATGGCATATGTAAGATACTTTCCAGTTTTACCTTCGGAAAGTAGTCGCTTACGAATGTGTCTAAAGAACTTAATCATGAAGTATGTTTTTGATTTTTCCGTAAGCGACCATCTCAACCAAAGGTCTACCAGACCTTTGATTTTTCTTTGCAAAGTTTTGTTTCGACAATCTAAAGGATTTTATCATTGGTTAGCGTTGTAATTTCGTTATTTTTTTATTTGACCATCTAAAACTTCAAGAATACGATTGATCCTTTTCATTAATGTTTGGGATTCTTGATTATTAAACATATTTAGGGTTAATGCCCAAGCAACCATTCCTTCTAATTTTGAATCTCTCAAAAGTTCATTCGTAGTCCTTGTAATCAGTTTTGATTTCCCAGGTATGAGGTTTTTAACTTGTTTGGATTCTAATAAGTTTTTAGGTGCGTCTTTCCAATGGGTGTATGCTACATCACGTTGTATACCTACTTCATTTAGATAAGGATAAATTCTTTGTTCACAAAATCTGAAAAAAACTTGCTCTACTTCTTGAAGTTGAATCACATCAGTGCTCCAATTAACGAGTAGTTGCTTTAACTCTTCATCTTTCAAAATTTCGATATTTCCAGAACTCACTAAGTCATTTTGAATGGGGTCAAATGTTGGTGGTTGAATAGTACTTAAATAAACAAGGATACTGTCACGTTTAGCATTCTGTGGTTCATCAACATATTCTAATAATCGCCTACAATTTTCAATCAAAGTATGTCTAAGTTGAATTTTATCTAGAAGTTGTTCTTTATTCGATATAAATTCCTTTTCAAGCCTTTTTAACATCGCTTGTTCTTTAATATTTTCTTTGCGCTGCTCATTCCAATTATTGATTTGTAATGCAATCAATATTCCAATGACAACGAGAACTATTTCACCAATAGCATAAAGAAGATACTTGCTGAATTTATTTTCAGAGAGTAATCTCTGTCGGATTTTCCGGAAGAATTTGATCACAAGCCGTTAGTTTCTCTAAAGATATGATTTTAATTGAATTAAGTTGTTCAAATTATGAAGCATAACGGTAACGGCTATCAGTAGTTGTTTAGTAGTTACGAATAGCCATGGTTGTAAGCAGTATTCATTGATTGATTTCTTTGAGTTCTGTCTTAGACAAATTTAATCTATTACGTAATAGGTCCTTATATTCCACTGCACTGTAGAGAGGATAGTCCGTTCCAAAGATAATTTTATCATACCCCAATCTGTCACAATATTTTTTTAGTTCCTTAAATTCCTCATCTGTCAATTTCTTAACTCCCTCGCTGTCTTTATCAAGAGCAACTGCAGAAATATCGAACTTTATGTTATGGGCTTTGGAAATTCTCCCCTCCTCAAAAAGGGAAATAAAAGTGTCCAGAAAATCCCTTGTTTTTTGGTTGAAACCACCAGACGTCCCAAAATGTGCAATAGTCAATTCTATAGGTTGTACATCTGCCAAGACTTCGTCAATTAATAACTCAATGTCCGGCTTTCCAAATTTGGGATGCGAGTTGTCAAAATGGAGAAGGATTGGTAAACTATGCTCTGCTGCAACTTGAAAAACTAGTTTAATTTTTTCTAAATGCGCTGGTTCGGTCAGATACACTTGGGAAGAATTGAAATGTAATTTAAGTCCCACATTTGGATTAATTTCAAGACACCTACGAATTTCATCTATGGCATAGTCCTTCAGGGGATCAATTGCGAAAAAGGGCTTAATGATGTCTTTGTATTTATTAGCGCTCTCAAAAAGGAAATCATTTTCCTGCATTACCCTTGAATACTCCTCATTGCCCTGATAGAAATCTGGATTCCCGTAAACGTATGCCATTCCTATCAAATTTATTTTTTCGGCACCATTTTTTTTGAGGATGGTGTCAATGTCCCAGTACGTATAATCTGGTCTTGAAAAAGGGATGCCCAAATCCTTCCAATCTTCAATTAAAGTTGGACTCATTATATGTACGTGGCAATCATTTAAAATAAGATCATCGCTTGGTTCAAATCTGTTCTGTCCCGCTTTTTCGTTACAGGAATAAAACAAAAGAAGGACAAGAGTCAAAAGGTATGGGAATGCCTTTTTCATAGATAGTTAAAGAATAATTCAACCGCTAAACCAAGAATAAAACTAACAACTACCCCAATTAAAGATAGGCGTCCCATTTTAAAAGCATTCGAAAAAGCAAGCCAAAGGGCTAGTAAAGAACAAATGATAAAAAGAACCATTCCGTAAGCAGGTACACTACTGGTGAAGAGCCCAATAGTATTAAAAATAGGATCTAACAAGGCAGTAAATCCAAATAATGCTAAAGTAAAATTCGATTTAGGGTGTTTAACAAATAGATAAAATCCAGCGATTAATAGTTCAATACAAATTGCCAGCGGACCAAATTGGCCATAAAAAGCTTTTTTGAAATAAGCTTCCAATCCAATTGGAAATTCAAGCTGCATATAAAATATGACTCCAAGCACAATTGCTATGATGATGAATACTGCTGCAATAATCTTTCTTGTCACCATTAGATTTCATTAATGTTTTCTGTATCTATTCAAATGTTTGCAAACGGTCTGGTATAACAACTCGTTGCATGGTTTCAAGGTACAAATTATTCAGGTTAGGCAGGGGAGTAGTTTTTGTAATCATTTTCAGTCGTTTGACAAATCCAGTACTAATACATTGATATATGCAGTTAGTTGCTGGTTTTAATCAGTTCTAGATTCTTTTTAATTGTGTAAACTAATCACTTTGGTCATTGTCCAATTTCCCTTATCATTTTGCCAAATCGCTATAAATTTACTTGGGATGGATTCGGCATCCGGTTCTTGATTATTGAAGAATTTATGATACCCTATTTGAACGGCTCCATAATCATTTATCGGATAGACCTCAACACTGCCCTCAACTAGTGCTCTTGTTACTTTGCCACAAATGTTATTTTTCGTTCCTTCAATAATCTGCTCCTTCGATGTCATCAGCCCTCCTTTATCGTGAAAAAATTCTATGCTATCGGAATATATAGAAGCCTGTGTTTCCAAATCACAATTGTTGTAAGCATTAAAGAATTTTTCATCCATCCCTAGAATTTCATCATATAATTCTTTATCAACTGGAACGTAATTCTCAATTGCGCTAATTTCTTTTTCAGTTTCAAATTGGCAGGAAATCAATAGAGTAAGAATAAGAAAAGCGGAAATAAAAGTAGTTTTTTTCATCAATAGTCTTTGTAAGGATCATTTAAAGCTGCGTGCAAATCAGCTAGCAGCTGGGCCGCCGGGTTCAAACCATTCCGTTTAGTTTTAAGTTTGTTTAAAGTTAAGAATTTTACAATGATCTAAATACGCTCGCTTGGGGATAGGCGTTGTTGTAGCTAGTTATGGTAATATACATCCTTTATATAGAGTTCTAGACCTTTATGAAATCTTGGGTCAAACCCATACTGCATTCTATTTTCCTCCTTGCCAATTCCAAAGTATAAGGCTATTTTTCCGTTTTTATCGATATAAGTATATACTCTATCGCACCCAACTGAAGATCCAAACGGGAAAATCATGAAATAATAAATAGGTTGCTTGTTTAAAGCAAGTAAAGCTGGAATTCCGTATACACCAGATTTAGAAAAATCTAAATCAGAAATTGATTTCTTTCCAAGTTCATTTAGAGTGATTATTTGTCTATTCCAGTCAAAAGTTTCTATTTCATTTTCTGTAATAATTGGTTTCTCTGAAATTGTAGATTCATTTATAGTAATACAACAATAGCAAGCTTTGTAACGAGGAGAACTTAGAATCGGATTTGGTATATCTAGGATGAATATTTCTATTCCTTTTTTATTCTTTTGACCTATAGATTTTAATGGAATAGCTAATAATATTAAAAGTAATGATATTTGAAAGTATTTAGAATTCATAATTAGCTACAACGGTCTTGTATATGAAAAGTAGCGGATTTTATGCACTAATTTTTCAGAAAGCAATATACTTAATTAAAGGTAAAAACGGTTCAGGTTAGCACCTAAACCGCTATTTTTTATATACGTTGTTACCCACTGGCTTTTTACATTCAGCTTGGTTTTCAGCGTTGGTAAAGACATACTCTTTTGAAATTTTTGGCGTAGCGTGGGCTGGTG
>CAZBWO010000029.1:0-13386 GCA_964495885.1 uncultured Alteromonas sp. | reverse complement strand
TAAAGTTGATAGGGTCGTGCCGTTTTGATAAAAAATCCTGTGATGGAATAGTGCCTGTGAACCGAAGCATCAAAGGGGCTTCCTGCTGTTGTAAAATGGTATTGATTTCAGGAATATCTGTTGATAAAGTCTTAAGGTCGAGTACACCATTAACCACTTTGGAATCATAATCAAGATATAAGGCCAATTTATGGCTTTCTGCCTTGACGGGTTTATCGTTAACCAAAGTCATCATCATAATATGACCTTCTTCAGTTGTATAAATTTTTTGGGCGTTTACTTTATAATAACTAACCAACAAGATTATTAAAATACAATGTTTAACATTCATAATATCCATCTTTAATTGTATAATTAAAAAAAAGCAGCTTCTACTTTTGCTTTTAACACTATTAATCATTTTGCTTTAAGAAGCATCATAAAAGCTGCCTGCTATTAATTAAGTTTTCACTTAATTTATTTTAAATAAAAAATTTCACTCTTTCACATAACCACTTACCGCTACTTATTATCTATATCCTTTTCTCTTTTACCGAAATAATACATCAGAGCAACACTTGCACCTAATAGTCCAAACAGAATATTCTCGAAAATTTGATTCCCATTGATATTCACAATTTCAATGAAATTATTTATTAAATATTGCCCCCAATTGATTTCGTAATTCTGGCTGCTAAACGTGAAAATTGTTATCCCCAAAGGTTGAAGGATAAAAACACCTATGGCAAACCCAATTAGTATGGTAATAAAAATATTCTTTTTATTCATCGTCTGTCTTTTATGGAAGTAAGCTTACTGGCTCTCAATCCAACTTTTGGCATCTTCCTTTTCGTCTAAATTGAAGTACTTAATTTCGGCGTTCGTAAAAGGCTTCATAAATTGGGTTATCCATTCCTGCCATTTTTTATCTCCTACCATTGCTATTTTTTCATAGTCTTTGGCGTGGGCGGTGTCCATTTTGAGGTCTTCCCATAAACCAGGCAAGTCCCAACCCGTAAAATTGTCCATTTCAAAATACCAACGAACTTTCATTCCCTTGTCCAGTATGGCGTGGATAAGTGGATGGATTTTTTCTATGTCTTCTTTTCTCAATTTGCCCGAAGCTTTTGTTGCAACAATATTTTTTTCCTTTAACTCAATTATCTGTAACATTTTATATAGTTTTTAAATAATTATTATCCTTCTAAATCGTAAAACCATTCTTCAGCCATTACAACTGCTTTTTTGATGGCCTTTTCTTTTGAAAAGTCTTCCTTTTCGATTAATTCTTTCGCAATTTCAATTGCCTTTTTTCTTACCGATGGATTAAGGGTGTCAAGCTCTGTTTCAAATTCTTCAAATGTCCAGTCCATACTTATTGTTGAATTATTTTGTTATTACGTCCATACTTTTCTCATTTCCATCTCTGCTTTTACAATGCCACGTTCAAGGGTTTCCTACTTGGAACATTGGTTTTTTGCATAGTATTCTTCAGCGTATTGAGTCTCGTTTTGTAATCTTTAAAAATTTTGTCCTCCATCTATCAAAAAATTTCAACACGTAAAAAACCATTACCAGTAAATAGGCGACGTATAAAACGGAACAAAAAAAAAACCAGCGTCATCGTTACTGCATTATCCGCAATAATACTTGTAGTTCCTATTGTCCACTTTTAATCATTATTTCGACAATTTTAAAATTCTAATCGCCCCACGCATCACAAAGGCAAACACAATACCGCCAATGACCAAATCGGGCCATTTACTGTCCAAAAAATAAACCAGTACGCCTGCCAGGATTACCCCTCCGTTTACGATTATATCGTTTGACGTGAAAATAGCACTAGCCTGCATATGCGCTTCCTTGCTTTTTGCTTTGTTTATGAGCCATAGGGAAACGAGGTTGCCGATAAGGGCAAAAATGGAAACGATAATCATCCATTGGAACAAAGGGGTTTCGCTACTGCTTAAAAACCTTCTCACAACTTCCGAAAATCCCAGCAGGGCCAACGCCATCTGAAAATAGCCACTGAACTTCGCCACTTTCTTTTTTCGTGCAATGGCACCACCTACGGCAAAAAGGCTCAAAGCGTACACAATGGAATCGGCCAGCATATCAAGTGAATCGGCAATTAGACCCATAGAGGAAGAAATCCAACCCGTGGTCATTTCGATAACGAAAAAACCAAAATTGATGTACAAGACCCACCAGAGTATCTTCTTTTGTTTGGTCTCGTCTTCGGCAATAGGTGTTTCCGCCTTTTCTGTTCCCAAGAGTTTTTCTCCCAGCTTTAATGTACCCAATGCGATGTTTACTTCTTGAGCATTTCCCTTATGGTACACATCTAATTTCCTATTCGGAATGTCAAAGTCCAGATATTTTATTTGAGGGTTTGACTCCAGTTTCATCCGTATCATCTGTTCTTCGGAATGGCAATCCATTTGACTTACCTTAAAAGTGCTTTTGTTTATAGTGGACATTTAAATAATCTGTATTAAATTCTACGTTTGGTCTTTTAAATCTTTACTTACTATGGGATTCCATATATTTTTCCAAAATCGATTTTAAGCTCTCCAAATAATCAGCGAACGATTTATGAGTAGGTTTTGCTTCATCATCTACGGGAATAGTTATGGGGTTCTCATCTAAATAGCGATAGAGTTCGGGATATTTCTGTTCAATCCTTACTGTCAATTCGTTGATTTCCTGTGTTAGTTTTTGAATTTTCTTCATCTTCGTTTTTATGATTTTATATAAGCAACGCGCTGTCTTCGGTAGCACCAGAACCTAATCCACTAATGTCTATATCATATTTTCCCATACCTCTATATTTTTTTAGGTTTAAGTAGATGGAATATACCTGAACCTGACCATAGGGTACAAGGGCTCAAAGTTCTGGAACTCCTACCTAATATTTTTGCCTGCACTTCTCACATACTCCTTTCAATACAAGGTTCACATTGTTTATTTCATAATCGTTTGGCAAGCTTTCTTTGGATATTTTATTTGGTAAACAGATTGTTTTTCTGCAATTGGTACAATGAAAATGCATATGTAAATCTATACCGTATTTATCTTTGGCGTTTTCATCGGAAATCGCATATTTTGCCACTCCGACCCCATCATTAATCTGATGAATCAGCCCTTTATCCTCAAAAATCTTGAGATTGCGATAAAAGGTCGTTCTGTTTGCTGTTTTATTGGTTTCGCTCTTTTGAACAAAAGCCTTTTTCAAATCGGAAAAGGACACGGCACTTTGCTTCCTTTTCAGGAACTTGTATATCTTCAACCTCATTTGAGTAGGTCGAATACCGTGATTTAATAGTATCTTTTCCGTTTTAGTCATTGCAATATTAATTCAAAAGCAAACCCTTTTTCAAAACATATATTTGATGCTATTTCTTATAAGCCAAAAGCCTTAACGCATTAAAAACCACAAGTAATGTTGAGCCTTCGTGGATGACCACTGCAATACCGATATTGGCCCAACCCATAATGGTCGATGGGATAAGCAATGCCACAATACCGAGGCTTACCCAAAGGTTTTGCTTAATAATGGTCTTTGCCTTCCTGCTCAAACCTATGGCAAAGGGCAGGGTTTCCAGTTTATCGGCCATTAGGGCAATGTCAGCTGTTTCCAATGCTACATCACTGCCCGCAGCACCCATTGCGATCCCTACGGTGCTGTTTGCCATTGCAGGGGCATCGTTCACACCGTCGCCTACCATTGCGACTTTGGATTCCTGTTCTTTTAATTTTTTAATGGCATCTACCTTTTCCTCTGGCAACAGGCTTCCCCAGGCATCGGTCAACCCAATTTCTTTAGCAACGGCATCGGCAACCTTTTGATTATCCCCGGTTAGCATTATCATCCGCTTGATACCGATTTCCTTTAATTTTTTCAGTGTTTCCTTGGCCGCTTCCCGTGGGGTGTCCATCAGGGCGATGATACCTATATATTCTTTGTTCCTTCTTATGAGCATCGTAGTATTTCCGCCCCCTTCAAGTTCCCTTACCTTGTTGGATATTTCTTCAGATGGTTTTGCTTCATCGAGGTCTTCGTACAAGTCAAGGTTTCCAATATAAATTTTATCCTGTCCCAAGGAAGCTTTGATACCTTTTCCTAGAACAGCTTCCAAGTCGGATGCATTGGGAATTTCAGTGCCTTCCAGACGCTCTTTCCCATCCCTAACAACGGCTTTGGCCAAAGGATGGTCGCTCAAGTTTTCAACAGCAACGGCTATCTTTAACAGTTCATTTTCTTCAATATCCCCCAATGGTACTACTTCGGTAAGTTTGGGCTTGCCTTCGGTAAGCGTGCCTGTTTTATCAAAAGCCAAAGCGGTTATGACCCCTAAATCCTCAAGTGGTCGCCCACCTTTGATGAGCACGCCGCCACGTGCTGCCCTTGCCACACCGCTCAATACGGCACTTGGTGTTGAAATGGCCAGTGCACAGGGACTTGCAGCTACCAATACCGCCATTGCACGATAAAAGCTGGCACTAAACGGTTCGTCAATGACCAGAAAGGCAAAGAGTAGGATACCAACCAGTATCAGTACGGATGGCACAAAGTATTTTTCGAACTTATCGGTCAGCAGTTGCGTGGGGGACTTCTGGGTCTGTGCCTCGTTGACCAATTTGACCAGTCGGGACAGGGTAGAGTCTTTGGCTTCTTTGATTACCTTTATTTCCAGCGTGTTATTACCGTTGATAGTTCCGGCAAATACCCGATTTTCATCCTTGATATCATCGTCTGCCGAATAGTCCCTGCCTGTATCTTCCACGGGAAGTTTATCCACGGGTACACTTTCCCCAGTAATAGGGGCCTGGTTTACACTGCTTTTTCCGTTGACCACGACGCCATCTGCGGATATTTTACTATTGGGCTTGACCACTATAATATCGCCAATACTCAATTGCTCAATTCCAACTTCTTCGGTCCTGCCATCTTTTTTAAGCAATGCTGTTTTTGGTGCAAGGTCTGCAAGCGCAGCAATGCTTTTTCTTGCTTTGTTCATTGCGTAATGTTCCAAGGCGTGCCCAAGGCTAAATAAAAACAACAACAGTGCGCCTTCTGCCCATTCTCCCAGAATGGCGGCGCCAATAGCAGCGACCAGCATTAAAAAGTCAATCTCAAAACCACCCTTGGCAACAGTTTGAACCGCTTCCTTGGCCGTAAAGAAACCACCGAAAAAGTAAGCCCCTATGTATAAAGTAAGACTGACCCATTCAGGGATGGATTCCACATAGGAAAGCCCGAAACCTATCCCGAGAAGTGCTCCACAGATGATGGAAAAAATAAGCTCGGTATTTTTGCCGAAAACCCCACCGTGGGCGTGTGCTTCTCCGTCTTCGTGGGGCTCGCCCTCTTTGTGCTCGTGGCCGTCTGTGGAAGTTTGCTCTTTAGTATCTTCTTTCTTTGAACGCGCCTGTTTTTTTTTGGATGCTTCGGAATAATCATTTTCGTTTGAAGAACTCCGCAGAACCTGAAGGTCTTCCTTTTCAATCTGTTTACTTATTTCATCAAAATTTGTTTGCTTTTTATCAAACTCAAGCCGCACCATTCCAGAGGCCGAAACGGAAGCCTCCAAAACCCCATTGATTGCCAAAAGGCTTTTCTCTATGGAACGTGCCTGTCTTGTATGTCTGATTCCTTTTACCTCAATGAGCAAATGCCCATATTTTTCGGTAATCTCGGCACCTGTCTGTTCTGCGAGAGATTGAATGCGGTCTATGGAAATAATATCGGGGTCATAATGAAAACAGAGCTGTGGTGTGTCATCTTCCTTTGTATCGGCAACGTGTACTTTTTCGATGCCCTCTTTAGCCTGTAATTCTTTTATAAGCCGCTCAACACAAGTATCTTTTTCGTTTGGAACTTGCGGAAGGATAACTGGAATTTTTAGTTGTATTTTTTTCATTTTTTACTATTTTTTTTTATCCATTCTTTGGCATCGTCTTTTTCTTCTGGCTTATAAAATTTTATATGAGCTTCTGAAAAAGGAAGCAATGCCTCGGTAAATTGTTCCTGCCATTTAACGCTACCCACTAAAGCAACACGCTTTAAATGTGTTTCATTCGGAAGATTTAATTCAATACCCTTCCAATAGGCACTTACCGTCCAGCCTTCAAAATTTTGCATTTCAATGTACCAGAACACTTCCTGATATGCCGTTATATGTTCTGTTAAGACCGGTATCAAGTTCTCATAATCCTTGGCATCCAGCTTGTTTTCTGCCACCATATATACCGTAGCTTCTTTTTTATAGATTGTTATCATTGCTCATTATTTATAAATGATGATTGAATTGAAAAACCTAAAACTCAACCCAAATTATCGCTGCATTTTTCGCAGATACCTTTTACCACCAAATTAATATCTTCGGTAATGTAGCCGTCGGGCAAGCTGATATGCGGGATTTTATGCTCTGTTAAACAGACCGTTTCATTACAGTTGTTGCAATGAAAGTGCAAATGAAGGTCGTTGCCGACCTCGCATTCACAGTTCTCTTCGCAAAGGGCATATTTAATAACTCCAGTCCCATCCTCAATTTGATGTACAACACCTTTTTCCTCAAACGTTTTTATAGTCCTAAATAGGGTACTTCTTTCACTGACCTTAAAATCCTTTTCCAAATCGCCAAGACTGATGGCCACCTCTAATTCTGCCAAACGTTTGTAGGTCATTAGGCGCATTGCCGTAGGTCGTATCCCTTTGCTTTCAAGAAGTTGGACTATTTTTTCCATTTGCACTAAAATGTTTTATAGGTCGTACCGTTTTAAGGAATCTCCCGTTTTAATCTGAAAGGCATTCTCTATATTGGCTATGTATATGATACCATCTCCTGGTTCTTCCGTTTTACCATTTTTTAAAATTGTTTCAATGGCTGCTTGGGCTTCCTCATTTTGGCAGACCAGTTCCAGCTTAACTACTGGACTATCTGTTACGTGAAAATCCAGCGACGGTCTTGCCCCTTTTGATTTGAATGCACCAGTGCCTTCAGCTTGTGAAAGGGTCATACTTTTGAACCCATTATCAGATAGTGCTTCAATGACTCTTTGGATTCGGTTCGGTTTTATAAATGCTTTTATTTCCTTCATATTATGAATTTTTTAAATTTTTAATTGATTTTGAACCGAGCCTGTTTTCTAATTTTTAACTAACTAATTAAGACGATAAACAAACTCGGAATCAAAACCTTTTATTTTTCTTGAATTAATGTCCGTGCTCCAATTCGCCCTTAACCATTTCCGAAGATAGGTTATAAGCTCCTTTGATGACCACTTTGGCATCCGTTGAAACTTCGGCAGGAAGATTGACTTCAACAAAGCCCAAATCAGTTAGTCCAACCGTTACGGGTACCATTTTAAATTTCATTTTGTTCGCTTCCATTTCTTCATCTTCATCCAAAATAAAAATAAAGGATTGCTCGCCTTCTTTTATAATGGCAGCTTCCGGTACGGCAAAACCTTTTTTCTCGCCCTGCACTATGCGTCCTTCCACGTACATACCCGGCAACAGGTTTTTATCCTTGTTCTCAATATCTGCCATAACTTCCAATGCTTTTGGATCAGTATTGAAGGTTTTGCCTACAGACCTAACGGTTGCCTTAAGCAGTTCATCTGGACGAGAAGCCGTTGAAAAATATATCTGTTGCCCTTTCTTGATTTGCTTTATGTCCTTCTCATATACTTTAAAGTTTACATAAATCTTTGAATTATCGCTTATTGAGAACATTTTGGATTGTTGTGCCACATAATCGCCCAGACTAATCATTACTTCATCCACATAGCCACTTATGGGTGTGGTAATGGGAACTGCGGAATATATTTGGCCTTCAGCCACCTTGTCCGGGTTAATGCCCAACAATCTCAATTGGGACCGCAAACCATTGACACTGGATGTTGTGGAACGAAATTTTGACTGTGCCATCTGAAATTCCTTGCCAGAAGAAACACCTTTGTCATAAAGGGTCTGCTTGCGCTCAAAATCCTGTTTCAAAAAGACCAGCTCGTCATTTTTTTCCTGATAATCCTGTTGCATTGCAATGATATCTGGATGCTCAATATACGCAAGCACCTGTCCTTGGCTTACGTTATCTCCAGGTACAACTTTTATGGAACTCACATTTCCACCAACAAACGGACTGATGTTCGCCTTGTCCTGTGGGTAAAGTTCCAGCGTACCCGTTACTTTAATGTTGTTCCCTAAATTCCGTTCCTCCAGAGGTTTCATTTCCAAACCGATGGTTTCAGCCTGTTGCTTTGTAAGTTCTACAACGCCTTCTTCCTCACTATGGCCTCCTTCTCCTTCGTCGTGACCTTCTTCGCCATCTGCTTCGGTTTTTGATACGCCTTCAGCTTCGTTATGCCCAAGTTCAGATTTTTGGGCATCGTTACAACTCATAAACATAAGTGCAACTAATACGGTACTTACTAATAGTATATTCTTCATTTTTCTTTTTTTAAGATTATAGATTTCCCAACTGGTATTGTACCTCAATAGACTGTTGGTTATATTGGTTGATATATTGTAAATGTGTCTGTTTAATACGGATGGCGCTATTTAGAATGGTAATATAGTTCACGTAATCTATTTCGCCCTCTTTAGATGCCAATTCTGCGGTTGTTATTTGTTCTTCCGCCAAAAGCAATGCGCCTTCTTCATAATACTGCAATATTTTCCGTGTTTTTTCAAGTGATTTGAACAATTGCGACACCCTACTTTCGGTGGTTGCCTTTTGCTCCAAATATTGATTCTCTGCAACCATTGCATCTGCCTTGGCTGCCTTTACCCTTGATTTCTGCGGAAAGAACCACAACGGAATACTGATTCCTGCTTGATAGGTATTGAATCCAGAAACATCATCCACAACTTGCCGTCCGAACGATAAATTAAATTTTGGTAGGAATTGGGATTTTTCAACGCCCACATTTGCTTTACTTACTTCGGCGTTCTGCAACGCATATTGCAACATTGGGTTGTTTGCCACCGAGGTTGAATCCAACGTTACCATAAAATCCAATGGCTCGTAAAAACCATCAACTGTTTCGATGGTTTCATCCGTTCCCAAATATTGTTTTAAGGCACGTTTGGCAATTTCAATATCGTCATAGGCTTGTTGCTTTAACACTTGAATCTGTTGAAACTCTGAAGAGGCTGAAATAAATTCCAACTTGCCTGTTTCTCCAGTGTCATAACGAAGTTGGGCAGCGGTCTTAAAATTGGCGTAAATACTGTCTAATTGGTCTGCAAAACGTAACTGTGCCTTGTAATAATTAATTTGGTCATAGGCTTGCATCACATTACGAACCAACTGTTGTTCATTGGCCACATAAAACTTTTCTCCCAAGGCAATGCGCTCTTTGTAAAACTTGGATTTTGAAAATCCCGAAAGCAAATCTATGTTGCCTTGTTGTACACCAATGGTAGTTTGTATTCCGGGAAGATTATTGCCATATTCTTCCTTTCCCGTAAAAACTTGGGTACTTCCAAGGTCAAAACTGGTGCCTTTCATAGCCTTTTCCCTTTCAATAAACGCTTCACTTTCCTTAAGCGATGGATAATTCTGCTTTGCCATCGCAATAGCCTCATTTACGGTCAAGGTTTTCGGAATTGTTCCATCTTGATTGGTGTCTTGGGCCACCGCAGTTCCGGAAGCCATCAAACCACCCACCATCAACAATACGGTTACAATGTTCGTGGATTTGTTGATATAGCTTACATCGCCATCAGTATTGTTTCGTTCCTTTCTTGATTCCAACCAATAATACAATACCGGAAGGACTACAAGGGTTAAAAACGTGGCCGTAAGCAATCCACCAATAACTACTGTTGCCAATGGTCGCTGTACCTCGGCACCTCCCGAGGTAGAAATCGCCATTGGGATAAAGCCCATAATGGCCGCCGTTGCGGTTAGCAAAATTGGTCGTAACCGTTCGTGTGTTGCTTCGTATATTCGTTTCTTTAAGTCTGTCATTCCACTTTCTTTTAATTCGTTGAATTTGTTTATCAGTACCAAACCGTTCAATACCGCAACTCCAAAGAGCACGATAAATCCGACTCCTGCTGAAATACTAAAGGGCATTCCCCGTATCCAAAGCGCAAATACGCCACCAATGGCCGCCAGAGGCACTGCCATATAAATCATTACCGACTGCGAGAACGAGTTCAATGCAAAATAGAGCAATATGAATATCAGAAAAAGTGCAATAGGTACTACAATCATCAATCGGTCTGACGCACGTTGCAGGTTTTCAAACGAACCTCCGTAGGTTACAAAATAACCTGGTGGCAGTTTCACTTCCGTTTCCAGTTTTTGCTGAATTTCCTCGACCATCGATTTTACATCTCGCCCACGAACATTGACTCCTACCGAAATACGACGCGAGGTATTGTCCCTTGAAATCTGCATTGGACCGGGTTTGTAACTGATGTCCGCTACTTCCTTTAACGGTACTTGGGCACCATTTGGTAAATCGATATATAGATTTTTAAGGCTGTTGATGTCCTGTCTGAAGTCCTTCGCCAAACGAATGACCACATCAAAGCGTTTTTCGCCCTCAAAAATCACACCTGCCGCTTCTCCTGAAAAGGCGGCACTTACATAATCATTCAGCTTGTCAACGGTTACACCGTACTGTGCCATTTTTGCACGATTGTATTCCACGGTCATTTGTGGCAAACCACTCGTGGCTTCCACATTGAGGTCGGCCGCTCCGGGAACGCTTCTGATAACCACTGCGATTTCCTGAACCTTGTCTGCCAATACGCCCAAATCTTCTCCGTACAATTTAATGGCCACGTCCTCCCGAACACCCGTAAGCAGTTCGTTAAAACGAAGTTCCACAGGTTGCGTAAACACGAAATTCACACCGGGAACAACTGAAATTTTTTCCTGTATTTTTTCAATAAGTTCTTCTTTGCTATCTGCGGAAGTCCATTTGCTCTTATCCTTTTCAAGAATAATATAGCTATCGGCAATGTCCATTGGCATTGGGTCTGTCGGTATTTCGGCCACACCAATCCTTGAAACCACTGTTTTTACTTCAGGAAATTCATTGATTAAATTTTGAAGTTTTTTTGAGGCTTCAATAGATTCCGTAAGACTACTCCCTGGTTTTATCAAGGCCTGAAATGCAATATCGCCCTCATCAAATTTAGGTATGAATTCGCCACCCATATTGCTGAAAATAAATCCTGCAATCAATAGCAGTCCAACCGCACCAATAATGACACCAGCCCTAAAGCGAAGTGCGAAATTGAGCAAGGGTACATACGCCCTGTTCAACCCTGACATTATTTTATCACTGAACCTGTCAATTCTGTTTTCAAATTTTGCGAACCAACTGTTCTGATTTCTGGCAGGTTTTAGGAACATTGACGAAATCATTGGTACATACGTAAGACACAGGATAATCGCTCCCAAAACTGCAAATCCGAAAGTAAATGCCATTGGACGGAACATTTTTCCCTCAACACCAGTTAAAAAGAGAATCGGTGTAAAGACAATAAGGATAATCAATTGTCCGAAAAATGCAGAATTCATCATCGTACTTGCTGATTCATAGGCTATTTCATCCATTTCTGGCTGGCCAATGGCCGTTGTGGTTTTCTTCATCCGTTGATGGATGTGAAATACCATTCCTTCCACAATGATTACTGCACCATCCACGATGATACCAAAATCGATTGCTCCCAAAGACATTAAGTTTGCCCACACACCAAATTGTTTCATCAAGATAAACGCAAAGAGTAATGATAGCGGAATTACCGAAGCGGTTATCAATCCACCACGGAAACTTCCCAAAAGCAAGACCAAAACAAAAATAACGATGAGCGAACCTTCAATAAGGTTTTTTTCAACGGTGCTTGTGGTTCTTCCAATAAGTTCACTTCTACTTAAAAACGTATCTATGTAAACACCTTCGGGTAGGGATTTTTGAATTTCTACAATACGCTTCTCCACATTTTCTACCACGTTGCCAGGGCTTTCGCCTTTCAGCATCAGTATTTGTCCCCCAACAGTTTCGTGTCCATCTTGTGTAAACGCACCATAGCGCACTTGGTTCCCATAGCCCACTTTTTCAGCGACATCGCGCACTAAAACAGGGCTTCCATTTTGTGTGGTTACAACGGTGTTTTCCAAATCCTCAAGACTACGTGCCAAACCTTCTCCGCGAATGAAATTTGCTTGGTGGTTTTTCTCGATGTAAGCACCTCCCGTATTAGCGTTGTTCACTTTCAGGGCTTCAAAAACCTGATTCATTGTAATGCCAAAACTTTTTAGTTTATCAGGATTTATAGCAACTTCATATTGTTTTACATAGCCTCCAAAAGCATTGACCTCTACCACTCCAGGGACTAATGCCATTTGGCGTTTTACAATCCAGTCCTGTATGGTACGAAGCTCCATTGCATCGTATTTATCTTCGTAGCCCTCTTTTAATTTTAAGGTGTATTGGTAGATTTCGCCCAAACCTGTAGTAATGGGTGCCATAAATGGCGTACCAAAACCCTCGGGAATTTCTCCAGCTACTTCGGTCAATTTCTCTTGCACCAATTGCCGGGGTAGATAAGTACCCGCCTCGTCCTTAAAGACAATGGTAACTACAGAAAGACCAAAACGAGAAACGGAACGCAGTTCGATAACGTCAGGAAGGTTTGCCATTGCCAATTCTACTGGGTAGGTTACAAATTGCTCAATATCTTCCGTACCTAAATTTGGGGCAACGGTAATAACTTGTACTTGATTATTGGTAATATCGGGCACAGAACCCAGATTTATAGTGGCCATAGACCAAATTCCCGTGCCTACCAGTGCCACTATAAAGAGCCCAATAATAAACTTGTTATTAATGGAAAATGAAATGATTTTGTTAATCATAAAAAAAGTATTAATTCAGTTTAAACATCGCAATGCAAAGAGATGCAATGCGTTTATGATGCGACACTTACTTTGAAAAGCATCACGATAGGATATAGCTATCCTAAAAAAAACTGCATTATACTTTAGGGGGTTGGAAAAGCGATTCCAGATATCTGGAAGTGAAGTTTACTTTATGTAAGTTAAACTGTTTTTTCTCTTCAAACTTTAGTCGATTGGTTAAAGCCGAATTGTTGTTCGCAATAATTAATACTAAAGGGTGACAACATTGATGATGGGAATGGACTGGTGTATTCTCCTTATCTGGGTTATTATGATGCCCTTCATTTTTTGCATCATTGTCAATGTAATCTTCAACTACATATTCAAGGAAAGAGTCTCCATAAACTTTATGGTCTTGATAATGGGTAATAATGCTTGAAATTTCTTTAATGGGTCCACAAAAGTCCATATCAATGCTAATTCCCTGAAAAAAGAATAAAATTGACATTGATATGGAAAAGAATATTTTCATAAA
>CAZBWO010000028.1:0-19075 GCA_964495885.1 uncultured Alteromonas sp. | reverse complement strand
TCAAGGGCCTACAACTCACTCCCAACCCCGTAGGGGATCTTCTCCGTATCCAAAGCCAGGAACCCCTACAGCAGGCCACCTTTTATGACGTGCTGGGGCAGGCGTTGATGACCGTGCACAAAGATTTTGAGGCCATCCCCGTATCCAACCTACCCACAGGGCTGTATTTCGTAGAAGTGCGTACCACAAGAGGAGCCGTTATCAAACAGGTGGTGAAAGAGTAGGTGCTGGCAAGGCCAGCACAGTGAATCGTGAGTCGTGAAGGGAAAGCGTCTTGGCTCTTGACTCCTGATTCCTATTTCTAAAAATAAGAGGAGATTCTTCACCCCAACAAGTTGGGGTTCTGAAAGACAATATCCCTCGATACTTCGACAGACTTATCATGGCAATGTCATAAATGATATATAATGCTTTTTTCATGCCTGTGAAACCCGTAGGGTATTCACCATTCCTTTTTCTACAATGGGCATGGCTGCTAGGTTTACTAGAAAATCCCCTTTTTCTACATAGCCTTTTTCCAGTGCAATTCGGTTTACATCATCTACGGTTTCATCTGTACTCACATATTTATCATAGTAGAATGCCTTCACTCCCCATAAAAGACTTAAACGGGAAAGGATTCTTTTGTTAGAGGTAAACACCAAAATATGTGCTTCTGGTCGCCAGGCAGAAATCTGAAATGCAGTATATCCACTGTTCGTTAAGGTGCAAATGGCCT
Organism: uncultured Alteromonas sp.; assembly: GCA_964495885.1. GTDB lineage: Bacteria > Bacteroidota > Bacteroidia > Flavobacteriales > Flavobacteriaceae > PALG01. The sequence continues at coordinate 18,357 of CAZBWO010000028.1, read as the reverse complement.
TCGCTTCAATTTCATCGGCCATTTTTGCCGCATGGTAACAAACAGATTTTGTAATATATCTGTTGGTACGCACATGAGGTGGGGTATGAGGGACTTTAATTAAATCACTGTTTTCAACCCGTTGACAAATATTCGCCATTTTTTGGATTACTTCCACAGGGTATTGCCCTACTGAAGTTTCCCCCGAAAGCATGACCGCATCTGCCCCGTCCATTACGCTATTGGCCACATCGTTTACCTCGGCGCGGGTGGGGGTAAGTGATGTAATCATGGTTTCCATCATTTGGGTTGCGATAATGACGGGTATTCGGGCTTTCTTGGCAGTTAGTACCAATTGCTTTTGAATGAGCGGTACATCTGAAGCTGGCACTTCTACCCCTAGATCACCACGGGCTACCATTAAACCATCACAATAAGGCACAATAGAGTCAATATTCTTTACCGCTTCGGGCTTTTCAATTTTGGCTATGATAGGGATCTTGTGCTCACTATGTGCTTCGATTAGTGCTTGCAATTCCTTTAAATCTTCGGCATGACGCACAAAAGAGAGTGCAATCCAGTCTACTTCCAAACTTATGGCAAAAATAGCATCATCTTTATCCTTGGCGGTGAGCGCTGGTAATGAAATATTGGTATTGGGAAGGTTCACCCCTTTTCTAGAACGCAAGGGTCCTCCCTGAATGACCTTAGTAGTGACTTTATCCTTTCCGTTGGTTTTGAGGACTTCAAAAATAAGTTTTCCATCATCCAACAAAATACGCTCCCCTGCTTTCACGTCCTTAGGGAATTCATCATAATTCATGTAAACCCTTTCTTTGGTGCCATCAAATTCCTTTCCTGTGCAAAAGTCAATTTGGTCCCCGGGATTCACCACGACCTCTTCCTTCATCATCCCTACACGTAATTTCGGGCCCTGAAGATCTGCTAGGATTGCAGAAGAAGTTCCCAAGGATTCATCTAAATCACGTATAAGTTTTACTTTCTTTTTTACCTCTTCATAATCTGCGTGGGAGAAATTAATCCGAAATACATTGGCCCCAGACAGGATCATCTCCTTTAGGACTTTTCTATCACTTGTGGAAGGTCCCAGCGTGGCTACTATTTTGGTCTTTTTTTGGGTTGGCATTAGTTGAATATTAAGTTATTGTTGGTTTTAATGGTATCATTTTGAATCACGTAGGAAGAGATCACCTCTTTAATTTCATTGATTTTGGAAATGGTCTCCCGCAAGGCCACAGGCCTGGAATCTGTTTCAATCTTCATAAAGTAATCTACTTTTTTAAACTCGGGAAGCAAATAAGCAATTTTAGTTTTTCCGGTAGTCATTTCAGCAAACAATCCTTGTGCAGGAGCTAGGGAAGCTGCCGAATAACTGCACTTATTTCCCACCAGAAAATATTGGAGGTATTTCGCTTCGTGATAAAATTCAAAGAGTGGATAAGTTAAGGACTGGCCCTCTACCGAAAAATCCAAATCCAAGCGATGCCTCCGTAATTGAAGACCAAGTGCTTGATTCAGCTTAAACGCCATTTTATAATCTTCTTCGCTACAATGAATGGCAATAAGGGAAAATTGATCTTCCGATGGATCTTCCAATAAAAGTTTGTGTATTGCCATACTTCAAAATTTATTAAAAATAGCAATTGTTTTGCGGAAGTAATAATTGCAAAGATTAATTTTGGGTAAATCCCTACCGAAAACGTTTTCTAAATTTCCCTAGATTAAGGATTGTTCATTTGCATGGACTTCTGAAGCTTGTAAAAAGCCCTTTTAGCTGCGCGTTCTTCAGCTTTCTTTTTTGAAGTTCCCCTAGCTTTTGCAACGATATCTTTTTCCAATTGAAGTTTTACAGCAAAGTGTTTTAGCGGGTCTTTGCCATTATCTTCATATACATTGAATTTAAATGTTTTCTTGTTTTTTTGACACCATTCTATAAATAGACTTTTATAGCTAATGATCTTTCCTTCCAGCTTTTGAATATCAACATACGGTTTGATTACCCGTTTCCGGATGAATTGTTCCACTCCCTTATAGCCTTTATCCAAATAAATGGCGCCCACGAGTGCTTCAAAAACATTTCCATGGATATTTTCACCAAATTGTTGGGTAGGAACAGAAGACTTCACTAAACGAATCAATTTTAAATCCCTTCCCAATTCATTTAAATGTTCCCTACTAACCACCTTAGACCTCATTTTGGTAAGGTAACCTTCGTTTCCGTGGGGCACTTTTTTGAAAAGATGGGAAGCAATGACAGAGCCCAACATGGCATCTCCCAAAAATTCCAACCGTTCATAATTTATGGGATCTCCTTCTTTATTGGTTTCATTAGTTGAGCGGTGTGTAAATGCTTCTTGATAGATAGATATGTCGTTAGGCTTGAATCCTAAAATTTTTTTTAAAGCACGGAGAAAATTTTCATCCTTTTCAGAACGACTGGAAAATATATTCTTTATGGATGCCATAAACCGTTATTCGGCAAGTTTCTTGAACAAGATGCAGGCATTGTGTCCTCCAAAACCAAATGTGTTACTCATAGCTACATCAATTGTGCGGGCTTGAGCCTTATTTAACGTAAGATTTAGTGAAGGATCAATATTTTCATCAACGGTGGTATGGTTGATAGTAGGTGGAACCAAACCATTTTCCATGGCCAAAATAGAAGCGATGGCTTCAATAGCTCCAGCAGCTCCCAACAGGTGTCCTGTCATGGATTTGGTGGAGTTAATATTGATGTCTGATGTATGTGCACCAAATACATTGGAAATTGCTTTAAGCTCTGCTACGTCCCCTAAAGGAGTGGACGTTCCGTGTGTATTAATTGCATCAACATCCTCAGGTTTCATCCCTGCGTCCTTAAGACAGTTAATCATTACACGTTCTACCCCTATTCCATCTGGATGGGGAGCAGTCATATGATATGCGTCACTGGACATCCCTCCGCCAGCAACTTCAGCATAGATTTTAGCACCACGCTTTTTGGCATGTTCGTATTCTTCCAAAATTAACGCTCCAGCTCCTTCCCCTAACACAAACCCATCGCGGGTAGCATCAAAAGGTCTTGAAGCCGTTTCAGGACTTTCATTTCTGGTAGAAAGTGCATGCATTGCGTTAAATCCTCCCATTCCTGCTTGGGTAACAGCCGCTTCACTTCCGCCCGTAACAATTATATCACAATGCCCCAAGCGAATGTAATTCAAGGCATCAATAATGGCATTGGCAGAAGAAGCACAGGCTGAAACCGTAGTGTAGTTTGGGCCCATAAATCCATGTTTGATAGAGATATTTCCGGGGGCGATATCTGCAATCATTTTAGGAATAAAGAAGGGGTTGAAACGTGGTGTTCCATCCCCTTCTGCAAAACTTATAACTTCATCTTGAAAGGTTTGAAGTCCGCCAATTCCAGCACCCCATATTACCCCAACCCTGAATTTATCAACTTGGTCAAGGTCTATGCCGGCATCTGCAATGGCTTCATCGGATGAGACCATTGCATATTGTGCAAAGCGGTCCATTTTCCGAGCTTCTTTCCTATCAAAATAATCTGAGGGATCATAATTCTTTAATTCACAAGCGAATTTTGTTTTGAACTTTTCGGTATCAAAATACGTAATGGGAGCACACCCGCTTTTCCCATTTTTCAATCCGTCCCAATATTCGGACAAATTATTACCAATGGGGGTAAGTGCACCTAGACCTGTTACAACAACTCGCTTTAATTCCATACGGAAGGTAATTTACTTCGCTTCTTCGATGTATGAAATTGCTTGCCCAACTGTGGCAATGTTTTCAGCTTGATCGTCTGGAATCTGAATATCAAATTCTTTTTCAAATTCCATAATAAGCTCTACCGTATCCAAGGAATCAGCTCCAAGATCGTTTGTGAAGCTAGCTTCGTTCACTACTTCGTTCTCATCGACACCTAGTTTGTCTACGATAATTGCTTTTACTCTTGATGCAATGTCTGACATAATTCTTAGTTTTTAGATTTAATTACAAGTGGCAAAAATAAAATATTTTACATTAAAACACCATTTTGGCTACAAAATGTGGAATGCTTTGTCAATAATCCTAATTCAATATAGGAAAAATTTAACTGCACCCAACTGTGTAGCACTTTAAAAGTGAATACAATTTAAATAATTTTGGGCGAAGTTAACCCGATTGCCGTACTTTTGTTTCAATTTAATATTACTTCTTTTTAAACTTTGGGGGATTTATGGAAAAACGTATTGTGATTTTTGCTTCTGGGAATGGCACCAATGCCCAGCGCATCATTGAGTTTTTTCAGCAAAAGTCCGTTGCCAAAGTCATTCACGTGCTCTCAAACAAGAAGGATGCCAAAGTGTTAAAACGTGCAGAAGCCTTGAATGTAAAGGCCTCCTGGTTTGATAAAGAAGCCCTTCAATCACCAAACGGAGTATTAAAAACACTCCAAAAAGAAGCTCCAGACCTCATCATATTAGCGGGATTTCTTTGGAAATTCCCAGCGGTTATCCTGCAAGCATTTCCCAACAAAGTCATTAACATCCATCCTGCCCTACTTCCAAAATATGGCGGAAAAGGAATGTATGGAAAGTATGTACACGAAGCTGTAGTCCAAAATCGCGAAGAGGAAACGGGTATTACCATTCATTTTGTAAATGAAGCATATGATGAAGGAGCGATTATTTTTCAGAAAAGTGTGCCTGTTTCTGAAAATGACACCCCTGAAATTGTTGCAGAAAAAGTACATGAGCTGGAATACCAATATTTTCCAATGGTTGTTGAAAAATTACTTACCTCTTAAAGATGGCCAAAAAGCAAAAATACTATGTGGTTTGGTTTGGAAATCCAACTGGCATTTTCCGTAGTTGGGAGGAATGTAAAAAAGCCATCGCAGGTGTTTCGGGCGCCCAATACAAATCTTTCGAAACGCTTGCTGAAGCTAAAGTTGCATACAACAAAGAATACAAGGACTACAAGGGAAAAGGAGGGAAAAAGAAAAAAGTACTTTCCAAAGAAGAACTTTTAAAAATTGGCGAGCCCAACCTCTATTCTATTGCAGTAGATGCAGCTTCCAGCGGGAATCCGGGCTTAATGGAATACCGCGGAGTAGATACCCAAACCCACAAGGAACTTTTCAAACAAGGCCCTTTTCAGCAAGGCACCAATAATGTGGGCGAGTTTTTAGCACTGGTACATGGGCTTGCTTTTCTGAAACAACAGCAAAGTGACCGACTGATTTACTCTGATAGTAGAATTGCAATGGGTTGGATAAAAAAGAAAAAGTGCAATACCAAACTGAAACAAACTGCAAAAAACAAAAAGCTTTTTGAGCTAATTGAACGAGCTGAAACCTGGCTGAAAAAAAACACCTACACCACTAAAATTGTGAAATGGGAGACAAAAGCTTGGGGGGAAATACCTGCCGATTTTGGACGAAAATAACGCCATTTCAACAATTAGTTTTTCTGTATACAAAAACGTATCTTTGCCACCTCAACCCAGCTACTGCCCATGAGTAAATTAGTGATTGTAGGGACCGTTGCCTTTGACGCCATAGAAACCCCTTTTGGCAAAACCGATAAAATCCTAGGAGGCGCCGCCACTTACATTGGGCTCGCAGCTTCCCAATTCAACGTAGACAGTGCCATTGTATCTGTAGTTGGGGGAGATTTTCCTAAAGATGACCTTCGGATGTTGAAAGAAAAGGGAATCGATCTTTCTGCTTTGGAAATCGTTGAAGATGGAAAAACCTTTTTCTGGAGTGGAAAGTACCACAACGACATGAACTCTAGGGATACGCTCTCTACAGAACTCAATGTACTGGCAGATTTCCAACCAGTAGTTCCAAATAATTACAAAGATGCCGAATTGGTGATGTTGGGAAATCTACATCCTTTGGTTCAGTTAAGTGTTATTGAACAGATGAATGACCCCAAACTGATCATGCTGGATACCATGAATTTTTGGATGGAACATACTTGGGATGAGCTAATGAAGGTTATTTCAAAAGTAGACGTAGTTACCATTAATGACGAGGAAGCAAGGCAAATGACTGGTGAATATTCACTTGCCATTGCGGCACAGAAAATCATGGCAATGGGACCTAAATATGTGGTGATTAAAAAAGGAGAGCATGGCGCTTTACTATTCCATGATCGTGAAGTCTTTTTTGCGCCGGCATTGCCATTAGAAGAAGTTTTTGATCCTACGGGTGCTGGAGATACTTTTGCAGGAGGCTTCTCTGGCTATCTAGCAAAAACCAAGGATTATTCATTTGAAAACATGAAAAATGCAATCATTAATGGTTCTGCATTAGCTTCTTTTTGTGTGGAAAAATTTGGGGCCGAAAAGCTTATTTCCCTAACAGAAGACGAACTGCAAAAAAGATTGCAACGATTTAAAAAATTAACACAGTTCAATTTGGCACTTCCTTAAAGAAGGAAATACGGTATGAGTGACGAATTAAAACACGAATGTGGAATTGCCCTCGTAAGGCTTCTAAAACCACTGGAATACTACAAGGAAAAGTATGGAACCGCTTTTTATGGGGTAAATAAAATGTACCTCTTAATGGAAAAGCAGCACAACAGGGGGCAGGATGGTGCTGGTTTTGCGGGGATTAAATTTGATATGCGGCCTGGTGATCGCTACATTAGTAGAATTCGCTCTAATGCTTCACAACCCATACAGGACATCTTTTCGCAAATTAACCAACGCATCAATTCCGAGTTTAAGGAGCATCCAGAAATTAAAGATTCCATTGAGCTTCAAAAAAGAAACATTCCCTACCTGGGAGAACTATATCTAGGCCATGTGCGTTATGGGACTTTTGGTGGAAATAGCATCGAAACCGTACACCCCTTCCTTCGTCAAAATAATTGGATGCACCGGAACCTTATCATCGCCGGTAATTTCAATATGACCAATACCACCGAACTCTTCAACAACCTTATTCAACTGGGAATGCACCCCAAGGAAAAGGCAGATACGATTACGGTGATGGAAAAAATTGGGCATTTCCTGGATGATGCCGTTCGAAAACTCTACAAAAGGGCAAAAGCCAACGGACTCAATAAAATGGAGGCTTCTCCCTACATTGCGGAACATCTTAAAATTTCCAAAATCCTGAAGAAATCTGCCAAAAACTGGGATGGTGGATATGCCATGGCCGGATTGATGGGGCATGGGGATGCATTTGTACTTCGGGACCCTGCCGGAATTAGACCTGCCTATTATTATAAAGATGACGAAGTTGTGGTCGTTGCTTCAGAACGGCCTGTAATTCAAACGGTTTTCAATGTGCCTTTTGATACGGTTAAGGAGCTGGAACCCGGTCACGCCCTCATCATTAAAAAAGACGGACGTTTTGATATTTCAGAAATTCAGGAACCGCTAGAGCGCAGGTCCTGTTCTTTTGAACGGATTTATTTTTCCCGCGGAAGCGATGCCGAAATTTATCAGGAAAGAAAAAAGCTAGGCCATCTTGTGATGCCTAAAGTTTTGGAGGCAATAGATTACGATACTGAAAACACCGTGTTTTCCTTTATACCCAATACTGCGGAAACTTCATTCTACGGAATGCTGGAGGCAGCACAGGATGAACTCAACAAACAAAAGAACACGGCAATTTTAAAGGAAAAGGACCATCTCACGGAAGCCCGACTCCGTGAAATTCAGGATATGCGTATCCGTACCGAAAAGCTAGCCATAAAGGATGTGAAACTACGTACCTTCATTACAGAAGATAGTAGTAGGGACGATTTGGTTGCCCACGTCTACGATGTAACCTATGGTGTTGTAAAGAAAGGAAAAGATAACCTAGTGGTGATAGATGATAGTATTGTAAGGGGAACTACGCTAAAGCGAAGTATTTTGAAAATGCTAGATAGATTGGAACCTAAACGTATTATTGTAGTCTCTTCGGCTCCACAGATTCGTTATCCAGATTGCTATGGAATTGACATGGCAAGGTTAGAACAATTGGTAGCTTTCAATGCGACATTAGAATTACACAAAGAACGGGGAACTTATGATACGGTAATCAATGAAGTGTATGAAAAATGTAAAGCTGAAATTACCAAAGACCTTCACGAAAAAGATATTATTAATCATGTAAAGGAATTATATGCTCCTTTTACAGATGAGGAAATATCAGACAAGGTAGCTGAGATAATAACAGAGGGGTCCATTAACAGCGAGGTAAAAGTTATCTTCCAATCGGTGAATGATCTTCATAAGGCATGCCCAAAAAACCTAGGAGACTGGTATTTCACAGGCGATTATCCTACCAATGGGGGTAAAAGAGTTGTAAATAAAGCCTTTGTTCACTTCTATGAAGGCAATCCCGAACGAGCATATTGATAATTTTTTCTTCTTTTTTTTGCGAATTCTGCACTTAATCGAGTTTAAATCACAGTTCATCTAAAAGTAGGAAAAATCTGTATTGGGTTATTAAATTTTAATTTACATTTGTCTCATACCATAGCATAAGTAGGTTAAGTTCATGGTAAGATTTGGGGCAAAAAAGGTAAACGCAAGTTTACCTTTTTTCATTTTATGCATACTTATATTCTACAGGTATCTGCTTTTATTGAATGCTTCTGTTGATGCTTTTTTACTTTGTTTTTGTACTTCAACGAAAAAAAAAGCGCTTGGTCTAAAAGTGGATTTAGCTTTTGTTTATTCCATTATATTTGAATCATACCATAGCATAAGTAGGTTAAGTTCATGGTAGATTTGGGGCAAAAAAAGGTAAACACTCGTTTACCTTTTTTTATTTGCAATTCATTCAATACTACCCTTCAGAAAAAGTAGAAGACAAAAAAAAGCCCGTCTAATATTAGACAGGCTTTGCTAAATATTCTTGAGGTTATTTATTTTCAGAATACCTTTCAGCTACAGCATCCCAGTTAATCACATTAAAAAAGGCTTCTACATAATCTGGCCTTCTATTTTGATAGTTTAGGTAATATGCATGTTCCCAAACATCAATTCCTAAGATTGGAGTACCGCCACAACCAACACCTGGCATTAGGGGATTATCTTGGTTTGGGGTTCCACAAACATCCAATTTACCTCCTTTATGAACACAAAGCCAGGCCCAACCTGAACCAAATTGTGTTTTAGCTGCATTGGCAAAAGCATCTTTAAAAGCTTCAAAGCTTCCGAAGGATTCATTGATTGCAGAGGCTAATTCGCCACTTGGGCTCCCTCCTCCATTTGGGGACATGACTTCCCAGAATAAGGAGTGGTTGTAAAATCCGCCACCATTGTTTCGAACGGCTTTATTGTTCATGTCAAGTCCGTTCAAAATTTCGTCAATGGATTTTCCTTCTAGTGATGTTCCTTCAATGGCAGTATTTAATTTATTGGTATATCCCGCGTGGTGTTTGCTGTGATGGATTTCCATGGTTCTTGCATCTATATGGGGCTCTAGGGCGTCATGCGCATATGGCAATGATGGTAAGGTAAAAGACATAATATGTTGTTTTTTTAGTTATTAATTTTTGATTACTCACCAAAGGTACTATTTTCAACACGTAAACTATGTTATAGAACTTATAACGTTTTTATACTCCCATAGAAATTCTTAATAGTATCTTTAAGGATTAAAGCTCGTGATTTATTTGATTTGAGTGAAAATGGTTCTTTTCGGGTATACAATGCTTCCGCAGGCAGCGGAAAAACATTCTCTTTGGTAAAATCTTATTTGCTAACACTATTGTCATCCCCAAAGGCAGATGGGTACAAGAATATGTTGGCAATCACCTTTACCAATAAAGCTGTTGGGGAAATGAAAACACGCATTCTTAAACAATTAGTGCTCTTTGGTACTGGAAATCCCGAAGGAGAACCAATGTGGGAAAGTATTTTAAAAGAAACTGGCCTCCCAAAAGAATTGCTCAAAAAACGTTCGCAAGAAGCCCTACAACATCTTTTGAATCATTATAGCCTTTTTAGTGTAGAAACTATTGATCACTTTAACCATAGATTAATTAGGACCTTTGCAAAAGATTTACAACTCTCTTCTCAATTTGAAGTAAGCTTGGACACTCCCTCCTTGCTTTCCGAAGCCGTTGATCAACTTATTGAAAAAGCAGGTGAAGACCCGGAAATTACAGAATGGTTATTGGCCTTTGCCCTGCAGAAAACGGCAGAAGATAAATCATGGGACATTTCACATGACCTCAACAAAGTGGCTAAAATGTTAACGCAGGAAAATGATGTTTTTTTCTTGGAAAAACTGCAAGGAGTTCCGCTAAGTAAGTTCAATCTTTTAAAAGATAAAATCGCACAGGAGATCCCAAAGCTAGAAACGGAAACGCAGCAAATTGCGAAGAATGTATTAAACACCCTACATGATCATCAATTAGACAAAAGTCATTTTAACGGGGGATACCTATACTCATTCTATGAAAAAACTGCTGAAGACACAATTAGCCTAGACAAAGATCCTTCTTGGTATGTTCAGATTGATGAAAAAAACCTTTACCCAAAAAGGGTAACTTCAACCGAAGCGCAGCAAATAGATTCCTTAATCCCTGTATTTAAAGAATCATATGAAACGATTAAAAAAAATATGTTTCAAATATCATTACTTCAGAATATTTCCAAAAATCTGGTGCCACTTGCAACAGTGCATCTAATATATGAAGAGCTACAGACCATCAAGGAAGACCAAAATGTACTGCCCATTAATGAATTCAACCAAATTATTTACAAGGAGCTAAAAAATCAACCGGCCGCATATATCTATGAGCGCTTGGGCGATAGATACCAACATTTTTATATTGATGAATTTCAAGATACTTCTTTAATGCAGTGGGAAAATTTAATGCCTTTGATTGAAAATTCCCTGTCCCAAACAGATGGAAATAGCCTCATGGTCGTTGGAGACGCGAAGCAGGCTATCTATCGTTGGCGTGGTGGTCTCCCAGAACAGTTCATTGCGCTCTTTCAAGACCGAAATCCATTCCCTTCTGTGAAGAAAGAGGTCGTTAACCTTACCTCAAATTACCGAAGCTGTCAAGAAATTGTACATTTTAACAATGCCTTTTTTAGTCACGTAGCTTCATTCTTCGGAAATCCATTATATCAACATTTATACAAGGTTGGCAATCAACAGGAAGCATTTAAATCCTGCACAGGCTATGTGTCTGTTTCTTTGTTGGAGGCATCCAATAAAGAGGAGCGGTTTGAGAAATATCCGCAAAAAACACTTGAAACGGTAGAATCGTTATTAAAACGGGGTTTTTCAAAAAAGGATATTTGTATCCTTACCCGAAAAAAAGAGGAAGGAATTGCCATTAGTGAGTTATTGTCTAAGTGTGGTATTTCAGTCGTTTCCGAAGAAACATTGTTGCTTAAAAATGCCCCAAAGGTAAAAGGATTGGTCGCTTTAATACATTTACTGGTGACGCCCGAAAATGAAATGGTAAAATTTGATGCTTTACTGTTTTTATATGAATTCTTGAAAATTTCAGATAATAAACACGACTTTCTCGAAGCCCACATAAAATCACCATTGTATGACATTGCCGATAGACTTTCCAAAGAAGGCATTGCTATAAACTTTGATGTGTTTCAAGAATATACTACCCTGGAAATTTTTGAGCGACTTATCTATAGTCTACATCTTAACCTGGAAGAAGATGCTTATCTCACTCATTTTATGGAGTTGGTTTTTCAATTTTCTAAAGGCCCACAAAACAGTCCGACCGACTTTCTAGAATATTGGGAACTGCAGAAAGACAGGGTTAGCTTATCTTTCAGTCATTCACTTGATGCGATTTCTGTCATGACCGTGCATAAATCAAAAGGACTTGAATTTCCGCTAGTTATTTTTCCTTTCGCAGATGTGGAGCTTTACCAGGAACAGGATGCAAAAGCTTGGTTCCCTTGGAATGACAACGGATTCGAAGAATTACTTATCAATTTTAATAAAGATGTTGCCCAATATGGTAGCATTGGCGCCTCGCTCTACGAAAACCGAAGGAATACCTTAGAACTTGACAACATAAACATTCTTTATGTGGCCCTAACCCGAGCAGAACAGGAACTTTATATTATTGGGAAGAAAGAAAAGGAAAAAGCCGACCCTAAGAACTACAGTGATTTATTGCTGTCTTTTTTAAATCACAAGGGCTTAAGTAATGAGGATAACCATTATGAATGGGGGTCGAGGGTTATTCCAAGCACAGAAAATCTTTCAGCTACAGAAGAAACTTCTTTTCAATACCTCTCCACACTTCCCAATGAGAATGCGATTAAATTTGCACATGCATGGCAAGCTGGGCAAACTAGGGCTGTTAAGGATTCCATTGATTTCGGAAATTATTTCCATCAACTAATGGAACAACTCCAGTATCTAGACCAAGTGGAATTTGTATTGGAGGAGTTTTCCTCAAAATTCCAACCTTCCCAAGCCACCCTTTGGAAGGCTTTGTCAAATACAGTTCAAAAAACGATAGCTCATCCTCTACTCGCACCTCTTTTTCAACGAAAAGAGACGGTATACTGCGAGCGGGAAATTATTTCAAGTAATGAAATCATAAGGCCAGACAGGATCAACATTCATGAAGACCATTCCTTTACATTACTAGATTATAAAACTGGAAGTGAAAAACCAGAGGATTCCTTACAAATTAACCACTATGCGGTAATTTTAGAGCAGATGGGCTATCGTGTTCGGGAAAAATATTTGGTTTACGTGAATGATGACGATATAGTCGTGAATAATGCCTAATTTTGATGTCAAATTAATACGACCCATGTACGGAAAAATTAAAAATCATCTTCAAAAAGAACTTCAGGAAATAAAAGACAATGGGCTCTTTAAAAAAGAGCGTATTATTACCTCTCCCCAAGACGCGGTTATTACGATTAGCACTGGCGAGGAAGTCATTAACTTTTGCGCCAATAATTATTTAGGATTGTCTTCCCACCCAGAAGTCATACAAGCCGCCAAGGATACCCTGGATTCGCATGGCTTCGGAATGTCTTCGGTTCGGTTTATCTGTGGAACGCAGGATATTCACAAAGAATTGGAGCAAAAAATTGCCCATTTCTACGGTACTGAAGATACCATCTTATATGCTGCGGCATTTGATGCCAATGGCGGAGTCTTTGAACCACTCTTAGGACCAGAGGATGCTATTATTTCTGATTCCCTCAATCATGCTTCCATAATTGATGGCGTAAGGCTATGTAAGGCCGCTCGCTTCCGTTATGAAAATAGCAACATGGAAGACTTGGAACAGAAGCTTATTGAAGCAAACGAAAAAAAAGCTCGCTTCAAGATTATCGTTACAGATGGTGTATTTTCAATGGATGGACTTGTAGCTCCTTTGGATAAAATTTGTGACCTCGCAGAAAAACATGATGCACTTGTTATGATAGATGAATGTCATGCGGCCGGATTTATAGGAGAAACTGGCAGAGGAACTTTAGAAGAAAAAAATGTGATGGGGCGTATAGACATCATTACTGGAACGCTTGGTAAAGCCCTTGGGGGAGCCATGGGTGGTTACACAACAGGCAAGAAAGAGATTATTGAAATGCTTAGACAGCGCTCCAGACCCTACTTGTTTTCTAATTCCCTTGCGCCTGCCATTGTAGGAGCCTCCATTAAAGTTTTTGAGATGTTGGAAAACGATACACAGCTTCGGGATAAGTTAGCGGAAAATACTGCCTATTTCAAAAAAGGAATGAAAGAAGCTGGGTTTGATATTATTGATGGAGATTCTGCCATTGTCCCCGTGATGCTCTACGATGCCAAGCTTTCGCAGCAAATGGCAGATCAATTATTGGAAGAGGGAATCTATGTAATAGGGTTCTTTTATCCTGTAGTACCAAAAGGAAAGGCTCGTATTAGGGTTCAACTTTCAGCAGCACACGAGAAAAAACACCTTGATAAGGCAATAGAAGCCTTTATTAAGGTTAAGAAAAAGTTAGGAATATAGCTGTAGACCATATATTTTACAGCCTATTCCCACTATATTTATAAAAAATTTAATAGATTTGCTTTTGTTAATAATATTTAACAACTTACTTTTGACCTAATTAACACTTAAAAAATTAAACAATCGAATATGAAACATCTTAAGAGTATTTTCGCTGCTGCCCTTTTCTTGTTTGCGATCGGAGTGGCAAATGCGCAAGACGAAAACAACCCTTGGTATATTGAAGCCGGTGTCAATGGGGTTGACTTTTTCCCAGTAGGCACTACCGATGATGGTAGAGGAATTCACGGGGTACAAAACGTAATAAGTAACCAAAGTGAGTTGTTTGACGAATATTTCAACGTAAATGACCACTGGAACATTTTACCTTCCGTTTCTAGAATCCATGTAGCCAGATATCTTGGGCAAAACTTTACATTTGGTGCAACAGGTACCATTAACAGAATTGATAAAGTTGGTGATGCCAGAGTTAACGATCTAACATATTATGGTGCAGATGGTGAGATTAAGTATAGTTTCAGAGACCTAATTGGTGGCCCTGGAGGATGGTTTGATCTTTCTGTTGGTGCTGGTGGAGGTTATACTTGGCTTGATGATATCGGTTTCGGAACTGCAAACGCACTTGCAAACGTACGTTTCTGGTTAGGTAAAAACCTTTCTTTGAGTTTCCAATCAACTTATAAGCATGCTTTCCAAGAAGATTACGGTGTAAGACACTTCCAACATTCTGCTGGTATTGGTTTCAAATTCGGAGGTAAAGATACCGACGGTGATGGAATCTATGATAACGAAGACGAATGTCCTGAGACTCCTGGTTTGCCAGAATTCAACGGATGTCCTGATAGCGATGGAGACGGTATCGAAGATAGAAATGATGCTTGTCCAAATACTCCTGGTGTACCAGAATTCAACGGATGTCCTGATAGCGACGGAGACGGTATAGCCGATCCTCAAGATGCTTGTCCAACAATTCCTGGTATTGCTGCCCTTAACGGATGTCCTGACGCTGACGGTGATGGAATCACTGATGCTGATGACCAATGTCCAAACGAAGCTGGTCCTGCTGCTAACAACGGTTGTCCTTGGCCAGATAGAGATGGTGACGGTGTACTTGACAAAGACGATCAGTGTCCAGATGTTCCTGGAACTGTTGCTAACAACGGTTGTCCTGAAGTAACTATCGAAATCATCAACCAATTGAATGAATATTCTAAGACCATCTTATTTGACACAGGTAAATCTACTATTCGTCAAGAGTCTTATGCTGTTCTTCAAAGCATTGTTGATATCATGAAAGAATATCCTAATACTTCATTTGTTATCGAAGGACATACAGACAGCGTAGGTCGTGATTCAAGCAACCAAAAGCTTTCTGAAGATAGAGCTGCTTCTGTAATGAACTACTTAACTACTATTGGTATGGATAGAAGCAGACTTTCTTCCATTGGATATGGTGAGTCTAGACCAATTGCTACCAACAGTACTAAAGCTGGAAGACAACAAAATAGACGTGTTGAAATTTCTTTGAAGAAATAAAAAACACCGAAAATAAATAACAGAAAACGCCTCTCTTCAGAGGCGTTTTTTTATTTTTAGAGATGCAGTCTTTTTTAGAAGAAACCATCGTCAAATTGCTTCAAAAGGATATTAACCTATCGGAAGCAATTGTAATATTACCCAGTAAAAGAGCCGTAGGATTCTTTAAAAAAATGCTCGCCTCACAGTCAACATCCCCTTTCTTTTCTCCCGATACCATAAGCATAGAAGAATTTGTTGAGAAGATTTCGGGAATAACTATCATCCCACAACCAGAATTACTTGTAAAAGGCTATCAAATCTATCAACAATTTGCCGATGATTCATTTGAAGAATATTTAAATTGGGCACCCACCCTCTACAACGATTTTAACGAGCTTGACCGTCACTTGGTTCAAGCCAAATCATTTTTTGCGTATCTCTCCAGTATCAAAACCATGGAAAAATGGGGCGTAAAAGATCAGCAAACTCCTTTTATTAAAAAGTTTCTTGCCTTTTGGAATACCTTATTCCCTTTCTACGAAACATTACAAGAAGCACTACTTTCAAGCCAAACAGGATACCAAGGAATGGTTTATAGAAAAGCTGCCGAAGAATTGGAGTACTACATGGACCACCAAGGTGATCGACATCATTTTTTTATTGGGTTCAATGCGTTGAACAAAGCCGAAGAAATGATTTTTCAAGAGTTATTGGAACAAGGCAGCGCAACAATTTACTGGGATATAGATGAGCATTTTACCCAAAACACAAATCACAGCGCATCGCTATTTTACCTTAAATATCTCAAAAACTGGAAATACTATCAAAGAAATGCACATCCTAAACTTAATGCTAATTTTCTTTCCCCTAAAAAAATAAAGATCATTCAAACTCAAGGAGATATTGAACAAACCAAATATGTTGGAACATTATTAGAAGCTTTTCCTCCAGAAAAATTGCAACATACCGCAATCGTGCTTGCAGATGAAAGCTTACTTATTCCTCTTTTATACGCAATACCCAATCATATACAATCTGTAAATGTTACAATGGGGTTTCCGCTTCGTTCTACTCCTATGGGGCTTTTCTTTAAGGACTTGATTCGTTTCCAGGAAAGAACTGGTTCTTTGTACTATAAAAATGTACAGAAAATCATTCAGCATGCAACCACACGGTTATTGCTTAAGGATTCCAAACAAATACTTCAAAAAATAGCAGCGCTTAACCTCACGTATTTCTCTTTGGAAAAGCTATTGGAATTAACTGCCCCCGAAGATCAAAAAACAATTTCGTTACTATTCGATAGTTGGGGAAACAACCCCCTGGAAGGAATTAACGCGTTACGGGAAATCCTTCAGCTTCTAACCCAAAAAATCAAGAAGCCTATAGAACAAGTGATGCTTCAAAAGATATTCGACATGTTGTTGGAAATAGAATCAACCATTGTAGACTATGGCATAAAAGACTTTGCTATCCTAAGAAATCTTTACGAGGAAATGATAGATTGGTATCCATTAGATTTTGAAGGAGATGCTTACCATGGTTTACAGATTATGGGAATGCTGGAAACTAGGGTCTTGGATTTTCAACATGTGATCATGTTGTCTGTAAATGAGGGTATCCTTCCAAGTGGAAGAACACAAAGCTCCTACATAACTTATGATTTAAAGAAGCAGTTTGAATTACCATCCTATACTGAAAAAGACGCTATTTACTCCTACCATTTCTTTCGGTTACTCCAAAGGGTAACATCTGCCACGCTTATCTACAATAGCGCCTCGAAAGGACTTCACAATGGGGAAAAAAGTCGGTTTTTAAGACAATTGGAAATAGCTAACCACCCTAACCATCAAATAGAACATAAAACGGTTTCCCAGCAAATTGTATGGCAGGAACCACAACTAATTTCCATTGAAAAAACAGTCTCTATAATGAGTCGTCTTTCGGAAATTGCTGAAAAAGGATTTTCGCCTTCCGCATTAGCCAGCTACATACGGAATCCTTTGGAGTTTTACCAGCAACGTATCTTAAGGATGCGGGAAGTTGAAGAGGTTGAAGAAACCGTTGCATATAATACGCTTGGAACCGTAGTTCATGAAGTATTGGAAATTCTTTATAAACCATTTATAGGATTAGCGCTTACCGAAACAGCATTGAAAGAATTACCTTCAAAAATACCCGATTTAATTGCTTTAAAATTTAGGGAGCACTACAAGCTTGGGGATATCACGAAAGGGAAAAACCTCATCATCTTTGAAGTTGCAAAACAATATGTAGAAAATCTTATAGCATTAGACCTAGCGCTTATTAAGCAAGGAAATGAAATTAAAATCATAAAACTGGAAAGCGAATTAAAGATTCCTTTGCCTGTAGAAGGGCTTTCTTTTCCTGTTTTTCTGAAGGGAACTGTAGATAGAATCGATGTATTCAATGGACAACAAAGGGTCATTGACTATAAAACTGGTCGCGTTTCCAGCACCGATTTAGAACTTGTTGAATGGGACACCTTGGTTTCCGAAGAAAAATACAGTAAAGCCTTTCAGGTACTCTGTTATGCATATATGCAACAAAAAGAAGCTCCAATGGATGCTACGCATGCTGGGGTCTTATCTTTTAAAAACCTCAATAATGGATTTCTAACATTTGCAACGAAACCATCTCCAAGAAGCTCAAAAAAGAATCACAGCATTACCCAGGAAACTCTTGATAATTTTGAGGGCCAACTACATCGCCTCATCCTTCAAATTTGCAACCCGAATATCCCTTTTGAAGAGAAAGAAATAAAAAAAGCAGGCTTTTCATAAACCTGCTTTTGTGGAGAAGATGGGACTCGAACCCACGACCTCTTGACTGCCAGTCAAGCGCTCTAGCCAGCTGAGCTACATCCCCT
>CAZBWO010000027.1:0-21038 GCA_964495885.1 uncultured Alteromonas sp. | reverse complement strand
CGTCCAAATCCGTGATGGTCACGTCATCGGTCACCGAAAGCGTGATGGAGGTACCCGCAGGGTCGTTGTCCGGGATCGCAGTCACAGTGGACTCCGTAGCGGACCCCGTGGCAGTAGCTGGCTCGCCAACACATGCAATCACTGGAGCTGTGTTGTCTTCCACAGTAACTACAGCGTTACAGCTAGACATATTTCCAGCAGCATCCATTACAAATACGGTTACGTTATTAGGACCTACATCATTACAATCAAATGCAATTGTTGCTGGTCCTGGTGCTACCATTGTAACGTCTGCCAATAATTGGAATTCGTCATTGGTACAAATATTATCTACATCTAGATCTTCTAATAGTGTAAAGGTAAGGTCTGGACCAAAAGTAGTGATCCAACCATTCCAAGTAGCTACCGGTACAGTAAAGCTACCTGTATAGCCAGCACAGTCACCACCAGTCTGGGCAGAATCAGAGAATACGATAGAACCGTCAGGTCCTTCCATTGTAAATTCTTCAAAACCATTTCCTCCAAAGTCACCATCATATATAATGTTTACGGTTACATCTGCTCCAGTCATTCCTGGGTTGGTAAGCGTTGCAGGTGTATCAGTAAGACCTGAAGCAACAAAGTTAAATGGTACTACACCAGAATCTACTGTATTTACAGTAGGAATTCCGAAGCTTTCAGAAACAATACCACAGTTATCGGAAGAACTCGCAATTACTTCCCCAGTAGTTAGGGTATAATCGCCATTGGCATCCAATTCTACTGTAATGTCCTGACAAGCAACTACAGGATCTTCATCATCATTAACTGTAATGGTGAAGGTACAAGTAGTAGTTTCGTTAGGTGCATCATCATTGGTAGCAGTAAATTCAATTACAGTAGGTCCAACAGGGAATACGGAACCACTGGAAGGTCCAGCAGTTTGCATAACCGTAACAGTACCACCTTCTGGGTCAATTGCTACTGCATCTGTAAAGTTCACTACAGCACCACAAACACCCGCATCTGTCCCAACAGTAATATCCATAGGACAGTTGATGATTGGAGGTACTGGGTTTGGTGGAATGAAAGTGATAGACCACGCAGCCACATCTCCTGTGTCACCTCCAGCATTATCGGAAACAAACAAGCTCCAATTCCCGTTAGGATCGGAACCATTGGTCACCATATCTGCAAGTAAGGTGGCAAACATTTCTTGCACTCCTAAATCATCGGCAGCAAAATAGTCACAAATACCATCATCTTGACAAATAACATCAGTGCCAAAAATAGTATTACCCATATTTTCTGGGTTGTTAGGGTGTGCATCTGAGAAATCAAGCGGACTTGTACTTAACAAATCACTACTATCCCCAAAACCATCGGTAGTACTACCAACATTGTCAAAAAGAGTGATAGACTCTCCAGTAGGAGCGGTTAGTTGAACAATTAAATCTCCCGCCCACGTGTGGTTAACGGAAAGGTTTACCGTAATATCGGCAATACCGCTTGCAGCTGGTAACCCACTGGCTGTTGCCGTATAGGTTATACCCAGCGGGTCATTGTCCGGTATAGCGCCTGTGCTACCCGAAAACGTTTGCGCCGAGACCTGCCAAAAACAGCAGCTAAGCATCAACGCAAAAAATGTTAAAGTAATTTTTTTCATGTGATTGATTATTAATTTTTGATTAATAAGGTTAATAAGGTGTTAAAGTACAAAAAATCCACGAACCCCAAAAAAAATTCTTGAAAATGCGCTTATTCTTTTAACCCTAGAGAAATAAGGCAATTAGGACGTGGTAATAAGTGACTGAGTTTTATATATTTGTTAACAAACAATAGCGAACGATTCCCATGAAATCTAACATTTTTTTAACAGTTACTTTTGTAATTCTCACACTTTTAGGATGTAATGAGCGTGAAACTACGACTCAAAAAGATGGTTTTTCGGATGGAGCCACTACCCTTTTCAGTAAAATTCCTTCGGAAACCTCCCATATTACCTTCAAAAACCCCATTATTCAAACCAATGAATTCAACTTTATGAATTACATGTATATCTATACGGGTGCTGGGGTTGCTGTAGGGGATATTGACAAAGATGGTTGGGAAGATATCTATTTTGTTTCCAATTTTGGACCCAATAAATTGTATAAAAACAAAGGGGATTTTCAGTTTGAAGACATTACCGTTTCCTCAAAAACAGAAGATTATAAAGGGTTTTCAACCGGGGTGACGATGCTGGATGTAAACAATGATGGTTGGTTGGATATTTACGTGTGTAAAGCAGGCTCTCTAGGAAATGATGAGGGGCGTCGTAATCTATTGTTTGTGAACCAACAAGATGGCACATTTGCCGAAGAAGCCAAACAATGGGGATTGGACGATCCTGGGTATTCTACCCAAATCTATCCTATTGATTATGATAATGATGGGGATTTGGATCTCTATTTAGTGAACCACCGCTATGATTTTCAGAATAATGCCACTATTAGTTCAGACATACAGCGGGCTGTTGAGTATGTAACCAGTGACCAGTTGTTTCGAAATGACGGCAACACCTTCACCAATGTAACTACCAGTGCAGGTTTAGTCAATAAAAACTGGGGGCTTAGTGCCGTGATTTCAGACTTCAACAATGATGGGTGGGATGATATTTACTTGGCGAATGACTTTCTGGAACCCGATGCGCTATATATCAATCAGCAAAATGGCACCTTTAAAAATGAAGTCCTTTCACGCATCAATCATATCACTACCAATAGCATGGGAAGTGATTATGCCGACCTCAACAATGACGGCCATCCCGACTTGATTACCTTGGATATGTTGGCTGAAAATTATGCAAGAAGCAAAGAAAATATGGCTTCCATGAGTACGTCTAATTTTGAAAACATGGTGGCGGTGGGATACCACCATGCCTACATGGCCAACATGCTTCACTTAAATGAAGGAAATGGAAAGTTCAAAGAATCTGGACAACTTAGTGGGATTACCAAAACCGATTGGAGCTGGGCACCACTTATTGCCGATTTTGACAATGATGGATACAATGACCTATTTGTAAGCAATGGCGTAGACCGGGACTATACCAATCAAGATGCAAGAAGGGAATTAAAACAGGTTATGAATGAAGGTAAAAGTATGCGCTTAGAAGATGTACTGCAAACCTTTCCTACGGAAAAAATAAACAATTACATTTTTAAGAATAATGGCGATCTCACCTTCAGTAAAAAAATTGAAGACTGGGGACTTACAGACCCTACTTATTCCAACGGGGCATTATATGCAGATCTCGACAATGACGGGGATTTAGACATCGTCACCAACAACCTCTATGACGAAGCAAGTGTATACCGAAACAACACCCAAAACAATGCACTTAAAATAGCGCTTAATGGGCCAACGAACAATCCCTTGGCGATAGGCAGTAAAGTGTTTTTACAGACCAATGCCGGGGCACAGTTTAAAGAACAATACATCACCCGAGGGTTTGAATCCAGTGTGAGTCCGGTAGTTCATTTTGGGCTGGGTGACCAAAGCGTCCAACAGCTAACAGTAGTTTGGCCTGACGGAAAAACAAGTACTGTTCAAAACCCAGAAAAAAACAAAACCATTACCATTGATTATGCCACAGCCACCAATCAATCCTACGAGCAACCCTTTGATGGGGTTTCCAAAAAGCAAGCGCTAGGCATTGCAACTATGGGGCTGGATTATCAACACAAAGAAAATACCTTTAATGATTTTTCGCTTCAGTTGCTCATTCCGCAAAAACAATCATCTAAAGGAACAGCTGTGATTACTGCCGATTTGAACAATGACGGTATTGAAGACCTGTTTGTTGGAAATGCTGGAAATGCACCTGCAGCCATGTTCCTTCAAAGCCACGACGGACAATTCAAAAAGGTAAATGAAACCCTTTGGCAACAAGAAGCAGCCTATGAAGATGCTAACGCCCTTTTCTTTGATGCCGATGGCGATGGCGATCAAGACTTGTATGTGGTAAGCGCAGGCTACGAACTACCAAAGGACAGCCCTTTACTTCAGGACCGTTTATACCTTAACGACGGTAAAGGTAACTTCAAAAAGCAAGCGAATGCACTTCCCAAGATGCTCACTTCTGGCAAGGCCATTGCCGCCAATGATTTTGATGGAGACGGGGATCTGGATTTGTTTGTTGGCGGGAACGTAGTACCGGCACAATATCCGCTTTCCCCTAAATCCTATCTTTTGAAAAATGAAGGAGGGACATTTACGGATGTGACTTCGGAAAATAATAGCCTTTCGGAAATTGGTATGGTTTCCGAAGCTATCTTCACAGATTACGACCAAGATGGCGACCAGGATTTAATGGTCGTTGGAGAATGGATGGCCCCTACTTTTTATAACAATAATAACGGAGTGTTTGCCGAAGCGGAAAATATTTCTGGGCTTGAAAAAACCGAAGGCTGGTGGTTTAGTGTAACCGCTGCCGATTTTGACGGCGACGGGGATGATGATTATGTCTTGGGGAATCTTGGGAAGAACAATAAATTTCAGCCCAAAAAGGAAAAACCAATTTATATCTACTCTAAGGATTTTGACAATAACGGAAGTTATGATGTTGCCTTAAGTAAGATTAGCAATGGAAAATTGGTGCCCGTTCGCGGAAAGGAATGTAGTAGTGAACAGAATCCTTTTCTGCTGGACAAAATCAAGACCTACAAAGAGTTTGCTAGCTTAGAATTTAAAGACATCTATGGGGAAGACAAACTGAAAGATGCCTTTCAGCGAACTGCCTATATGTTTGAGTCTGCCTATGTGGAAAATCTAGGCGGGGGCAAGTTTGAAATACACAAACTCCCTAATGAAAGCCAGATGGGACCCACCTTATCTATCCTTGCCGAAGATGTAAACCAAGATGGAAATTTAGATATTTTAGCGGTGGGTGCCATCTACGACGCTGAAGTTGAAACCATCCGTTATGACAGTAACTTTGGCTATGTTCTACTGGGAGATGGTGCTGGAAATTTTGCCTACTCCAAAGCTTATGATCCTTTTGTGGATAGTGACGCAAAGGACATGACGCGATTACAATATCATGGCAAAACCCATTACGTAGTGGTAAGCAACAATGCGCCACTGGAAGTTTTTACCTATCAGCCGTAAACAACACTTTCTAAAAATAATTCTGGTACTGCAGCACCCTAAAATCGATGGTATTCATTTTAGGGTGTTTCTTTTTCATTGCTTTGTACGCTTCCAAACTACCCACTGCCCTATTGGCTGCTCCAGAGGGAGCAATTAAGGACACCGTTTGAATGATTTTTCCAGTTAATGGATGGGTAAATTGATGCACCCTTGGAACTTCGTCATTTACAATTTCCAGTGAAAGATGGTAGCGTTTCAGTAATCTTCGGAAGAAATATTCTGGTCCGTTTTTACTATTTCCACCAGTGAATAGTAATTGTTCAACCGAAGAATGTTCCGCAGTAATTTCAATGAGATCCCGCAATTCCACCTCCTGCATTCCCAAGTCGCTGGCATCAATTTTTTCACGCTTTGCGGAAGCTACCATATCACAAATCCCAATCTGTTTATCCGTTAGAAACTTTTTCCGCTGAAGGATGGCTTTTTCCGTAGTTTCAAAATCCAATGCCAACTTAAAAATCTCATCTAGGATTGGCCATAGTTGCCCGTCCCTACTTCCGTAGCAAAAATTGACATCACCAGGTTTCAATGCCCCAATCGTAAAACGGGGAGGTGGCAACGTACCCACGATGAGTTTGGTGGCATTTTCTGGGATGAAAGGTGGATATGGATGGATGTGATGAAACACTACCTTATAAAGACCAACTCTGTTTGGGAAGACATGGGCTCACTGTATTGGTATCCCTCTAAATTGAATCCTTTTACATCCTCCAAGGTTTGAGCATTGGTTTCAACAAGATAACGTGTCATAAAGCCTCTTGCCTGTTTTGCATAGGTCATGATTACTTTGTATTCTCCATTTTTTAAATCCTTGAATACTGGAGTAATCACCGGAACTTTTAATTTTTTAGGCTGAATGGCTTTAAAATATTCATTGCTCGCCAAGTTGATAAAAAGTTCCCCATCTTCCAATTCTGTATTGAGTTGCTTGGTTATTTTATCTCCCCAAAACTCATATAGGTTTTTATTTTTCCCCACGGGAAGTTTGGTTCCCATTTCCAATCGGTAGGGCTGTATTAAATCTAACGGTTTTAACACCCCGTAGAGTCCAGAAAGGATTCGAACCGTATGTTGTAAACCTTCAATATTTTTCTTCGGAAGCGTATACACATCCAATCCGCGGTAAACATCCCCACTGAACGCATATACTGAAGGACGGGCATTCTCCTCTGTGAATGGCAGACTCCATTCCTGATTCCGTTCGTAATTCAGTCTTGCCAGGTTGTCGGAAATATTCATAAGCTTGGAAAGGCTTTTCACCGACTTCCTTTTAAGCAATTTATTGAGACGTTCGGCTTCCTTTAAAAAACAAGCTTCCGTTTGGAGAGGAGTGGGAATTTCAGATTCAAAATCAAGGGATTTTGCAGGTGATAAAACAACTTTCATAGGTATCTCTTTTCCGTAAAATTACGAAGAATATTAGTGCATAAAAGAAGTTTTCATTTTTTCCGATAATCCCAAAATAGAGAAAACCTATTTCAGCACATGCTTTGAATAATTACGCCATTTATCCAAGCAGGCTTCCATGTCTTCCGGAAGGGGTGCTTGAAAACTTAGGAACTCACCGGTGAAAGGATGATTGAACCCTAGGGTTTGGGCATGTAGCGCCTGCCTTGGGAGTATTTTAAAACAATTTTCCACAAATTGCTTGTATTTACTGAAGTGGGTTCCTTTGAGTATTTGATTACCACCGTAACGCTCATCATTAAATAAGGTATGCCCAATATGTTTCATATGCACCCTAATTTGGTGGGTTCTCCCAGTTTCCAGCTGACAGGAAACCAAGGTGACATATCCGAAGCGTTCCACCACTTCATAATGCGTGACCGCATGCTTTCCTTTTTCTTCGGCTTCGTCATCTTCGAAGACTGTATTTTGCAATCGGTTTTTGGGATGGCGCCCTATGTGGCCTTCCACGGTTCCTTTATCTTCTGTAACATTTCCCCATACCAAAGCCAGGTACTTTCGTTCTGTTGTTTTTTCAAAGAATTGTTTCGAAAGATGGGTCATGGCCTGCTCTGTTTTGGCCACTACCAGGAGTCCGCTGGTATCCTTATCAATACGATGCACCAAACCCGGTCGGCCAGAGCTATTTTCGGGAAGGTTTTCAAAATGATGAGTGAGCGCATTGATAAGTGTCCCGCTGTAGTTTCCATGACCGGGATGCACTACCATTCCGGCTTCCTTATTCACCACAATCACAGCTTCATCTTCGTAGACGATATTGATGGGAATATCTTCGGGGACCAACAAAAACTCATAGGGAGGATGTTCAAAAAGAACAGTCACCACGTCCCCTGCTTTCACTTTGTAATTAGATTTTACAACCTCTTCATTTACATAAATGCTTCCGTGTTTGGCTGCTTTTTGAATTTTGTTTCGGGTGGCATTTTCAATGCGGTTCATTAAAAACTTATCTACCCGAAGTGGTTGCTGGCCTTTATCGGCCACAAAGCGGTGGTGTTCGTAGAGATCGTCGTTATTATCTTCAGAATCTTCGTTATGGATTTGTTCCTTCATCCCCTTCTTCATTTTGATTGACATCCAAGGCCTCCTGTGTTTCTTCCACTTCGTTTTGGTTTAAGCCTCCCTTTCCATCACCTAGGACGACATCAATCACAGATGTTTTCTGCAATTTTTGTCCCGCTTCCAGTTTTTGTCCTTTATGTCGTATTTCCAGCACCTCGTCTTGAGCGATGTACTTTCGGTAACTAATTTTTCCTATTTCAAATCCTACTGCTTGAAGGGTTGGCTCTGCCTGCCGCATGGTTTTCCCAACCACGGCTGGTATCTCAATCATAGGATACCCCGAACGATTGATGGATAAATAAATTTTTCGATCTTCCTTTACCGTTTTTCCAGCTCTTGGAATTTGCTCTATGACGGTTTGATAGGGAAACTCCGGATTGTAATTGGTCGTATCCATGATTTCATATTTCAGGTCTACATCGTCCAATACTTCAGCGGCTTCTTCCAAGGTTAGTTTAGATAAATCTGGGACTTCAATTTTTTCACCATGGTGTGTCGTCATTCGCAACCACCATAAAAATATAAGGCATAATACTACCAATACAATGAGCGCATACAGTAGCTGTTTCAGAAAAGCTTTGGTAAACAGAAATCGAAAAAAATTCATACGCCTAAGGTTAGTTCACAAAAATATGAAAGCAAATTTAGTAAGTTTAATGGTTTTAGTGATATTTTTGTTAACGTAGACAAAGGCTTTTTGTTATGGCGATAAAAAAAGTGGCTGTTGCCATGGGGGGATATTCCAGTGAATTTGAAATTTCATTGCAAAGCGGAACTGTGGTTTGCGCTTCCCTAAACCCTGAAAAATATGAAGCTTTCCCCATTCACATCCTTAAGGAAGGTTGGTTTTATGTTGCACCTGATGGAAAACGCTATCCCATCAACAAAGAAGATTTCAGTTTTAATAACGGTTCGGAAACCATTGTTCCAGATATTGTCTTCAACACCATTCACGGAACGCCGGGAGAAGACGGAATCATGGGAGCGTATTGGGACTTGATTGAGTTGAAGCAGACCAGTACCGGATTTTACTCGGCCGCATTGAGTTTCAATAAAAGGGACTGTCTTTCGGTATTAAAAAACTTTGGGATTAAATGTGCCAACTCCTATTATGTAAATCAAGGTACGGATATCCCCGTGGATGCAATTATCAAAACAGTAGGGCTTCCTTGTTTTGTAAAGCCAAGCCGTGCCGGTTCCAGCTTTGGAGTAAGTAAAGTACATACGTTGGAAGAATTGTTGCCTGCCATGGAAAAGGCCTATGAGCAGGATTCCCAGATTATGATTGAAACTGCTTTGGTAGGACCTGAAATTTCAGTAGGGCT
Source organism: uncultured Alteromonas sp. (assembly GCA_964495885.1). GTDB lineage: Bacteria > Bacteroidota > Bacteroidia > Flavobacteriales > Flavobacteriaceae > PALG01. The sequence goes on along the minus strand of CAZBWO010000027.1, from coordinate 12,012 downwards.
TTATCCCTTTAAAGGGGAAGTCATTGCCCTTCCCCCTACCGAAATTGTTTCGGAAAATGATTTCTTTGATTACGAAGCCAAATATCTTGGGAAATCGCAGGAAATCACCCCGGCAAGGATTTCCGAAGAAGCAACTGTACTAGTACAACAGGAAGCTAAAAAAATATACCAACTTTTATCTATGAGCGGTATTGCCCGAACCGATTTTATTTTACAGGATGGTATCCCCCATTTTATAGAGACCAATTCTAATCCCGGTCTTTCCCAAGAAAGCATTGTTCCTAAGCAGGTTCGGGAAGCCGGAATGACCCTTCCGGAATTTTTTGACAAGGTATTGGAAGCGGCTTTTGCCAAAAAATGATATCTTTAAGTATGAAAAAAGCTGTTTTTCCCGGTTCCTTTGACCCCATTACCAATGGCCATGTGGATATTATAGAGAGAGGTTTGGACCTTTTTGACGAGATTATTGTTGCCATTGGAATTAACGCCGAAAAGCAATATATGTGGACCATGGAAGAGCGGCATGATTTTATCCTGAAGGCCTTCAAAAATAATCCAAAGGTTACTGTAAAAACCTATGAAGGGCTTACTGCCGATTTTTGCAAGGGGGAAGGCGCACAATACATCCTAAGGGGGCTTCGAAATTCTTTGGATTTCTCCTACGAAAAATCGATTGCGCAAACCAATGCCATGCTTACGGGAGTAGAAACCATATTTATCATTAGCTCTCCAGGAACCTCTCACATTTCTTCCAGTGTTGTGAGGGATATTGCAAGAAACAATGGGGATTACAGTGCATTGGTTCCATTTAAATAATCATGAAAAAAACATTTTTTTTCCTACTGTGTGTCATTTTCTTTGTGCAATGCAAGGAAGATAAACAACGAGAAGTTCATCTATTTCAAGAGGAACAACCAAAAGAAGTATTACTTTTAGGAACCTTCCATTTCAACAACCCTGGCGCTGATGTTGCCAAAGTCAAAAATTTTGATATACTTTCTGCATCTTCCCAAAAGTCATTGGATAGTTTAGCAAAACGTATTGCGCAATATAATCCGGCTAAAATTTTTGTGGAATGGCCTTACGAAGAACAACTTGAATTAGATTCACTTTACCTATTATATAGAGAAGGACAGTATTTTGAACAAGATAGCCTGAGCAATTTTTACCAGAAAAATGAAATCTTTCAATTGGCATTTCGTGCCGCACGATTATTAGACCATCCTAAAGTTTATGCCGTAGACTATACGGAAACATCCTTCCCTTTTGATAGTTTGATGCAAGTGATTGCGGAAAGGAAACAAGACACCTTAAGGGACAAGTTTGAAAAAGGTATTGAAAGTTTTGTAAGTGAATTTGACAATCAAATTGCTAGCGGGGCATCTTTGGAAACATTACTAAGTTACCTAAATACCGAAAAGATGAAACGGCTCTCCATTGATTTTCATACACGGCTTCCATTGCTTGCCGGTTCAAAAGAAAATTTTATAGGCCCCTATCTTTCCGCTGAATGGTATCGAAGAAATTTATATATCTGGTCCATGATTCAAAAAGAAACAACGCTGAAAGATCGTAGAGTCGTTGTTCTTTTTGGAGCTAGCCATACTGCTTTGATTGAAGAATTTACAAAAGAAAATAAAGAATGGAAGATGGTAGACCCATCGTTCTTATTCAATTAAAGGGAAATAAAAAAACTCCTCTGGGAAATTCCAAAGGAGTCTTTATTTAAAAAGTAACTAATATCTTAAATAGCAGCAACGTGCTTTGCAAGCTGAGACTTAAGGTTGGCTGCTTTATTCTTGTGAATGATGTTCTTTTTTGCCAACTTATCTACCATAGAGATTACTTCAGGGAAAAGTTTTTCCGCCTCTTTTTTGTCGGTAGTCTCACGTAGCTTCTTCATAGCATTTCGAGTCGTTTTATGTTGGTAACGATTCAAAAGCCTTTTCTTTTCGCTGCTTCTAATTCTCTTTAAAGCTGATTTGTGATTTGCCATAATCTTTGCTTATTGTTTTGTAGCCCCTAGGAGAATCGAACTCCTCTTTCCAGGATGAAAACCTGGCGTCCTAACCGATAGACGAAGGGGCCTATTGATTTAAATTGCGGATGCAAAAATACAACAATTTTTAAATGCCGCAAGTGTTGTTTTATTTTTTTCAGAAAAAATTAATAGGCCTTTGCAAACAGCACTTTCTGCTGGGATGGCTTTCCTGTCACCATGCAATTCCCTGCTGTTTTATCACCTTTTAAAGGAATACAACGTATAGTTGCTTTGGTTTCGGTTTTAATTTTTTCTTCCGTTGCTTGGGTTCCGTCCCAATGGGCTAAGATAAACCCTCCCTTTTCTTCCAATACTTTTTTAAACTCTTCATAAGAGTTGACTTCTGTAGTATTTTCCTTCCGGAATTTCACTGCTTTTTCGAATAAATTGATCTGGATTTCTTCCAATAAAGAAACAACATAATCTACTGCTTCCTCTTTTGCCATCAATTCTTTGGAAAGAGTGTCCCTACGGGCTATTTCCACAGTTCCATTTTCAACATCCTTAGGACCAATGGCAACTCTAACGGGTACTCCTTTCAACTCATATTCATTAAATTTCCAACCTGGCTTATGTGTATCCCTATCGTCAAACTTCACGCGAAGTCCCTTCTTACGAAGTTGCCCCATTAATTCACGAGCCACTTCGCCAACCGTTTCAAATTGTTCTTCATTCCTATATATAGGTACAATTACTACTTGATCTGGCGCTAAGTTAGGAGGTAGCACCAACCCATTATCATCACTATGCGTCATTACCAATGCCCCCATCAAACGGGTAGAAACACCCCAGGAGGTAGCCCAAACGTAATCTAATTTCCCTTCCTTATCAGCAAACTTTACATCAAAAGCCTTAGCAAAATTTTGTCCCAAAAAATGGGAAGTTCCTGCTTGTAAAGCTTTTCCATCTTGCATTAAAGCCTCTATACAGTACGTTTCCAACGCCCCAGCAAAACGTTCGCTTTCTGTCTTTAACCCTTTTATGACGGGGATGGCCATGTAATTTTCAGCAAACTCTGCATACACACGAAGCATTTGTTCTGCTTCTTCAATGGCTTCTTTTTCAGTAGCATGTGCGGTGTGTCCTTCTTGCCAAAGAAATTCTGCTGTTCGTAAAAAGAGTCGGGTCCTCATTTCCCATCGCACGACATTTGCCCATTGGTTTACCAAAATAGGAAGATCTCTGTATGACTGAATCCATTTTCTATAGGTATCCCAAATAATCGTTTCGGAGGTAGGCCTTACGATAAGCTCTTCCTCTAATTTAGCTTCTGGGTCTACCACAATCCCATTGCCTTCCTCATCATTTTTCAAACGATAATGGGTAACCACGGCACATTCCTTCGCAAAGCCATCTACGTGGCTTGCTTCCTTACTGAAATATGATTTTGGGATAAAAATGGGGAAATAAGCATTTTGATGTCCCGTTTCCTTAAACATCCTATCCAGTTCTGCCTGCATTCTTTCCCAAATGGCAAAACCATAAGGCTTGATCACCATACACCCCCTTACCCCTGAGTTTTCAGCAAGGTCTGCCTTGATTACCAATTCATTATACCATTTTGAGTAATCTGATTCCCGAGTGGTTAAGTTTTTTGCCATAAGGGTCTATTTGGCACAAAAATTGTGCATATTGTTAAAGATTATTTATTCTCAGCAAAACTAGTTATTTTTATAATGTCCAACAATATTAAATCCCACGATATGCAAACACCATTTACCTTTATAAAAAATTGGCGCTTGGCACTTTTTGCAGTGTTAGCAGCATTTGCTACAGTTGGTTGTAATTCTTACCGACCAGTTGCCGATAACGACGGCATATATAATGCCAATACCGAAACGGTCTATGAAGAAGAAAGTGTTGAGCAATCCAACAACTATTACAAGCAATATTTTGGGACAAAAGCAGCACAATTAGATAATATTCCAGAAGAAAATCTTGTCTTTACAGATATTGAATCCTACACAACCTCAGATACTATTGATGAAGATGGTTATATTATCATTGAAGACCGCTATAACGAAGGTGGTTATGGTGGCTGGGGAAATAATGGTGGAGATGTCACCGTGAATGTATACAATGATACTTGGGCCGGAGGATGGTATGGAGGATGGTATAGACCTTGGGGTTCTTGGTATTGGGGCAATCCCTACTGGGGATGGGGCCATAACTATTGGGGATGGGGATACCCTTATTGGGGATGGTCTGCCGGATATTGGAACTGGGGTTATTGGGGTTGGTATAGACCTAACTTTTACAACCCTTACTTCTACGGTGGCGGCTATTATAATGGAGGATATAACGGATATGCCTATCACTACAATAGAGGCAGAAGCAATCAAGATTACATCAACAGTGGGCGTAGTTCCTATAGAAATACAGGAAGATCTAATGTTGATCGGTCTAATGGAAGATATAGTAGATCTGAATTATATCGAAGAGCTAATACCAATACTAGAAACAATTCCTCTATTCAACGTAACAATAGAAGCATTTACAATAGAAATTCCAACACCAATACTAGAAGAAATACAAGAACTACAAGGCCAAACTACAATACCAATACCCGCAGGAATAATTCAAGACCAAATTACAATAGGTCAAGTTCCAGTAATAGAAGATCTTCTACTTTTTCAAGACCATCTTCCAGCAATAGAAGCTCTGGATCCTTTAGAAGTGGCGGTAGTTCTTCAAGAAGCAGTGGTTCCCGAAGTTCTGGTGGCCGAAGAGGAGGGGGCCGCCAATAAGGCTTTCACCTGAACATCTACAGACCTCTTTATATCTCATGAATCAAAACAAATTACATGAAAAGGATTCTTATTATCTTAATCGTTGGGTTTGTATCTGCCCAATCTTTTGCTCAAAATATTAGTGACGCCCTTCGGTATGGGCAACAAGATTTAACCGGAACTGCAAGATCTACCGCATTAAGCGGAGCCTTTGGTGCTCTGGGGGGTGATTTCTATGGTTTATCTATCAATCCTGCTGGAAGTGCCATATTTCTTGATAACCACGCTTCATTCACACTTTCGGTGGAAGATGTAAGCAATAAGACGAACCTTTCTGGATCTACAAATGAAATTGGAAGTACCGATTTTACTATCGGGAATGCAGGAGCTGTTTTTGTATTTGGGATAAACAACGAAAATAGTCCTTGGAAAAAATTTACATTGGGAATTGGATATGACGCCCAGAACAATTTAGATGATGAACTCTCCATCACGGGTAGAAGTGTAGAAAGTGTGGGAGATTTCTTTTTGGATCAAGCACAGGGCACACCCCTTGAATTATTGCAATTACTGGATGGGGAGAGCATTTCAGATTTATATTCGTTCTTAGGCGAAACCGAAGGTGTTGCTGCTCAAAATGCCTTTTTAGCCTATCAAGGTTATATCATAGATCCACAAGAAAATAGCACTACCCAATATGTCTCTAATATGGGAACGGGTAGTTTCAGTAAAGACTTTTATAGAATTTCAGATGGATACCAAGGCAAGTACACATTAAACATTGGAACACAATACGGGGAGAATATTTTCTTTGGGATTAATCTAAATTCCCATATCATTGATTACCGTCAGGCAAGTTATCTAGACGAAACCAATATTAATACAAATAGTTCGGTGAAGCGAGTTGAGTTTCAGAATACGCTTGCCACAATAGGTTCTGGCTTTTCCGCTCAATTTGGATTGATTGCTAAAATTCAGCAAGATTTTAGACTCGGCCTTTCCTATGAAACCCCTACTTGGTATACTATTTCAGAAGAAACTACTCAATATTTGGAAACCAGCAGGGTGCAAGACGGCGAAACAATTATTACGGTGGTAGACCCAAGAATTATCAATATATTTTCAGATTACAAACTGAATACTCCAGGAAGTGTTACTGCGAGTGCTGCCTATATCTTTGGAAAACAAGGATTGATTAGTATAGATTATGAATATAGGGATTATGGCAATCTAAAATTTAGACCCGCCAATGATTCTTATTTTTCCAATTTAAACGCGCTTATAGAAAACAACTTGAAAGCAAGTTCTACCATTCGTGTTGGGGGGGAATATCGAATTCAACAATTAAGCTTGCGTGCAGGAGGGCATTTTATTGAGAGTCCGTATCAAGATGATTCAATTGTTGGCAACCGTACAGGCTTCTCCCTTGGGCTTGGTTACAATCTAGGAAACTACTTTATGGATTTTGCCTATTTGCGAAGTGAACAGGAAAGCAATAAACGATTTTACGATAGCGGATTGGTTGATGTTTCCAATATTAACACGGTACAGCAGCAATTTGTTTTTACCTTAGGTTACAATCTATAATCGGGTAAAATCCATTATATCCCCTTTTTCTAAATTCCAAAGGTCTGAAAGGCCGGCGTTTACTTCCAATACGTATTGCGCGGGTCCTTCGGAGGGAAGGGAGGTTTGATTTAAAGGCTGCGCATCTTTTTGAATACTTACTACTTCCCCATTTCCATTTACATAAATAATATCTAAGGCAAATTGGGTATTCTTCATATAGAAATAGCGGGGACGTTCGTCTTCAAAAATAAATAGCATTCCTCGGTTGTTTTCCATGGAAGAACGATACATAAGTCCTGTTTGTGTTTCGTATTCACCTTTGGAAATTTCGATATCCAACTGCACCAATACCGAATCATTTTGTGCCTTCCGAAGTGTTAATTCCCCTTCCTTCTGAAACTTTACTTCTTTGGTAAGCACCTGATTTGATTCTTTTTCCTTGCACTGATACAAAGACCCAAGGCAAATAAATAAAATGCCTAACACAATCATTTTTCTCATCCTTCATAGATTTTTTTGGAGGAACGTACCATAAAATAAATCCCAGCTATTATAAATGGAATACTAAGCCACTGTCCCGTAGTTAAGATATTTCCTAAGGAATCCTCAAAACCGCCCTGGCTCTTTTTAAAGAACTCGGCAATAAACCGAATAGTCCATAACAATATGAGAAACAAACCAAAAATGTACCCCAATTGTTTTCTCTTTTCTGTCTTCCAATAGATATACCAAAGGATTGCAAATAAAATGATGTACCCAAAGGCTTCATATAACTGTGCAGGATGACGGGGCTCGGTTTCTCCCAAATTTGCGAAAATGACCCCAAAATCGGTTCCTGTATAATGGCCTATGATTTCAGAATTGAGGAAATTTCCAAAACGCACAAAAACACCACCAATGGCCACCGGAATAATGATACGGTCAAAAATCCATAGGATGGGTTTTTTCAGCACTCGTTTATTATATAAAAACATGGCAATGATAATCCCAATAGCTGCGCCATGGCTTGCAAGCCCACGGAAACCGGTAAATTCAAATCCTCCTTTAAATTTAAAGGGCAAAAAGACCGAAAAGAAATCGTCTTTAAATAATTCAGGCTGGTAAAAAATCACGTGTCCCAAGCGGGCCCCAACAAGAATAGCCAACACCATGTAAATAAAAAGGCTATCCAATTTTTCCAACGGCACCCCTTCCCTTTTATAAATTTTCTTCATGATATACCAACCCAGCACAAAAGCTATGACAAACATCAAACTATAATACTGAATGGTATAGAACCCCAAATCAAGACCTTCTGACGGATTCCATGTGATACTTAAAAGTGTAGACATAATTTTTAAATGATGGGTAAAGATAGCAAACCCAATGTTCTTATATGTTAATTCTTTTTTTCTTTTTCAGGAACCGGATCATAACCACTTCCACCCCAAGGATGACAACTGGTTATCCGTTTGATGGCTAGCCAGCCTCCTTTTAAAAGACCAAAACGTTGTAATGCCGTTACGGCATAATGAGAACAAGTAGGTTGATACCTGCAGGTAGACGGAAAAAGGGGCGATAGTATTTTTTGATACAGCCTAATGAGTACAATAAAAGGATATATCAAGACAGATTTCACAAACGATTAATTTAGGGAAAAAGTAGTTCCGTCCTTCCCGTCTTTCAGTTGTATTCCTTCTTCCAAAAGCTGATCCCTAATTCGATCACTTGTTGCAAAGTCTTTATTGGCTCTTGCTTCGTTGCGCATAGCAATCAACAATTCAACTGCAGCAGAAAGTTTATTGCTATCCTGTGATTGATTTGCTGAAACATCTACCAATCCCAATACTTCAAAAATAAAATCATGCATCGTCTTCCGAAGCACTGCAAGATCCTCTTCACTTATCTTGGCATTGCCATCCTTAATCGCATTCACCATCTTGGCTCCTTCAAAAAGTTGTGCAATAAGGATAGGACTATTGAAATCGTCATTCATTGCATCATAACAAGATTGCCTCCAAGTGGAAATATCCATATCACTGGTTTGGGAAGCTTTTAATTCTGAACTATTTTGATATGCTTCCATCAACCTAAAAAATCCTTTCTCTGATGCCTCCAAAGCTTCATTCGAAAAATCCAGAATACTTCGGTAATGTGCCTGATACATGAAAAATTTCACCACTACAGGGGCAAATGCTTTACTAAGAATGGTATTATTCCCCGTAAAGATTTCATTGGGAAGAATGTTGTTGCCCGTTGATTTTGCCATTTTCTTTCCGTTCAAGGTAAGCATATTTGCATGCATCCAGACATTCACAGGAGCGGTGTGGTTACAAGCTTCGGCTTGTGCAATTTCACATTCATGATGAGGAAATTTCAAATCCATTCCCCCGCCATGGATATCAAATTTATTCCCCAAATACTTTGTGCTCATAGCTGTACATTCAAGATGCCAACCTGGAAAACCATCGCTCCATGGGGAAGGCCATCGCATAATATGTTGTGGCTCTGCCTTTTTCCAAAGAGCAAAATCCTGAGGATTTTTCTTATCGCTTTGCGCAGAAAGCTCCCTGGTATTCGCAATCATGTCTTCCAGTTGTCTTCCGCTAAGCACGCCATAGGGTTTGTCTTCATTAAATTTCAATACATCAAAATAGACCGAACCATTTTTTTCATAGGCATAGCCTTGCGCTAAAATGCACTTTACAATTTCAATTTGCTCAATGATGTGCCCCGTGGCGGTTGGTTCAATACTAGGTGGATAAGCATTGAATTTATTCATTACATTATGGAAATCTACCGTATACCTCTGTACCACTTCCATAGGCTCTATGGATTCTATACGTGCTTTTTTTGCAATACGATCTTCGCCTTCGTCTGCATCATTTTCCAAATGACCGGCATCGGTAATATTACGCACATAGCGAACCTTATATCCTAAATGTTTTAGGTATCTGAAAACTAAATCAAAAGACAAAAACGTGCGGCAATTTCCTAGGTGCACATTGCTGTATACCGTAGGGCCACAAACGTACATCCCAACGGCTCCTGGGTTTAGGGAAACAAACTGTTCCTTTGATTTTGAAAGGGAATTGTAGATGTAAAGTTCTTGTTGTTCGAAAAGTTTCATGAAAGCTCGCTGAAAGATTTAAAACTCGGTTTCCAATTTTATATAATCCAAAAACTCACTGCGCACTGCAGGATCCTTGAATTTTCCGCCAAACTCACTGGTTACTGTACTGCTATCAATATCCCGAATCCCTCTTGAGTTAACACAAAGGTGTTTGGCATCTATCACACACGCAACATCATCGGTACCCAAAATCCCCTGAAGCTCTTTGACGATTTGCATCGTCAAACGCTCTTGAACCTGTGGACGTTTTGCAAAGTAATCCACTACCCTGTTCATTTTGGAAAGTCCAACAACAGTTCCGTTGGAAATATAAGCAATGTGAGCCTTTCCAACAATTGGCAGTAAGTGGTGTTCACAAGTAGAGTACAAGGTGATATTCTTTTCCACCAACATTTCACCGTACTTATATTTATTTTCAAAGGTGGATGCTTTTGGTTTCCGATCTGGATGTAAACCTGCAAAAATTTCCTGCACAAACATCTTGGCAACCCTGCTAGGGGTTCCCTTAAGACTATCATCTGTGAGGTCCATCCCTAAGGTTTCCAAAATATGCTTCACATCTTCCTTAATAGCCGCAATTTTCTCCATATCACTTAGCTCAAAAGCATCATCGCGTAAGGGGGTATCTGAAGAACTACCAGCATGGGCATTGCCCATTGCTTCTATATCTTTTAATTGTTTTTCTAAATCCATTTTTCTCAGCAAAATGCAAAGATACACATAAGACTTCTGCTTTAAAAAGTTGAAACTGTTTTTTAGCTTTTGAAAATCCATCCGTTTTCATAAAATTTTCATAATTTTCGCAGATTATACCTAAATTATTATGAAAAAGTCATGCCCCACAAAATTCCTATGCATCGTCTTGTTTTGCGTAGGCCTTTCTGTATTTGGTCAAAGTAAAAGTAATACTGCTCAAAAATACACCATTGAACTCACTCCTAAGGAAATTGGTCCCAGCGGACTCCTAAGCCTTATTTTTGAAGATGAAGCCATCATTACATATAAAATATTACATGAAGAAGTTGTTGTGCAAACATCGGAGGTCACCAAACCTCGAGGCAATTATGCAACCAAAATAGACCTATCTACACTCAGTCCAAATGATTATTTAGTTGTCTTTTACATTGAAGAGAGACAAGTGAGTGAAATTGCATTTAAAAAAATTTAACCCCAAAAGAATATGAAATTAAAACTACTACTCATCACGATATTTTTAAGCGCTACGAGTCTTACCCAGGCACAGGTATGTGATATTTTAATCCCGATCTGTACAGGTCAAGAAGGTCTTAACAACAATGCTGTAGACCCCGCTCCCTTAACAATAAACACTACCTGTCAATCACTGCTGGGAAGTAGGACAGCATGGTATTTATTATTAATAGACCAACCTACTAATTTTACGTTTCAAATTGAACCCACCGGTAATGTAGACTATGATTTTGCCGTTTATGTAAATGCAGATTGTGCAAATTTAGGAGTCGCAGATCGGGGAAGTTTTGATGCTCCCGCTGTGGGACAATTTGATACAGGCCTAAATCTTACTTCCACAGATCTTTGTGAAACCGCAGTTGGGGATGGCCAAGTACAGTTTATAAGTTTAGTACCTGGGGACGAAGTAATTATTGTAGTAGATAGATTTTCTTCAACTCCAGATACATTTGATCTTACTTTTGGAGACCCTGATGCCTTTGATTGCTCTATTGTAGGATATGAGGCTTGTGATGGGGATGTTCTTACACTGGATGGAGAGCAACCAGGGGCCATTGGATATGAATGGTTTGTGGAAAATCCACCTGGTTCTGGAACCTTTGTTGTCATACCTGGAGAAACTGGCCCTACCCTAGATGTTACTGCAACTGGAAATTATCGGGTGGATGTGGAGTTTTTAGGAGGTGCGGTCAACCCAGAATTTTTTGATGTGGAGTTTCATCCACAACCCATTATAGCAGCTCCACCCAATAATCTTTTTATTTGTGATAATGGTACAAACCCAGGCTTATTTGATCTTACGGTAAACACACCCGTTGTATTGGGATCCCAAGATCCTGTAGATTTCACGGTAACCTATATTGACGCAGGAGGCACTCCAATAGCTATTCCTGCTGCATATCTTATCACGGGAACTAATGAAGTGATTACGGTAAGAATTGAGGATGCAAGTGGGTTGTGCATTGCTGAAGATACCTTCGAAATTACTTTTGCTGAATCTGAAGCCGGAATGGTTCCAGATTATAATCTATGTGATTATGATGGTTCTGGTGACGAACCGATAAATTTAGCCGCAACTTTTAATTTAACTGTTTTAAACGGCCAAACACCTTCAGACTTTAATATCACTTATCACATAAGTCAGGCAGATGCAGACAATGATGTGAATGCGCTCCCAAATCCCTTTTTTGCTACAGCACCATCTGTTCAAATATATATTCGCTTTGAAAATGTCTTGGATTCTTTCTGTTTCGATACTACACAAAATTTAACAATTTTTGTAAATAATCCTCCCGTAATCAACGAGACCCCGGATCCCTTGGTTGTCTGCGATTCGGACAACGACGGATTTG
>CAZBWO010000026.1:0-23790 GCA_964495885.1 uncultured Alteromonas sp. | reverse complement strand
ATGGTGTAACTGGCAACACGTCTGATTTTGGTTCAGAAGAGTCTAGGTTCGAGCCCTAGTGGGCCAACAAAAACCTCCAAGATTTCCACTTGGAGGTTTTTTTATGATCTTATCTTAAAGTTGGCCCACGTGAATGTGGGTGGTAGTCTCCCAATTTTTGTAAATTATTAGATACAAAAATTGGGAGACTTACCGTTCCCCCTTACCTTTGGGTATGGTTTTTTCATTATACCTACTATATAATCCTGCTTACTACTGGATTTAAACCTTTGTGACTTACCGTTCCCCTCTTTAACCTTTGGGTAGTGTTTTAATGATATCCCCTTTACAACCTTCGGTCTACCGTATTTAAACCTATGTGACTTTCCGTCCCCTCTAACCCTTGGATGTGTTTTTTTCATTGTGCCTTCTTCCTAACAGATTTCACAGAGGTTCAAAACCCCAGAGACTTACCGTTTCCCCACTAACTTTGGAATGGTTTGAAATACTTGGAATTTTCCACAATCTTATCCTATATAATTTTAACAAACCCCTAAGAGATAAATAGTACATGAACATTCCATGGGTATATTTTATGATACAGAAAGTCAGTTGATTAATTCAAAAACACCTTGTTTTTTATCGCCTTAAGGAACCCCATTGGGAAATAATAAAGTTCTCACAAAAAATAGGTATTGCTTTACAATGACTGTATCTTTAGTTGACCAAATCTTAGTACATGATTGCCCCCATAACTCCCCAAAATGAGGCAGATCGTCAAAGGGCTGTTGAAAAATACCAACTCCTGGATACACTGCCCGAACATACCTATGATGATATCACGTCGCTCATCGCAGCCATCTGCGAAGTGCCCATCGCATTGATTACCCTCTTGGACAAAGAACGAAACTTCCTAAAATCCCACCATGGGGTGCCCTTTAATGAATCTCCCCGAGAGTTGAGCTTCTGCGGGCATGCCATTGTTTCAGAAGAACCCATCATGATCGTGGAAGATGCCAGGGAGGATGTGCGATTTCAAGGAAACCCCTTGGTAAAGGAACATAAGGCTATTTTCTATGCTGGGGTGCCCTTGGTAGACCCTGACGGATTTAAGTTGGGGACGCTTTGTATCTATGATGAAAAGCCTAGATCCTTGACCCCTCTGCAAATAGAAGCCATGCAAAAGATGGCAAAGCAGGTGGTTCGGCTTTTTGAAGCGCGGTATCAGAGATTCAGGTTGGAGGAATATAGTGATAGGCTCGAAGATAAAATGGAAGGACTTAACAAGTTTGCTTCCGTAGTGTCCCATGACCTTAAATCCCCCTTGGCACAAATCACCCAACTGCTGGAATTGCTGGAAATGGAAACAGGGCCCTCCCTTTCAGAACAAGCCAAGGAATACATTGCACTTATGCGTAGTTCCTCTGGGTCATTGCGGGCCTATATTGATGGAATCCTAAGCTACTATAAATTCAACAAAGAACTGGAAGTCGCCAAGGAATGGGTGCACACCGAAACCTTGATGAAGGAGGTCTTTAGCCTATTCCCTAATCAACAAAAGTCCATTTCTATTGTTAGTAATGTCCCCGCGGAAATGTACATCAACAAACCAGTAGTTTCCCAAATATGGATCAACCTCATTTCCAATGCCCTTAACCACAATGATAAACCAAACCCCGAAGTTTGGGTCTCCGTTGAGGAAAAAGAAGGTCGCTATGAGTGTTACGTAAAAGATAACGGCCCCGGTATCCCCAACAAGCTACAGGACAAAATCTTCGACCTGTTTTTCACCACCGTAAAAGCAGCAGATAGGGAACGGGATGGTACCGGTATTGGCTTGGCTACAGTAAAAAAGGCCGTCCAAAAACTAGGAGGCACCCTTACCTTAACCTCCAAGGAAGGCGAAGGAAGTACCTTTTTCTTCACCCTGCCCATTCATGGCTAAGCATTAACTACGGTTTTCCAACAAATAGTTAGCAAAATAAAGTCTGTTTGCAGCCTTTATTTCACTAATTAGCTTATTATAAATTATAGCATAGTTATAGTATAATTACAATATACTTATAGTATAGCTATAGTATAAGAAAGGTGTAACCACCATATGAAAAATTGATGGTATAGCGTTCATGATTCAAACCACTCCCCGAAGGATTTTAACAAAAAGCTAACGTGTGAAACTTGTAGTTTTTTCCCCAAATGGTATATTACCCCAAAATCAAGGATATGAAATTGGTACAAGTGAGAAGGAAAACCAAATATGAAAACCGCTATCACCGCGATATGGGACGGCTAAAGGCCAAAAACACCTATATTAAAAAGTATGTCATGGGAATACCTGTAAAAACACTACATAAATACAGGGAAACCTATTATGGTGAAGTAAAAGACTGCAAGGAATGTGTATTGAGTGCCTAGGCACTTAATTTAGATTATTCTATCCTTTTGTAATTTTCAGAATTGTATTTATTGCCATCGGCATCTAAGGTAATCTGGCTGTAGGTGTCCTTGCCAAATTCCAATTGAAATCGGAATACTTGCACCGTATCCACGATTTTCATCATTTCATTGGAAGCATATTCCAATTGCTCTTGTAAATAACCATCTTTAATCTCATAGGAGCCATAGCCATACCATTCGTTTTGGTCATTAGGGTTGAAACGGGTCCACATTACTTTCCCTTTGGAATAGATCTTTACCTGGCGGTAACCATTCAAGTTGTAGAGCGTATCCAACACTTCATTGTTTTCGTAAATAAATTGGTGTTCCATTTCCCAAACTCCTTCAAGGGAATTCTGGATAGGGGTGTTGTTTATTTTGGTAGCCGAAAGAAAGACAGTACCTAAAAATAAAACAGAGGCCAAAAAAAATAGTTTTTTCATGAGAAGGAACGTTTAGGTTGATACTGAGTAAAATACTAGTAGTAAATTACAAAAAAAAAGTTGAAATATAAATTTTCTATGCGGTCTTTCCGATTTAAGCTTTTTGCCAAACAACCTTTTCCGTATCTTTAAAAACAAAAAATGATTGCAAAAACCATAGCCTCCCGTCGTTCTGTTTTTCCTATACAATACAACGATACTCCTATTACCAAAGAAGAAATACAAATGCTTTTGGAAGCCGCCAATTGGGCACCTACCCATAAACGTACAGAGCCCTGGCGATTTAAAGTTTTTCATACCCAAGACGCAAGAAAAAGACTTAGTGAATTTATGGGGGAAGCTTTTCAGAAAACCGCTACCGTATTTTCAGAGGTAAAGCAACAAAAGGTCATGGAGAAACCCTTGCAAGCAGCTGGGGTCATTGCCATTTGTATGCAACGGGACCCCAAGGAATCCCTTCCAGAATGGGAGGAAATCGCTTCCACCGCGATGGCGGTTCAAAATATGTGGTTGCAGGCTACCAACTTAAACATAGGCGCCTACTGGGGGTCACCAGGGTTTCTAAAACTTTTTGGGGAATACTTTCCGCTAGCGGAAGGAGAACGATGTATCGGACTCTTTTTTATGGGGAAATACGATGGGGAATTACCAGAAGGTACCCGTAACAGTTCCATTGAAGAAAAAACCATGTGGATGTAATACATTTTTGATGACATTCTGAAAAACTTTCGATGTAAGGGAAACTACCTTTATGAAGTCGAAACTTATTCTTTTTGTATTGCTTGGAAGTCTCTTGGTTTCCTGTAGTAAGGACGAAAATACCACGCCAGATCCTATTGTAAATTTCAGCTCACAAATTTGTGCAAATGTGAATGGTCCCTCAGCAGTGTACTGGGACTATGCACACGGTTTGGCCACACCACTTACCCAGATTCCCGTTATTGCAAACCCGGCCGGGCAATTTATTCATAGTCAGTATCCAGGATTGGCACTTACCATTCCGCAGGGCTATAATGCGGTAGAAGTTTTAATTCCCGAAACGGCTACCTTGGGAGTAAATCTAGTTCGAAATGACAATCAGGTAGTATGGCGCTATGTGCCTACCTCTACTTTTCAAGGAAATGTGGGAATTAATGATATTCTGGGTTTCGAAATTAATACCATGTTTGCAAATCTAGGGTTTAACGGAACTCCCCAAGTATTGTGCACCACAACACAGCAGGGAACCGTTGGGGGCACTTTTCAGAGTACTTTTGGGGCCCGTTTGATAGACTTTGGAAATTTCAGGGCCTTGGTTTGGGCCAATACTCTTTTTGAGCCTTCCTTGAATGTCACCTTTACATCCTTGTCTGTTTCTGTGGCACCTGCTAATGAATTTGATGCAGTAGTAATGGATACCTTTCTGCCTTTCAGCTTTGAATTGCTAATCATTAAAGATGGAGTGAGGGACTCTGATGCAGATGGCTTCCCAGACCAACAGGATAACTTTCCTTTTGATCCTACTAGGCATTAGAAAAAGAGTTCAAAATTGTCAATAACGACATAGATAAAAAAGACCAAGTAGACTACCGTCACAAAGAACTTTAAAAAAGTGGAGGCTAAAAACCCTATAAAGGACCCTAAGGCGGCTTTAAAGGCTTGCGGTCCTTTGGTGTTATTAAAGGCTAATTCGCCCACAAGGGCACCTGCAAACGGACCAATAATAATCCCTCCCGGGATAGGGGCAAAGATGCCAACAAGAAGCCCAATGGTCGTACCCCAAGCTCCAGCCCTGCTTCCACCAAAACGTTTAGTACCCATAGCGGGGATGATATAATCCAAGACGTAAATGGCAATGGCAATGACCCCAGTGACAATGACCACTGGCCAATCAAATTCCAAAGAGGGCGCCAAGTATAAAACCACAAGCCCCAACCAAGAAAGGGGTGTGCCAGGAATAACAGGTAGGATACTTCCTAAAATGCCTACCAGCATAATAATGAATCCTATTAGAATGAGTAGAATGTCCATAACTATGGCATAAGACGTTGAAGATAACGCTTTGTTACAACTTTTTAACTAAATAATTAGTTTAAACTAAAAATTTAGTTATATTTGAAACATGAAATCATAAAATCATGAAACAACTTACCAAAGCAGAAGAGGAAATCATGCAGCTCCTCTGGGAATTAGGAGAGGCCAATGTGTCAAGTTTGGTAGACGAACTGCCCAAACCCAAACCTGCCTACAATACGGTTTCTACCATTGTACGCATTTTGGAAAACAAGGGATTTGTAGACTATCGTAAGGAAGGAAGGGGACATGTCTATTTCCCTGTGATCGAAAAATCAGCGTATAGCAAACAGTCTATTGATAAATTGGTAGATGGTTATTTTAAAGGGTCTTTTAAAAGCATGGTGTCCTTTTTCGTACAGGAAAAGAACATGAATGTAAAGGAACTGGAGGCCATCCTTAAGGAAATCCATAAAGAAAAGAAATCATGATTGCCTATTGTATTCAAGTATTGTTCGTACAGTTGCTATTTCTGTTTTTTTATGATGTATTGCTTCGGAAAGAACCCTACTTCCTATTAAACAGAATGTATTTATTGGTGACTCCCATTATTGCCCTAATCATACCCTTACTGAAGTTTTCAATCATTCCGCAGGTATTTCCCCAACTGGGAACCTATACCTTGCCCGAAATACTATTGCAAGGGGGAATAGCCGAAACATCTTCTATAGTATTCCCATGGGAATTAACCTTGGCGGCCATCTGGGGATTGGGAATGCTCTATTTTGCATACCGCTTCTTCCGAAAAATTCAGAAACTGTGGGTGCTACAGCAAAAAGGAGCTAGTTCCCAAAAACACGGAATTATTCAAATTACCCTTCCTAAAACAAATGTTGCCTTTACATTTCTGAACCGTATTTTTATAGGGGAAGAACTTTCGGCTTCCCAAAAGGCGTATATCCTTCAGCATGAAAGAGTCCATGTGTATGAAAAACATACCTGGGATTTATTGTGGTTTGAAGGCCTAAGGGTACTGCTTTGGTTCAATCCGCTGTGGTATTTGTTTCAAAAAAGAATCGCTACACTGCAGGAGTATATTGCAGATGCTCAAGTGGTCAAGCAAATGGATAAAACCCACTATTATGAGGGCTTACTCAACCAGCTATTCCAAACCGAAAACATTTCTTTTATCAATACTTTTTTCACCGAATCATTAATCAAAAAACGAATTCATATGTTACAAAAATCAAAATCACTCAAAAGAATCGCTTTAAAGTACGTATTCCTATTTCCACTAATGTTGTGTGGAATGCTAGTCGCTGTTTCCTGTGCCAATGGGGAAGGGAACAATGCAAAAAAAGAACAAAACTCCAATTTGGTGAGTAGCAACAACGAAGAACCCAAGGAACTTTTCTTCACCGAGATAGACAAAGTACCTACTTTTCCGGGATGTGAGGATAAAGAGGGAGAAGATGCAGAAAAATGTTTTACTCAAAAAATAGCTTCCTTCGTCGTGAAGGAGTTCAATAAGGATGTTGCTTCTGAAGGAATCTCTGGAAGGGAGCGCATCATCGTAGACTTTACCATTGATGCCGAAGGGAAAATACGAAACGTAAAAGCCAAGGCAGATTATGCCGAATTGGAATTGGAAGCCGTTCGGGTGGCAAGTCAACTGCCGCAAATGATCCCTGGTGAACACAAAGGGAAAAAGACCGCCGTGAAATTCACGCTTCCCATCTTATTTGAATTGGAATAACCATAGAAAGACAAATGATGAAAACCGAAGCGCTGGCTTCGGTTTTTTTATGCTTCCGAAGATTGCACTGAAATATGTACTTTTACAGTATGAAATATAATTGGATCATCGGTTTGCTGCTGGGAGGGATATGCACTTCTTGTCAGTTTTTTGATACCCAACGTATTTCTTCGGAAACCTTTTATGAAGAGGAATACCAAAACCTAGATTGGAACGATGTAGATACCTATCCAGCTTTTCCTTCCTGCGAATCCTACACTGAAAAAACAGGCCAGCAACAGTGTTTTCAGCAAACCATTGTAGAGAATTTTGAACAAGTGCTAAAGCAGCATCAAGTAATGACCACCGTAGATATGAATGATACCCTCCATTTACTTTTGGAGGTAGATCAAGAGGGAACACTTTTGCTTACGGAAGTACAGGCAGATAGCCTTACTTGGCAACAAATACCTAGCTTACGGGAATTGGCCCAGGAAACAATTACAACGCTTCCCAAACCTGCACCTGCTTACAAACGGGGGATTCCTGTAAAAGTACAGCTTACCTTGCCCGTTTTATTGAATAGTGCAGATTACAACCAGAACTTATAACCAATTAGAAAGTCAATAGGGAAGTCCCCATTGTCATCAAGATTGGCCGCGACGATGTCTTGGTATAAAAGGGTTAAGTAACCTTTGCCTAACGCAATATCAGCTCCCAAGCCAAAGACAAAAGGGGCTTGAAAGTCTCCATCAGAACCACTTACATTCACGATGGTTGATTCCCCGTTTACCACAACCGTTTTGTCATAATCTTCAGAAATATAGGTGTAACCCGCTATTTTGGTATTCACAAAGACATCTACCGTTTGCGACTTGATGAATTTAAATCGGTAGAGCAACATCAATTCCGTTAAGGAAAAGTCATAATCACTACTCCCAAAGGCTTGTCTAAATTGTGCCAAAATACTGTGTCGTTTCAATTTCACTTCATCAATTACTTCCAATTCAACCCCAAGCTGTGGTACAAGGCTATTTTCGGGATTGGCGGCATAGGGATAATTGGTTGCGCCAATACCACCTCCCAATCGTAATCGTAATTGTATGGACTCCTGTTGGGAAACATAATTGGGATCATTTTCCTTGTTATACACATCTACTGCGTTTGCCAGTGAAGGTTTGGTAAATTTTACATTGTTTGGAATACTTCCGATATACTCCTCAAGTACTTGTTTATACTCTTCTTGGTAGTCCCCACCCGCTTTGGTGTTCTTCAATTCTACCAAGGTATTTCCTTTCTTCAGAAAATAGCGGTATTCACCTTCCAAAGTATTCCAAAGCAGGGAAAGTTCTCCTTCAACCTCGGTAAAAAGGGGAAGGCTTTCTCCGTTAACAGAATAGGTTTGTTGTGCGGATAGTTGGAACCCAATAAACAGGATAAGTAGATATAGTAGGCGTTTCATAAGACATTGATTTGGTACGCTTAAAGGTATGAAAATATTTGAAACGTACTTTATTTTTTAAAGGTTCGGTTTTTCCACGCATAGGTGCCCCATCTGCTTTGCCATAAGATCCATAGAAAAACAAAAGGATATAATGCCACACTACCTACAAGGGATAGTAGGCTTATTTCTTTTCTAAAAAACCTCCCCATCACACTTAAAAACAGGGTGTCAATAAGTAGTTTGGTCACCAACAATCCCATAAAAAGGGGAAGCTCCAATGGCCATATAAAAACGCTTATAAAACATAGGATAGCCCCTAAATTTCCAAAGGCAGCACTCACTCCCAAAAGATGCAAGGGAGTGCTCTGCATTTTACGGGTTTTGGACGCCCATCTAACACGCTGCTGAAAAATAGCTTTCCAGCTAGTAACAGGACTGGTAGAAACAACTGCTTCAGGATGTTTTAGGTAGGCTATTTTCCTAGGATATAATTGCTTGAATTTTTGCATAAGGAATACATCGTCCCCAGTAGCCATTGCGTTGTTTCCCTCATAGCCATTTACTTCAAAGAATACATTTTTTTCAAAAGCAAGATGGGCTCCATTGCAGAGCATAGGGCGGTTCCAACCAAAGCCTGTCCACGTCACAGACTGCAAGCTTACGAAATCCCAAAATTGAAAGCTCGCTTCAAAATCTGTAACTGGGTCAATCATTACAGGTCCTGCTACCATTTTCGGGCGCTCTTGTTGAATGCAATTATCCAAAAAATGCAGCCAATAGCTAGGTACTTGGCAATCGGCATCAGTGGTGACAATCCATTCATTGGAAGCTTCTTTTACCGCTAAGGTTAGGGCATCTTTTTTGGGTGCTTCAGAATAGGGTGCATTTTGAAAAAGCTGTTGCCGAAGGGAGGATTGATTCAGGAAGTTTCGCACCAATTCTTCCGAAGCATCTTCCGAAGCATCATTTACCCAGATAATTTCAAAAAGTCCCGAAGGATAGGATAGCTCAGAAAGGGATTGTATTAATTTGGGAAGGTGTTGGGCCTCATTCCGAAAGGGAATCAAAATGCTAAATTTGGTCTTTTTGTCAAGAGGCATGACTTGAAAGTTGGATAGTCTGGAAACTCCAAGCACCATCCAAAGGATCCCTAAAAAATATCCTGCAAAAAGAACTCCTAGAAAGTAAATCATTTCACAGGTATTTTAAGAAAGAAATAAGTGCCTATAAGGGCAGGAATGGCCATGTTTAAGAACCACATGGTAAAAACGGTTGTAAGTACAATCATTTCCGGGATACCCAATAAACCAAACAACCATACAGCAATCCCTCCTTTCACCACCACATCCCAAATCACAAAAGTGGGAATGATAGAGGTGAGTAGATACATTACCGCAATCATAGGGAAGGCATTCCAGATCGTTATTTCAGCACCAAAAAATAAAAGTAGCCCAAAAAACATAGTACTAAATATGACATAGCGTACAAAAGAATAAACAAGTGTCCAGCCCTTTACCCTACTTGGAATTTTAAGGAAGAAGGACCATGCTTTATCTAATCGCCAGCCTTTTAGGATTTTTATTTGTTTTCGGTACAGATATAGCATTATAGCCCCAATGAACAATAGTGCCAGTCCAACCCAAAAGACAGGAAGGATGGGAATAGTCGTGTTTTTTACTGGAAAAAACCACCAGCCACAAATGCCAAAACATAGGGTAGCAGTCATTTGCGCTGAATGCCCCAAAAAGTTGAGAAAGATGATTTTCTTACGTTGTTTTGCGGGGAAGAAAAACGCTTTGGCACCGTAGTCTCCCAGTCGGTTGGGTGTAGGAAGCGAAACGGTTAAGGCTGCTAGACTTTGCTGAACGGCTTCTTTGAAGGAGAGCGGAGTAATCCAAGAAACCAAGGTTTGCCATTTTAGGATTTCAAACGTCCAATTCGCAATTGCCAATCCCAAAAACAATATGAAAAGCCCAATAGACGCATCCTGAAATTCCCTCAATAGCAGGTCAAAGGAAAGCGGATCCAGGGAAGTCACTTTTTGGAATAGAAACCAAAAGGCCCATGCCAGTATAAAAACCTTTAGGGCAAACCAACCATAATGCTTAGATTTGTGGGAACGCACTTCCATAGCGGCACTAAAAATACTAAAGTTTTAAAAGGAATGGCTGTTGAACGCATTATTTTAGGAATAGACCCTGGTACGACCATCATGGGGTTTGGGCTTATTAAAGTGGTTGGAAAACAAATGCAGTTCCTGCAACTCAATGAGTTGAAGCTTTCCAAAGTAGATGATCATTACGTGCGGCTGAAACAAATTTTTGAGCGTACCATTGAACTCATAGATACACACCACCCAGATGAAATTGCTATTGAAGCCCCGTTTTTTGGAAAGAATGTTCAATCTATGCTGAAATTGGGACGCGCCCAAGGAGTGGCGATGGCTGCTGGGCTCTCCAGGCAAGTGCCTATTACTGAATATTCCCCCAAGAAAATAAAAATGGCCATTACTGGAAATGGAAACGCGAGTAAAGAACAAGTCGCTAAAATGTTACAGCAATTATTGAAACTGAAGGAACTGCCCAAAAATCTGGATAGTACAGACGGACTTGCAGCGGCAGTATGCCATTTTTACAATGATGGAAAAATGGAAGTAGGGAAAAGCTATTCTGGTTGGGCTGCCTTCGTAAAACAAAATGAAGACCGACTCGGGTAACATATCACCAATCAATTCCTGCAAGAATTGTGGAGCCAGCATTGAGGGAGAATACTGTGCCCACTGTGGGCAACGCGCCAAAATACATAAAGTAACATTTAAGGAAACCTTTCAGGATTTTTGGGATTTTGCCTTCTCAATCAATGGTCCGTTTTTGGTTACTTTAAAGTTCATTTTCACCAATCCTGGGAAATTATTCCGAGAATACTTAGAGGGCAAACGGAAACGGTATTACAAACCCGTAGCCTTTTTTATTTTGCTTACCGTTATTCATGTGCTTATCCGGTCCATAATTGGGTTCAATGCCTTGGAAAATTCAAGACGGTCTACCCAGCAGATTGATAAAATGACCGAACTTTACGAGGCGGGACAGTTCATGTTTGAGAACATCAATAACCTTTTGTTTTTTT
The DNA here is from genome assembly GCA_964495885.1 of uncultured Alteromonas sp. Lineage (GTDB taxonomy): Bacteria > Bacteroidota > Bacteroidia > Flavobacteriales > Flavobacteriaceae > PALG01. Next base: position 12,635 of record CAZBWO010000026.1, on the reverse strand, counting down.
CAGTGTTTTCATTGGCACTTTTCCTAAAGCTTTTTTTCTACAAACGGGCAAGTTTGGCAGAATTTGTTGCTGTTTCCTTTTACCTTACGGGAGTCTACATTTTCTTGGGGACCTTTAATATTTTATATATGGAATATATTTCTCCAGGCACCCAATATTTAGCAATTCTAGCCATGTTGGGGTATATGGTTTTTGCCATGATTTCTTGGTTAAAACGTCCTTCTGTTTGGATTGCCATAAAAGCCATCTTAGCGTATACTCTAGGATTTATAGGATATGTAGTCTTGGCATTCGGACTTTCTTTTTTAATTGTTTGGTTGCGCTAGGATGGCAGGAATCTATCTTCATATCCCTTTTTGTAAGCAGGCTTGTCACTACTGCGATTTCCACTTTTCTACCACTAGAAAGCATCAAGCCGAAATGGTTCAAGCCATTGCAAAGGAGTTGGTCCTTCGGAAAGGGGAAATGCCACAGGATGTGGAAACTATTTATTTTGGGGGAGGAACGCCTTCGTTATTGAACGCTTCCGAATTAGAATTCTTACTGAAGACCATTTACAATCATTTCAAGGTTTCCAACACCCCTGAAATTACCCTGGAAGCGAATCCAGATGATCTTTCGGAAGGAGTGCTGCAAAGTTTGAAAGCTGCTTCAGTGAATAGATTAAGCATTGGGGCGCAATCTTTTTTTGAGGAAGACCTGCTATTGATGAACCGGGCGCATAATGCTTCCGAAGCAATTACTTGTATTGAAAATGCCCAATCCTATTTTGAAAATATAAGCATCGACCTTATTTACGGGATGCCAAAAATGACCGCAGAAAGATGGCTGCAAAACCTAGACAAGGCATTCCAGTTAAATGTTCCTCACTTGTCTTGCTATGCCTTAACCGTAGAACCTAAAACAGCCTTAAAAAAGTTTATTGAAAAGGGAACCGTTCCTCCAGTAGAGGACGAATTGGCGCAAGAGCATCATGCCTTGTTGGTACAACAAACAGAGGAGCGGGGGTATGTAAATTATGAATTTTCCAACTTTGGAAAACCGGGCTTTGAATCCCAGAATAATTTGGGGTATTGGTTGGGAAAACCTTATTTGGGAGTAGGCCCCTCTGCGCACAGTTTTGATGGCAACTCCCGAAGCTGGAACATACGAAACAACAGCAAGTACATACAAGCCATTATGAAAGGGGAACTTCCTTTGGAACGGGAACACCTTTCGCTGCGGGATCATTATAATGAATATGTCATGACGAGGCTACGTACCCAATGGGGAATCAATTTGGAAGAGGTGGAAACCCGTTTTAATAGTGTTTGTAAGGCACACGTATGGGAGCAGGCACAACCGCATTTGCAAAATGGAAATCTGTTGTTGGAGGGCCATCATCTAAAGGTAAGTGCCAAAGGAAAATTTTTAAGTGATGGGATTGCAAGTGATCTTTTCTTGTTACATTTAGAGAGAAATACCCAATAGCTTTGAAAGCCACCCTAGAAATACAAAACCAAACAATCTCCATAGACCTAAATAACCCGTATGACCTGTCATTTCCTTTGCGGGGTTCATCACGAAATCCCTTGGCTTGGTATCTGGATCCTCCTACCATCCAACCGGTGGAAACAGCAGATTGGGTTGGAAGCGTACAAAAGGGAGCTTCGGTAAATTTCAATAGCATTTGGTTCAATCCGCATGCCCATGGCACCCATACAGAATGTGTAGGACACATCACTCCAGAAAACCATTCGGTCTATACAACGCTTAGACGCTATTTCTTTACGGCAGAGCTTATTTCGGTAGCTTCGGAAACCCACGGCGACGACCAAGTGATTTCCAAAAAACAAATACAAACCTTGCTTGGGGATAAAAAACCGGAAGCATTAGTCATTAGGACCATGCCCAATACGGTTTCCAAAAAGCAGGTTCGTTATGACCATACCAATTGGCCCTATTTGGAAGAAGCCGCGGCCCACTACCTTCGGGAATTGGGAGTCTTGCATTTGTTGGTAGATATGCCTTCCGTAGACAAAGAAAAAGACGAAGGGGCACTACTGGCCCACAAAGCCTTTTGGAACTACCCGGAAGCTCCCAGAATGGAAGCCACCATTACCGAATTGATTTTTGCCAATAACAGAGTCCCCGACGGTAGTTATATTTTGGAACTGCAAACCGCCCCTTTTATGAACGATGCCACGCCCTCAAGGCCGTTGTTGTATAAAATCTTGGAATGAAACGCTTCTTTCTTGTTTTGTTTTTCTGTGTTTCGGGCTTGTATGCTCAGGAGTATGAACGTATAGATGCAATGATTCCGATGTACCCTTCCCAATTTGATGCTGCGGAAGCATTTTCCAATATGTTGTCCCGCGATTTCACTACAGATGAAGATAAGGTACGGGCCATGTATACATGGTTGATTCACAATGTGGCTTATGATCCTTCCGAATACAAAGTCTTTAATTACAGCTTTAAAAATTACCGGGAACGTAACCAAAAGGAAGCCAAAACCCGTGAAAAGATTATTCAGCGAACCTTGCAAACCGGAAAGGCGGTATGTGAGGGATATGCCTTTGTAATTGAGAAATTGTGCAATTTACAGGGGATTGAAAATTTTTTGATTCGCGGGGATACCAAAACCCATTTTGAGGATATTGGTAGGCCCTTTCGGAAAAGCCACATGTGGAATGCCATAAAGCTCAACGGACAATGGCATCTTTTTGATGCTACTTGGGGTGCCGGAAAATACCAAGGGAAATTCATCAAGGATCCAACTTACTTCTATTTTATGTGTGACCCGAAACAGCTTGTTAAAAGTCATTACCCAGAGATGGAAGAAGATACCTTCCTTACAGAACCAACCTCCTTTGCTACCTTTCAGCAATGGCCATTAATCATTTCACCACAAATCCTTCCAAAAGATGTGTTGTCCCCAGAGGGAGGAACTGTTTTCTCAAACAGCTCCATGAACGAAGTGTATTTTGAAATACAAACAGCAAGTCCGAAGGAAATTCATTATTCCTACGGCAAGGAAAAGGAGTCTGTTGTTTTTTCGGTCAAGGAAGGAGTTTTGAATTTTTCGGTGCCCGTACAAATTGGGCCTTCTTCTTTGGTGATTTATTTTGACGAACATCCTGTACTGGGGTATAAAGTAAAATGATATGAATATAGAAATCGTACGGGACTATTGCTTGGCAAAAAAAGGCGTCACAGAATCCTTTCCATTTGATGAAAAAACCCTCGTATTTAAAGTCATGGGGAAGATGTTTGCCCTTAGCGGACTCGAACATGTGCCTGCAAGGGTGAATTTAAAGTGCGATCCAGACCGTTCTGTGGAATTGCGGGGAGCATATGACGGACTCATCCTTCCGGGCTATCACATGAGTAAATTACATTGGAATACAGTACTCATTGATGGTCGTTTGCCCAATAATTTGGTATTTGAATTAATAGACCATTCCTATGAATTGGTGGTTTCGGGACTCACAAAAAAACTAAAAACCGAACTGGACAACCTGTAATTATCCGCAACTCATATCGGAAACTATTTTCCATTCCCCGTCTATATTTTTAAAGATAATCATAAAGGTTCCATTGGCATCCCCGGCATTCCGTGTTAAAAAATACTCGCCCATCACCCAATAGGCTTCTTTAGAGATTTCAGAAATATCATGAATTTTGAAGGTGAGCGTGCCGCTATCATCTGCCGTGGGGTATCCTTTTTTATAATTATCCAAGGTTTGTTGCCAGCCTGTGGTAAGTCCGCTCCTTCCAAAGAATTTCAGGGAATCACTTTTCCAATACCCTTGCATAAACCCTTCCAAATCATGTTGGTTCCAAGCATATTCCTGCGCTTTCATAACTTGCAGGATGGCCTCCTTGTCATTGGCTAAACGGGTTTCACGCTTTTCGCGGGTTTCTGCCGAAAAATGAACTTGGCATGACGTCAAAAACAAAAGACCGATGATGTATAAAAGTTTTTTCATGGATTCAGTTTTTTTAAAGATACAGTTTCCGTTATTTTTAAAAAATAAATAGCTTGTGTTTTAATGAATTCCCATGATTGATGTTACCCTCCTAACTTGCAAGGCTTATCACGCTCCTTCGGAAATCACTCCCTACATTCAAAATATTTTAGACGAATACCATTTACTGAAATCGGCACTGGAAGCGAAAGGGCTTACAGTAGCACGGACTTATTGGGATGATCCCAGTTTTGATTGGACGCAGACGAGGTGTATAGTTTTTAGAACTATTTGGGATTATTTTGAACGCTTTGAGGAATTCATGCAATGGTTGGAGCAGGTGAAAGGTCAAACCCAATTAATCAACCCCTTTGAATTAATTACATGGAATATTGACAAACACTACCTAGCCGATTTACAAGGAAAAGGGGTCCCGATCATCCCTACGCATTTTGTGGATAAAGGAAAAGAGGAAAGCTTACAGGAAATTTGTAACAAAAAGAATTGGAAAGATGTGGTGATTAAACCAGCAGTTTCTGGGGCGGCATTCCATACCTATAAAATAATGGCCGCCGAGGTTTCCCAAAACGAATCCCTTTTCAAACAATTGACGAAAGAGCGTGATATGTTGGTGCAGCCCTATATAAGCACCATTACTCATAAAGGAGAAGCTAGTCTGATGCTGTTTAATGGAAAATATACCCATGCAATACGTAAGAAAGCCAAATCAGGTGATTTTAGGGTGCAGGATGATTTTGGGGGAACCGTACACCCCTATACACCAACTACCAACGAAATTGAATTGGCCTATAAAGCTTTTGCTGCTTGTGCTTTCATGCCAGCCTATGGCCGTGCAGATATGGTGTGGGATGAAGATGGAAACCCGTTAATTTCTGAACTGGAGATTATAGAACCCGAATTATGGATTAGAAATAACCCTGCTTCTGCGCACACCCTTGCGGAAGGGATCATCCGCTATATGAAGTAGGTTTTGCACTGGGGAGGTATTCTTTGAAAAAGTGATTCGGATTGGGACATAATTGGGTCCAGTAAGCCAATTCTGAAGCAAAGGCAACGCCCGGGAAATTTTCAGAATTTTGAAGTAAATCTGTCGCAATCTGAAAATGTACATGAGGAACCCAATTGCCATTTTCAGTGGGATTTCCAATCCACCCCAATAAATCACCCCTTTCCATCTTTTTTCCTTTTGGGGAATGTTGCAAGGAAACTCTTGATAGATGACCATATAAGGTAAAAAAGGTGTGCCCCTCGTCACTGTGTTTCAGCACAATTAGCGGGCCATAGTCTTTGTGAAAATTATTGTCATGAGCAATAACCACTTCACCATTCAAAGGTGCATGCACCGGTGTTTCGGCGGGCAGCCAAAAGTCGGTTCCCAAATGCACATTTCGAAATTCAACTCCTAAATTGGTGGTCCTTTTGTAATGTTTTGTGTTGTAAAAAGAACGGGTTTCCAAATACCCATTTGCCAAAAGTGCATTGGGGTGTTGTTGCTGAAAGTCATCTAATCTTTGTTGGGCTTTCGCAAGATCTTCATGATGAGGGTCATTTCCGAAGAAATCACTTCCAACCCCCATATTGGGAGCAACAATCGTTTCAAAAAAATACGTTGGAAACACTTCTTTAAGACTACATTGGGTCTTTAAAAAAGGTAGTTTCGTGGATTTGGACATCGTTCAATTTTTGAAAGATGGAAGATAGCCATAATCCTTAAAAAACTACAATACCGATTTCTGTTTTTTATAAAACGCATCGGCTTGCAACTGCATTAATTCCCTAGCTTTTTTACGCTTGTAGGTGTACAGTTCTTCTTCTTCGGCAATATCTGCATACACCCTGTTGTTAAGATCCCGGTCTGTAGTCACCAACACTTCCCTTTGGGCCTTTTGCTGTGTAACCCATGATTTAACGGCACCTTCCTGTTCGGCCAGTTTAAGGTCATAGGCTCCTTTTGGCGATAGAAGTTTGGCGATAATAGGGGATGTTTCAATAGCTAGAAAAAGTAGGAAAATGAATAAAGAAGGCAGCCAAGGAAGCTTGTTCAATGCATTTACCCTAGCCATGAGTCCGTCAAAACCATCAATCACAGGTTGGGTTTCATCTACTTTCGCTTGATATTGGGAAGCAAGCTCGGTAATTTGGGCTTCGTTTGCTGCAATCTTCGCTTCATTTGTAGTGCGCAAATCCTGTAAAGCAGCCAATTCTGCATCATGCTTTTCGCGTTTTTCTTTATATACGGGACCCTTGCCAAGCTTCAGGGTGCCTTCCCTGCCTTCGGCTTCTGCAATATAAGTGTCATAAAGGGCATTAACAGCAGCTTCTTTGGCAACGATTTCTTCCTTTAATAATCCGTTTTCAGCTTCCAAAACTTGAATGGCAGGAGTATATTGTAGGGCAAGTTGTTCTTGGTTGTTGAGGGTCATTTCATTTTTTTCTTCCAACAACACTTGATTGATTTCCTTTTCAAAAATTTTCAATTCCAAGGGCTTTGAGATCACTACTGCAATGATAACCGCCAATAAGATTCTGGGAGAAGCTTGTAGTAATTCATCAAAAAAGCTATCCCTTTTTTTAATAGTAGACACGATAAAACGGTCTAGATTAAAGATGAGCATTCCCCAAACCAGGCCAAAGAAAATAGCGGTAAAGAGGTTGTCAAAAACAGTAAATAGTGCATAGGAAGCCGCAATGGTCGCCATCACTGCTGTGAAGAATACGGTGGCGCCAATACCTGCATATTTGGTTTGTTCCCCGGCAGAACATTGTTCCAGAATATCGGTGTCGGCTCCTGAACAAAAAATGAAAAAGCGTTGTAACATGATAGAAATAGATTGATGAATAGGTAGTTAGAACGTAAAATTATTCTCTTTGTTACATAAAAAACCCCCAAATTTCTTTGAGGGTTTTTAAAAAAATATGTTGGGCTTCTTAACAGCTTTGAAGTTTTACGATAGGGCGCAGGGGATACGAATTGTCAACTTCTATGATCATATTGGGATTCTTCTGTATCATTTTAATGGCCTCTTTTAGGTCAATAGGATGAGGCCCCCAGTAAAAGCTAGCTCCTTTCTCGCCCAATTCTTTGATGGTCTTTACCGGGTCTGGAGCTGGTGGAGGCGGTGGCGGAGGGGCATCTGGCGCCTTTGGGTCTCCTGCTTTGGGCGCGTCTGGTGCTGGAGGTGGCGGTGGAGGTGGCGGAGGGGGTATACACTCTGGAAAAGGTGCGGCGTCTGCCCGTTGCTTAGAAGACATTTTTCTGTAGATATATTCTAACCGCTGAAGTTCTGCTTTTGATATAATGCGTTCATTCGGTTTCATGGCATTGTACTTTTTGGCCAAGGCATTGTACTCCTTCATTTCGGCCCGGGTGGCACTTGTTTCTTGAAGGGAAACTCTTTCTGTTTCCGAAGAAGGAACGAAGACGGTTTCTTGATTACTGAAGCCATACAGCATAAACGCAATGAGCGGTAGGATAAACAATGTACGAATCCAGCGTACGGGATTGGTGGTGGGTGTTTTCATAACTTTGAATCGTTTTTTGAATGATGAATAATTAATGGCATGCGCCATGGAAGGTGTAAGTGCGTTTGATGAGAACGCCAATAAAATATTTTGGTATTGGATTGGGTTTGCACCTTGCTTCAAAGCTCCTTGGTCTGCCAGGAATTCGTGGTTCAACCGAATGCTTTGCTTGTAAAAATAAAGGACAGGGTGGAACCATAACACCACTTGAAGAACTTCTATTAATAAGACTTCCAAGCTATGCCATTCCTTGGCATGGGTAGTTTCGTGATCAATGACTTCTTTTGGAATGGTACCTTCTTCATACGCCTCTTTTTGTAAAAAGATATACTTGAAAAAAGTATGGGGGGTGGTTTTAGGCCGAAGTAAAACATGGTACACTTCTGCCTTCTTTAGTTTCGTATTTTGGGCAACTTTATGAAAAAGCTTGTAAAGATTCCGAAAGAGCCGAATCCCAAAAATAAGGACGCCCAACCCATAGATAGTCCATAAGAGAGAAGGGAGCCAATTCAATGAAAGGAGTGTGATTCCTGTTTCTGAAGGTAGTGGGGAAATATATTTAATAGGGGAAGGTGTTACGGTGTAAGGCATTACCGAAACATATTCAGTAAAGGTGATAGCTGGGATGACAAATGAAAGGATCAATCCTGTAATGAGATACAGCCGCTTGAAAAAATGATACCGTTCGCGTTCCAATACCAATTTATAAAATAGGAAGAACAGCCCTAAGCATACTACCGATTTCAAAAGATAGGCTTCCATATTATTTGTTTTTAATTTGTTGATCAATCAATGCCCGCAACTCTTCCAACTGACTTTTAGAAAGGTTGGTGGTTTCCGTAAAGAAGGATGCAAACTGCCCAGCATCATTATTAAAGAAATTTTCAATAAGTCCGTGCACTTGCTTCGAAAAATATGCTTTCTTCTTTACCAACGGAAAATAAATTCTAGAACGTCCCTGCTGTTCATAATCTACAAAACCTTTGTCCTGCATCCGCTTCAAAAGAGTGGCTACCGTGGTCGTAGCAGGTTTTGGATCTGGATAGGCCTCCAACAAATCCTTCATGGGCGCTTTCCGCTTTTTCCAGAGGAGTTGCATGAGTTGTTCTTCGGCGTTGGATAAAGACATATTGTTGTATGTTTCTACAAACGTAGAACAAATTATTTAATTCTACAAACGTAGAATGAATTATTTTTTTGGAAAGTGTACATTTGCTGAAAATTAGACCTTATGAATCTTGAAAAAACACTTCAGGAACGATCCAACAACCAGTGTGAACTTTGTGGGAATGCTGAGAACCTTCAGATATATGCGGTACCCCAATCTCCTTCCGAAGGTCCTGAAGCCCATATCCTTATTTGTACTACTTGTCATTCCCAATTGGATAGTGACGAACGTGATGCCAATCACTGGCGCTGTTTAAATGACAGTATGTGGAGTACTGTGTCTGCAGTAAAAGTAATGGCATGGCGCATGTTGCAACGCCTAAAAGCTGAAGGTTGGCCTCAGGATTTATTGGATATGATGTATTTGGAAGAAGAGGAATTAGTGTGGGCTAAAGCGGCGGGCGATGGGGATGCTCCCAAGAATTTGGTGGTGCATAAAGACGTAAATGGAAATGTGCTTCAGGCAGGGGATAGTGTGGTGCTCATTAAAGATTTAAAGGTAAAAGGAAGCAGTATGGTGGCAAAGCAAGGTACGGCCGTTCGGCGTATTTCCTTAGATCCCGATAACGAACAGTATATTGAAGGAAAGGTAGATGGACAGCATATTGTGATCATCACTCAATACGTTAAAAAGATGTAAGCTTTTTTTATTCCCTAATCATGTTTTCGGAAAACCTTGAAAGGGATGTCAAAAATAGGAAGAAGAAAAGAGTTGTTTTTATGAGGTACTCATTTCTGTAAAGTAGTGGTAAAACCTTGGAATGGTTTCAATTCCCTTTAAATAATTCCAAATGCCATAATGCTCATTGGGGGAGTGGATGGCATCACTATCCAATCCGAAGCCCATTAAAATGGTTTTGCTTTGCAATTCATTTTCAAAAAGGGCCACAATAGGAATGCTTCCTCCGCTACGTTGTGGGATGGGTACTTTTCCAAAGGTATCTTCATATGCTTTTGCTGCTGCTTGATAGCCCATACTATCTATAGGGGTTACATATCCTTGTCCGCCGTGATGCGGACTCACCTTTACCGTCACTCCTTTGGGAGCGATCTTTTCAAAATGATTTTTGAAGAGTTCGGTGATTTCCTTCCAGTCTTGGTGGGGTACCAATCGCATGCTAATTTTTGCATAGGCTTTACTGGCAATGACGGTTTTGGCGCCCTCGCCAGTATACCCTCCCCAGATTCCGTTGACATCCAACGTAGGCCGGATGGAATTCCGTTCGTTGGTAGTATACCCTTTCTCCCCGTACACATCTTCAATATCCAAAGCCTTGCAATATGCTTCTTTGTTGAATGGGGCTTCCGCCATTTTTGCACGTTCTTCAGCAGTTAATTCTTCTACCTTGTCATAAAACCCTGGAATGGTAATATGGTTATTTTCATCATGTAGGGAAGCAATCATTTTTGCTAATACATTAATAGGGTTTGCAACCGCACCGCCGTAGAGTCCGCTGTGTAAATCCCTATTGGGGCCGGTAACTTCCACCTCTACATAGCTCAATCCGCGAAGTCCGGTGGTAATAGAAGGGATATCCTTCGCAATCATTCCGGTATCACTAATAAGGATGACATCATTTTTAAGCTTGTCGTGATTGTTTTTTACGAAATCGGCCAAGTTTTCACTTCCTACTTCTTCTTCCCCTTCAATCATAAACTTTACATTACAGGGCAATTCGCCTTCTGCGGTCATATATTCCAAGGCCTTGACGTGCATGTAAAATTGTCCTTTATCATCACAGGCTCCTCTGGCAAAGATGGCCCCCTCTGGGTGGAGATCGGTTTTTTTGATAATGGGGTCAAATGGTGGACTGTGCCATAGGTCTAAAGGATCTGGCGGTTGTACATCATAGTGTCCATAGACAAGTACCGTGGGTAAAGCGGGGTTTATAATTTTCTCGCCATATACAATTGGATGTCCCGGCGTTTCACAAATTTCCACATGTTCACAGCCAGCTTTTAACAGACTTGCCTCTACGGCTTTGGCCATTTTGGCTACATCGCCTTTGTATTGTGAATCTGCACTAATGGAAGGAATCTTAAGTAACTCAATGAGTTCGTCTATGAATCGTTGTTTGTTGGAATCTATATAGTTTTTGATACTGCTCATAAAGGATATTTGTATTTTCCTTAAAAGTATGAAAATTGTCGTATTTTTTCGGCACGAATACCAGGGAATTCCTTTTATGAATTACAACAACACCCAAGATTTTTTAGCTGAGGTCTTGCCATTTTTGGAAAGTATAGCAATCCCCTATACCATACAACCTATTGAGTTTAAAACCTTTCTTCCCGGTGTTGGGTTAGAGGATGGAAAACTATGGATAGATACGGGAGCTTTATTGTATCCCGGCGATATATTGCATGAGGCAGGGCATTATGCGGTAACTGAATCCCCTTCTAGGCAAGGACTGAATCAACAAACAATAGCATCCAATACCCAGATAGATGGAGAGGAAATGTGTGCTATGCTGTGGAGTTTTGCGGCAGCTAAACATCTAAGTATTCCTCTGGAAGTTGTTTTCCATAAGGATGGATACAAAGGGCAAAGTGCTTGGTTGTTGGAGCAGTATGGGCAGGGGAATTATATAGGGCTTCCGCTTTTACAATGGTTCGGGATGCTATACAAAGAAGGGGAGGGGCCTGAATTTCCAATTTTAAAGCACTGGCTTCGTCCGTAATATAAAAATGTATGGCTTTTTCTTTTATACAATTTCCATTTCGTTTTTCCATAGCAGGATTACAACAGGATTATAAAACCTGTGAAGAGTTTGGTTTTCAGCTGCATCACAACACAAAGGATTTTACGGGTGATTGGACTTGCTTGTCTTTGCGGTCTGTTGATGGAACCATTAGCAATCCCCATGCGTTTTCCATTCATGGCACTTATATAAATACTCCCTTACTGAAGGAATGCCCTACCATTGAAAATGTAATGTCTCATTTTCATTGTGATTGGGAAACGATAAGGTTGCTGAAGCTGGACCCCGGAAGTGTCATTCATGAGCACAGTGATGACGGACTGGGCTACGAAGACGGGCGATTTCGAATTCATGTGCCTATTTTAACCAACGATGATGTGGAATTTGTGTTAGACGGAAAAAAGGTGGTCATGAAAGAGGGGGAATGCTGGTATGGGAACTTCAATAAGCCCCACAGTGTAGCCAATCATGGGTCAACCCCAAGGGTGCATTTGGTCATGGATGCCATTCGAAATGATTGGAGTGACCAACTTTTTAAAGAACTAGGCTACGACTTTGAGGCCGAACACCAACTCCCTGTATATGATGAGGCTACGAAACTACAAATGATTGCCCACCTTCAGGAAATGGATACCCCTGTGGCAAAGGCACTTATCCAACAATTAAAAGGGCAAGCATAAGCCCTGCTAAAAAAGGTAATTTTTTTGAGCGCATTGTTTTTAATTTCGGGGGAATGTGTATATTTGCCCTCCCTAAGCGGCTGTGGTGGAACTGGTAGACACGCTAGACTTAGGATTAAACCAAATAAAAAGTGTTAAATTGCACTTTATGCGGGTGTGGTGGAATTGGTAGACACGTCAGACTTAGGATCTGATGCCGCAAGGTGTGGGGGTTCGAGTCCCTTCACCCGCACAAAAGCCGAAGAGAAATCTTCGGCTTTTCTTATTTAAAAATTGGCACTAAAAATTATACAGGTACAACATAGGTACAACATTTTGTCTTTTTTAGGGTGTAAATTTCAAATAGTATCATTTGTGATTTTTCGATATTGATTGCTATGAAATAGTCCTTTGTTAAAAAAAGTCTAGCGATTTTTATCATTTTACTTAAGGAATTATAGTTTCCAAGTCGCTTAATTTTTGCCACAGAAAAGTATAAATATAGTACAAGTTCTTGCTCTCAAGCTTCTATTTTCATCAGAGAAAAAGTATTGCAATTAAGCGCGTTGGATAGAAGTTTTTTTATCATACAATATAACCGCAAGTTAAACTCG
>CAZBWO010000025.1:0-26928 GCA_964495885.1 uncultured Alteromonas sp. | reverse complement strand
CGAGGGGGATGTTTGCACCTCTCACTTCTAACGTCTCACTTCTAACACCTCCTCCCTTTTGACTTTTACATTTTACATTTGATATTTTACATTCCCAAACTCTTAACTTTTCACGTCTAACCTCTAACGTTTTACGTCTCACTATTCACTACTCCCTATTCACTACTCACCTCTCACTTCTCACCTCTCACTTCTCACCTCTCACTTCTAACTACTCACTATTCACCCAAAAAAGTGATGACATTTCCTCTGCCATACGATGTACTAAAAAACCAATACGATGGCAACAAAAAAACTACTCTTTGTAAGCATCTTATGCTTATTCTTTCTTGGCACCACTTATTCCCAAACCAATACCTGGGAAGGAACCGTTAACACCAGTTGGGGTTCAGCTGGAAACTGGAGTCTGGGTGTCGTACCCATTGCATCACACGATGTAATCATTCCTCCTGGGTTTACGGTAAACCTCAATGTGGCTGCAACCATTAATTCCATTCAAGTGCAGGGGAACAGTTCCTTAAATTGGACCGCCCAATTATCCATTGCCGCGGCATCAAATTTTGGGCCCGGTACCATCATAAATTGGGCCAATGGCTCCCTAACGGGGGGAGGGACTTTAACCAATCAAGGGTCCCTTACCTTAACTACTACGGCAACTAAAACCATTGCTGGACTTACCGCCTTGAACAACGAAGGAACCATGACCCTCCAAAATGGGGGAGACCTTAGTATTAATGACGGAGTAGTAAATAACCAAGCTTCAGGAACCATAGACATTCAAGGACTTTTTAGTGATATAACCTATTCAGGCGTTGCAACCCATACAGTTAATAATGCTGGATTAATTCAAAGCTCAAGTACTTTTGTGTTCTATGCAGAGTTGAACAATACGGGAACCATCAGTATTTTAAATGGGGAATTGCGTTTCCAAAGCCTAAACAAAAACTTAACCGGTGGAATCTATAATGTGGCCGCTGGCGGTGAATTGGCGATAAATGGCCCTGTCACTTGTTCGGGAACCCTAACGGGCACTATAGATGGAGCCATAGAATGGAGCAATATCCTCACTGTTACCGCTCCTAACACGGCTACTTTTAATTTTTCGGGACCCAACGGGGTTACCTGGACCACAAGTAATCTTACCGGGGGAGGAACCTTGGTAAATCTTGGACTTCTACACTTAACCACTAGTTCCACCAAGACTATTATAGGAAATACCACCTTGAACAACGAGGGGACTATGACCTTGCAAGATGGAGGGGATTTATACATTACAGATGGGGTGATTAACAATCAGGGAACCGGGACTATAGATATCCAAGACAATTCCAGTGACATCAGTTATTCTGGGGGTTCCTCCCATATCCTAAACAACTTAGGGCTTATAAGAAGAACCAACACAACAGGAATTGCCAGCGTATTTGTAGAACTGAATAACACAGGAACCATTAGCGTAGAAAGTGGTACCCTAAGAATGGTTGATATCGCTAAAAACTTTACGGGTGGGGTATACAACGTGGCAGCCACCGCCGAACTGGAATGGACCGGCCCTGTAAATTGTTCCGGAACCTTGACAGGCCTGCTGGATGGACCCATCGATTGGCGCGGTAATGTAAACATTGGCCCAGCGACCACTGCCACTTTTAACTTCTCGGGGGCTTCCCAAGTGCTTTGGAATGCTGGAAACCTTCGGGGAGGGGGAACCTTATTGAATCAGGGAATCCTAAACCTTACCTCTACCATTACAAAAACAGTCTTTGATAATTCCACTATTAATAATGTAGGTACACTTCAGATTACAGATTCAGGGGACTTATACCTCACAGATGGTACCTTAAACAACATGGTGGGCGGTACGGTCTCCTTGGAAGAAGCCTTCGGAAATATTAGTTATTCGGGAGGAAGCCTCCATGACTTCAATAATATGGGAACCCTTCGAAGTGCCACCCCTTCTGGATATGCCCAAATTGATGTAGTCCTCAACAATACAGGAACCGTTACCGTAGAATCCAGTGAACTACGTTTCCAAACACTCAACAAAAATCTTACAGGGGGGATTTACAATGTATTCCCAGCTGCCAACCTCTCTTGGATTGGCCCCGTAACGTGTGAAGGAACCTTGACAGGAACCCTAGATGGCTCCATCAGTTGGAGCAACCAAGTAACAGTGGCAACAGGCACTTCCGCTACCTTTGATTTTTCAGGTGCAACAGGAATCAATTGGACCACAAGTAACCTAACAGGAGGGGGAACATTAAATAATTTAGGACGTATCAACCTTACCACCACGGCAACCAAGACTATTGTAGGTAATACAACGTTTAACAACGCCGGAACCCTCAACAATCTTACGGGGGGCGATTTATATATAACAGACGGAATTCTCAATAACCAAGCCACGGGAATCATCGATCTTCAGAATAACTTTGGGGATATTAGCTTTTCAGGAGGAACTTCCCATATCCTAAATAATGACGGACTCCTTACCAAAACGGCAGGAGGCTCAAACTCCACCATATTCGTAGAGTTAACCAATACAGGAACAATTGATATTGCTAACGGAACCCTTATTTTTAGTGGCCCTAATACCTTGAACAATACTGCTTCAGGAATTATCAAAGGAATAGGAACTATTGATTTTCCAAACCCTTCCGACTTCACCAACAACGGTACTTTTGCCCCTGGTGCTTCTCCTGGGACACTTTCAGCCATCGGGGATTTTGAATCTACCGCCTCCTCTGTATTGGATGTGGAACTTAACGGTTATACCCCCGGTACCGAATACGATGTACTGGCCATTACCGGAAACGCCATCCTAGAAGGTAACGTAAACATCTCCATGGGCTTCGAGGGCTTTGTAAATGATACTTTTACCGTTGCAACTACCACAGGGACCATCACCACCTGTAATTTGCTAGCACCCAATATGCCCGTACACAATGGTATTGAATATGAGTTCAGTGCCGATTGTTCCACTACACCAGACGAATTGGTTCTTACCATCATCCAAAAGACAGATATTGCCCCTCCAACAGTGATTACACAAAACATCACCGTTTATTTAGATCCTACGGGGAATGTAACCATTACTCCCGCTCAAGTTGACAATGGCACCACCGATAATTTTTCGATCCCAGCCAACCTAGTCTATATGTTAGATACTACAACCTTTAGCTGTGCAGATATTGGTCCTAATACCGTCACACTTACCGTGACAGATGAAGCCGGAAATAGCGACAGCGCAACCGCTACCGTTACGGTACTGGGCACAGACACTACCTATTCCGGGGGCTCTTGGGATAATGGCATGCCCAACGCGGGAAGCAATGCCATCATCGCCTCAGCCTATAATACCAGCACAGCCGGTTCCATCAATACGTGTACCTGTGAGGTAGAAGCCACGGGAACCCTTACCGTGGAGGCCAATGATTACCTCTTTTCGGCCAACAACATAACCGTTGATGGATCGCTTTTCATTGCCCACCAAGGGAGCGTGGTGCAGGAATACGACTTTGCACAGGTGATTAAAAATGGAACCATAGAAACCGAAGTCATCACCCCCAATCTCGCCTCTAGGGACTTTATGGTGATGGGAAGCCCTATGTCTGCGGAAACTAGAAATGGCGTGTTTAACAGTGCCTTCCTGGTATTAGACCACCACACCGCCAACTTTGTACCGCACCCAGATGTAGCAACACAGTTCCCCATGGCCGAAAACTTTGCAGATGACAACTACGATAACTGGATTGCCTATACAGGACCCATCAACCTTGCCGAAGGCTACATCGTACGTCCCCAAGCAGGCTATGGCCAACCGGGGGGTATCTTTACCATGACCTACGAACAGGGAACCCTCAACAACGGAGTACACAATTTCAACATCGTATATAACACCCCTGGGCCTACCGCTGCAGACAACCGCAACGCCAGCCCCAATGTCATGGCAAATCCATATCCATCTGCCATTGATGCCGACGAGTTCCTCATGGCGAATCCGCTCTTTAATGAAGTCTATTTCTGGGAACACTTGACGCCACCCAATAATTCCCTTCCCGGGGCAGGCGCCATGAACTTCAGTATGGAAGATATTTCCATGTACAACCTCATGGGCGGGACTGCCGCCGCCGCAGATCCTTCAGGTACCATCACCGAACCCAATGGAGTGATTTCCACCGCACAGGGCTTCGGGGTAAAAGCTACGGGCGCAGGGACCGCCGTGTTCAACAACAGCATGCGCCTCACTACTGGGAATACCACCTTGCGTTCTTCCGCAGGAAAAGAACGACTATGGCTAAAGGTTTTCAGCACTAATTATGACCTTCAAAGCAGTTGTCTTATTGGCTTTACGGAAAGTGCTACGGTAGGGATAGATCCTGGTTATGATAGCAACAGACTGGCAACAGTGTTGTCTATCTATTCCGGTATTGAAGGCATGGATGTAGAACTGGGGATCCAATCCTTGGGATTGTTTTCCGAAGAACTCGTCGTTCCTGTTGGTTTTTCCACCTTGGTAGACGAAACGAGCAATTACAAGATAAACCTGTCGCAACTAGACAGCAGCATTTTGGCCAGTACGACTATCTACCTATACGACAACTATCTGGACACCCTCACCCTGCTGAACGATACAGCCTATGCTTTTGACAGTGATGCAGGGAACTTTCCAGATAGGTTTCAGTTAATTTTCCAACCCGAAAGTGTATTGGGCGTCCAACACACCCAATTGGAAGGCATCACCCTCTACCCTAACCCAACCAGGGAGGGCCTTTTTGTGGCAGGCCTTACCGAAGCAGCACAATTCACCCTTATCGACCTAACCGGTAGGGAGGTATTCCAAACGACCACCCAAGAAGTGGGCGGGGTGCAAAAAGTACAGCTACCCCAATTACCTGCTGGAGTGTATTCGGTAGGAATTGAAACCCAAGGCCAAAAAGTGGTCAAGAAATTAATCATTCAGTAATACAAAGAAAATCCAGCCATGTCATTGCCATTAAACATCGTATTGCGTCCTTCTACCAAGAAGGAAACCATACAGGACGATGGCTGGATCTTTTTTTTAAAACAGCAGTTTCTTGGGCTGGACGTCACCTTCCAACGCCAAGAAGCCCTATGCGAAGCCCTTCTCTACCACAAAACCCCACCCAAACAAGCGATGTAGAACGGGGGTTGCAGGTTGAAAGTATTGCCCGCGCGGCAAGCTGGCCCCTTCGCTAAAAGTGTCCACAGGACCCTTTTTTAACGCTCGGTCCGGTTACAAGATACAAGTTGTAAGTCGGGAAACAAGATCACGAATCACGAAACACGACACAAGCCCCCATCGTTTGGTCATTCCGTACTTGTTACGGAATCGGTTCGTCTCACTTCTAACATCTCACGTCTAACGCCTCCTCCTTTTAACTTTTACATTTTACATTTGATATTTTACATTCCCCTAACTCTTCACGCTTCACGCTTCACGCTTCACGTCTAACGTCTCACTTTTTTCACTATCTTACAGCTTCTCCCCACTAGTTTATCCCCAACAATTATCCCCATGTAGGAATAGTTCAATTCATGGCATACCCTATCGTCATACCTTCTGAACAATTCCTATAAACATCATTATCAAAGTGTTATATAAAATATACCCCTTACCGGGTAGAATTTTGTACATGCACATTTTGTAGGTTTAAAACATAAAAACAGATACTATGAAACAGTTTTTAATTTGCTTAGCACTAATTGTATTCGGGCTACCGGTACTTGCCCAAGATACTTACGATGAATACCAGAAAAAGCGGGATAGCCTTATTCTTTCACAAAAGAATAAAAACGTAAGTGAGAAAAAAACAAACACCTACATGGTAGAATATGATTTCTCAAAAGGAATCTATTATAAAAACGTATTAAAAGGGAAGGTTGGCGTTCCCATGTCCTATCAGATTTATAATATCAATCGGTTGGCATACGATGTTTCAATATCCGTCAAAGACTCGGTGCTTTCTCAGTCCAGTGTGGGGGAAGACTTAATTGAATTCATCAATAAAGTATCAGCAAAGAAAACTGAAAGCGAGCAACCTATTGATGAAGAATTGGAAAGTAATTTAGAAAAAAATCCATTATCCGAAATCAAGGAAGAACCCAAACTTGAGGGGGATAATAATGAAAAAGAAAAGATTGATCTAATTACGCAAAGTGAAAATTTAAGTAGAGAGATAGGAAAGCTAACAGCAATGATCAAATCTACTGAATTCGAATTTACCATCGCAAGGGATTCCTTGCAAAAAGTAGCGCTAAATGATCTTAAGGAAAAGCTAGCCAAGAAGCAGGATTCTTTAAATGAAAAGATGAAAAAATTCAAGGAAATAATCAAGGATTCAAATGATAAGAAAGATCAGATTTTAAAGCAGTACTTGGAAGAAAACAATAGGATTGTCCAAACGTTTAGCGAACTAAGAACCTCTTATGAAACAATTATCACGATTAAAGAATACACCAATAACCTCATTGCGGTTGCTGGCAACCCCTTTCTTACCCATAAGAGTTTCATGGAAGCGTATTTACCCAATTTAAAAGAACAACTATCAGGACAGCCCAACTACGAAAAAGAGTACCGTCACTTTAAAAGTGTGTACTCAAAATTTATGCAAGACTACAATGGGATGACACAATTCAAAGAAGGCTTTGATGATATCCTTAACGGAGAAGGCATTTACATGGCGGTCATTCGATTGGAAAGTTTCAAGAGATTGGCAAAAAACATGCATACCACAGTTGAAAACCTAAACATTGAAGATTTACAAAAAAACTTAAAGCAAATTTTCACCCTATTGAACAAAGTGGAAACATACGAATACATTTCAATACCCATACAACCCAAGCATGATGCATTGGTTTTTGAGGTTGATATTAAAAAACGCATTGACAATGATTATAAGATAGATAATCATAAAAAAATGAAGCACTATGAATTTATCCGAGACGGCGTGAGACTGGATGTGAGTGTAGGGGTAGGGGTAAGTTTTCACAGTAAAAAGTATAGCTTGATGACCGAGTTTAACAATGACAGTGTAAATGTGATCTCCCGTAGGAATAGGGATATCATTTCACCTTCCTTTATTGGGTTTTTTAACGTAAGCAAAAGAAGTGCAAGTCATTTTACTTATGGATTAAGCCTGGGAGTTGGCATAACTGCGGAAGAAGGCTCCGTAAGCTTAGATAACTTCTTTGTTGGCCCCAGTCTTGTGGTAGGGCGGTTTGAACGCGTATTGCTTACCGCAGGGGTTTCCTTTAGGAATTTACCCCAGTTAAACGAATCCTATGAAGTTGGGGATGAAATTCCCAATGCCTTTACTTTAGAAAATGTGAGCAAAACCACTTACAGGCCGGGATTATTTGTGGCGGTAAGCTACAATTTAACAAAAGGCGTTCGGGATAATATTAAAAGAATAAACGAAAGTCTGTAGCATAACCCCACTACCAAGACGATGGTATCGCATGTAATAAAAAATAAAGAATAATAATAAATAGGACCGAGTGTTAAAAAAGAGTCCTGTGGACACTTTTAGCGAAGGGGCCAGCCTGCCGCGTAGGCAATACTTGCAACCACGCTACCGCGCGAAATCGAAGATTCGACGGAGTCAATTCACGCTACCGCACGAAATCGAAGATTCGACGGAGTCAATCTTTCGCGTGGTTTTCAAAATTACACCCTAACCCTAACTCTTAACTACTAACCATTAACTACTAACCCATTAAAACTTTTTCCCTATCTTAGTGCTTCTCCCCACAATTTTATCCCCTTTTTTTATCCCCACACATTGACTTTGATGTTGATGGAGGATTGTTTTTTGTGAGCCTTCATTTTAAAGGGGATAACGTGAAGAAAAGTTTTGTTATAACAAGTTGGCGGTAATTAAGACTAACCAAAATCACATAAAATGAAACAGATTAAATCAGCATTAACCATTTTAGTAGCTCTTTTAGTACTGAGCGGTTGTAAGACAACAAGAATTTTACCTGACAAACCAGTTACAGGAAATCTGCCTGATAAGCCAGAAAGATTAGCTTCTCAAATAAGCCTTCCAATGGAAATAGATATAAGTTCGGTAGAAGCATTAATTAACCAAAAATTACCAAAAGGACAAATTGCTGGCGATAGTAGAAAGGAAAGTAATACTACTAGCTATTCATATCAGGTATTTCGAAATAAACCAGTAAAATTTACTGCCCAAGGAAACGAACTGATTTTTAAAGTCCCAATAGATATTCGAGCAAGGGGAAGCTATACAGCCTGCGTTGGTTTTTGGAGAGATGGCGACTGCTGTTCAACACCAAATCCATTTGGAAGTGGATGTGCAACACCGGGAGTAAGAAGTACTGAACACGGCGATGCTGCACCTACAGTTGATGTTGAGTTAAGGGTAAAACTTGAAATACAAGAGGATTATTCTATCAAAGCAAAAACTTATTTAAAAGGTGTACTGACAGGCGATACTCACCTGCACATTGATTTAATTGGAAACCTAATTAGAATAAATATTGATATTAAAGATAAACTTGAAAAACCACTTCAAAAGTTTGTTAATGATTATCAGCAACAAATTGACGCAAAAGTAGCAGAGCTAATAAGGCAATATGATATTAAAAAGGAGATTGCAACTTATTGGGAAGATGTAAAAAAACCTGTTAGAATGGGAGATTTTTGGCTAGATGTACAACCAGAAAAAGTGATTTTTGAAAACTTGAACGCTAAAGATGATAAACTTAGAGTTGCAGTAGGATTTGCATCTAAACTACAAATCGTTCCAACAGAACCAATACCTTCAAACACACCACTTCCAAACTTAACTCTTCAACAAGGGACTAAAGGAGCATTTAATATTTACCTGCCGGCCAATACGAGTTTTGAGTTTCTAGAAAATGAAGCAAAAAATGAGGTATTAGGAAGGAAATATGAAAAAGATGGTGTTTGGGTTAAAGTAAGAGACGTTGAAATCAAAGGTGTTGAATTAAACAATACAAGTCTCTTACTCATTAAAGCAAATGTAAAAGGTAAAGCGAAATTTAAAAGATTCAAAGGAGACATTTACTTCACAGCAATACCAAGTGTAAATGATGAGACTAAAATTGTTTCAGTCGAAGATTTCAAAATCGATGCGAATACAAATAGCTTTTTAATAAACAATGGACTTCCATATCTGATTGACAAATTCTACTATGAAGACCTAAAAGAAGATATGAAATACTCATATAAGGCAGACTATGAAAAATACTACGAACTAATTAATAGTGAGATAAAAGAAATAGTCGTTGATGACCTAATAATCAATGGAGAACTTAAAGATTTGAAAGTCCCAGGATTTTACATTGATTCAAAAAGTTTAGAACTTCTTTTGATTGCAAAAGGAGCACTAAAATCAACCGTAAAAATAGAATAACTACCGCCAACATTGTGTATAAGCAATAGCGGGTTTAATGCTAAATTGAAAAACATTAACTTTAATCCTGTAACTGACGGTTGTACGAGACCTTTGTGTTTCATCCAAAAATCCAACCGCAAAAACAGCACATTTGGTTTTTGTCAATATGGATAAAAGATATTAATGACTGAAAAACAAATAGAAATACATAAGGGGCTTAAAGCAATTGGTCCTGAAATAGCTCAATTCTATTTTGATGGAATACAAGTTGTGGATTCTGATTTAGGGACCAAATCGAATTTATTAGCTCATATTCTCCGTGAAATTGATGGAGGCCTAAGAGATATTTTCGAACAAAAGCAACTAAAAAAAGAAGTACAAAAACAATTAAAAAACGAAGATTTAGAAAAGGTTTTTGATCAATTTAAAGAAGACTACAAAAACTTTGACTACCTAAGTGATATTACCTTTGAAGATTTTAAGGAGGCAAAAGGACACATTTCATCAATCCTTGTTTCCTTTGGATTTAGTTTTGATCACCCTTTATCTGCTCGGTATATAAAGGCTGTCAGATGGCTTGCTAAATATGCCCATAGAAGTGGTTCATATAATGAACCTAGAAACCCGAAAGACATTATTAATCTTTGGTATGAATTTGAGGAGGTTCTATCAAAACTTATAGGGAGCTATTACGCTTTAGCTGATAGAATAGATTCGATATTAGCACTTGAAGAACCAACCCAAGAGATTCTTAGAACATTGCCAAACCTTTTAAACACCGATTCTAGGTTCATTTACTTCTTTAATGGGCTCAAATCAAATAAATGGCTTATTCATCTAGAAAATGAAAAATTCTTTGATGGTTCTAAAAATCCTGAACCTGTGGAATCAGAAGATAACCCAGGGTTCTACTCTATGCCGTATTGGGGAGTGTTAACTTACCTAGAAGAAGTTTCCAAACAAAATTTAAAAGAACCAAATAATGAAATCACAGAATCCTTAATAAGAATAATTGAGAGTATATGTCAGTATAGAAATGATCTAAAGGAACGGGTTGAGAATTATCGAACTGATTATACAATATTCAAAATTATATGTACACTACCAGAAGATTATCTACATGACAAATATTTTGATTTTATCAAAATAGGATTATTGAGTAAATGGGATGGATTAATTGGTCACAGTTTTAATGAGTTTCTCGACAGGTTGATTTCAATCAACAATAATGAATTGACATTAAAAGGTATTAATCTATTGCTTACTCATAGTGAAGTTCAAGACACTTTCGAAAAAGTTCATTCAATATTCAGGAGTTATGAACTACAAAGAATTCTATCAGATTTTAAACCAAAAATAATCCCTATTCTTGGAACCGACTTATTAGACCTAGGTGTTCAAAAAATAACTGAAGTCATTTCACTTGATGAGTCTGCTTTTAATAATATTTCCATACCTGCAATTGAAGACCACGAACAAACCTCATTTCCTGACAAGTACGATTGTCAGTTAGTTTATCTTGTTCGAGATACACTTGAAGATTTAGATTCGAAGGATATCATTGAATGTACAAAAAAGCTACTTATCAAGGATCATCCGATTTTCCAGAGAATTGCTTTTCACACTATCCGAGTTAGATATGCCGAGCTAAAAGAACTTTTTTGGAGCTTAAAGGAAAATCCTTTAAACCTGGCTCTTACAAAACATGAGGTCTATGAAATAATCAAAGAGCAATCGGAAAATTTTAAAGACGAAGAAATCACCCAAATAATTGATTGGATTAATTTTAGAGATTATTACATCCCTGAAGAATTCAAAAACGATAAAGTTAAAGTAGAAAGGTCAATTGCTTATCGTAAGAAGGAATGGCTTAGCTCACTTATACCAGCCAAAGATAAGAGAGTAACTGACTTGATTAATGAATTGGACAAAATAAATGCTGCGAAAGTTGAACATCCAGGATTTGATTCTTGGCATTCGAGCTTCACAGGTAATATTTCACCTCTTACTCTTGATGATATAGTCAAAAAAGGGATTGACGAGATCATCAAGTTCTATAACGAATTTAAAGATCAAGATCATGACTTCATGGGCCCATCAACGGATGGATTAGTTGACATGCTAACTCTGGCGGTACGCAATAACCCAAATAAGTACAATACAAACTGTAAACCACTAGTCGATTGCCCCTCTCAAATAAGGTATGCTTGGATAAGAGGGCTTGGTGAGAGCTGGAGAGATGAAAAACAGAGCTTCGGATGTGCAGAAGTATTTAAAACAGTATTTGAATCAATAGAAAAGAAAAAGTTTTGGGAATCACACAACTCAGATGATAATTATTGTCGTTGGTTCGTATCAAGCTTATTATCTTTTATTGAAGATGGTCTTCGTAATGATAATCATGCATTTAATCCAGATCTACTTCCATTAGTTAAAAAGATATTGTTAGTTATTCTAGAGAATGACAAACACCCTGTTTTTGAACATTCAGATTTGTCAATGACAGTGCTCAATAACACAAAAGGCAAGATCTATCTGGCCTTATTTCAATACTCTTTGAGGGTAGCCCGCTTGGAAGGAAAAGACAGTAATCGTTGGGATAATGATATACAAAAGTTGGTCACAGAAAATATTGAACTAAAAGATGATAATCCACTACTCTTTTATGTAATCGGACAATTTTTACCGAATATCCATTTCCTTGATGAAAATTGGATGATTCAAAATTTTGATAAGCTATTTCCTCTGGACAATAAAACCAATTGGTCAGCTAGTTTAAGTGGTTATTTATTTTATCATAGAAACCCAAACAGAACATACTTCAAATTATTCATAGAAGGCTCTCATCTTCAAGAAGCTTTATCAGATGATCTTATAGTTGGTGAGTCAAAGAATAGTTTAATACAGCAGGTTTGCACAGCTTATCTATACGATTTTGAATCTATTGAAATCCACAATGAAATCATTCAAACATTGATTAACTCAAAAAACGAAAGTGATTTGTCAAGTTTGATTTATTTTTTCTGGAGTCCTCGTTTTCCATTTGAGAAGAAAGTCATTAATAAAATCAAACCATTATGGATTGAGTTTTACAATAAGGCAATCAAAATGAGGGATAAAAAGCTTGACTCTTACATTCTATCAGGTTGTTGCAAATGGTTAAAAAGTATAGAAGAAATAGATGATGAGATATATGAAGTTTTGTTGAATTCTGTCCCTTTCATAAATCAACGAGATCGATATTCAGTAATAGAATCACTATCAAAACATATAAATAATTCACCTGAAAAAGTTGGAAATATATTAATTGAGCTATACAATAAAGAGGTCACTTACGACATTTCAAGAGGCAAACTTCAAGAAATGGTAGAAAATCTATACGACAAGGGATTTAAAGAAATTGCGGATAAGATATGTCTGATACATGGAGAACATGGATTTCATTTCTTGAGAAGTTTATATATAAAATATAATGTCTGATCATAGTAACCATACCCCCGCTAGCGCGGACGTCCTCGTCCGTGCTTCAGTAACCTGCAACTTTCAACATGCAACTCTTCACGTCTTACGTCTAACGTTTCACGCTTCACTGTCCTGTCTCGTGATTCGTGTTTCGTACATCCTATTACATAACGCTTCACGTCTAACTTCCAACTACTAACTTCTAACTTCTAACTTCTAACTTCTAACTTCTAACTACTCACCATTCACCACCGCAACACACCCAATACTCAACGCATCATCCCCCTCCAGGTCGTACAAATTCCCATTCTGTTCCATTAAAAACCGTGCCCCCACAAACACGGCGGTCACCCCTTCCACCTCCTCAATAACCGAAAGCGGAAGATCTATTGGGCTGGGATCAAACGACAGGTTTTGTACATCTTTCTCTAAATCCACCAACACAGGGGCCTCCACAAACGAGTACACATCACGCTGCTGTTCCTCAAATACCAACTGTACCACCCGCAACATGACATGCGTCGCAAACTTGGGCCCGTTCAAATACCGATGGTCAAAATTAGGGAGCTTCACGGCATGGGACTTGACATCATAGCGAATCGTATAAGGAATCAACCGGCTCAGTTTCACGTCTGGCGTAAAGCAAAAACTCTTGAATATCGACTGCCCCCTGGGGTCCTTCATCCCTATATAAAAGCTCTGTTCACTTTTTTCCTCCGCAGGGTCAAGGCTCGCAATGGCCCGTAGCGGATTCTGCATTTTGCTGTGCAAATGGGCAAATTTTCGGCCCGCATACAAGGGCGCCAATCCTTGTCTAATAAGCTTGTTCTCGTGCATGAGATTCCCAAAAAGGGACATGTTGTGGCGTACCGGTGCCATACTGTCTTTGTTCATGATGGCATCACGGTTAAATCCCCCGCCAGCTTTCCTCACAATCTGCTGTCCGTACTGTTCGTAGTAGTTCATACCATTAATGGTGCCTACAATAATTCCGTTGGTGTGTTTGACTTTGGCCATATTTTTGTATGTTTATTTTTAAGCGGGACATCTTACCACAACCGCAGAAAATCACCCTAAACCGAATGTATGCCGTAGGTATGTCGTAGATATACCGTAAGTATAACGTAAAAACTGAACGTATTATTGCGGTATACTACATATATAACCTTATGATTATCAACCACATCCCCAACACTCCCTTTACACAACCCCCACTCACCTCCCATACAGGAGTTAGTTAAGGGTTAGTAGTTAGTAGTTAAAAGCCAAAGACAATCCTTTTGTCATTCCGGGCGTAAGACCCGGAATCCATTATACCTTTTCCTTTAAAGTAGATGCCGCATCAAGTGCGGCATGACAAAAAGGGTTCTATGGACACCTGTAACAAATAAACAAGCCTGCCGCGCGGGAGATTCTTCAAGGTATTCGGAAGGACCACCCACCCCGTCAGCCCTTCAGGCTGCCACCCCTCCCTGACTAGGGCGGGGAGCCCTTTCCTTTATATCATTCTCGTTTACATAACCACTTTCCACCTTCGAAGGGGGGCTGGGGGGGATGTTTTTACGTCTCACTTCTAACTACTAACCCCTAACTACTCACGTTTAACGTCTCACGTCTAACACTTCACGTCACATTCACCTTCCTCACTAACTTATTAAAAAGCCTAGGAAAAAACCGCTTCACATATAACCCCGCCCTTTCCTTGGCTCCACAGATATACACCTCGGGCTTGCTCCCTAACATCGCGTTCGCCATCTTCCGCGCAAAACGGTCTGCGGGAATCCCCTGGGCAGTAGCTTGGTCCATTTGCTGTTGCTTACTGCCATCCCCCGTCACCGCATTCATCGAAATCTGTGTCTGTACATAGCCCGGGCAGATGAGTTGTACGGCTATCTGGTCCTTCCACACCTCCGCGCGCAGCGCATCCATAAATCCGTGCAGCGCATGCTTACTCGCCGAATAGGTAGAGCGTTTGGGGGTGCCGTATTTCCCCACCATCGAAGTCACCGTCACTACCTTCCCCTGTTGCCGTTCCTGAAGATGGGGCAGCACCGCCTTCGTAAGCGCCACCGTCCCCATAAAGTTAATGTCCATGATTTGGGCGTCTACGGCAAGGGCGGTGTCTACGGCATATGCTCGCTGACTCACACCGCCGTTGTTCACCAGGTAGTCTATGGGTCCATGGGCTGTAATGACCTGCTGGGCTATGGGTGCAAGGGAAGAATAGTCCTGTAAGTCCAAAGGCGCCAGATGTACCCGCTCGAGCTGGGCACAGGCTTGGCGTACCTCCTCCAAGGCCTCCATCCTACGGGAAGAGAGGATCAACGTTGCCCCCCGTTGGTGCAGCTCCAAGGCCAAGGCCTTGCCAATCCCACTGGAGGCACCGGTAATCCAAATGGTTTGTTCGTGATAGTCCATACCCGAAGATACCAATTATTTAGGGATGTGAAAATAGGCACGCTTTACAAAAACGCGCCAGTCATCAACTTCGGAAACAATACCTACCGCACCATCACTTTCAGGGTACGGGAAGCTTCAGGCGTCTGGAAACGCACCAAATAGATACCCGTGGCTTGGGGTAAGCTAAGGGTGTTCAGTCCTTCCGAAGCGGCTACTGCCCCTACTCGCTCACCCGTAACCGTATACACCGTTACACTTTCCACCCCTAGGGTGTTTTCAAACTGCACCACACCATCAGTGGGGTTGGGATACACCGCAAGGGTCTCTAAACTCACCTCTTCCGTACCCAACGAATCACACCCAATAGGGTCATACAGTACTTCCCCCAAGGCCGCATCATCTGGCTGGTGGAAGATCACCGCCTCGGCATCGGCAGGGGTATTGGGAATAGCGGTTTCGTCCCAGCAGTTATTCAGGGCCGTGAGCGTATTGGCAGTATTGTTATACAGGGCATAGGTCTCGCCCCCATTACCGTTTTCGGCAAAGATATTTCCGCCCAGATTATCTACGCCATCTCCTAGATTAATAGAGGCCTCCCCAATTACGGTAATGCCCCAAAGGTTTCTACGGATTTGGTTTCCACTGGCCACAATCTCCATCCCAGGTGCCCCAGAATTCAGTGAGATCCCGCTTCCGCCCAGATTGGGTTCATTCTGGGTATCGTTGTCTTCTATCACATTGTTCCGTATGTACGCAAACGAATTGTTCCCCAACACCGTCATTCCGTAGCGGTTATCGGTAATGGTGTTATTATCTATAATGGCACGGATGTTTCCACCCACAAAATTCGCCACGGCAATCCCGCCCACCATATCCAAGGCAGGGTCGCCCTTTATGGTATTCTGAATGATCTTCAGCGTATCGTTCAAACGGGTCACTCCCATATTGATCTGCGGACGGTTACTGTTCTCTTGGTTGTTGCCTTCAATGTAGTTATTGAAAATATAGGCAGACACCTCATTGTTGGCTGCGGAAGCAATGGCAGGTAATTCATTAAAGGTAATCGTATTATTGGTAATCTGCGGAACCCCCCGTGAAAGGGAAATGACCCCACTGGTAGTGGCGCCTTCCACATTATTGGTGAGCGTACAGTTGTTAATCACAAAGTCTTCGGTCAACACCCGAAGTCCGCCCCCATATTCAATTAAACTATTCTGAATGTCAATAGCTGAAAACTCCTCAAACCGAAACCCCTCATACGGCATCGCGGTATCTATCGCGGTAATGGTCACGTCACTGCCCGTCACCTGAAACGTTCCAAACACGGTAATCAATAAATCGGCATCAATGGAAAGGGTAAGGTCGGTATCCAATTGCACCGTATCGTTCTCGGCAATCACCAGGTTTTCCAATAATTGGTAATCACTCCCCGAAACGGTCACAGTAGACGGACTCGCAGCGGCGATGTCATCCAGCGTCCACACTACACCCGTATTGGGCGTGGTATAGGTTTGTGCCATTAGGGCGGTTAGGGAGCATACAAATAACAGGGTGAGGAGTAAGGTCTTTTTCATACAAATTAGGTTTTATAGCTTTCAAAAATACCCAAATACGTTGGGGCAACCAATCCAAAAGACATAAAATTCCCAAGCCATTGACATAGAAAGTGGTATCTTTTGGGTATGAAAACCTACCCCGAAATAGAAGCCCTCAAAGCCTATGTAAAAGGAAAGACCGTTGCCTTCCAGAAAATGGAGCCAGTACATTCCCCCTATTTCTTTCCGGTAGCCTTTACCATTAATAATATTACTTGGATGCTTTACATTGATGATGAATACGAACACTACAATCCCAGCAACCTCCTACTCTGCCTATTCTTGGTATTAAATGCCCTGGAAGATTACGCCGAAGCCTCAGATTACCTAGTTTGGTGTACCCACAACAGCTTGGACTCCCGTGACCTCAAGTGGTTGGACTACTACCGCAGCTTGGACGCTACCTACCACGCCATCAAACAACAACTGGGAAGCATTGATGCTTGTATCACCCCCTTAGATTACCAACTAATGACGGGGGTTGCCAAAACTTTGGTGGACGGAACGTACTAACCCAAAACCATTCACTAATTATTGTACCCGTTCCATTTCCTGACTACACTTATCAGAGCCATTGTCAGACATAAAGTCATTATTTTGGATGGTAATGGTCAACTTCTTCCATGATTCTTTGCCAGTAGTTGTTCGCCATTTTACGGTTCCGCTATAAATACCCGGTTTTTGCTCTGTTACCTTATAGCCAATCTCATTTTGGGTGAATTTGTACATCCCCAATCGGCCCAACTCTGTGTAGCGTCCAATGATTTCATCACCTTCCCCTTCACTAAATGCAACAATTCTTCCATCGCAACCCTCCCATGAACCAAGAATACTTTGGTTCTGGACGGTAGGCGTGGTGGTGGGCTTGGTAGAAGAACACCCTTGCCATAAAACGGCTAGGAGCAATACTAGAAAATAGGACGTAGCTTGTTTCATAACTTAGTCTTTACGTAAATATTTCTCTCTCATAAATTCAAAATACATATACCCAAATCGGTCATACCAATCTTCAACCCCATACTGTGCTTCACATATATTGAGTTCCATCATACTGTCTGCCAAGCTTTGCAGTAATTCATTGTACTTGTTGTCATAGGAATTTTCCAGTCCTTCCAAGGATTTCATAATTTTCATACGCTCTGCCTGCCAGGCCATTCCAGAAACCCCATGTACTCCTGAGGCATTATCCCCAAAGGAAATGGCCGCATCAGTAAACTTTTTGGTACACTTGTAGATGGTGGCTAACCTATCAAAAGTATAGCGGATACTATTAAATTTGTTGCGGGCTTCCAAGAAACAGGAAGCGCATTCACTGTCCTCGTTTTCTACCAACTCTCCGTTTTCATCCAGGAACAGATCGGTACAGATAGAAGGAACAGATGGACTCCCCGCAGGGGGTGTAGAATTAATACAACTACTTAGACCCGTATAATTGGTATAGAGACTCTTTAAATCATTCCACGTGGACCTAATTTGTGTTACCTTGGTATTCATATCGGTGATAGTGGAATTAATGGCACCCCTTTCACTTTCCAGGATTTCCAGTTTACGCAATATGTTTTGTTGGGTGCTCTCTACACCAGATTTATACTCTTCAAATTGTTCCATGGTAAGAAAGGTGCCGCTAGTAGATTGTGCCAAGGCTCCTATAGGAACTGCCAACAAAAACCATAAAATCATAGACGCACTTTTTCCCTTTCGGCCCATTAACTTTCCAGCAAGTAAGCCAATGACTAAAATGGCAACACCTAGCAAGATATACAACATGGTATTTCCGCCTCCTTCAGAACCGCCACCCCCAGAACCGCCAGCTTCTATTTCATTGTCCTTAATCTTTCTGAAAACATTGCCCAAGTAACCTTTCTTCTCCGGACTTGCAATTACTGCAATACTATACAGGGAATTGTTGGGGTTATCGGTTTCTATTTTTATTCCAAATTTGCCTTCGGCACGTAGCTTAAACGAAGCCATATTATCTGCGGAAGAAGCCGTATTCTTTTTATTGTTTTCGTCATTCCAAATATCTTGGTTCAAACTTACTTTTAACGGGGAGCCATCAACACTCGTCACCAACACGTCCAACATCTGAAACATGGTATGTCCCGTAACATAGTGGTACATGGTTGAGTCTGTCACCCGATTAAAATACACAATACCCATCTCCCCTTCATGACCCTTTCGGGTATCTGCTTCCAGTTTCAGTTCTGTGGGTTTGATCTTTTTGTCTAACGTGTAGGGCTGCGCAATGGCAGGGAAAGCCGTTACCATAAGTAAGGCAATAATTCCGAAGGTTTTGGTTAGGTTCATGGTTTTAGTCTTTATGTTTTTCAATAAGGTAGTCAATTGCCTGAAGGCCTTTTTGCTCTAAGTATTCTTTTTGCGTCTTGTCCTTCTTAAGCAAGTTCATGTATTGTAACCGTATCCCATTAGCATAGGCAGGGTTGTACACAGTGAAATGACCTTGGTTGGGGTGTTTCCATACATAATGATCCCCAGAACTACTCATTGTAAGAAATTGTTTCTCATAGGAGCCTGTTTTCCAGTTTTCTATTTGTGAAGCAACCTCAATAGTGGGCATTTTAAAAACAGTTAATGCAAATAAAGATAAGCTACCATCCTTTAAGGTAAGGTTGTAACTGCACGAATGACCTCCATCACTCGTAGCATTACTATAATTTTCCTTGATATCTGCTACCGCTATGCCATAGAGGGTGGCAATTTCTTCTACGGTTATTTTACATTGCCCATCTAGTGAAAACAATCTTTCATAATTCCCTTTTTGGGCAAGGTTCCCGTTATTAGTTTCAGTGTTTTTTGAAGGGGTCTCATTGGAAGGTTCTTCCGAAGAAGAATTCGTTTCCTTATTGGTCCCATTTCCGCAGGAAGACAATACCAAAAGGAAACAAAAAGAAACCGATAAAATGACTCGTTTTTTAAGGTACATAGAATGGCTTTTTATTGGTTCATAATTGTAGGGCTATCTAATACAGATTCATGATTATGAACCTACTAGACCTCCTAAAGGTACATAATTAAAAAATTTTTTTATGCTTTACAGAATGATATTATTATTAATTCAACCTGTTCCACTTACTTCAATAAACACCACTCAATACCTTTACTTTCATAATAAATAGTTAAACTTTTATATATTAATAGTATTACTATTATATTAGCAGCCTAATACAATAAAAATGGAAGGATTAGGCATACAATTAACCATAGATCCCAAGTTGTTCCACAAAGATCCAGAGTCTACGGAACTGGGTAGAAAGATTGTTTCCAAAAGCATTGAAATGCTAGAGGAAATAGGCTATGAGGTATTCACCTTTAAGAAACTGGGCGTTGAGATTGGCTCCAATGAGAGCTCCATTTACCGCTACTTTCACAGCAAGCACCAATTGCTGGTCTACTTGGTAAGTTGGTATTGGAGTTGGATGGAATACCGACTCGTAATGCAAACCCACAGCATGAGCGATGCAGAGGAGCGCTTAAAGACTGCCATTTGGCTACTTACTGAAAAGATCACCAAAGACGATAACTTCTCGTATATAGATGAAGTACGCTTGCACCAAATTATCGTCTCCGAATCTAGTAAAGCCTACCACACCAAGGATGTAGACACCGAAAACCAACAGGGCTTTTACAAGACCTACAAACGGGTCGTTAAACGGGTAAGTGAGATGGTGCTGGCCGTAAACCCCAACTTTGAATACCCGCATATGCTTATCTCTACCGTCATTGAAGGCGCTCACCATCAACGGTATTTTTCCAAACACCTTCCGTCCCTAACCGATTGTGAAGAAGGGAAAAACAACATCCCTTGCTTCTTTACAGATCTTGTGTTTAAATCCATTCGCTAAATCCCCCTATGAATAAAGAACAAATGACCCCTTGGCAACGATTTGTTGGTCTACTAAAATTAGACCGAAGAGAAATAAGACAAATCATCTTCTACGCAATATTCGCGGGATTGGTGGCACTGTCCCTTCCGTTGGGGATACAGGCCATTATCAACCTTATTCAAGGAGCACAGATTAGTACCTCGTGGATTGTATTAGTGGTACTCGTGACCCTTGGGGTGCTTTTTCAAGGGGTATTGCAGTTGATGCAGATACGCATCCTGGAAAACATTCAGCAGAAAATATTCATGCGTAGCTCATTTGAGTTTGCCTACCGCTTTCCCAAAATAAAGATGAGCGCCCTCCGTAATTATTATCCGCCAGAACTTGCCAATCGGTTTTTTGATACCATCACCGTACAAAAGGGATTATCCAAAGTGCTAATCGATTTCCCCGCGGCGGCTTTACAGATTATCTTCGGATTGCTACTGCTTTCGTTCTACCACCCGTTTTTTATCATCTACGGCTTGGTACTCGTCCTCCTTATTTACCTGGTCTTTAAGTTTACCCTACAAAAGGGCTTGGACACCAGTTTGGAAGAAAGCAAGGCAAAGTACCGCGTGGCACACTGGATACAGGAAGTGGCACGTTCTATTATTAGTTTCAAACTTTCGGGTAGGACCAAATTTGCCATGGAACGCAATGACCACCTCACCAATGAATACCTAGAAGCCCGGGAGAGTCACTTTAAGATATTACTCCTTCAGTTCTCGCAAATGGTCGGTTTTAAATTATTTGTCACAGCCGGACTCCTAGTCATTGGTGGACTCCTAGTACTGAATCAGCAAATGAATATTGGACAGTTTGTAGCAGCGGAAATCATTATCCTTTTGATCATCAATTCCGTAGAAAAACTCATCACAGGATTGGAGACCTTCTATGACATCCTTACGTCACTGGAAAAGATCGGCCAGGTAGTAGACAAGGAACTAGAGGCACAGGAAGGTATGACCTCTTTGGGGGATGCAAAAGAGCTGTATATTGAACTTAAAAAGATAGGCTATACCACCCCAGAAGGAAAGACTATTTTAAATAATATCAATTTAGACTTAGACCCCAAAGACCGGGTGGTGTTACTGGGAGGTCCCGGAGCGGGAAAGACCACCTTCTTGAAATTGGTGTCCGGACTTCTTACCGCCACCGAAGGTAGTTTCTACGTGAATGACATGGCCTTCCAAGGGATAGCGCCTAATGATTATAGATCACATGTAAGCCAAGTATTACCAGACCAACTCCCTTTTGAAGGGACCATTAAGGAAAACATCACCCTAAACGACCCGTCCATTACAGATCAAAAGCTAAACGACACATTGAAAGTGGTAGGGCTCTTCGATTTTGTAAAGGAACAACCCTACGGATTGAATACCATTCTATACCCAGAAGGACAGCAAATTCCCCGCACGGTAGCAAAGCGTATTGTCTTGGCGCGGGCCATTGTAAATGACCCCAAACTCTTATTGCTCAAGGATCCTTTGGAGTATTTTGACCCTCAGGAAGCACAACGCATCATGGATTACCTCTTGGCTCCGGAACGTCCATGGACCTTGGTCGTGTCCAGCAGGAACCCTAATTGGCAAACCAAATGTAACCGAACCATCACTATTGCTAACGGAACCCTTGTAAACTCTTAGAACCATGTTGAACATCACAAACAATAGCGTAAATAAGGAAGTAGATTTGTGTAGCTACAAGGCGTATAGAACTACCCAAAAGAAGGACCACAACAAATTATTCAATAGGTTTTTGGTGGCTTTTTCCATCGTTGCCTTTATCATCCTGTTCCTGCCTTGGACGCAAAACGTAACGGGAACAGGCTATGTGACCACCCTAACGCCAGATCAGCGCCCACAAACCATTCAGTCGCCTATTCCGGGACGGATTGAAAAGTGGTACGTTCGGGAAGGGGATTTCGTGAAAAAAGGGGATACCATTTTACACATTTCGGAAATCAAAACAGAATACCAAGACCCCAACTTGGTAAACCGTACCGTTCAGCAGCGGGACGCCAAAACACAATCGGTTACTTCCTATAAGCAGAAAATAGTTGCACTGGAGAACCAGATTGCTGCCCTTCAGCAGGAAAGCAACCTAAAGCTAAAACAAGCCAGAAACAAGGTAAAGCAGTCAGAGCTGAAAGTAGTCTCAGACAGCATCGACCTGGAAGCTATTAAAACCAATTACCAAATCGCCGAGCGCCAATACAACCGTACATTGCAATTGCAGGAAGAAGGATTGAAAGCGGTAACAGATGTGGAGGAAAAGCGATTAAAGCAACAGGAAATGCAGGCCAAGTTAATCTCGCAGGAAAACAAACTATTGGCCAGCAGGAATGAGCTTATTAATGCGGAAGTAGAAGTAAGTCGAGTCATTGCAGAATATGCCGATAAGATTTCGAAGGCACAGAGCGACCGTGCCACGGCAGCCTCTTCCCAATTTGAAGCAGAAGCCGAAGTGGCCAAACTGGAGAACCAAACCACCAATTACCAAATAAGAAGTGCCATGTACTATGTAACGGCACCCCAGGATGGCTTCATCAACAAAGCCTTACGGGCCGGATTGGGGGAAACCTTTAAGGAAGGAGAGCAATTGGTAAGCATCATGCCGTCACAATACGACTTGGCCGTGGAAACCTATGTAGACCCTATTGACCTTCCACTGATGCATTTGGGAGAAGAGGTACGTATTCAATTTGATGGATGGCCCGCCATTGTATTTAGCGGATGGCCCAACACTTCCTACGGAACGTTTGGAGGGAAGATTGTCGCCATTGAAACTTTTATAAGTGCCAATGGAAAGTTTAGGATCCTAATTGCCCCAGACGAGAACCAACCAGACTGGCCCAAGAATATTCGGGTTGGGTCTGGAGCGGCTACCATGGCCTTGTTGAATGACGTCCCTATCTTCTATGAGGTATGGCGGAAACTCAACGGATTCCCACCCAACTATTACGCACCTACCAGTCAAACCCCAAAAACCACCAAGTAATGAGGAGTATCCTATACTACATCATGATTTGGATAAGCATCCAGGGAGTTGTGAATGCGCAAGAAGTATCCCTGAACGAGGAAGCATCGGTCTTATCGTATGAGGAATTCATTGGCATGGTAAAAGCCCATCACCCGCTCATGAAACAGGCAGACCTCCGTCTTACCGAAGGGGAAGCAACTTTACTGAAAGCAAGGGGTGGGTTCGATCCAAAAATTGAAGTAGACTACCAACGGAAGGAATTTAAGGATACCCCGTATTGGGAAATCCTGAACGGCACCTTTAAAATTCCTACTTGGTATGGCGTAGAGTTCAAAGCCAATTTTGAAGAGAACACCGGCACCTACCTCAACCCAGAACGAACGGTTCCAGAGGATGGATTGTATAGCGCAGGGGTTTCTATTGATCTTGCAAGGGGGTTCCTTATCAACGAACGCATGGCTAACCTACGAAAGGCCAAGTTCTTTATGGAGCAAACCCAAGCAGAGCGGGAATTACTATTGAACAATTTAATCTATGAAGCCACCAATGCCTATTTAGATTGGGTGGAAGCGTATAATGAAACCCAAATTTACGACCAGTTTTTAACCAATGCCCAACAACGGTTTCAAGGTATCAAGCGAAGTGTGGAAGCAGGGGTCCTTCCTGCCATAGACAGTGTGGAAGCAAGAATCACTTATCAAAACAGGCAATTAAGTTTGGAGGCAGCCCGACTCAAGCAGCAGAAAGCCATACTTAGTGCCAGTAATTTTTTATGGCTGAACGAAGTGCCCGTAGAGATAAAAGAGGGCATCACCCCCGTAGCACCAGACTACAATGTGCTCACAGCTTCCTTGGTGTTGGAAAGTATCACCAACCTAGACCTTGTATTGGAAGCGCATCCAAAGTTGCGAAGTCTGGATGCCAAGATTGGCGGTTTGGAAGTAGACCGTTCCTTTAAGCGTAACAAATTGCTCCCCAAACTTACGGTAGATTATAATTTTATAAGCGAAACGCCAGACCAACTAGACAGCTTCAACACTGCCGATTACAAAGGAGGGATTTCCTTTCAGTTTCCTTTATTCCTTCGGAAGGAACGCGGGGAAGCAAAATTGGCGAATGTAAAATTACAGGATGCCAATCTGGATAGGATGAGTACCTCGTTGGCAATTCAGAATAAAATTAAGGCATCCCAACAGGAGATTACTTCCATGACCACCCAGCAGGGGCTTATCAATGCAATAGTGGTAGATTATCAGCAATTGGTGAATGCCGAGGAACGCAAATTTGAATTGGGGGAAAGTTCTTTGTTTCTCATTAACTCCCGAGAACAAAAACTCATTGAAGCCAGCCTAAAAGAAAACGAAATAAGCGTCAAGGTATTAAAGTCGGTGACTTCCTTATACAACGCCGCTGGGCTGTCCATTTAATGGGTTTATCCTTGCGCCCAGACCCTTTTAGATTGCTTTAGCTTTCTAAACACCAATAATCCAACTGCAATGAAGACACCCATTCCTGCCATTATCGCACCTACAAATCCAGAATAGGGTACTGCATAGCCATACACCATGGGGAGTCCGCCGAAATAAGCTCCAGAAGCATTCCCTAAATTAAAGGCACTTTGGTTGAGGGAAGATCCTAATTTCTCTGATCCCTTCGCCGCTTTCACAATGGCCATCTGTATAGGGGTCACTACCGTAAAGGCAATCAAACCAATAACAAAACTCATGATCATTAGGGCAGTTCCGCTGGATGCCATAAGGGAATTGACGATTAATACAATCACCATTAAGCATAGACTTATAGCCACCGATTTTACGGGCAGGAACCATTCGGCCATTTTGGCCCCAAGGAAGTTTCCAACGACCATTCCCAAACCTGCAATAATCATGGCATAGCTCACCATGAATTCAGGTAGTTTGGCAATTTCGGTAAGTAAGGGAGCGATGTAACTATACCAAGCAAAGAACCCTCCTGTACCTATCATGGTAAGAGCAATAAGCACCCAGACTTCCATATTTTTTAAGCCTTTGGAAACCGAAGATGCTTCCGAAGCATGTACTTTCATATTGGGCATCCAGTAAAAAATACTAGCAAGCGTGGCAACTCCCGTAATCCCAACCATTAAAAACGACACACTCCAATCTAATTCCTGCCCAATATAGGTTCCTATGGGTACCCCTATCACATTAGCAATGGTAAGCCCCGAAAACATAATCGCCATAGCCTGTGCTGCTTTTCCTTTTCGGGCTAACTGTCCTGCTACCACGGCTCCAATTCCAAAGAAGGCACCGTGAGGAAGCCCAGATAGGAATCTAAAAAACAGCATCACCCAATAATTTCCCGAAAAGGCAGAGAGGGTGTTGAATACCGTAAACCAGACCATCAAAAAAAATAGGGACTTTCTATAAGACCACCGCTGACTGATGCCTGTGAGCAAGGGAGCTCCAACCACTACCCCAAGTGCATAGGCAGCGATAAAGTGGCCCGCTTCCGGAATGGTGATTTGAAGGGAGTTCGCAATTTCCGGCAGGATCCCCATGATGACAAATTCGGTAAGTCCGATACCAAATCCGCCCATGGCCAATGCCAGCAATGCTTTTTTATTTGTTTTTTCCGCATGCATATTCATCGCTTCTTTTTATTGACAAAGGTATCTGTGCGCTGCCTTTTACAAAACAAGTGCCTTTGCCAATACCTGTAGGGATTTAACCTTTGTTTTTACAGAAGGAAAGGTATGAAATATTAAGATGTCTTATTAAAATTCAGCAAGTTGCTATGAAAAGACACATTTGCTCATTGGGTTCGGCTGCCTGAAACAAACGAAAAAACCCTCCGTTTCGGGAGGGTTTTTGGTGGTGCGGCTGAAGGGAGTCGAACCCCCACGCCTTGCGGCACTAGATCCTAAGTCTAGCGTACATTTGCCCAAACAACACCAAAGTCATTCATTTTCAATTGATTATAAAAAACATCATTTTCTTTGATATCATCTAATATCAATTGATTTCAGCATTTGTTGTACCTATGTTGTACCTAAAAAGCCCAATAAATTCGTACCTTTATCGAAAGTGTACAACAAAAAATGAGCTCAAAATACAATGTTGTACCTATGTTGTACCTGATTTGACTTTCGTACTCAAAACAGGTCAATTATGTCATCAAATGCAAAAATAGTACTACGCAAAAAACCGAACAGTAAAGGTC
>CAZBWO010000024.1:0-27500 GCA_964495885.1 uncultured Alteromonas sp. | reverse complement strand
ACGGCAACCCCCTGCCCTCGAGCGACTACTGGTTCAGGGTCGAGTACACCGAGGACGGGCAGCCAAAACAGTTCACGGGGCACTTTACCCTTAAACGATAAAAAATTTATATGAATATCATGAATATTAAACAAATCTGTCTAAGTTTATTTTTATTTTTATCTGTACTAACTTACGGACAAGATGGTCTTCCTGTCTACAGTGATTATTTTGCTGATAATTTATATTTAATGCACCCTGCCATGGCAGGAGCTGCTTCTTATGGTAAATTAAGAGTCACTGCAAGACAACAGTGGTTTGATCAAAATGAAGCTCCAAATATTCAGACATTAAATTATCATACTAGATTAGGAGATCGTTCGGGTATTGGAGCCATTGTATTTAATGACCGAAATGGGTATCATTCTCAGGTAGGTGGATATTTGACTTACGCCCACCATATTATGTTTTCTAGGAGCAAGTATGATTTAAATCAACTTTCTTTTGGAGTAAGCGCGGGAATGATTCAATCTAGGTTAGATGAAACTAATTTCGATCCAAATGATTTTGATCCGGTAATTGCTGGAATCATTCAAAGTACGTCTTATTTTAATGTAGATGCGGGGATTTCTTATAACTTTCTTGATTTTGCAGCCCATTTCACGGTTAAAAACTTACTTTTCAGAAATAGAAATCTTTTTACAGAAGAATATGAATCTAATAATCAAAGAGCCTACCTTTTATCTGCGGCTTACGGAATTTCTTCTGGTTATGGAAAATGGACTTTTGAACCTTCCTTCTTATTTCAATGGCGAGAAAGAACAGGAGAGCAGGCCATTGATGTAAATTTTAAAGCTTTTCGGTCTATGGACTTCGGAAACATTTGGGGAGGAGTTTCCTATCGGAGAAGTTTTGATGGTGCCGAGTACTTGGATGGCGTTTCTGTGAGTGACCAGAATCTTTCCTACATAACTCCTGTTGTGGGTGTAAATTATAAAAAGTTTGTTGTTGCTTATACCTATTCCTATCAAACTGGAAATATTCGTTTTGAAAGTGGAGGATTTCACCAGCTTACACTAGGCTATAATTTCTTAGACAATATCTATAAACAGTGGGATCAAGACATGCGATATAATGGAATGTTACGTCCCAATACAAAATAGAAAAGGGGCCGTTTGGCCCCTTTTTTTTAATTCCAAGTATAATTCTTTTTCTGGGCTTGTTTTTTAAGGGCATCAATCATTGCGCTCTCTAACCCATTGGTATTTTGTTGTTTTTTCTCTGCGACATACTTCCTGCGTTGTTCATTTAATTTGGTAATTTCATTCTGAATTTCCTCCCGCTTTACCTTTTGTTCTTTAACATATGCCTTTATTTCTGAAGTGGATTTGTCTTTGAGCATTTTTGGTAAGTATTTTTTGTCAAGCTTTTTATAGTCGAAATCTTGTTCACTTTCGGCATCCACTAAATCCCATGAACTGTTTTTATAAAAATGGGAACTTTTCGAAACGGTTCTACTAACTGCATTTGCCTTGCTGTAACCTTCAGCATTCTCATCCTGCATTTCTTGAACAGCTATTTTTTCTTCTCCATATCGGCCGTAAGGGATATAGGTCTCATTCAATTGAACGTTAAGTTGCAAAATAAGATCATCATAAGGAGAGGCAATGTGT
Source organism: uncultured Alteromonas sp. (assembly GCA_964495885.1). Lineage (GTDB taxonomy): Bacteria > Bacteroidota > Bacteroidia > Flavobacteriales > Flavobacteriaceae > PALG01. The sequence goes on along the minus strand of CAZBWO010000024.1, from coordinate 25,848 downwards.
ACAGTTTGCTGGTTGTGATCTATTGCCATATAATCGCCATATGCCAATTGAGCCCCATCTTTCCAGTGTGTATCTATACCATGCCTGTAGTCTCCACAGAAAATGGTGTTCACAACTACATCTTTCTCTTTTGCGGCATTTGTAGCATCTCGATAATCTATGTTTCCTTGTGTAAAAGGTTCATTCCCAGCAATGAAAATCATCTTTAAATCGTCTGCATCATTTCCCCAATCTAGTTGGTCTAACGAATATTGAATTACTGTTCCGCAATACTCACTACCTCCATTGGTTGTAAGGGAAAACAACTCTTTAGACACTTCATCTAGATCATTTGTAAACCCAAGAATTTTTCTAATATATCCTGTTTTTGCAGATAGGTTGTCATTTCCATATTCGTACAAAGCAATTTGCAGATTAGGTTGTTCATGTCTACATTTTGCATACGATAGTTCATTCACAATTTCCCAAAGTTGTGCTTTTGCTTGGTCTATAAGGCCATCCATACTATTACTGGTATCTAAAAGAAGAGCTACTCTAATACTATGTTTAGATGGAGGATTTCGTAGGGATGAGTTCACAACTAAATTGGCATTTGGATTATTGTCTGCTTTACATGCCAAAAAAGTAATGGCGAAGAAGAGTAATAAGATGTTTTTATGAAATTTCATAACCGATAATTTTTTAAGTTCGGGTTAAACTTAAATGAGAAATAATTTTTAAAAAATTTAGAATGAGGTAAGTGGGCTTATTATTGAGTGAAAAAAACGTTTGAGCTAGGAAAGCTATATTTTTTGAAGTTAATCTGCTTCGAATCTAAAAATCCACGTTTTTACTTCTCTTTTAAAGTGCGTATGTTTACGTTTTAAATGAAGATGAAATATTTAATTATTTACTTTTTTGTCATTGGATTCTTTTCAACTCTATCCCTTTCTGCACAAGTTGAAAAGGCTGAAGCCACATCCTTTATCCTAAAAGGAAAGGTGGTGAACGCCAATGATAATAGCCCGGTGACCAGAGTGAATATTGAAGTGCAGGGTAGAAGTTATACAACTACTAATAGGGCTGGTGAGTTTCAGTTGGAGGCAATGGTTGGTGATGAACTTATCGTTAGGAGTGATGATTTTAAAACAGTATACCATACCATAGAAAATTCACAGAAAATCACTATACGGGTAGAAGAGGCAGAAGACAACAGTCTGCCGATTTCTAAAAGCAGCTCCCGTTCTATAAGCCAAGATTACTTTAGAGTCTATATAGATTCTGCAAAATATTACCTAAAGAAAGACGCAAAAAAGAGTATTGAATATGTGACAAAGGCTTTGGAAAATGTCTCTGGGAATACTGCTACTGCTACTGAAAATGCTCAAGCTTTTGAAATGTTGGGAGACATTAACCTGTATTGGCAACTTTCAGACTTGGCAGTATCTAATTACAAGCAAAGTATTCGGTTTAATGCAAGTGTAACATCGCGTATTAAATTGGCAAAGGCCTACACACAAAATGGTAATTATCAAGAGAGTATATCAGCTTATAAAGAATTGCTAAGCGAATCACTTTCCCCATATCAGCAAATAGAAGTCTATGAAGGTTTAGGAGATAATTATAAAGCGACCAATGATGCCGTAAAAAGCGTTTTTAATTACCAAAAGGGGTTAGATATTGCCAATACAAAAAATATTACTCCCAAGATAACCGATTTAAATTCTAAGATTGGGGAAGCTTATGCCAAAGGCGGTGCTATAGAAGAAGCTGAGGATTACTTTGAAAATTCCTTAAACCTATCGAAAGGACAAAATAAAAAAAGAGCTGTTGAAGAGAAAAATAAGGTGGCAGACTTCTACAATCAAAAACAGGATTTTACCAAAGAAATTGAATTACGGCAACAAACTTTGGATGAGTTGGAATCCTTAGATGAAGAGGAACTGGAAGGAAATGGATTGTTGGATGCCAATAACCCTTTAACCCCCCAAAGACAGAATTATAAAATTGCGAATGCCTATGTAGCTCAGGATAAATATAACGAGGCAATTCCCTTTCTTGAAAAAAGTATTGCCGAAGCAGATGCCAAAGAAGATTTGGTGGTGCAAAAGGATGCCACCAGAAAACTATCTGAAATATACCGGGATATAGGTGACTTTGATAAAGCTGCGCGAAGTTATGAGGCCTATGTGGAAGTGGTAGATGAGTTGTATGTTAGGAAAGAGCAGGAGTTATCGCAGGCTGCAAGATTCAGTAAGGAGATTGCATTAAAGCAAAATAGAATTACGAGTCTTGAGAACGAACGGAAACTAAATGAAAGTAGATATCAATTGGCTTTTGAAAATCAAGAGTTAATTCAGAAAAACAATACCATACAAAAATGGATTATTGGCTCGCTATTAGCACTGGCATTACTATTGTTATTTACTGCCTATACACAACGAAAAAATGTACGTCAGCAAAAATACGCAAATAACCTTCTCGCCTTAAAATCACTTCGAACCCAAATGAACCCCCATTTTATATTTAATGCGTTGAATTCTGTAAATAGTTTTATTGCCAGTAGTGATGAGCGGGCAGCGAATAAATATTTGAGTGAATTTTCACAGTTAATGAGAGCGGTTTTGGAGAACAGTGAAGAAGATTTTATTCCGTTATCCAAGGAGATTGAATTGCTTCAGCTGTATACCAAACTGGAACATTTTCGGTTTAAGGATAAATTTGAGTACAACATCGAGGTAGATCCTGCTATTAAAATTGATGAGTTTGTTATCCCTCCCATGCTGCTACAACCCTATGTGGAGAATGCGGTTTGGCACGGACTTCGGTATAAAAAGGAAAAAGGAAGGCTGGATATTTCTTTTCAACGTTTAGACGCCGAAAAAGTAGTGATCACAATAAAAGACGATGGAATAGGTAGAAAAAAATCGAAATCCCTCAAAACCGAAAACCAAAAGCGCCAAAAGTCTAAGGGAATGGGGAATATTAAAAAACGTATTGAAATCCTCAATGAAATGTATCGGGATAAAGTAGATGTTTTTGTTAAAGATGCTTTTGAAAATGAAGAGGGAACCATTGTAGAACTTATTCTAAAAAAAGATTAAATGAAATTAAGAGCCATTGTTGTAGAGGATGAAGAAACCTCACGTGAAATCCTAAAAGGATATTTGGCAAAGTATTGTCCTTCGGTTGCTGTTATGGGGGAAGCAGCTAATGTGGAAGAAGCTTTGGTGCTTATCCGAAATCATGAATTAGACCTTGTATTTCTGGATGTGGAAATGCCGTACGGAAATGCATTTGATTTATTGGATAAAGTTGGTGACCGAACCTTTGAAACGGTATTTGTCACTGCTTATGATCATTATGCAATTGACGCACTTAACGCCCATGCTTCCTTTTATCTTCTGAAGCCAATCGATATAGATAAATTGATTGAAGCGGTAGATTATGTAACTGATATTAAAAAGAGGGAAAATGCATTGCAGGATTCAGTGCTACAGCCGAAGCAGCATTTTGTAAGTGAAAAAATAACCATTCCACAGCAACAAGGTTTTGAAGTTTTGGAGATGAACGATATTTTATATTGCCAAGCAGATGATAACTATACAAATATCTTTCTTAACAATAAAAAAAAGCTGGTAAGCAAGACACTCAAATATTTTGAGGATATTCTCACCAATAACGGATTTGCACGTGTGCATAAGTCCTATTTAATCAACATTAGACATGTAGTGGAATATCGTAAAGGAAAGGGTGGGAGTGTTGTGTTAAGCAATGGAAAGGAAATCATGGTGAGTCCTTCGAAGAAAAAAGAATTATTGGCATATTTTAGTTAAGATATGATTATAAAGGCAGTAAACGGAAAGCATCCTCAAATACCCTCTACTTGTTTTGTTGCAGAAAATGCAACTATAGTTGGAGACGTTACGATGGGGGACTATTGTAGTATATGGTTTAATGCAGTAGTTAGAGGGGATGTTCATTTCATTAAGATGGGTGATAGGGTGAATGTACAAGATGGAGCAGTAATTCATGCTACCTATCAAAAGTCACCCACAACAATTGGGAATGATGTTTCCATTGGGCATAATGCCATTGTTCATGGCTGTACCATACATGACAATGTTCTTATAGGAATGGGAAGTATTGTGATGGATGATTGTGTGATTGCTTCCAATAGTATCATCGCCGCAGGTGCTGTTGTTACCAAAAACACCAAGGTAGAACCTGGTAGTATATATGCTGGTGTCCCTGCAAAAAAAGTAAAGGAAATAAGCCCAGAATTATTTGAAGGTGAGGTAAAGCGTATCGCTAAGAATTATATTAAGTATTCCAGTTGGTTTAAGGACTAGTATCGTTTCAAAAAAACAGCTCTTCAATGATTGTTTTTTCTTGGTATGGAGCGAGTAATGTTTCCAAGGCCACTTTACTTGAATTTGTATAAAATTGAAGGGTGGGTTTTATAGGCTCTTTTTGTAATAGTGCATAACTATTTAGAATAGCTTGGGTTTGTTTAGCTACTGCCAGTCCAGAGTCAATAATTTTAACATCTTTCGGAAGCAAGGATTTTAACAACGGTATTAAATAGGGATAGTGGCTACACCCCAATACTAAATGGTCAATATTGGCATCAAGCATCGGTGCTAAAAATTGCTTTAACAATCTCGTGATCTCAGGATTTTTTAGGTTTCCTTTTTCAATGAGTGCAACAAGTCCTTCACCAACCACTTCTACTATTTGAGTGTCTTTTGTAAATTTTTTGGAGGTTTCATGAAATAGGGCGCTGCTTAGGGTTCCCTTGGTGGCAAGTATGCCAATGTTTTTTGTTTGAGATTTCAATGCTGCTGGTTTGATAGCAGGCTCAATACCTATAAAGGGAACCTCATAGCTTTCCCGAAGTTCTTTAATTGCATTTGTGGTAGCCGTATTGCAAGCAACAACAATGATTTTGCAACCTTTTTTTAATAGAAATTCTGTGTTCTTTTTGCTTAATGCAATGATGTCCTCCTTTGTACGGTTTCCGTAAGGCGCATATTTGCTATCTGCAAGGTATAGGGTGTTTTCGAAAGGGAGTAAAGAATGGATTTCTTTCCAGATGGAAGTTCCTCCCACTCCAGAATCAAATATTCCTATCGGATTTTTGGTATTCATCCCCTAAAAATAAAAACTGCCTGTAAGATACAGGCAGTTTTTAAAGTTTTATTTTGGAAGAATTTAAATTCCCAATTCCTTTTTTACATCAGAAAGCAGATCTTTTCCGTCGGAAAGTATTACACCGCTTCCTTGAGATGCATCCAATACATATTGAAAGCCTTGTGCGCGGGCCACTTTTTGAATGGCAGCCTTTGCTTTGTCAAGGATAGGTTGGTACAAGTCTATTTCCTTTTTCTGAAGGTCTTCCAACGCTTGTTGACGATAGGCTCCAATATTACTTTGCATACCCTGTACCTCTTCTACACGCTTTTGGTTTTCTTCTTCTGTCTTGCTTTCAGCCTCAGCATTGTATTGGGTCATTTTAGCCTGCAATTCCTTAGTCATGGCTTTGATTTCGGTATCATAGGTTTTTTGAAGCTTTTCCAACTGACTTTGAGCCGCTTTCATTTCCGGCATCGCTTCAATCAAATCCTGGGTGTTGATATGTGCAACTTTGGATTGGGCATTCATCATAGTAGTAGCCCCCAAGAATAGTGCAACAGCAACAAAAAGTACATTAATTTTTTTCATTTCAAATTCGAGTTAAATTATAAGTGATTATAGATTTTTAATTATTTCATTACTTGTTTCCGCCGTCTCCTCCTTCATTCTCTCCATCTCCTCCATTAGGAACAGTTCCTCCTCCATTCTTTTGCTCCCTAATAAGGAGCAGGGAATCTCTTCTACGTTGAAACTCCAATCTTTTGGCTTCTCTAATAGAATCCCTAATTCTTCTGCGCTCTTCCATAAGTAATTCCCGCTGCTTTTTTCGGTCCTCAATAACTTTTTCCCTTTCGGAAAGTACATCTTCCTGTTCGCCACTTAACTCCTCTCTTCGTTCAATTTCCTTTTGTTCCTTTCTGTTAAGGGCTTCCTCCCTTTTAGCAGCACGATTGATTTGCCGAAGTACCTGCTCGCTAATATCATTTCGTTTTGCAGCAAATAGCATTACAACATCTGCAGACTTATCAAAGATAAAGTCGAATTTTTTTGCCTCTGCAATTTCTTGAACAATATTGAAAACTTGGTCTTGAATGGGCTGAACCAACTGTCTTCGTTGTATGTCCAAATCCCCGTTAGGGCCAAAACGATCTTGTTGATATTGCAACATTTCATCTTCCAAAAACTTAATTTCTTCTTCCCGTTCTTCAATTAATTCCTTGGTGAGAAGTACACGTTCATTGGCGAGATTTAACTTCATCTGGTCAATCTCTTTTTGCATCTTTTCAAGATCTTTTTTCCAACGTTGTACTTTTCCTTCCAACTGTGTAGAGGCTTCTTGATATTCAGGAACACTTTCAAGGATGTATTCCATATCAATATAACCGATACGGGCTCCTCGTTGTCCCTGAACACTAAGTGCCAAGGAAAAAACCACAATGGAAAATAGTATTTTGATCGTTTTCATAATTGTTTGGTTGTTTCTTAGAAAATATCGTGCCAAATTTAAAATTGTTGTCCAATGATAAAATGGGTTTCCCATCCATTTCTTGTTGTTCCTCCTAAAATAGGATCAAAACCATACCCAAAATCAATACCCAACAAGCCAAATGCGGGCATAAATATACGAATTCCTGCTCCAGCAGAGCGTTTTAGGTTAAAAGGATTATAATTTCTAAAGCCATTATACGCTGCCCCTCCTTCTACAAATGTTAGAACGTAAATTGACGCCAATTGTTTTAAAGTTATTGGGTATCTTAATTCTAACGAAAATTTATTGTAAATGTTATTCCCATCATTATCAGAAAGCGATTGATTGGGGTATCCACGAAGTTGAATCACTTCCCGCCCGTCTAAACTAAAGGCGCCAAGGCCGTCTCCTCCTAGGAAGAATCTTTCAAAAGGAGGAACCCCCCTATTGTTGTTGTAGGCACCCAAGAAACCAAATTCTGCTTTTGGACGCAGTACCAAATCCCCGGCAATACTCGTATACCAAGTCCCTTGGAATTTAATTTTATAATATTCCAGCCAATTAAACCGAATCTGATCTATTTCTGAAATGCGGTTTTGAGTATCTACATCACTTGGGTTTTCCCTTAAAAAATCTACTAAATCATCTCTTTCCTGAGACAAGCCTTCATAATCAACATTGTTAAAGGCAGAATATGGAAAGGTAAGTTTAGCACTAATTAGAAAGTCTGACCCGTTTCTAGGATAGATAGGGTTTACATCGGTATTGTTTCTTCCGAATCCTATGGTATAGGCCAAGTTGTTGGAAAAACCATCTCCAAAGGTGAAAAGGCCAGTATTATAGTTTCTAAGGTCAAAGTGTTGGTAGCTGATGGATTGTGAAATTTGAAAGTAATCATCTGGCCATTTCAATCGCTGGGCAATCCCTACAGATCCACCGGTAATCAAGAAGCTACGGTCTTTGTCACGTTCCCTTGTTTGAAAATTGAAAAGATACTGAATGGTATGGGAAAATGAAGTGCTTAACTGAACTGGTTTTTTTCCGCCAAGCCAAGGCTCAACAATAGAAAGACTATACGTTTGATAGAATGAACTGGCTTGCGCACGAAGCGATAATTTTTGTCCATCCCCCATAGGAATAGGTTTATATGCTTCTTTGTTGAAAATATTTTGAAGGGAAAAATTGTTGAATGAAAGCCCTAAGGTTCCAACAAATCCACCACCACCGTATCCACCTTGCAATTCAATTTGGCTGGATCCTTTCTCTACCACAGAGTATTCCATATCCAAAGTTCCATTATTGGGATCTACGTTTTTAAAGTTAGGGGACAACTGCTCCGCATCAAAAAAGCCTAGCTGCCCTAATTCACGAATCGTTCTAATGACATTGCGCTTGCTATATTTTTGACCCGGTCTTGTACGTAATTCCCTGTAGATTACATGGTCATTCGTTTTGTCATTTCCTACTACAGTTACATGATCAAAATAAGCTAGTTTTCCTTCCCTTATCCTAATTTCATAATCAATAGTGTCATTTCTTACTGCAACCTCCACTGGGTTGATTTGGGAGAAAAGATATCCTTCGTTTTGATATAAGTTGGTTAAATCTGCAGCATCAGGTTCACTATTATCTGCAATTCTTTCTTGAAGCAACACCCCATTATAGACATCCCCTTTTTTTATGCCCAAATATTGTTTTAGAAAAGAGGTGGGATAAACACTATTTCCAATAAACCTAATATCCCCAAAATAGTATTTCTTCCCTTCTTTTACCGTTAGGTTTAACGCGATTGTAGATTCATCCTTAACGATAAGCGTGTCTGAAATTACCTGTGCGTCACGGTATCCTCGTTCCTTATATTTATCTATTAAGGTAACTTTGTCTTCTTCAAAACCCTCTTCGGTGTACTTGGAACGTTTATAAAAACGCAGGAAATTTCTACGCTTAGTGTTTTTCATGAACCCGCGTAGTTTTTTATCGGGAAGGGCCTCGTTCCCATCAAAAGTGATAGAGCTTATTTTTACACGTTCACCTTTATCTACCGCAATTTTCATGTTTTTGGCCACTTCGGTACCTGTAGAATCTAAATGAGGGGTTGTAGAGATAATTACTTCAGTATTGAAAAATCCCTGATCCCTAAATTTTTCCTTAATGTAGTTTTTGGTAGTGGTTAGTAGGTTTTGGGTAATCTTTGTTCCTACTTTGAGATTATTGTTTTTAATAATATCTTTCGATTGTCCTTTGCGCACCCCTTCTACCGAAATCTCATTAAGTTTCGGTAATTCTACAATATAGAGTTCAAGGTCGACTAGATTGCCATCTATATTGGTTACATAAAATGCAATATCACTGAAAAGATTTTGCTCCCAAAGTTTTTTGGTAACATCACTTAGTTTTTGCCCTGGAATATAGATTTGATCTCCTTTCCGAAGACCTGTAAAAGCAATTACTGTGTTTTCATTGAAATTTTGTGCACCCGATACGGTAATGTTATTGATGGTATATTTGATACCAGAATCAAAATCTTTCTGTTGTGCTAATAACCCAGTAGCCATGACCACCATCCAAAGGCTCAAGAGGTATCTACGAAAATATTTTGACTTCTTAAGGGTTAAGTTGTTCACTCGTCTTTCCAAATCTTCTTTCTCTGTTTTGGTAATTTAAGATGGCTTCAAAAAGGTGTTTCTTTCTATAGTCTGGCCATAGTGTTTCTGTAAAATACAATTCTGCATAGGCAATCTGCCATAATAGAAAATTACTAATCCTCTGTTCGCCACTTGTTCTAATCAACAAATCTACGTCTGGTAAATCTCGCGTGTAAAGATGATTATTAATTACTGATTCATCAATATCAGAGGGCGAAATTAGGTTATTTTTAACTTTAAGGCTAATCTCTTTAATAGTTTTTACAATTTCTTCCCTAGAACCATAGCTCAATGCCAGGGTAAGCGTCATGTGATTATTATCTTTCGTTTTTTCAATAACCCCTTTTAACTCATTAAGGGCCTTCACAGGTAAGGCTTCCAAGTTCCCAATGGCATTCAGTTTAATATTATTATCCTGTAAGGTTTTGATTTCTTTTTTCAAAGAGGAGACTAGTAATTTCATAAGGGTATTAACCTCTGCCTTAGGTCGATTCCAATTTTCCGTAGAAAAAGCATAAAGGGTAAGGAATGGAATAGGTAATTCTGCGCATGCCTCTACAATTTCACGTACGGCTTTGGTCCCGTTTTCATGTCCAAAAGACCTAAATAGTCCTTGCTTTTTAGCCCAACGTCCATTTCCATCCATAATTACGGCAAGATGTGTGGGAAGTTTTTTTGGATGTATTTCGTCTTTTAGGCTCATTTTAAAAATTACAATAGCAAGGCTGCCTTCCGAACATTACCGTTAGGGTAACCCCTGTAAAGACATACCAGTCGTCACTATTAATGTTTCCGAATTTAAGCAATTCTTCATCTGCTAAGGTACCATTCGGGTTGCTTCCATCCAAGTTATCTGTGAAGGTATATCTTGCTCCTATTTCTATTCCAAGAACAAATCTCCCAGCTATGGAACTCTTGATTCCTACAACCATTGGGATTGCTACACTACCTGCAGAATCAAAATCAGTGATTATATCCCCACGCTTATAAAGTGATTTGTAGGTAAAATACGTTAAACCTGTATAAAGATAGGGAGTGGTTTGTGGATATCCTGAATACAAATTAAATTCCCAAAAGGTATATTCAATACCTACAGATGCTTCAAAAATATTATTATTAAAGGAATACCCTCTTTGTTGTCTACGCTTCTCATTGGAGTCTAGATCATTTGCGGTAATTTCTGAAAATATTAGGCTACCACGGAAAGAGTGTCTGGCACTTCTATTCCATTTGAAAATTGCTCCAAAAGCTAAATTGTTGGGGGCAATAAAGTTGGTTCGGCCAACATCCCCTATATAATTTGAACCTCCTAAAAACCCACCTATTTCATAGGTTTGGGACTGTCCTAAAAAAGAACAGGCAAGTCCTAAAACTACTGCTGCTACGTACCTCATGTTTTCTAAAAGTTTGCAAATATAACAATTAACTTTGCTTCCGCATAGTTTCTGCAGATTAGTACTGTACGTAAAACAACATTTGTGAGTTTTTATTGTTTAGTTGCGCTTATCTTCCCCCCATAAGAGTTTTTCGCGAAGGGTTTGTATAAAAGAGTTGCCTTCCATTTGTACCATTTTAATGGAGAAGGGCGCTTTTTTAATCTTCATTAGCGTTTCATTCGGAAGTGTAGCAATTCGGGAATCTAAGGAAACCAAATAGTGGTCTTCCCTTCCTGAAACCTTTAAAGAAACCTCGCAATGATCTGGTAACACCAAGGGGCGGGCATTTAGATTATGAGGAGCTATAGGCGTAATAACAATACTATGGGTGGCAGGATCCATGACGGGCCCTCCACAACTTAGGGAGTACCCAGTAGACCCCGTTGGGGTAGAAAGAATAAGTCCGTCACTCCAATAGGTAGTGAGGTATTCATCATTCACCCAAGTTTCCACCTTAATCATGGAAGTGGTATTTTTTCTATTCACCGCAATTTCATTCAATGCAAATTTTAAAGGGAATAGGGCAGTGTTTTCTGGTTGGGTTTCTATGGAAAGCAGGCTTCTTTCAGATAATTCATACTTTCCTTCTATGAGGTTTTGAATACTTTCTGAGATTTTTTCCTTCTGAATGGTGGCCAAAAAGCCTAACCTTCCGGTATTAATCCCTACAATTGGAATGTTTAAATCCTTTACAAATGTAACCGATTTCAAAAGGGTCCCGTCCCCACCCACACTGAAGAAAAAATCATAAGAACTATCCAGTTCTTCAAATGTGTCCATACTGCTTACGGGGGTATCAATGCCTTTGTGGGATTCAATGATTTTCAGAAACCCTTTTTCAATGTGTACTTCAGACCCATTTTTTTGAAGGGTGTCCAAAATTTGCTGAATATAGATTTCGGAATCCTGGTGATAAAATTGACCGTAAAGACCTACTTTCATATTTAAATATTTAGGTACTTATCCAAATATTGTGAACGTTCCTTAAGTTCTTCCTGAACGAGATCTTCGCTGTGTTCCGAAACGATTTGATAGCCATACCTTCGGAAGGTTTGTACAATAGAATTCATCCCAGAGTGGCCAATCTTAACAGTGGCTTGAGTCACGTCGCCTTCAATTTTGGAAATAAAAACTCCCAATATCTTAGCGTCGTTGGATTCCACAATCTGGCAAATCTCACTAAAGGAATAATCATGGCTCCTTTTTTCAACAATAATAATTGCACCCGCCTCATTTAAGAAAGGAGTATCATTGAACAATGCCATAATATCACTTAACTCATAGTATCCCAGGTAATTTCCTTTTAAATCCAGTACGGGCATAATATTCGCCGATTTCAATGCGAATGCTTCCAGTATATCCAACCAATTGGTCTGTTTGTTCACAGAGAACGGTTCCAGTGCATAATGGTATTCTTCCAGTTTTTTGGTATTGTCAAAACAATGGGCGTCTGTTTCAGAAATACAGCCAATGTATTGCCCATCTTTCAATACAGGTACATGTGAATAGGTAAGTTGGTTGAATGCAACTTGTACATTCTTTATCGTATCCTGAATATCAAAAGGTTCTATGTCGTTAATAATGTAGCTCTGTGTTTCCACAATCAAATTTTTATGCAAATTACTTAAAATAACTGTGCCAAAGCGGTTGGCAAGTTCGTATTTTTGCTAAAACAGCAAATTTTATGACAAAATTAAGTGTCAACATCAATAAAGTAGCCACCCTTAGGAATGCAAGGGGTGGTGATATGCCGAACGTTGTGCAGGTGGCAAAAGATGTCCAGCTTTTTGGAGCACAGGGCGTGACCATTCACCCAAGACCAGATGAACGCCATATTCGTTACCGAGATGCGTATGATTTGAAGCCAGTGGTCACCACTGAATATAATATTGAAGGCAACCCCATTGATTCTTTTTTAGACATGGTGCTGAAGATCAAGCCTACTCAAGTCACTTTGGTTCCAGACGCAGAAGATGTACTTACCTCAAATGCAGGGTGGGACACCCTAAAGCACAAGGATTTCCTGTCTGAAGTCATTTCAGAGTGCAAGGCACATGGAATTCGTACTTCTATTTTTGTAGATCCGGAACTCGATATGGTTGAAGGCGCCGCAGCGACCGGCACAGACCGCATAGAGTTGTATACGGAAGCATATGCACATGAATTCGGACTAGGAAATAAACAAGGGATTGCACCCTATGTGGCAGCGGCAAAGTTGGCGAATGAATTAGGGCTGGGAATCAATGCGGGTCATGACCTTTCATTGAAAAATGTTCAATACTTCAAGGAAAACATTCCGCATCTTCTGGAAGTTTCCATTGGCCATGCCCTTATTTGTGAGGCCATCTATCAAGGTTTGGAAAATGTTATTAAGCAATATTTAAAAAAACTTCAATAATGCAGTTGCATTCTCAAATATTAGGGGAGGGTTTTCCCTTTCTAATTTTGCACGGATTCCTTGGGATGAGTGATAACTGGAAAACACTGGGGAGGAAATTTTCCGAAGCAGGTTTTCAAGTTCACTTAATAGATCAGCGTAATCATGGACATAGTTTTCATGATCCAAATTTCAGCTATGAAATCATGGCAGAAGATCTAAATGCCTATATGCAATTGCACGGTATTGAAAAAGCCCATCTATTGGGTCATTCCATGGGAGGGAAAACCGTGATGCAGTTTGCGGTTGAACACCCAGAAAAGGTTGAAAAATTAATGGTGGCAGATATTGCCCCCAAGGCCTATCCACCGCACCATCAAGATATTTTAAAGGCGCTATCTTCGTTAGATTTTGAAATCATTACCTCCCGTGGGGAGGCAGATGAAGCGTTGGCGGCATACATTCCTCAAAAAGGTATTAGACAGTTTTTGCTGAAAAACCTCTATTGGAAGGAAAAAGGGAAATTGGGGTTGCGAATGAATCTTCCGGTTTTGATTTCGAAATACGATGAAATTGGAAAGGCGCTACCCAAGGATGCTACTTTTGAGGGCGACACTCTTTTTCTGAAAGGTGCGCAATCTGGCTACATTCTGCCAGAGGATGGGTTGCTTCTATCACAACATTTTCCAAATTACCAATTATCCACCATTTCGAACGCAGGTCATTGGCTGCATGCCGAAAACCCAGACGAATTTTATGATAAGATTATGGATTTCCTAAAGTGATTTGCAGTACCTTAGATTCTCAACAAAGTAAGATTATGAAAACCATTTTAAAAATATTACTCACTGCGGTAGCAGTAATGATTTTAGCCTATCTTCTCCCGGGGGTAGGTGTTGCTAGTTATTGGGCGGCTATTCTGGTTGCAGTTGTTTTAGCATTACTTCGACTTATTGTGAAACCTATTTTGGTCTTTTTAACCTTTCCTATAACCATTGTAACCTTGGGGTTATTTTTATTGGTAATTAATGCAGTGATCATCCTTCTGGCCGATTATTTTGTAAAAGGTTTTGCGGTTGAGAATTTTTGGTGGGCCTTAGGGTTTAGCATCCTACTTTCTATTCTGCAATCTATACTTTTCTCACTTTTGGAAAAGGACCGATAACTTCATGAAATACACTTTCTAAATGCTTGTTGGATTAGCCAAAAAGCCGTACTTTTGCAGCCAATTTTTAAGGTACTACAATGAATATAACAAAAAAAGAAATTGATTCCTTGAACGCTTTGTTAACAGTGGAAATCGCTAAAGAGGATTATGCAGACAAAGTAGATGGCATTCTCAAAGATTACCGGAAAAATGCCAACATTCCTGGTTTCAGAAAGGGGCAAATCCCTATGGGAATGGTGAAAAAGCAGTTTGGGAAAGCCATACTGGTTGAGGAGGTGAATAAATTATTACAGGATAACCTGCATAAATACCTTACCGAGGAGAAACTGGATATCCTAGGAAACCCACTTCCGAAAAATGAAGCAGATATCAATTGGGATTCAGATGATTTTTCTTTTGAATTTGAATTGGGTTTAGCTCCAGATTTCAAAGTAGACCTTCAGAAAAAAGCCACCACACACTATAAGATTGTTGCCGATAAGAAAATGATTGACAATCAAGTGAAGACAATTCGGAAGCAGTACGGTAAACTTGTTTCTAAAAAGGAAGTTGGGAAAGATGATGAGGTGACAGGGACTTTTGTTTCAGAAGAAAAGGAAATTGAAAAGAAAGCTACGTTTGAGGTTGAAGCTATCAAGGGGAAAGCCCAATTGAAGCAAATTATGGACGCCAAAGTAGGTGATACCCTTTCCTTGAAAACCAAAGGCCTTTTTAAGGATGAGCATGATAATCAGCGTTATTTGGGAGTTTCCCATGATGATGCCCATGGTTTGGATATTACGGTAGATTTTCATGTTGAGGAAATCAACACCCGTGAAATGGCGGCTTTGGATCAAGAGCTTTTTGATAAGTTGTTCGGAGAAGGCAATGTAACTTCGGAAAAGGAGATGCGTGAAAAAATTAAGGAAGATGCAGAACGACAATTTATGCAGCAAAGCGACCAAAAATTGTTGAATAACGTTGTGGAAACCCTTATTGAGAACACCAAATTTGACCTTCCGGAAGACTTCTTAAAGCGTTGGATCCGTTCCACTGGGGAAGGAAAAATGACGGAAGCAGATGCTGCTGCAGAATATGAAAGAAGTGAAAAGGGATTGCGATATCAGCTTATTGAAGGTAAATTGCGCGCAGACAATGAAGCATTGCAGATTACCTTTGAGGAATTAAAAGACTATGCCTCTGGAATGATCAAGGCTCAAATGGCACAGTTTGGGCAAATGAACCCAACTGATGAAGAAGTAGAGGGAATTGTGGCAAGAATTATGGGTAATGAGGAAGAAGTGAAGCGTTTAAGCGAGCAACTTAACACAAACAAGCTACTTCAGTTTTTCAAGGAGAATGCCAAATTGAAATCCAAGGAAGTAACGTATGAAGCTTTCGTGAAAGAAGCCTATAACTAAATCGCTAATAAAGTAGTATATTTAAAGCGTTTAATAGAATTTTTACGATTAGGTAAACACCCAATTTTACATGAACTACGGAAAGGAATTTAAAGATTTTGCGATTAAGGATCAGGGGATCAATAGCATGTACTATGACAAAATTGTAAGTAGTATGTATCCTGTTGCCTTGACCCCAAATATTATTGAAGAGCGTCAAATGAATGCGGTAGCGATGGATGTATTTTCCAGGCTTATGATGGACCGTATTATATTTTTGGGGACCGGTATTTCAGATCAGGTTGCCAATATCGTACAAGCGCAATTATTGTTTTTGGAAAGTACGGATGCCTCCAAGGATATTCAGATTTATATCAATTCGCCTGGCGGAAGCGTATACGCTGGTTTGGGAATTTATGATACCATGCAATTTATCAAGCCAGATGTAGCCACCATTTGTACTGGTATGGCTGCTTCTATGGCTGCTGTCTTGTTGTGTGCAGGTGAGAAGGGGAAACGAAGTGGATTGCCCCATTCCCGTGTCATGATTCACCAACCCATGGGAGGAGCTCAAGGACAGGCCAGTGATATTGAAATTACTGCCAAGGAAATATTGAAGCTTCGGGATGAACTATATGAAATTATTGCGAAACACTCTGGGCAAACCATTGAAACAGTTTTTGAAAACAGTGATAGGGATTATTGGATGAAGGCTGATAGGGCATTGGAATATGGAATGATTGATGAAATTCTTTCCCGCACTAAATAATCTAAGAAATGGCTAAAGAAGAATTGGAATGTTCATTTTGTGGCCGAAAGAAAGCCGAAACCAATCTGCTAATCGCAGGATTGGACGCCCACATTTGTGACCGCTGTATAGAGCAAGCTCATGGCATCGTGCTTGAGGAAGCCTTGCATGCTGGTAACAATGAAATTTCCAAGGAGATGATGCTAAAAAAACCAAAAGCTATCAAAACGTTTTTGGATGATTACATTATTGGGCAGGAATACACTAAAAAGGTTATGTCTGTAGCGGTATATAATCACTACAAAAGACTGTTGCAGCCAAAGAGTGAGGATGAAATTGAAATTCAGAAAAGTAACATCATCATGGTGGGGCAAACTGGAACTGGAAAGACCCTTATGGCCAAAACCATTGCCCGTATGTTGAATGTGCCTCTTGCCATTGTAGATGCAACTGTTCTTACCGAAGCTGGCTATGTAGGCGAGGATGTGGAAAGTATTCTTACCCGATTATTGCAAGCGGCCGATTACAATGTGGAAAAGGCGCAGAATGGTATTGTGTTCATAGATGAAATTGATAAAATCGCCAGAAAAAGTGACAATCCTTCCATCACGCGGGATGTAAGTGGAGAAGGTGTTCAGCAAGCCTTGTTGAAATTATTGGAAGGAACTGTTGTAAATGTTCCACCAAAGGGAGGACGAAAGCATCCAGATCAGAAATTTATTGAAGTCAACACCGAAAACATTTTGTTTATTGCCGGTGGGGCTTTTGATGGTATTGAGCGACATATTTCCAAAAGATTAAACTTACAGGCTATAGGCTTTAGCGCTTCTAAAAGTGAAGATACCCTTCAAAAGGAAAATATCTTGCGCTATATCATACCAAAAGACTTAAAGGATTATGGTTTAATCCCTGAAATTATCGGTCGATTGCCCGTACTCACCTATATGAATCCTTTAGATAGGGGTACCTTAAGAGCGATACTTACAGAACCTAAAAATGCCATCATTAAGCAGTATAAAAAACTGTTTGAAATGGACGATATTGACTTTGTAATTACTGAAGAAGCATTAGATTTTGTGGTAGACCAAGCCATTGAATATAAATTAGGAGCTAGAGGGTTACGTTCCCTGTGTGAAGCCGTACTTACTGATGCGATGTATGAAATGCCCGGAACAGAAGAGAATAAACTGCATGTAACGGTAGATTATGCTAAGGAAAAATTGAATAAGTCTACCATTAAAAAGTTGAAAGCGGTATCCTGATTTATAAATAAAACCCAAAAATATAACAAAACCCCTTGAATTTGAACTCAAGGGGTTTTTGTTTGGTTAGTTAGATTGTATTATGGCATTGCTATAACAGTCTTGTTTTTTTTGTGCAACACTTTCTGTTGCATCAATTCTTTCTTGTTTTTTAGCGTATACCCTGCAATGTCTTTTTTACTTTGTTTGCGCGTCAATTTGTTAGATGCACAAGATGTAAAGCATGCAGCAATACTTATAATAATTATGTATTTAAATAGCTTCATTACAGCCCCAATTGTAATTGAATGGTACAAACATAGACTGTAAGAAAAATACTACCAAAACTTTTAGTCGAACCGAAAGAAAAAATCGATAAACTGTTTATGTAGATACACTACTAATGAGTAGACTAATATGCTTATATAGTTAAGCCTATTTTGGTTTTGAATTCATTACAAGCAAGGCTTCCAAAAAATCCCTGGAGTTGGACAATCTAGGAATCTTATGCTGTCCACCCAATTTATCATTTGCTTTAAGCCAGTCATAAAACAAGTCGTTTCTGGCTACATGGATTTCCGGGGCATTCAACGTAGTATTATTGTAGCGTTTTGCTTCGTAATCGCTGTTGAGGTTTTGGAGATTTGCATCCAAAAGCTGGGTAAACTCCTGAAGATCTTTTGGGGGTGTCTTAAATTCAATGATCCACTCATGCGCCCCTTTTTCTTTTCCTTTCATAAAAATAGGTCCAGCGGTATAATCAAGTATTTCAGATGCAGTTCCTTGGGCCGCTTTTTTAAGCGCTTTTTCCGCATTTTCAATAATCAATTCTTCTCCAAAAACATTAATATGATGTTTGGTCCTTCCGGTTACTTTAATGCGATAGGGGCTCACAGATGTAAACCTAACGGTATCCCCAATTTTATAACGCCAGAGCCCGGCATTGGTTGTAATGACAATCGCATAATTGGGACCAACCACTACTTCATTTAGTGGTATAATTTTTTCATCTGTTGTACCATAGGTATCCATCGGAATGAACTCATAAAAGATGCCGTAATCCAACATCAGCAGGAGTTCATTACTGTTATTTTGATCCTGGATGGCAAAAAATCCTTCCGAAGCATTATAAATTTCATAGTATTTGAAATCATCTTTTGGAAGGATCTGTCGGTACTGCTCTACATAAGGTTCAAAACTTACCCCGCCATGGAAATATACTTCCAAACTGGGCCAAATTTCAAACAAATGCTCTTTCCCAGTAGTTTCCAATACGTTGTTAAGCAACACCAACATCCATGAAGGAACCCCGGCAAGGCTGGTTACTTTTTCTTTGATGGTTTCGTTTACAATAGCCTGCATCTTTGTTTCCCAATCACCCATTAAGGAAACTTCATTACTTGGCGTGCTACTGAATTCTGCCCAAAATGGCATATTATCTATCAAAATTGCTGAAAGATCGCCATAGGCCGTTCCGTTGTCCCGATATAATTTTTTACTCCCTCCCAATCGAAGGCTTTTGCCTACAAATAATTGCGACTCCGGATTGTTGTGAAAATAAATACAAAGTAAATCCTTACTAGCCGCATAATGGCAGTCTTCCAACGAATCTTGGCTAACAGGAATAAATTTACTTTTGGCATTGGTTGTTCCACTAGACTTGGCAAACCACTTAATTGGAGTAGGCCAAAATAGATTACTTTGCCCTCTTCGGGAGGCCTCTATTTCTGTTTCAATATCCTCGTATTTTGAAATGGGAATGCGCTCTGCAAAAGTTTCGTAACTTTTTATGGATGAAAAGTCAAATCGCTTTCCAATAGTAGTATGTTGGGCCTTTTCCAAAAGTTTGAAAAGTAACTCTTCCTGTACTTCATGGGGGTATTTCAAGAAAAGTTCAATTTGATGAAACCGTTTCTTGAGAATCCATGACGCAATGGAATTCACTATGGGAATTGGCATAATTTACCCTATCTTTAAAGTCTAAAAATACTAATTTTTTATATGCAGTTTGAAGGCGTTTTAAGAAAAATGGAAACCGAAAACGGTCATCCAATCCAATATTATTGGGTAAGTAGCGGTAATCTTGTCAATATGAATCAATTATTGAACAAGAAATTGTCCCTGAAATTTCTCCGTTATGAATGTCTCAATTGCGGATTGGATAAACCAATCTACCGACAAGGATTTTGTAAATCCTGCTTTTTTGATGTGCCCCAAGCTGCAGATTGGGTCCTTCGTCCAGAATTAAGCAAAGCACATTTGGGAGAGGAAGATCGCGATTTGGAATTTGAAAAGAGAGTGCAGTTACAACCCCATATCGTGTATCTTGCCAACAGCAGCAACGTAAAAGTTGGAGTCACCCGAAAGGTTCAAGTGCCTACCCGATGGATTGATCAAGGGGCACATGAAGCCATTGAGATTGTAGAAGTCCCAAATAGGTACCTTGCAGGTATTGCAGAGGTAGCGCTTAAAGAGGAAGTGAGTGACAAGACGAATTGGCGAACCATGCTTAAAAACGAAATTAAGGATGAAGATTTAGTAGCTTGGCGTGATCAATTAAAATCATTGCTTCCCGAAGAGGTGCAGCCGTATTTTATTGCCAACAATAAAGAAACTGAATTAGATTTCCCCGTGTTGCAGTATCCAAAAAAACCTAAAAGTTTAAATCTTGATAAAACCCCAGAATTTTCAGGGGTGCTTAAAGGAATCAAAGGGCAATACTTAATTTTTGAGGATGATACGGTTTTCAATATTCGCGGTAGCGAAGGCTATGTGATTGGCTTGGATGTATTAGGCTAAGGGCATTTCTTCAGCAAATTTTAACCCAAATGTCTTCCGAAGTCCATATACTGCTGCATACAAGAATGGAGTGTCTAAAGCGGCAATCAATACCTTGAAAAGAAATCCGCTTAGTAAAAGGCTTCCAAATAGTGTCCAATCAATTTTTCCAAAGCTACAAAGTAGCAACAATACAGTGAATGTATCCACGAACTGAGAAGTGAAGGTGGAGAAGTTGTTTCGAAGCCAGAGGTGCTTCCCTTTGGTGATGCGTTTCCAGAAATGAAAAATATGAATATCAATATACTGAGCCAGTAAATATGCCATCATGGAAGCAAAAACCGCTATGGCTGTAGCACCAAACACCTTGGTGAACAATGGATTGTCTATGGGGCTCCAATCTGTGGCGGGTACAGCATCTGAAACATATACAATGAGTAATGAAAAGGCAGAGGCAAAGATTCCGGTGGTGACGACCTGGTTTGCCCTTTTCTTTCCGTAGACTTCACTAATGATATCTGTGATAAGAAAAGTAATAGGATAGGGTAAAATACCTACGGAAATTTCAAATCGGTAAATTCCAAAGAAATCCCAATAAAAAAACTTCTGAAAAATGAGGTTTGACACCACAAGTGAACAGATAAATAAAGCCGCCAACAGTAAATAGATACGTTGTGCAAGTAATATTTTATGGGTTTTCAAACGTGCAATTTTTTGGTTTTATACAGAGCTTTTGCAAGAGGTTACGTATTTTCGTCTTTCGGTAAAATTACACTATTATCAAACCACTTCAAAACATATATCTTGCATTGGGCAGCAATATGGGGAATCGATTTGACCATTTGCAGGAGGCAGTGAATGCGTTATTTCAGGAAGTGGGTACTATTAAGCAGATTTCTTCTGTGTATCAAACCCCAGCATTGGGTTTTGAAGGAGCAGATTTTTTGAATTGTGTTTTGTGGTTGCAAACAAATTTACCTCCCGAAACCGTATTGGAGAAAGCATTGGCAATTGAAAAAAAAATGGGCAGAACCCGCGGGGTATCCAATGCACCCACTTCAAGGTCCATTGATATTGACCTCCTTTTTGTAGATAATCAAATTATTGAAACCGAAAACTTGCAGATTCCGCATCCCGAAATGGCCCACCGAAAGTTTGTGTTGCATCCTATGGCAGAGATAAGCCCAAATTGGGTGCATCCGGTTGTAGGGAAGAATATGGTTTGGATGTTGGCCAAAACCGAGGATAAAAGTGAGTTGAAAAAGCTATCGAAATGGCTTCGGAATCCGAAAAAAGAATACACTATTTCCAATTTAAATTACTTGGTCATTGAAGGGAATATTGGTGCCGGTAAAACAAGCCTCGCGCAGCAGATTTCGGCAGATTTTAATGCAAAACTCATTTTGGAGCGATTTCAGGAAAACCCTTTTCTTCCAAAGTTTTACAAGGAGCCCACACGATATGCGTTTCCGTTGGAAATGTCTTTTTTGGCCGATCGCTATCAACAATTGTTGGAAGATTTAACGCAATACGATTTGTTTTCTGAAAGTATCGTAGCCGATTACGATGTGTATAAGTCGATGATTTTTGCCCAGATCACGCTTTCCGAAGAAGAATATACGCTTTACAAAAAGCTCTTCCACCTAATGTACAAAGAGTTGCCAAAGCCCAAGTTGTATGTGTATTTGTACCAAACCACAGAGCGTTTGCTGGAAAATATCAAAAAGCGTGGAAGGGAATATGAACAAAGTATTGAGGCAACCTATTTGTCACAAATCAATGAAGGGTATTTAGAATTCATTAAAAGTCAGCACTTGGAGAATGTAAAGATTATTGATGTTTCCAATATGGATTTTGTGGAAAACCGAAAAGATTATCTAACGATTCTGAAAGAAATCCAAGCTTAGGAATGCGGGTGTAGCTTTGAAAGCAAATCCCATAGTACGACGCCTGCACTCACAGAAATATTTAAAGAATGCTTGGTGCCAAATTGCGGGATTTCCAAAACATAATCACTCTCTGAAACTACCTCCTGCGAGACCCCTTTTACTTCATTGCCAAAAATAATAGCATAGCGTTTTTCTGCCGATGGGGAAAAATTCAATAATGAGGTTGCACCTTCAGCTTGTTCTATGGCACAAACCAGTATTCCTTCATTTTGAAGTTGTTTTACGATGGGGAGTGTGTCTTTTGCATATTCCCAAGGCACGCTTTCCGTTGCGCCCAAGGCCGTTTTGGTAATGTCCTTGTGCGGCGGAGTTGCTGTAATGCCACAAAGGTAGATTTTTTCTATTCGGAAGGCATCTGCCGTGCGAAACACCGCACCTATATTGTTTAGGCTTCGGATGTTGTCCAGTAAAACTATGATGGGTGTTTTTTCCGAAGATTTGTATTCCGAAGGGCTTATCCTGGGGAGTTCGCTATTTTTTAATTTCCTAAATTTCATATGCTCCTCAAAAGTACATATATCTTTAGCTTTTGTGAAAAACTTTACAAAAGTATTTATCGCAGTACTTTACAAAAAATACGTGAATGCGTACTTTAGCTAATTCCAATTCTATTTGGCTTTATGGCGAAGAAAGTAACCCCTTTAATGAAACAATATAACACCATCAAGGCGAAATATCCAGATGCGTTGTTATTGTTTCGGGTAGGTGACTTCTATGAAACCTTTGGTGAGGATGCCGTACGGGCAGCAAAAATTCTCAATATTACCCTTACTGCCAGGAATAACGGGGGTGACAAGACAGAGTTGGCCGGTTTTCCACATCATTCATTAAATACCTATTTACCCAAATTGGTCATGGCTGGTTGTAGGGTGGCTATTTGCGATCAATTGGAAGACCCAAAAAAAACAAAGACCATTGTAAAGCGTGGTGTGACAGAGTTGGTGACCCCTGGGGTGGCTTTAAATGATGATATCCTTCAGCAGAAATCCAATAACTTTTTGGCAGCACTACATTTCTCGAAGGACATAGTAGGGATTGCTTTTTTGGATATTTCAACCGGTGAATTTTTGGTGTCACAAGGAACCCAGGAATATGTAGATAAACTATTACAGAACTTCCAACCTTCCGAAGTGCTTTTCAGTAAACAAAAGAAGAAACATTTTAAGGAAAATTTTGGTCAGGACTTTCATCTTTTTCATTTGGAGGATTGGGTGTTTCAAGAGGATTATACACAGGAAACCCTTCAAAAACATTTTGAAACCAAAAACTTGAAAGGGTTTGGTATTGCCCACTTGGAGGAAGGAATTATATCCGCGGGAGCCATCTTGCATTACCTTTCGGAAACCCAACATCAGCAACTGGAGCATATTACGGGTATTTCCCGTATTGCCGAAGAAGATTATGTCTGGATGGACCGGTTTACTATCCGAAACCTGGAACTCTATCGTGCCAATGACGCTAATGGGGTAACCTTATTGGATGTGATAGATCAAACTATTTCCCCCATGGGAGGGAGAATGCTCAAGCGTTGGCTGGCGCTTCCGCTGAAAAATAAGGATGCCATTGAGAACCGTCATGAGGTTGTAGCTTATTTAATGGGGCAGCCTGAATTGCTTGAAAAACTAAGAGGTTATATCAAAAAAATTGGGGATTTAGAACGGCTCATTTCCAAAACTGCTACCGAAAAAATTCATCCAAGGGAGGTGATTCAACTAAAAAACTCCTTAGAAGCGGTAGTTCCTATTAAAGCCTTGGCCATAGATTCAGGACATTCTTCGCTTAAAATATTGGCAGAGCAGCTACAGGATTGTGAAAGTCTTCGGAATAAAATAAAGGAAACGCTACAGGAAGAAGCCCCGGTACATATTAGCAAGGGAAATGCCATTGCAGAGGGGGTGCATGAAACTTTGGATGAATTACGCAATATTGCAACGGGAGGAAAGGAGTATTTGGATGAAATGCTTTCGCGAGAACAGCAACACACTGGAATCCCATCTCTTAAGATTGCTTCCAATAACGTATTTGGATACTATATAGAAGTACGTAACACCCATAAAGAAAAAGTTCCTGAAGAGTGGATTAGAAAGCAGACGTTGGTAAGTGCTGAGAGGTATATTACGGAAGAACTAAAAGAATACGAGCAAAAGATTCTAGGGGCTGAAGAACGTATTTTAACCCTTGAGCAGGAGCTGTATCATAAATTGGTGCAATGGATGTTCCCGTTTATAGAGCGTATTCAGCAAACTGCCAAAGGAATTGCGCAATTAGATTGCTTGGCTGGGTTTGCGGTACAGGCTCGTTTGGAATCGTACACGCGTCCAGTATTTGATGATTCTTTTGATTTATCTATTGATCAAGGAAGGCATCCCGTGATAGAAAAGCAACTTCCGCCAGATGAACCGTATATAGCCAATGATTTGTTCCTAGACAGGGAAACCCAGCAAATTATTATGATTACTGGTCCCAATATGAGTGGTAAAAGTGCGATTCTTAGGCAAACGGCACTAATTGTGCTTATGGCACAAATGGGAAGTTTTGTTCCTGCCAAGGAGGTGCGAATGGGTTGTGTGGACAAGATTTTTACAAGGGTAGGGGCAAGTGATAATATTTCCATGGGGGAATCTACCTTTATGGTGGAAATGAATGAAACGGCCAGTATTTTGAATAATATTTCTGAAAGAAGCTTGGTGTTGTTAGACGAAATTGGTCGGGGAACGAGCACCTATGATGGTATTTCCATTGCCTGGGCCATAAGTGAATATTTGCATGAGCATCCTTCCAGGGCCAAAACCTTATTTGCAACACACTATCACGAGCTTAATGAAATGACCGAAACATTTGCACGTATCAAAAATTATAATGTTTCTGTGAAAGAATTGAAAGATACGGTATTGTTTCTTCGGAAGTTGGTTCCCGGAGGTTCCCATCACAGTTTCGGGATTCATGTGGCTAAAATGGCAGGAATGCCACAAGCAGTGCTGCACAGGGCGCAAAAAATATTAAAACGATTGGAAAAATCGCATTCTTCCGAAGAACTTTCCGATAAGGTGAAAACAATGTCCCAAGAGGAAATGCAGTTAAGTTTTTTTAATCTGGACGATCCTTTATTGGAGGAAATCCGCGATGAAATCCTTGCTACAGATATTGATACCTTAACTCCAGTAGAAGCCTTGATGAAACTCAATGAGATTAAGCGCATGCTGCAGCGGAAGGCTTCGGTAAAAAAATAATGGGAGGAGGAAAATCTTCTATTTTAAAAAATTCTTAGCATTAGTAATATACAGGACGGGAATTACCTTCGGTGAGTCCCTCCACGTACCCGTGGAAATAAAACCAACAAGTCTTTTGGGCTTTGTTTTTTGTGCGTTCCACCCTTAGAAAAGTATAACTTTTCACGGTTGTCATATACAAAAAAACCGAACCTTTCGGTTCGGCTTTTGCTTCAAGTACTCGGGACGGGACTTGAACCCGTACGAACATTGCTGCTCATTGGATTTTAAGTCCAACGTGTCTACCAATTCCACCACCCGAGCCTTTGAGGGTG
>CAZBWO010000023.1:0-31775 GCA_964495885.1 uncultured Alteromonas sp. | reverse complement strand
TTAAGGGTTAAGGGTTAAGGGTTAAGGGTTAAGGGTTAAGGGTTAAGGGTTAAGGGTTAAGGGGAATGTAAAATATCAAATGTAAAATGCAAAATGTAAAAGGGAGGGGACGTGAAACGTAAAACGTTAGACGTGAAATGTGAGAGGGGAAACGTTATGAGTTAGTAGTTAAGGGTAAAGGGAATGTAAAATGCAAAATGTAAAAGGGAGGGGACGTGAAAAGTGAGTAGTGAATGGTGAACAGTTAGGAGTTATAGGGTAGAAGCAGGAGGGTCATAAAATGCTAAAGTGACATGCTTTGGCATTTGCGGTATAAGAAAAATTATATAGTGATAAGAAAATCAAGTATTTAAGCCAATATGGCAGAATATGGCAGTTACTTTTTGGTGGGTGGCAGAGGGTGCTACTCCAGCGCTTACGGGTTCCCATAACAAACCTAGCATTTTACCGAATATTTTTGTTTTTAATGGATTTATTGAAAACTTCATAATAACAGGCTAGTGTTTTGGTATACTGTGGCTTAAAAGTTGCTAATTCATTATGAAATTAATAATTAGCAAAAAGAAGTTGTTATGGGAATTAAACCAGGACCAAAAAGGAAAACGATATTTTCTAATAAAGCGATGGGACTAGTTTTGAGTTGATATAACAAGTTAGCCACAATAAGAACAAAATAAATTTAAGAATATGGGATTACCTTCAACTTATACGAATGCTCACGGAACACTAGCTGACTTCTTTTCTAAGATTAGAGATGCTCAAGCACCTGACAAGTTCACTCAACAAATATTAAAGGATTTGGGATATAAGTCTAACAATCACCGACCATTTATTCCTTTAATGAAAGCGTTGGGATTTTTGACAGCTGATGGTGTGCCAACAAAAAGATATAATGATTATAGAAATCACTCTCTTTCGAAAAGAGTTATGGGTGAAGCTATAAAAGAGGCCTATTCTGATTTATTTTTAATTAAGTCACATCCAAAGGAGCAAGACAGCAATCTCATAGAAGGAAAATTTAAAAGTTATCATAATGTAAGTGATAATGTTGCAAGATTAATGTCAAAGACCTTTTTTAGTTTACTAAAGCTCGCTGAACTTGACTTTGACGAGAAAAAACTTCAAGGTGAAAAAGTTCAGAAAAGTGTTGAAGATAAAATTGATAAACCAAAAGAAATTGGAAGCCCTCAAGTACCCATTAATCCCAATGGACTTGGACTACATTATAATATACAAATCCACTTACCTGCAACTAAGGACGTAGAAGTCTACAACGCAATTTTCAAATCATTAAAAGAACATCTCATTGAATAGAAAAAAAGAAATACGCGACTTTTTCTTCCGAGGCCTAATGTTTGAATCAGAGGCTTCTAAATTCCAAACTGCGGGTATTCAAATTGGCGCAGATGCCAGTCAATCAGAAAAGGAATTATTGGGTGAGGCATTATCGCCATTTGGTGTTAAAAGGAGAAATGATGCTCTAGAGATGGCTCGACTATATGCAGTTTTAAACTGTTTTGAAAATGAAATAAGAGATTTCATTCGTGAAACATTATCAGAACAAGATGGAGTTGATTGGTGGGATGAACTTCCTCAAAAAACCAAAAAACATGCAGAATCTCGTCAAACTACTGCTTTAAAAGATTCATGGTTGGAAGGTGAAAAAAGCGACTTGCTAGGTTTTGTAGACTTTGGAATGCTAGCTTTAATTATTATCGAAAAGTGGGAATTTTTTAACAACCTAATACCTTCTCAACATTGGCTTAAACAAAGAATGGAAGAATTGGAAAAAGCCAGAAATTTTGTCGCACATAATAGGATGTTATTGCCTAGCGAATTTCAACGGATATATATGTATATTTCAGATTGGAATCGAGTGATAGGATTATGAAAGCCAGTAGGACAAAATATGGAGTATTTATTATTGAATCCTTGAGAGCTAATGATTTCTTTGATGGTGAAAATCTGTCACAAATTCTTGAGCTTTCTTTAATTGATAATATTTATAGGGAAGTTGTTTCTAAAGAGGATTTGCTTGATGCCTTAGAAGAGTTTAGTAAATCGAAATTGCGTTATTTACATTTTTCTTGCCATGCAGATTTTGAGGGTTTTGAAATAAATGGAGAGGACATTACTAATCTTGAAATTTCTGAAATGCTGAAAGGAAAAATAAAAGGTAAACGAGTTTTTCTCTCAGCTTGCAAAGGTGGCAATAGGAATTTTGCTACTGCGGCAATTGCAAATAATGAAGCACGTTCAGTTATAGGCACACCTGTAAATCTTCATTTCGATAAGGCAGCATTATTTTGGCCTGCATTTTATCATGTTATTAATATAGCAGATAACTCAAGAATGAATAAAAGAAGTTTAAGTGAATCCTTGAAAAAATGTGTAGATTTGTTTCAAATTCCTATTAATTATTATCACAAAATTGATGGAAAGCGGAAATATTTGAGACGTTACAAATTCAGGACAGATAGTGCAACAACAAATAAAAAAATTACTGTGGCCAACAACATATATAAAAAAAATGACAAAAAATAAATTAGTTGAGAGAGTACAGCATTTAATAAATCAAGGAAATGCTGTTGTCGGAACACAGAAACATGAACAATTTTACGGAAATTATGTTGACCACGGATTACAAATGGGATTTAGGTCAGCCTCATTGTCTTTTATCCAGAATTTGTATGGAGAAAAACATACTTATTATAAAGACTTTGATGAGCGTGTAAAAGGAGATGGATTATCTGAAACAAAAAGTGGCTTGAATATTCTTTCTTCCATAAAAGCTGAAATAGAAAATGATTGGCTACTCTCAATAAAGGAATTAGTAACATCTGAAATATTTGCTGACTTTTTAGAAATGAGTAAACATTTTTTAGACTTTAAATACAAAGACCCAGCTGCTGTGATGATTGGTTCTACTTTGGAAGAACATTTAAGACAATTGTGTAATAAACATTCTGTAGATACGACATTCGAGAAAAATGGAGATTTAGTTCCAAAAAAAGCAAATCTTTTAAACGCGGACTTGGTTAAAGCTGGTGCATATGGTGTTTTAGAGCAAAAAAATGTTACTGCTTGGTTAGACCTGAGAAATAGAGCAGCACATGGAAAGTATTCAGAATACACCATAGAACAAGTTGATTTAATGTATCAAGGTGTTTTGAATTTTATAATGTCAACTAAATAAATACTACAGTTAACAATGGCTATGAGTAATTCCTAATTGTCTCATGATCCACCCCCTCGACCATACCCAACAGCAAGTTACCTTGAAAAACCAAGTAACGAGGTGTTGTGTTATACAAAGCCGTAAGCAGTAATTTAAATGATAGAATCTAGATTAAAGAAATTAGCTTCAGAATTGAATGGTGAATACACCGTTAAACCTTATAAAATTGCTTTTTTTGATGGTTCGAGAAGTCCAGAAACCTATCATAAAATTCAATATGAATATGATGGATCTAAAATCATTATTCTAATTCAGGTAGGATTTACAGAAACTGCAAGGATCATCACAGAACTATCTACTCATACGCGACCCATTGAATTTAAAATTGAGTGCGT
This sequence comes from uncultured Alteromonas sp., assembly GCA_964495885.1. Taxonomy (GTDB): domain Bacteria; phylum Bacteroidota; class Bacteroidia; order Flavobacteriales; family Flavobacteriaceae; genus PALG01. The sequence goes on along the minus strand of CAZBWO010000023.1, from coordinate 28,202 downwards.
AAGTCCGTTTGAAAACGTATTCCTAAGAAGAAAATCCAGATTTAAAGTGAAGTGTAAAAATCAAAACTTTAAGTACTTCCTCGAGAATAAAGCACTTCCCTATTTTGACGAAATAATGAGCACAGAAAACTTTAATCCTAGGATTTTCACAAAGAATGAGGAATTGAAGAATCAAATAATTATTGAATTCCATCTTGGGTTTCCAAAATGGAAGGAAATTTTTGAGGAAATAAATAGTTTCTTAGAAGCTGTAATTGATGAGTTGAATTCTGGCAATAGATTTGTCTCCAATAAAATTTATAAAGAAAATAACTAATGCCAACAACGCATAGGGCTCATTGCTAGCTGAATTAGTTGGCGGAACAACTGTTCTTACTTTAAACCACTCCATACCTGAATAATTTGTACCTTGGAAATCACGTAACGATGCGTTATACAAGACCGGAGCACGACAAATAATATGAATCATTTGAAATATATTTTTCTAATAAGCATCATTTTGATGGTAAATGCTTGTCATGAAAATAAGTCTTCTTCAGCATTAAAACTTTATAAAGTACAAGCCATTGGAGAGACTATTCATGATCAATATGTTTTCTGTTCTTCTACTCCGGTATATGTAGATTATTCATACAGGAATGGTCTTTGGAAATTTCTAACAGATGACAGTATTAAAATAGCCGAAGGAACATATGATGTCAAAGTCATAACAATTGACTCGATTGGGGGTTGTGAATATTCCTTCAAAGAAAATATGATGGATACATCAAAATGGACATTTTGGGATTTGAATGGAAATGAAGTTAAACCCACAAAAAAATTCCTGAATATTATTGAATCAACTATGACGGAGTTTGAATTAACTGATATGTATCGTTAAATAAACAGCCAATAATAAGAGTCCTCTCTAATCTATGATAAAACCCCTCGCCCATACCCAACCAAACGTAGCCCTTGCCATGCAGGAGGTGTTTCAAGCGTCCTACCAAGTAGAGGCGCAATTGCTACAAGCAGATAACTTCCCACCGCTACAACGGCCGTTGGAGGGGTATCTAGAGAGTGCCAATGATTTTTATGGGTATTACCAAAATGATGCCCTCGCCGGGGTGATTGAAATTGCTACCTATCCCACCTACCTGCATATCCAAAGCCTGGTGGTGCATCCCTCCTACTTTCGGCAAGGGATTGGCAAGGCGCTTACCGCCTTTGCCCTAGCCAACTATGACGCGCCCCTTTACATCGTGGAAACGGGCGCCGCCAATGCCCCCGCCATTGCGCTGTATGAATCCCTAGGGTTTGTATTGGTGAAGGAATGGGATACGGAGTTTGGGGTGAGGAAAGTGAAATTGGAACGAAAAAGCTTATAGAATTATTTATGTTCATTTTCTTTTGCCTTCTTCCTTTTCTTTTTTTCATCGATAAAAAAAGAAACAAAAAAATCTAGGCCGCACCAAAGGGGCCTACCTTCTACGTCAGCTACGCTACAGCTTCCTAACCTTGTCTCCCTTCGGGAGCCTTCAAACAACGGAAGCTGCTTTACGCTTGGCTTCCTAGAAAGCTTACGGCCCGTTTGCTGAAGGCCGATTGTTGCCGTGCTGCGCACGGACTAAGGGTTTGCAACTTGTAACCTGCAACTTTCAACTTGTAACTCCTTTCGTCCTGACTCGTGGTTCGTGATTCGTGGTTCCTTTTTCCAAACCTGCAACTTTCAACTTTCATCCTTCAACTCTCAACCACCTCCCCCACAACATTGTATTTACCTAATAAATAAGTAGTTAATCGACAATTTAGTTATTGGTTACAGGAATCTTCTATTTTTATAGAAAATTATTATCGCACATGTTGAAAAGAATACTAGGATTGGGGATGGCCTTGCTTTCTTTTACAGCGCTCTGCCAGGTAGGAATTGGAACCACCTCCCCCAACGCACAATTGGAAATTCAATCTACTGACCAAACGGCACCTGCCAACACAGATGGACTGTTGATTCCCAAAATAGACGATTTCCCTACGGTAAACCCCACGGCATTGCAACAAGGCATGATGGTGTATCTCACCACGGCTACTACCTTTTCTGGCAATCCAAAAACAAAAGGGTTTTATTATTGGGACCAGACCACAACAGATTGGGTCTCTGTAGGGGACAATCAGACCACTGGTTGGAAAACAAGTGGTAACACAGGGCTAAGTGAGTATACACACTTTATTGGAACCACAGATAACACCAACTTGATCTTCAAGCGAAACAATGTGCAAGCGGGAAGAATTGCGTCTACTTCTTTGGGATTTGGAGTAGGATCCCTTTCCAATGGAATTGGGCAAGACAACTCGGCATATGGGACGAACGCCCTGGCTGCCGTATTATCTGGAAGAAACAACACCGCCATTGGGAGTAGTGCACTGCAATCTAACATCAATGCCTGGAACAACACCGCCGTTGGTCACCAGACCTTGATGAACAATACCACGGGATCTGCCAACACCGCAATAGGCCAAATAGCCTTAAGTTCCAATACCATTGGGAATTATAATACGGCAACAGGTGTAGGGACCCTATATTCAAATACCGAAGGCGAATATAATACCGCTACCGGTATTAACAGTCTTCGTTTCAATACCACAGGACAATACAACACGGCTTCGGGATCTTTTGCGCTCTATTCCAACACCACGGGAAGTCAAAACACAGCCCATGGTTATCTTTCCCTTCGTGGAAATACCACAGGTTTGTACAACACTGCAATAGGGTCTGGATCCCTTCGGTTGAATACAACGGGTAATTATAATATGGCGAGTGGATATCGCGCTTTATACAACAATACCACCGGAACCAATAATACGGCAAATGGAGCTTTTGCTATGTACGGAAATACAACTGGGTACAATAACAGTGCAGCAGGGTACCAATCATTATATTACAATACCTCGGGACATTCAAATGTGGCCATGGGATACCAACCCCTTTATTCAAATACCACAGGGCATAATAATGTTGCAATAGGGTCTAGTTCACTCAACGCCAATACTACTGGTTATGGAAATGTAGCGATTGGTTTGAATGCCATGCTTAGTAATACTATGGGGTATTTAAATACAGCGGTTGGATATAATACGCTTATTTCAAATATTACGGGGCTTTACAATATTGCGATAGGTTCAAATGCCCTTTTTAGGAATGATGTTGGAAGATATAACATTGGCTTGGGAGGTAATACCCTACATTCAAATTATAATGGTAATTATAATTTGGCTATAGGACATGATGCCCTCCATGAAAATACAAGTTCTTACAATTTAGCTGTTGGAAATAGCGCGCTCTATAATAATACTTCAGGGTCAAATAATTATGCCATTGGGTATCAAAGCCTATACAGGAATACCACGGGCACTGGGAACGTTGCCCTGGGTTCAGAAACGCTATATAACAATAGTACTGCTCATAATAATAGTGCGATAGGTTATCACGCCCTTTATTCAAATACCAGCGGAGTCAACAATACCGCAATAGGCACAAACTCCCTATACACCAATACAATTGGAAATAATAATATTGCGATAGGTTCAAGTGCCCTATCATTAAATAGCATAGGTCAGAATAATACCGCTATAGGGTTTTATGCATTATCTACAAATACCGAAGCACACTACAATAGTGCAGTGGGGTATTCAGCATTGCGTTCTAATGTCTTAGGAGAGTACAATACCGCTATGGGTAATGCTGCACTCTACTCAAATACTGGAGGAACTTACAATACGGCTACCGGAAGTGAGGCTCTGTATTCTACAGGTTCAGGTTTTTATAATTCAGGTTTTGGAGCTAGCGCATTAAGGAGTAATACCAGTGGAGTCCGAAATACTGCCGTGGGAGTGGGTGCCTTGTTTTCAAATACCACAGGGAATTACAATACCGCCCTAGGAAATGGGGCATTTGGCACAGGTAATTATAGCAATGCGACCGCAATAGGCTATTTAACAACCGTTACCGCAGACAATCAAATTCGTTTGGGGAATAGCTCGGTGACTAGCATTGGGGGGTATGCCAACTGGAGCAATGTATCTGATAGCCGTTTTAAAAAGAACATCCGTGCGAATGTACCGGGCCTTACCTTTATTACTCAGCTGAAACCGGTGACCTATCAATTGGACATGGATGCCATTAATGCCTATTTAAAAGTTCCGCAGGAGGATAGGAACCTAAGCTTGGAAGCCGAAAAAAGAAAGCAAATACAAACAGGGTTCATTGCCCAGGAAGTGGAAAAAGTAGCCAATAGCCTTGGGTTTGAATTTTCGGGATTGGATATCCCTAAAAATAGCACAGACTATTACGCCTTGCGCTATGCTGAATTTGTAGTTCCACTGGTAAAAGCGGTGCAGGAACAACAACAATTAATCACGGGACAGGAGCAGACCATCAAGCAATTGCAGGGTCACCTTGAACAGCAAGAGCAAAAAATCAATACCCTAGCGGAACGATTAGCAAAACTAGAAGCCCTTTTGAATCAAAAGAACTAACCCCACTACGGAGTGATTCTTGATTGGTGGTTCTATTGTGGAGTGTGGCTTCTGGTTGCCGTGCTTCGCACGGACTAAGGGGACTGTCATTCCGAATGAAATGAGGAATCTCTGAGATTCTTCACCCCAACGATGTTGGGGTTCTGAATTGGACCGAGCGTAAAGAAAAGGTATGGTATACCTTTTTAGCGAAGGAGCCAGCCTGCCGCGTTGGCAATACTTTCAACTAGTAACTCCTTTTAGTCTTGACTCTATTTACAAACATTACGTTATAAATTTCCGTACCTTTTGCTTCGCTAAAATGATTCTATACAAACCTTAAGCATACGACTACAATATTAGCCCTTGAAATTCATTAAAAATCTTTTAGAAAACCCAAAATCGGCTGCACTATCTATAGTGTTACTATTTATCATGAGTTTTCTTTTAGGACTCGCGGTTGAACCCTATAGAATTTCAGATCATTATTGGATTTATCAATATGGAAATATCCTAAGATTATTGTTACTTTTTAGTTCACTATTATTCTCATTTCTCCAACCTTTTATGGTTATTTCCAACCATAAAAAAAACTGGAAGAAACATCTATTTTGGATTTTTATTGGGTTGCTTCCAATCCTTTATTTCGGTATCATGATGCTATGGATTATGATTCGGTTTGATGATAAAATAGTGTAGGTTTATAAACTATATCATTCCTACGTATTTCAACATTGTAAATTCCGTAACTTTAGAGTCATAATTTAATCACGCTAAAAACTACTATTCCATGGCGAGTCAGTATGAGCAGATTTCCAAAGAGCTTCAGGCATTTATTGAACAGCAACCCATCTTCTTTGTGGGGACGGCCGCGGCAGAAGGTAGGGTGAATGTTTCCCCCAAAGGCACCGATTCCCTACGGGTGCTGGACCCCAATACCGTGGTATGGCTTAACCTTACGGGGAGTGGCAATGAAACTGCCGCCCACCTCCTCCAAAACCCCAGAATGACCATGATGCTCTGTGCCTTTGAGGGCAAGCCGCTCATCCTTCGGCTGTATGGCAAGGCGAGTATCTATCATCCTAGAGACGAAGTCTTTCAGCAGCATATTGATTTGTTTCCGCCCAATACGGGCGCACGGCAGATCATTGTCTTACAGGTAGACCTGGTGCAAACGTCCTGTGGGTATGCGGTGCCACTTATGGACTTTAAAGCAGAACGCACCATCCTAAACGATTGGGCCACCAAACAGGGCGAAGAACGTATACAGGACTACTGGAAAAACAAAAACACCCAAAGCATTGATGGGTTTGAAACCCAGATTCTTGGGGAGGAATGATTTCTAACATCATTTGGTATGAGCAAATCCAGACACTATCTTGACATCAACCGCGAATCTTGGAACAAGCGTTTACAGGTGCATCTTGAGTCGGACTTCTACGATGTGGAGGGGTTTATTAAGGGGAAGTCGTCTTTAAATGACATAGAGCTGGCCTTGTTGGGTGACCTTACGGGCAAAAAGGTGTTGCACCTACAATGCCACTTTGGGCAGGATACCCTTTCGTTGGCACGATTGGGTGCGGAAGTCACGGGGGTAGATCTTTCCGATAAGGCCATTGAACGGGCCAAGCTATTGGCTGAAGAAACCAAACAAACAGCACGCTTTATTTGTTGTGATGTGTACGACCTGCCCAACCACTTGGAGGATACCTTTGATATGGTCTTTATTACCTATGGCACCATTGGTTGGTTGCCCGATCTAGACCAGTGGGCCGCACTTATTGCACGGTATCTTAAACCCGGCGGGCGATTGGTGTTTGTGGAGTTCCATCCGGTGGTATGGATGTTTGATGATGCCTTTGAAACCATTGCCTATCGGTATTTCCAGTCGGGGGCCATTGAAGAATGGGAAACCGGCACCTATGCCAATAGGAATGCGTCCATCCACAAAGAGTATGTGACCTGGAACCACGCCTTAAGTGAGGTGGTTACCAGTTTGCTGAAGCAGGGACTTAAGTTAGAGTCCTTCAATGAATATGATTATTCGCCTTATGATTGTTTTAAAAACACCGTGAAGGTTGGGCCGAAGCAATACCGTATTGCCCATTTGGAGGATAAGATCCCTATGGTGTATTCGTTAACGGCGAGGAAATAAGGCACGAGTCATTTGATTTGGAAGGCTCGTATTGTCACCAAAACACGCTATTTCACATTATTTGACACTTCTTTGACATTTGTATTGCATCTTGTTGGGGTAGAAAGGCTAGTTTTATCATCAAATAACCTTTATGAAAAGATATACTTCCTTTTTTATGCTAGTTATACTCCTATGCAGTATGACCAATACCGCACCATCTTATGCGCAGTCTAATGCTACCAAGGGTACTCCAATAGGACAATATGTGGTAGAGACCTTTGAGGACTCCAAAGGCAACCTATGGTTTGGCACCTTGGAAAAAGGGGTCGCTAAATATGATGGTACAAAACTACAATACCTAACGATGGAGGATGGCCTACCGAGCAATCGGATAGTTGGAGTGATTGAAGATGCCAATGGTGATCTTTGGTTTGGGACCGATATGGGCATTTGCAGGTATGATGGGGAGACTTTTACGACCTTTTCGGAAGAACACGGACTTATTAGTAATTTGGTAAGTGTGCTTTTTATTGATAGCAAAGGCGTGTTTTGGGTAGGCACTTGGGGTGGGGTTTCCCAATTTGACGGTAGGGCCTTTCATACCTTTACACTTCCTAATCCGATGATAGATACAGTATCTAATCAAGATACCAAAAACTGGATCACCACCATTACTGAAGACCGTAAGGGAACCATTTGGTTTGGACGGGATGGGTATGGAGCTACCCAATACAACGGAAGGGAATTTAAAACCCTAACCAAAAAAGACGGGCTGTATTCCAACAATGTGCAAAGCATTACGGAAGACGATGAGGGAAACTTATGGTTTGGCACCCGCGTGGCTGAAAAAGACCATCCAGATGAAAACAAAAGAACCGGGAAGGGAGGTCTACACCAATACGACGGCAAAAAGATGGTTCATTTTCCTAGCATGAAGGCACTAAGTGAAAATGACGTATATGAAATCTATAAAGACCCCTCTGGAGTATTATGGATAAGTTCGATAAAGCATGGCGTGTACCGTTATAGTGATGGAGCATTTAAAAACTACCCCGTAGATGGCTCTACGATGAGTATGCTAAAAGACCGAAAAGGTACGCTATGGATTGGCTGTGCTGGTGGGTTATTCAAATTAACCTCTACGGGTATTGTGAATGTGACGACCGCAGGTCCGTGGAACTAAAAAAACCTCCCCAATTGGGGAGGCTTCCTTTTCATAGCAATTTGTCACGATTATTTAGGCATCACCACATCACTAATGATATGAATAACCCCGTTGCTACCCATGACATCGGTAGTAGCGATTTCACTGTAGTTACCATTGGCATCCTTTAGCCATATCTTTCCGTCTTTTTGTTTAACGATAAGGGTGCTTCCGTTTAAGGTTTTCACCGTTGTCATCCCGTTTCCTTTTTTAAGGGCGTTCACCACATCATTGGCAGTTAACTTTCCGGGTATCACGTGATAGGTAAGGATACTGGTAAGGGTTCCTTTGTTTTGGGGTTCCAACAAACTATTTAAGGTCTTGGAATCAATCTTCGCAAAGGCATCGTTGGTAGGAGCGAATACCGTAAAAGGTCCGTCGCCTTGCAGGGCTTGTACCAAGTCTGCTGCCTTGAGAGCTGTTACTAAGGTAGAGAAGTCATTGGTCCCTACGGCGATGTCTACAATAGACTTTTGTTGTGCTAGGGCGTTATTGGTTGCCAAGAAGGCCGTGATCATTGTTAAAATAAAAATTATCTTTTTCATCTTTTGGTTTTTTAAAAGGTTTCTAATTGTTTTGCTGCGCGCTTTCATTTATAATTACACGGGATGTTCCCTTTTGGATGAGGGGGCATTGAATTTTTGCTTAACTTTAACACATTCCATGCAGAAACCATCCGAAATACAATTGATGCAACAGGTACAGAAGGGCAATAAGCTGGCCCTTGGGGAGCTGTATGACCGGTATTCGGGGGCATTGTATGCAGTGGTGTTGCGGATCTGCAAGGAAGAAGGACAGGCACAGGACGTATTGCAGGAAAGTTTTGTGAGTATTTGGAAGAAAGCCCATCAATTTGATCCAGAGAAGGGTGCTTTTTACACGTGGGCCTTCCGAATTTGTAAAAATAAGGCCCTTAATGCACAAAGAAATAAGGACAAGCTCATCCAAACGGAGGATTTAAGTGTATATAATAACAGAGGAAGCAATGAAGAAAGCCCTATAGATGACGAACGGTTAAAGGGTGCACTTTCCCAACTTTCGGAACATCACCAAAAAGCCCTGCAGCTGGTCTACTTTCAAGGCCTTACCCATAGGGAAGCACACGAGGTGATGGACGTCCCGCTAGGCACGTTTAAATCGTATGTACAACAAGCCTTACGGGAACTAAGAGGGATTTACAATGTACCATTCATTGTATGGATAATAGTAGTAGGATTATGAACCAAGCGATAAAGGACATATTGGAAAGCGGGCTACTGGAGCAGTATCTTTTGGGGAATACCAGCCCTGCGGAAGATGCACAGGTAGCAACTTGGTTGAAACAGCATACCATTGTGCGCGAGCATTTTCAGCAATTGGAGGCTGACTTTGAACGCATGGCCCAAGAAGAAGCCATTGCCCCACCCCCTGCCGTGAAAAAACAGTTGATGGGCACCCTGAACCAGCTTTCCCCTACGACCGCTACCCCTTCCAAAAATACCAACAAATGGCCCCTTGCCATAGCCGCCAGTTTGGTGTTGTTAATGGGGCTCACCTCCTTTTTTATCTTTCAAAAAATGAAAGGCGTGGAAACCGAATTGCAGCTGGTGGAACAAAAAAATACACTATTGGAAGATACCTTGAAGGAAATGACCACGGTGCTTTCAGCATTGGAAAGTGAAAATAAAGTAATGGGTGATCCCAATACCCAAAAATATATATTAAAGGGCAATGCCCTCTCCCCTGATGCCTTGGCGGTAGGCTATGTAAACCATAAAGACCGAAAAGTGCTATTGGATGCCTCCCAACTCCCAGGCTTAACCGAAGACCAGGATTACCAGCTTTGGGCCGATGTAGAGGGAGAGATGATTGATATGGGTGTGGTGCAAAAGGAAAACGGACTGTTGGCGATGAACTATATTGCCGGGGCAGAAAGTATGAACCTTACCATAGAGCCTGCGGGAGGTAGTGAACACCCCACCGTGAGCAACTTGATTGCCAATGTGTATATTGAATAATTTAATTACACTTCACTAGGCAAGATGCCAAACTGTTCCTTAAAACTCTTCGAAAAATACGATAGATTGCTGTACCCAACTTGATATGCCACCTCGGAAACAGCACCTATCTGTTGCTCCAATAACTCTTTGGCTCGGGTAAGCCTGAACTCTCTAATAAGCTGATTAGGTGACTTCCCTATAAGGCCTTTGAGTTTTCGATTGAGTTGCGAGCGGCTAAAACCAACCGCTTGCGCCAATTCTTCTACAGAAAAATACTCATTATCCATTTGGGTTTCTATAACTTCCAATATCTGTTTCATAAACCGTTCTTCCATGGAAGAAGCCACTACTTTGGTTGGATGAATTTTCAATTCCCCAGCAAATTTCTCCCGAAGGGTCTTTCTAAGCTCAATAAGATTCTGTGCGCGCACCCTAAGTTCGCGTCCGTCAAAAGGCTTGGTAAGGTAATCATCTGCCCCTGTGGTAAGTCCTTGCATTTTAGAACCTTGATCTGCTTTGGCTGTTAACAGGATGATGGGGATATGGCTGGTTTTGATATCCTTTTTTAAGTGTTCGCAGAGTTCAATTCCCGACACTTTCGGCATCATGACATCACTTACGATTAGATCTGGCACTTTTGTTTCTGCCAACTGTATGCCCTCTTTTCCATCCTTGGCAGTGATGACCTGAAAGTGGGTGACCAATTGTTCTGAAATATAATTCCGAAGATCTGGATTGTCTTCTACCACCAGTACCATAGGCAGTTGGTCATTGGGAGGTGTAGATCCTTCGGGAAGAGTTTCTTCAGATGCAACCAGCTCTATAGGCAAAGCAGTGGGTAGGGAAGAAACTCGTTCAGCTATCAAACTTTCCTTTGGAAATACTTCCATTCTATACGGAATCAATACTTTAAAAGAAGTGCCCTCTGTCTTCATACTGTTCACACTAATCTGCCCCTGATGCAATTCAACCAATTCCTTTACCAATGCCAAACCAATGCCTGTTCCTTGATCTTGGGTGGTTTCGGTTTGATAAAAACGGTTAAAGATATGTTGGGTTTCTTCCGCAGTCATGCCCGGTCCTGTATCACTTACTGAAAGTTTCACTTCCCCTTCAAGTGCTTCCACAATCACCGACACTTCACCGTGTTCTGGGGTAAACTTAATGGCATTTGAAAGCAGGTTTACCACAATCTTCTCTACTTTATCGGCATCAAAGTAGGTTTCTGCAATGGGCTCTGGAAAATGGGTGCGGAAGGTAATATGTTTCAGTTCGGTAAGGCTTTCAAACGAAAACACCAACGATCGTAAAAAAGAAATGAGGTCTCCCTTTGCCACTTGCAAACGCATCTCCCCTTGGTCTAATTTGGAAAGATCCAAAATTTGGTCTACCAAATTTTGTAGCCGAAGTGCATTGCGTTTCATTACCTTGAGGTGTTTTCCTTTTACGGGAACTTCGGTGCTATTGTCTACTGCTTCCGAAGCAGGAATACTTTCCAATGATTGGTTTATGGGACCCAAAATAAGCGATAATGGGGTTCTAAACTCATGGGAGATATTGGCAAAGAACTTCGATTTGATACTGTCTATTTCCCGTACTTTTTCTACTTCGCTTTTGGCCCGTTCACTTAATTGCATCTTTCTAGCAATAGACAGGGAAAGGATAAGCATAAAGCCCGTTTGCGCAATGATCCATGGGTTGGGGGTATCGAAGAAAGGTATGATTTCTACCTGCCATAAAATACCAAGGATGCTAAAGAAAAACAACCATATCCCTGCAAATGAAACATAGCGTACCAAAACATGCTTTACAAACCATAGGCGTACCACAATAATTAAATTACAGATAAAAACCACTCCTACAGAGAAAATGGCATATTGGTGATAGAAAGGTTTGTTTCCTATCCAAAGAGCTATCCTTACAAAAAGCACGATAAAGGAAAGAACAATTGCAAAGCGTATGATGTGGTCCCAGAGTGGCAGTATTTTTTTTAGTTGAGTGATGGAACGCGCAAATTGCAAAAAACAAATAAAGGTTCCAGATGTGCAGACAATCCATGCAATTTCTGACCAAGAAGGATGTTCTGGAAATAACCAATCTATGATACGTACATCGCTATGCAGCACTTGATAATGCCAAAACACCAAAAAGAAGAGAACAAATAGATATAGATAAGACGTATCTTTTGTATAAAAGAAAAAGGCCAATACATAAATTGAAAGGATTAGGGCAAAGGCACTCATCCATTCAATTTGTGCGTTATTTGGTTCTGGAAGGCTAATGGTGGGCTCTACAAGTTCCATTTCCAAAAAGGCATCGGTATGGTCTAAAATTTTACAATAGAATGTAACGGATTCGTCTTTCTGTAAATGTACCTTAAAAGCGATTCGTGGAATGGGATGCTGGATACTTTTTTGGGACCTTGGAATGTACATGCCTGTGGTCTCTTCCCGGAGCAGGCGCCCCTCTTTTACAACAAAAAGTTTCACACTGTCTAGCGCCGCATGGTACTGAAACCATTCATAAGGCCGCTTAAAGACCAAGAGCCAGTCTTTTTTAGTGGTCGTAGGGGTTAGCGTTACTTTTAACCAAATAGGATCTAAGGTTTGCATCACCGTTTCCTCTAAGGGCTTAAATGGAATGGCTTCGGAATTATTGAGTAGGTTTTCAATGGAAACGCTGCGCGTTGTATCTACAAATACCTGGGTGTATTTCCGAAGGGACTGAATAGGGTATTCTGAAGTGCTTAGCACCTGTAAACTATCTGTTTTTGGAAGCTGTTGATGCTGCGCAATTAGCAAGCCCCCTCCAAGCAAGAAGTAGATAAAAAGATATATGCAAAAAGAAACTCTCATGGTTAGTTACATAAAAATAGTAAAAACAACAGGAAACATCCGCAACAGCTTACAATTGAGTGTTGCGGATGCTTTTTTATTTAGTGGCATACCAATTGGCATACATCACTTGTGGGGGCATGGGGGAATTGTTACGTATTTCTTCATCCTGAAATACCTCTAGATCCAAATTATGGAACGAAATAATCTTCCATTCTCCACTACTTTTATCCAAGAGTACTGAAAACAAAACCTGTGGATCTGTGGGGCGCGGTTTTGATTTTTCAGCTACAGCCCCTAGCACATGCACTAAAGCAATATCTTGGCGAATGTATTTTATTTTATCAATTACATGATACAACTTGGTGTTGGGATATACCCTTTTGAAAAGATTGGTATGAGCCTCTGCATTGGCCTCCTGCTTCATATCCTTGAAGTAGAATCCGTTCCAAACAATAAAGTCGTGGACTGATGCAAAAGAAGAGGCAAAGGTATTTCCATCTCCATTTTTCCAGCCAATGGCTAGGTTTTCAATGGCTTGCTCAATGGCTTGGTTGTCTTCTTGATTCTGTGCGAAGGAAAGCGTGACTATTCCTAAAATTGCGATTGTAAATAGTACTTTTTTCATGATGTTAAAATTGAATAATGATTAATTGATTTGTAATTATGGATTAAAGTGGCAAGGAAAAACGTTCCGAAGCCATGTTTGACACTAGCTGGTCCCAGATTTCAAAACCAAGGGTGTATATTAAAAAGAGCGCTAAAATTCCCATGAGGGAAAAAACAGTTATAAAAGCTGAAAACTTGGTAAGTGATTGCATTTGATTTTTCATAATGAATTATTTTTGGTTGATTATCTGAGGCAAATGTAGGAGGAGGAAACAGCTAGCCCTGTCCCTATTGTGGCAAGTCTTAACAATTTTGAAGCATAGAGGCGGGAATGCGTCAAATGTTGCATGAAGTGCGTCAAAAGTGGGAATACTACTTTCAGAAAAATCAATTACATTTATATATCACTTAAAACTCATTAGAAGATGAAATCCAAACCCGCTACTGTAGATGCTTATATTGCTCAGTTTCCTGCAGAGGTACAACAAAAACTGCTACAATTGCGGGAACTCATTCAATCAACTGCTCCAGAGGCAGAGGAAGGTATTTCCTATGGCATGCCTGCCTATAAATTGAACAAAAAGCCTTTGGTGTATTTTGCAGGATATGACCAGCACATTGGCTTCTATGCCACCCCTAGTGGGCATGAAGCCTTCCAAAAAGAGCTTGCTGGATACAAGCAAGGAAAGGGATCTGTACAGTTTCCGCTTTCAGAACCCCTACCCCTTGAACTCATCCAAAGAATAATTACCTTTCGGGTACAGGAAAACCTATCAAAATGAGTGAAAAAATAAGTATTCAAGCCCGTATTGCGGCAGAACGCCCAAAGGTATGGGCCTATTACACCCAGCCAGAACACATCACCCAATGGAACTTTGCATCTCCAGACTGGCATTGTCCGTCTGCAAAAAACGACCTGCAAGTAGGCGGCACCTATCAATCCCGAATGGAAGCCAAGGATGGTAGTATGGGTTTCGATTTTATTGCCACTTATACTGCTGTAGATCTCGGCAAGTCTTTTACCTATGTGTTAGAAGACGGAAGACAGGTGGAAGTAGTGATGAATGACCACCCTAACGAAACCGTAGTAAGTATCGTTTTTGATGCCGAAAGCCAAAACCCCGTGGAACTACAACGGCAAGGCTGGCAAGCTATTTTGGATAATTTCAAAAAGTACGCTGAACAGTAATTTGTTTATATAAAGTAAAAACAGCCCTTGCTCAAAACTAGGGCTGTTTTTTTAAAATTTGTATTTGAGGATTCCTACACAATTATTGATATGCTTCACCACTAGCAAACAATATTGGATAACAACAACTACTTCCCACACAACAGGCAAGGTAATCTACCGTAAAAGACGTACTAAATTCATAGTTGTTCAAGTCGCTTGCAGAAGACACATTCAATTGGTCCATCAATCTACACACAAACTCATTATAAGCCCGGTTGGCATCAGTAGCACTTAGGTAACTTCCACCCCCTGCTCCATACACATCAAACTGCATTGAGAATGAGGTATAGGAACCACTTGGGTTAGGGTCATTAAAGTCATGGGTTAGCCATGATTGCAAATCAGACATCCAAGTAGCCCACCTTCCGTCATTTCCAGATATATCGGTAAGTGTTTCATCTGGCACGTAATATTCATTTAAATAGACTCCGTGATTAATGTAAGATCCTGAAGTATACCCTCCTAATTGTTCAGAACACCAATAAGTAGGGTTCAATGGAGCCCTACCCGCTTGCTTTGCAGCTTCAAATAATTCTAAGCTTTCTTTAATATCCTCAAGATGAACAAATTCCAGTGGAGGGGTTTCTACAGTAGTAGTTAAGTTCAACTCTTTCTCTTTTTGTTGGGATTCCTGCTGAAAGGTATCCTGTTCACAGCTTACAAAGAACACTGCCGTACACAACATCATACCAAGGATGGATAATTTTGAATGTTTCATAATTGTAGGGTTTTAAGATTAATGGTGGGAAGTAAATCCATTTCAATACAATTATCAATACCGAATGTATAAGTGCATACCTTTAATTCAAAAGCGTAGCCTAAAAGTATTTGGGATGTAAAAAAGGTATTAGCAATTTGTAAAAAGAAAGAACCTTCGTTTAATTCTTATCTTCCAATAACGGGACAAACCGAAACTCCCCATGCTCAGATTTTGCAAACTCAGTTGCACTGGTACGTTCAAAAACAGTCATGATTTGTACTGGTTCCCCCACCGGAATCACCAACCTACCGCCTATTTTTAATTGAGCCATTAAGGGTTTTGGGACGTAGGGAGCACCTGCGGTCACTACAATTCCATCATAAGGTGCAAACTCTTCCAAGCCTTGATAGCCATCACCAAACACCATTTTCTTGGGACGATAGCCCATTTTGGGAAGGGCTCTACTGGTTTTCTTGAACAATTCGTTTTGCCGCTCAATGGTATAGACTAGCACTCCCATTTCCAGTAACACTGCACTTTGATACCCACTGCCGGTTCCTATTTCCAACACCTTATCGCCTTTGCTTACTTGCAAAAGTTCGGTTTGGCGGGCAACGGTATACGGCTGTGAGATGGTTTGGTCTGCCGCAATGGGAAAGGCCTTATCTGTATAGGCGTGTTCCACAAAACCACTATCCATAAACCAATGCCTTGGCACCCTATTTATGGCCTCTAAAACGGCTTCCTGGGTAATTCCCTTTGCCTGTAAGGTAGCCACCAAACGTTTCCGCATGCCCTTATGCAAAAAGGTATCTTTCATAGCCACAAAGGTAAAAAAATGATGCTTCGGGATTGCCTCAAAAAAAGTATCTTTGTAAAAAATCACCCATCATGCTAAAAGCAGGCGTTCTAGGTGCAGGCCACTTAGGGAAAATCCATCTAAAACTATTACAACAATCCACACGTTATGAGCTCGTTGGATTCTTTGATGCCGATGAAAAAGCATCCAAAGCCATTGAAAAGGAACTTGGATACAAAAGTTTTCCTTCCATGGAAGCCCTTATTGAGGCCTGTGACATGGTAGATGTGGTCACCCCTACCATTCACCATTTTGAATGTGCCGAAAAAGTGGTAAAAGCAGGAAAACATCTTTTCATTGAAAAG
The DNA here is from genome assembly GCA_964495885.1 of uncultured Alteromonas sp. Classification (GTDB taxonomy): domain Bacteria; phylum Bacteroidota; class Bacteroidia; order Flavobacteriales; family Flavobacteriaceae; genus PALG01. Next base: position 11,853 of record CAZBWO010000023.1, on the reverse strand, counting down.
CCCATCACCCAAACGGTGGAGGAAGCCCAAGCCCTACTCAAATTAGCAGAGACCCATAAAGTAAAAGGCCAAGTAGGCCATGTAGAACGATTTAATCCGGCATTTTCTTCGGTAAAGGATCAAATTGGTACGCCCATGTTTATTGAGGCCCACCGCCTGGCAGAGTTCAATCCGCGAGGGACCGATGTACCTGTGGTATTGGATTTGATGATCCATGATATTGATGTGATCCTTAGCGTGGTAAAAAGTAAGGTGACACAAATTAGTGCCAGTGGGGTTGCGGTTATTTCGGAAACACCAGATATTGCCAATGCCCGTATTGAATTTGAAAATGGTTGTGTGGCCAATCTTACTGCCAGTAGGATTTCCCTTAAAAAAATGCGGAAGGCACGATTTTTCCAACGGGATGCCTATATCTCTGTAGACTTCCTGGATAAAAAAGTAGAAGTGGTGAAAATGAAAGATGCCCCTAAAAAGGCAGACGATTTTGCCATGATCCTTACCAATGCGGAAGGCAAAAAGAAACAGATCTATTTTGACAATCCAAAGATTGACAACAACAACGCCATCCTGGATGAGTTGGAAACCTTTGCCGATGCCATTGAAAATGACACCACCCCTATTGTAAGCCTTCAGCAGGGAACAGAGGCCCTTCGGGTGGCCCTTCAAATTATTGAAAACTTTAAACACCTATAATATTCTATGAAAAATATAGCCGTAATTGGAGCGGGAACCATGGGCAACGGTATTGCCCATACCTTTGCGCAGTTCGATTATAACGTTCATCTTATTGATATTTCCGAAGCCTCTTTGGAAAAAGGGATGGCAACCATCACCAAGAACCTAGACCGGATGGTGGCCAGGGAAAAAATTTCCGAAGCAGAAAAAACCAATACCTTAGGTAATATTACCACCTTTACCCAATTGGACAAAGGAGTGCAAGGTGTAGACTTGGTTGTGGAAGCTGCCACTGAAAATGTAGACCTCAAACTGAAGATTTTTAAGGACTTGGACGCCCTTTGTGGGGCAGATACCATTCTGGCCACCAACACCTCCTCTATTTCCATTACACAGATTGCTGCGGCAACGGGTAGACCCGAAAAGGTGATTGGGATGCACTTTATGAACCCAGTGCCTATCATGAAATTGGTGGAAATCATTAAAGGCTACAGTACCAGCGATCCTACCTATCAAACCGTTGCGGATGTTTCCAAAAAACTACAAAAAGTTCCCGTGGAAGTGAACGATTACCCAGGATTTGTAGCCAATAGGATTCTTATGCCCATGATTAACGAAGCCATCGAAACCCTTTACAATGGGGTGGCTGGAGTAGTAGAAATTGATACCGTGATGAAGTTGGGCATGGCACACCCTATGGGGCCTTTGCAATTAGCCGACTTCATTGGGCTGGATGTTTGCCTATCTATCCTGAATGTAATGTATGACGGATTTAAAAATCCTAAATATGCTCCTTGTCCGCTATTGGTGAATATGGTGATGGCGGGTAAATTAGGGGTTAAAAGCGGCGAAGGTTTTTATGATTACTCAGAAAGCCGCAAAGCTGAAAAGGTAGCCCAAATGTTTTCCTAAATGCCAAAGATTGTTCCCTTTAAGGCAGTTCGTCCCACCCGTGATAAAGTAAGTCTGGTGGCTTCGCGCTCCTATGACAGCTACACTCAGGAAGAACGGGAAGCACGTCTTCGGGACAATCCGTTTTCTTTTTTACACATCGTCAACCCAGGCTACAAGTTTCATAAGGAAGTCTCTGGAATGGCCCGCTACCAATTGGTTCGGAACCGTTATTTAGAGTTTAAGGAAGACGGTATTTTCACCAAAGAAGAACACCCTTCTTTTTATGTGTATCGAATCATCAACAGGGATGAGAATGTCTTTCACGGTATTGTTGCTGCGGCCAGTATTGAGGACTATGAAAACGATGTGATTAAAAAGCACGAGGATACGCTTTCGGTACGGGAAGAACTCTTTAAGGACTATCTGAAAACCGTTGGCTTTAATGCAGAAGCGGTTTTGCTGACCTATCCAGATGAGCCCCGATTGCAAAAATTGATGGAAACGGTGATGGAAGAACGGGCCGAGTATGAGTTTACCACTACCTACCGGGATACCCATTACCTGTGGCCGGTGCATGAGGAAAGCATGGTGGCCACCATTCAAAAAGCCTTTGAAGAGATGCCTGCACTCTACATAGCCGACGGGCATCATCGTTCAGCTTCTTCCTATTTGTTGGCCAAGGAACGGGAAGCGGAACAAGCTTCGGGAAAAAAACACCAGTATTTCATGAGTTTTCTTATTCCGGAAAGTGAATTGAAAATTTATGAATTCAATAGACTGGTTAAAGACCTGAATGGATTGACCAAGGAGGAATTCCTTATTGCGCTGGATGCCCATTTCCGTATTGAAGAACGGGGCACGGAATACTACAAACCTTCAAAGAAGCATCATTTCAGTATGTATTTGGATGGAGGGTTTTATTCGTTATACCTTCGTAAAGATTTATACACCAGTGAAAATGCCGTACAGGGACTGGACACTTACATCCTTAACGAGCTAATCCTAAAACCTCTTTTAGGGATTACAGATCCGCGGCATGACGATAGATTGGGGTATTCCCACGGAAAAAAAGACTTGGCGCATGTAAAGGCTATGGTAGACTGCGGAAAGTTTTCGGTAGGATTTGGCTTATTGCCCATTACCGTTGAAGAAATGAAGCATGTGGCAGAAGAAGGGTTGACCATGCCTCCCAAAAGCACTTACATAGAACCCAAGTTGCGAAGCGGAGTTACGATTTATGAATTATAATTTCGTGAATAACTTCGGTAAAACCTTTTAAAATCCCTTTGGAATTTGTACCCTGAATGTAGAAATTTGAACTAATGAGTATTGCAGAAAACCTACAGCACATTCAATCTGAAATTCCCAACGGAGTCACCCTTGTAGCAGTTTCCAAAACAAAGTCGGTCCCCGAAATCATGGAAGCCTATGAAACCGGGCAACGAGTGTTTGGGGAGAATAAAATTCAGGAAATGACCGAAAAGTGGGAGCAAATGCCCAAGGATATTCAATGGCACATGATTGGGCATGTGCAAACCAACAAAGTGAAGTACATGGCACCTTTTGTGGATCTGGTGCATGCCGTGGACCGATTGAAACTATTGAAGGAGCTCGATAAACAAGCGGCCAAGCACAACCGAACCATTTCCTGTTTGCTTCAAATAAAAATTGCGGAAGAAGACAGTAAATTTGGTATGAGTCAAAAAGATGCACTTACCCTCTTGGAAAGTGATACCTTGGAAGGTCTTCCCAATGTTTCCATAGAAGGTTTGATGGGTATGGCGACCTTTACGGAAGATGAAGCACAACTCCACGAAGAGTTTTCAAGGTTGGAAACCTTTTACAATACACACAAAGCACGATTTGGCTGGCACACCCTTTCCATGGGCATGAGCGGCGATTACCCTATTGCCCTTCAGCATGGAAGCACCATGGTGCGGGTAGGAAGTGCTATTTTTGGACCCCGAAATTATCAATAAGAGAGCACAACGCATGTATGCAATTCTGGATATAGAGACTACCGGCGGTAAATACAATGAAGAAGGAATTACCGAAATTGCCATCTATCGCTTTGATGGGCACCAGATTGTGGATCAGTTTTCCAGTTTGATCAATCCGGAGCGGAAAATACAGCCGTTTGTTGTGAACCTAACAGGCATCAATAATGAAATGCTCATTAGGGCGCCCAAGTTTTATGAAGTGGCCAAACGAATTTTGGAAATTACCCAAGATTGTATCCTAGTCGCACATAATGCCCAATTTGATAATAGAATCCTCACCACTGAGTTTGACCGTCTTGGCTACACCTATGATAGGGATAGCCTATGCACCGTGGAACTTTCCCAAAAATTAATTCCAGATCGGGAATCCTATAGTCTGGGAAAATTATGCCGCTCGTTGGGAATTCCTATTAGTGACCGCCACCGGGCGCAGGGAGATGCCAAGGCTACCTTGGAACTTTTCAAAATGTTGCTTTCCCGCGATACCGAAAAGGAAATTGTTAAGGATATGGTACGGAAAGATCCGAAGCGGCAGTTGGAGCCCAAGTTGTTGGATCTTATTGAAAATGCTCCTTCGGAAACAGGGGTGTATTATATGCACAAAAAGGATGGTACCATTATTTACATTGGAAAAAGCAGGAATATCAAAAAAAGGTTGACACAACACTTTACCAATGATAATAGGAAGTCTAAAAGGATTCGAGCCGAAGTTGCAGAAGTTACTTTCGAATTAACAGGAAGCGAACTCATTGCCTTGCTGAAGGAGAGTGAAGAAATTAAACGAAACAAACCGGTTTACAATAGAGCGCTTCGGAAAACACTTTTTAAATACCAGCTTAATTCCTTCACGGATGCCAATGGATATTTGAATCTTACCATTGAAAAAGCAGACCTTCGGAAGAAACCCATTGTTACTTTTACCAATTACCAACAGGCTAAATCTGTGGTCTACAAACTCACAGAAAACCATCAGCTCTGTCAGAAACTCACAGGTTTACACCAAACCAAGGGCAGTTGTTTTTTACATGGTATAAAGGCTTGTTATGGAGCATGTATTGGCAAAGAACCCGCTGCAGAATACAATGAACGTGTAGCGGCCTATATTGAGCAACATAGTTACGCACATAAAAATTTACTCATTATAGACCGAGGGAGGGATGTGGATGAACGAGCCGCCATATTGATAGAAAACGGAAAATATATTGGCTTTGGATTCTATTCCCTGAACTATCAGATTACCAAGCCTGAAGTACTGAAATCCATTATTAACCCCATGCAGGATCATAAAGATTCAGAGCATATTATTCAGACCTACCTTCGGAAAAACAAAGTACTGAAACTTGTAAATTTATCGCCCAATACGGTAGATTGAGGAATTTCGTTATTTTTAAAGCATAAAAAGCATCCTTTTGGAAGGAAAACCACAACATAACTGGCAACGAAAACTGCACGATATCATTTATGAGGCAGATACGCCCATGGGCAAACTCTTTGATGTGGTCCTGCTTATTTTGATTCTCCTAAGTGTCATTTTTGTGATGGTGGAAAGTGTGAAGGGCTTACCGCAAAAGACCTATCACCTACTCTACATTGGGGAGTGGATCATCACCATCTTTTTTACCATAGAATATATACTTCGGATTATAAGTGTGAAAAAACCCTCACGGTATATTTTCAGTTTTTATGGCATTATTGATTTCCTTTCTACTATCCCACTCTACCTTTCGTTCATTTTAGTAGGAAGTAATTATTTGCTTACCGTACGGGCCCTTCGATTGTTAAGGGTATTCAGAATCCTGAAAATCACCCGCTATATAGGGGAAGCCAATAAATTAACCCGTGCCCTTCGGGATAGTAGAGCTAAGATTTTGGTGTTTTTATTTACAGTTTTAATTGTCGCAGTAATTGCAGGAACGCTAATGTATTTGATTGAAGGTGAGGAAAATGGTTTTACCAGTATTCCTAGAAGTATTTATTGGTGTATTGTGACCCTTACCACTGTTGGATTTGGGGACATTGCCCCCACTACTCCATTGGGACAATTATTGGCAACTATTATTATGATTCTGGGATATGGTATCATTGCCGTACCCACAGGGATTGTTACCGCAGAATATAGCAAGGGAAAGGACTACGTACATGTAAATACACAGGCCTGTCCGAATTGCAATGCTATGAAACATCGGGACGATGCAAAATACTGCTACGAATGTGGGGAAGAACTTAATCCCCAAGATTCCTAATGGCTTTACAATTGCCATTATTGATTTGTGTGGTAGGACCAACTGCCATAGGAAAAACAAGAGTCGCCATTGAATTGGCACAAGCATTTCAAACAGAAATCATTTCAGCAGATAGTCGGCAGTTTTTTAAAGAAATGCGTATTGGCACGGCGGTTCCTTCCGAAGAAGAATTAGACGCAACTCCCCACCATTTTATTCAAACCAAAAGTATTTTTGATGACTATAGCGTGGGGGATTTTGAACGGGAAGCCCTTGCATTGCTAAAAAAACTCTTTTCCAAAAAAGACGTTGTAGTGATGGCTGGAGGCTCTGGATTATATGTGGACGCCGTTGTAAAAGGTTTGGATGATTTCCCTGAAATAGACCCAGCCATACGGGAGAACCTTAATACCGAATTGGAACTTCACGGACTCGAGCCCTTGCAGCAGGAATTGCAACAAGTAGACCCTGTACAATACGAAGCCATGGATATTCAAAATCCGCAACGTGTCGTGCGCGCATTGGAAGTATTCCGAAGCACAGGAAAGCCCATTTCTTCCTTTCATACCAAAAAGCCTGCACAACGACCTTTTAATACACTCTACATTGGATTGAATGCTGAAAGGGAAACTGTCTATGAAAGAATCAACACCCGAGTGGATCACATGATGGAAGAAGGGCTTTTAGAGGAGGCCGAAGCGCTTCGGGAACATGCATCCTTGAATGCCCTGCAGACTGTAGGGTATAAAGAGTTGTTTGCATATTTTGAAGGAGAAACCGACTTAGATACGGCCGTTTCGGAAATTAAAAAGAATACCCGAAGGTTTGCAAAAAGACAAGGCACCTGGTTTCGGAAAAATGAAGGAATTGTCTGGTTTGATTACCAAACCCCTATTTCAGAAATAGTTGATTATATCAAAAAAGCCCTAGCCCAATAGACATTGGGAAGGGCTCTTTACCACACTTAATACTTTGGTTTATTGGTCTACTTCACTTTTAACGACCAACCGGAAACCTTCTCCGTGGATATTAATGATTTCCACATCATCATCCTTACTTAGGTATTTCCGTAGTTTGGCAATGTATACGTCCATACTTCGGGAGGTGAAATAATTATCATCCCGCCATATTTTGGTAAGTGCCAATTCACGAGGCATCAAATCGTTTTTGTGTAATGCCAACAAACGTAACAGGTCATTTTCCTTAGGTGATAGTTTAATGGGATCCTCGTCTTTATAGGTAAGGAATCGCAATTTTGAATTAAGGAAAAAATTCCCCACTTCAAACTCGAATTGCTTACTATCTGCGATAGAATCTGTAGCCTTACGTTGGATAATGGCTTTGATTTTCATCAAAAGCACTTCACTGTCAAAAGGTTTGTTGAGGTAATCATCTGCCCCAACTTTATATCCTTTTAAGACATCCTCTTTCATGGCTTTTGCCGTAAGAAAGATAATTGGAATGTCCTCATTCTTTTCGCGTATTTCCTTTGCAAGTGTAAATCCGTCCTTATACGGCATCATTACGTCAAGGATACAAAGGTCATAATCATCCTTTTTAAATTTTTCAAAACCCTCCATTCCGTTTTTGGCGTGAACTACATCGTAGTCGTTCATGGAAAGGTAATCTTTTAGAACTGTTCCAAAGTTTGGATCGTCCTCAACCAATAGAATTTTTTTGTTTTGTGTTTCCATATCTAAGCTATTAAGTGCATTTTTATTATAAAAGTACTACCACTGCCTTTTTCACTTTCAACGTAAATTTCGGCATCGTGGTCATCTAAAATTCTTTTTACATAGGAAAGTCCCAATCCGTGTCCTTTCACATTGTGAACATCCCCGGTATGTTCCCTATAAAATTTTTCAAATATTTTTTTCTGAACGTTCTTGCTCATTCCAATCCCTTGATCTTGTACCTTGATAATGATAAAATTCTTTACATTTTCGGTATAAATATCAATTTTTGGTGCTTCTTCAGAATATTTAATGGCATTGTCCATGATATTTACCAATACATTGGTGAGATGGGATTCATTGGCCAATACAGAACATTTTTTGGCTTCAAAATGCGTATTGACATACCCACCTTTATCCTCTACAATAAGGCTAACATGAGAGATGGCATCTTCTGCAATTGCATGAAGTTTTACCCTTGTCTTTGGTAAATCCAACTCATTCTTTTCCAATTTAGAAATACGCAATACGTTTTCCACCTGCGCATGCATCCTTCTATTTTCATCTCTAATCATGCCCAAATAACGATCTACAAAAGCCTGATCTTTACTCACTTTTGGATTCTTCAAAGCATCCAAAGCCAAATTAATAGTAGCAATAGGAGTCTTGAACTCATGCGTCATGTTATTGATAAAATCTGTTTTAATCTGGGATATTTGTCGTTGCTTAAATAATTGCTTCAATGCGTTGGAATAGGCCAGAACAATTACCCCCGTAAAAGCGAGCGATAACAATGCCATTCCCAAAATGGAATTGAGGAGTTCCTTTCCCTTATCGGAAAAATTCACATACAATTGATAGTTGGTATCTAAAGCATCATTGACAAAAAGCGGCACTCCATAGGTTGTTTCCGGGTCTAATTCAAAACCCTTGGAATGTATCTTGGTTGCCAACTGATTGCTATACACTGCGTATTCAAATTTTGATTTTATCCCTCTTTCCCTAGCCTCTTCTGAAATGATTTCTTGAATTTCTTCATTGGAAATTCTGTTATGAATTGGTGTCTTGGAAGTTATATTACTTACAGCATCTTCAAATATTTTTCGTTCAAAGTCTTTTAAACGATTAAAATCTGTATGCGTTTTAACGATTTGACCGCTACCATCAACTCCTTCTGTGATGGTTGTTGTTTTCTTTTGGTTGGTAATTCGCTTAAACGGAATACTATCCATTTCCAAATCCAAAAAATAAGAAGATAGTTTATAATCTTCCTCAATAATCCCATCAGAAAAGACCACTGTTTCTTTCTTATCTTCATTAACGATTCGGTAGATCAATTCTGTAACACTTACATTGTTTGGAACATCCAAACTATCTACTAATCCGTTATAAAGCGCATAATATTGTTCGGTTTCCTCCAGTTGTACCTTACGTGCAACTTCTATCAATACTTGCCGAACACTGAACGTAAATTGATCTGATTTTGTTTGATAGGCATTTCGAATCCAATACCCCTGAACAAAAATTATCCCCAATAAGGACAGGGACATAGATGCAATAAGCAGTGCAAACAATCTTTTGTTCATATTTCAAAAGTAAGATTTTAACATTTAGTCTTTGGGGTGTTTAACCAAATGTTAACAAAATGGATTTTCCCTAAAAATCCTATCCTTTTGAAAGGGTTTTATGAATATTTTTTACTGTTTTTTGCGTTTCACTGCGATGTATATTAGTGATTACAAAATCTGCTAAGGGTATTTTCTCGCGATCTTCCCATTGATGCTGCATTCGGGCCAGGACTTCTTCCCTGGTAGAACCATCCCGCTGCATGACCCGCTCTATTCTGGTTTCTTTTGGTGCAGTCACTAAAATCATGGCATCGCATTCACGATAGCCTCCATTTTCGAAAAGGATAGCTGCCTCTTTAATACAGTAGCTACCATGTTGTTTTTTAACCCACCGTTTGAAATGTTGCCCCACCCTAGGGTGAATGATGGCATTCACCTGCTGTAACAACTCAGCATTATTAAAAATCTTTTGGGCTACAAAACTCCTATTTAATCCTTCTTTATTATAGGCTTCAGTTCCTAAAAGGGCAATGAGTTTTTTTCGAATGAAAATAGAACGATTGGTTAGTTTCTTTGCTTCTTCGTCGGCAATATAAACTGCAATTCCCAACTCTTTAAAGAATCCAGCTACGGTAGATTTTCCACTTCCAATACCACCAGTAAGCCCAACTATTTTCAAAAGTTTCTATTTAAAGATTAGGAATTCAATTTTTCGGGGAGTTGCTTCCAAATGGAAAACTCCCTCGGGTTTTTCAACTATTTTGGGAATCATAAAACTTCCATTCTCTACCCGCTCGTTATAATCGCATACTACGGTGAAGTCTGTAGCCGAAACTTCGCTAAAATCTTGAATGGAAATATCAAAAGACAATGTTACTTCAGAAGGTACTAGTTTCACGGATACGTCTTCCGGTACATTCCTCAATACAATAGGAACCGTTATTTCCTTTTGGGTAAATTCCTTCACCGTAAAAGCCACAGTCACTTCAGAAGGTTCTATTTGCAGGGTTGACGAAGTAGTCTTTGCTAGAGGTATCTCTAACTGAAAGTTTTCAGCAATTCCTTGGCGTTTAATAGGTTTGGTTGAAATTTCAATAATGGATTCAATAACTTCCGAAGGCCCTGTAACCAAAACAGAGTCTGGTGTAACTACTGGAGGATTGGATGCCCTAAACCCATTTTTATAGGTGATTGAGACATCTGCCTTAACTGGAATTTTCTTTGTTACCGTCTTATCTAAGAAAACATTCAGCTGTGACTGGGATATATTGAATACCTCGTTCACTTTCAACTGTTTTTCTATTAATCTTGCCAAATTTGTTCCTAAAATTTCTACCACAGAATCCCCTTCTTGATAATAGTTGCCAACGGGTATTTCAAGAGTAGGCTTTTTTAAAGAATGGAACAATAAAGCAAAACCACTGGAATTTACTTGAAAAGTAAGTTCTTTTAGGTTGTGGTCCGCAAGAATTGCAGATGGGGGGATTTGTGTATAGGTTACATCTGAAACTATTGTAACCACCCGTTGTTTTGAAAAATTAGTAAGCAGCCAAAAAATAAAGGCAACTCCCAAGAATAACAGAAACTGCTTTACTTTATTGTTTTTATGTTTTTGCTTACCAGACGCCATAAGTCAAAATTACTTAAAAAATAATTGAGGAAATACAACTTTTGGATCCTTCCCAAGCCATTGTACATAAAATGTTGATTTCAAATAGGACCAACCATACCCGAAGAACTGTATAAACACGGCAATTATTGTTAAAAGCCCAATGTATATACTTTTATTCCCTACCGAAGAAACGGTAAATAGGACTAATAAATATCCTAAGAGCGGAAAGAGAACTATATAAGACCACGCAACTCCTAAAATAACAGACGCTATTGTAAATACGATAAACAGTGTAGGAAACCAAAAAGTAATTTTTTTAGAAGTAGGGTGCCATGTATTCAAAATAGGGCGTACAAGTCCGAACTTAGAAACTTGTTTATGAAATTTAGACCACGATATCCTCCTTTTATGATACACAAAAGCATTGGGGATAAATTGTGTTTCAAATCCAGCTTTTATAATTCTTTGGGAAAGATCTGGATCTTCCCCTGGGTGAATCTTGGAAAATCCTCCCGTTTGCTCAAATGCTTTTTTTGAAATCCCCATATTAAAACTACGGGGTTCAAATTTTTGAACGCTTCGCTTTTTCCCCCTAATCCCGCCTGTAGTTAATACTGAAGTCATTGTAAAGTTAATGGCCTTTTGAAGCGGACTGAAACTTTCATGCGCCGCATCAGCCCCTCCAAAACAATCGGTGTAATGATACTGCAGATGTTCTTTTACCGTTTCAAAATAGTGGGAAGGCAATAAGCAATCAGAGTCTAAAATGATGAAGTAATTTCCTTTGGCCTTTCGCATGCCAAAATTCCTAGAGTCACCAGGGCCAGAATTAGGCTTTTCAAAATAAGAAATATGAAGACTCTTACGGTATTGGTCTACCACCTTTTTTGAAGATATGGTAGAACCATCTTCTACAATTACAATTTCAAAATGTTCATTTCCCGTTACTTTCAGAAAACTCTCCAAAAGTTCTTCAATTTCCTGCGGACGGTTATATACAGGGATAATAAACGATACCTCCAAATTCATGCTTGCAAAGGTACATAATTAAAAAAGGCCGTTTGGAAAATCCAAACGGCCTTTTCAGAAATATTATAAGGCTTACCTATTCAATGATCACCTTGTAGGTGCCAAGTTCGCCGTTCACGGTCACCTTCATGATGTAGGTACCGGTGGAAAGGGCTGATACGTCAACCTGTGCCTCGG
>CAZBWO010000022.1:0-37097 GCA_964495885.1 uncultured Alteromonas sp. | reverse complement strand
GGCTCGAACCTAGACTCTTCTGAACCAAAATCAGACGTGTTGCCAGTTACACCATGGGCCAATACCATAATGTGGGCGCAAATTTAATACAAACTTTGGGTTGCACAAATTATTTTTTCAGAAAATATCCCTCCCTTTTTGGCGTTCTCACTTTTTAAGGAGCATCCTAAATATATTATTGCTATTTTCGCTGTATCAAAAACCAATACGTTACATGGCCAACTTCAACTTTCGTAAATGGAACAAAATCCTTGGATGGGCGGTCTTTGCCATCGCTTTGCTTACCTACTGGCTAACCGTAGAACCTACGGTGAGTTTCTGGGATGCAGGGGAATACATCACTACCTCCAGTAATCTGGAAGTGGGACACCCACCTGGAGCTCCGCTATATCAAATACTAGGGGCGTTCTTCTCTATTTTTGCCATGGAGCCCTCCAATATCGCGCTTACCATCAATTTAATGTCTGTATTTGCCAGTGCATTTACCATTCTCTTTATGTTTTGGTCCTTGAGCATGATCCTGGAAAATGTGGTTTCCAAGCATTACGAATTGAACAAAACCTACGGAATGGCCATCCTAGGAAGTGCTGCCGTTGGCGCCCTATCCTTTACGTTTACAGATAGTTTTTGGTTTTCGGCGGTGGAAGCGGAAGTGTATGCTTCTGCGGCCTGTGTGATGTCTATCATGTTTTATTGTGGCCTGCGGTGGGAACGCGAAATGTTTACCCCTAGAGGGGACCGATGGTTAATCTTAATTGCCTTTATTATTGGGTTGTCCTTTGGGATTCATTTTATGGGGCTTTTAACCATTCCAGCGATTGGCTTCCTATATTTCTTTAAAAAATACCCCAAGGTTACTACCAAGAACTTCATCATTGCCAATGTAGTGGTGGTTGCCATCTTACTCTTTATCTTTAAGCTGTTACTGCCCATGACGCTGAAGTTTTTCAGTGCTACGGAATTATTCTTCGTAAATACGCTTCGGCTTCCCTTTAATTCTGGAACCCTCTTTGCGGGATTATTGTTTATTGCATTGTTTTATTTCGGACTTCGGTATACCCGAAAGAAAGCATACGGAAACGCCAACACCCTACTCCTTTGCGTACTCTTTATCTTTATTGGGTTCTCCAGTTGGTTGATGTTGCCCATTCGGGCCAATGCCGGAACGGTGATCAATGAAAACAACCCCAACAACGCACGGGAATTATTAGCCTATTACAACCGGGAGCAATACCCCGAAACACACCTTTTTTACGGACCCCTATTTACCGAATCATATGTAGGGCTGGATGCCGATAATCCCTATAAGGATGATAAACCCAAATACGAAAAGGATGAAGCAAGTGGCAAATATATTATTGTAAACGAATGGAAAAATGCCGCTCAAAATACCGAAGATGCCCAAAAAGGGTTCCTTCCCAGAATGTGGAGCATAGAACACGCGGCTAATTACTTGGAATACACTGATGGCTTGGAGTTTGGCATTAAACGCCAATACCGCAATGAAGAGCGATTGGTGCAGGAGGTCGCCAAGTTTAAGGAAGCACATGAACAAGGCTTGGTAGATGGGGAGGACTATGATGACTTTATGAAACAATTTGGGCCGTTTTTGGATATTCAGAAACCTTCCTTCATAGAGAATATGAAGTTCATGTTTGTGTATCAATTCAGCTCGATGTACTGGCGTTATTTCATGTGGAATTTTGTGGGCAGGCAAAGCGATGTGCAATGGCAAGGTGGGAACATGAATGGAAACTGGTTAAGCGGGATAAAATTTGTGGATGAATGGCACTTGGGGCCACAGGAAAACTTGCCTTCCGATCTTAAAGATAACAAAGCCCGAAATACCTATTACTTCCTCCCTTTGATATTAGGGATTCTAGGATTGGTCTTTCACGCCAAGAATGACAAGAAAAGTTTTTGGGTACTCATGGTGTTGTTTTTATTTACAGGACTCGCCCTAAAAGTATACCTCAACGAACGACCTTTTGAACCTAGGGAACGGGATTATGCAGTGGTAGGTTCGTTTTACGTCTTTGCCATGTGGATTGGCTTTGGGGTGTTTGCCCTTTTTGAAGTCCTCAAGGATTACCTAAAACCCAAAACCGCACTGCCCGTTGTACTTACTGTCACGGCCTTAGCCTCCCCTATTTTGCTTGCCACCCAAAACTGGGATGACCACGACCGCTCTGGTAGGTATACGGCAAATTCCATGGGAAAAATGTACTTGGATTCCTGCGATGAAAATGCCATTCTATTTACCATTGGGGACAACGATACCTTTGCATTGTGGTATCAACAAAATGTGGAACAATATCGCCAGGATGTACGCATTGTGAACACAAGCCTCTTCCAAACAGATTGGTACATTGACGATATGAAGAAAAAGGCTTTTGATAGTGATCCTATCCCCTCCCAGCTAAAACACGAGCAATACCGTTATGGGATTCGTGATGCCATCGCTTACGCGGAAGCTACCGAAGATACCGTTGATATCAAAGTATGGATGAACTGGGTGGCCAGTGAAGATCCCAGAACTAAGGTAGAACTCAACAGCGGACAGTTTATTAGTTCTTTTCCGTCGAAACACATCCGTATTCCCGTAGACAAGGAAACGGTTCTTAAAAATGGCATCGTAGACCCCAAAGATGCTGATAAGATTGTGCCGTATATTGACATTCACTTGAAAGGGGACTTTGTATATAAAAACCGAATGATGATGTTGGATATCATTGCCAACAATAATTGGGAGCGTCCAATATACTTTAGCGGGGGAGCCTTCGGAAATGATGATTATTTGTGGATGAAGGATTACCTGCAGTTAGATGGAACGGTTTATAAATTAGTGCCTATACGAACCCCTGTAGATCCTAAAAATCCTTTTGATATGGGTAGGATTAACAGTGATAAAATGTATGATATAGTGATGCAATGGGATTGGGGGAATAGTGGTAATCCTGATATTTACCACGATACCGAAACCCGCCGAAATAGCATCACCTACCGAAGCAATCTTGCCCGACTTGCAGACCAACTCATTAAGGAAGGCAAAGACGATAAAGCCGAAACTATCCTTGATCTGGCAATGGAAAAAATGCCGGTGAAGTATTTTGAATATTATTCCCTAGTGGAACCGTATGTCTTAGGCTATTATGAAATAGAGAAAAACGAAAAAGCCAGACAGGTCTTTGAGGATGTTACCCAAAAGCACCGTGAATTCCTAACGTTCTACGGCACTATGTCTATGAATGACCAAGCAAATAACTTGGAGGAAATCTATTCTAAATTGAACCAATACGAAAGCTTGGTAGAGACTGTCTATGTCTATGACACGGATGAATATTACCAAACCCAAAAGCAATTATTCAAAAATCATTTGCAGCCTTTTAAAGGACTGTTTAGCAGATTGGGAGTAGATATTGATAAGGAATTCCTGCAGCGGGAACGACTCACAGAACAATTGTTGGATTCCCTTATGTTGGATTCTTCATTATTAGACGTTTTGGAGGCACAATAAGATGAAACTTCGTGTTGCGAAAATGCCCAAATTCGTTACTTGGTTCTATCCCAAACGGATTTGGGCATTTTCGCGTTCAAAAAAGGAAGTCTTTCTTACTTTCGATGATGGCCCTATTCCTGAAGTAACCCCGTGGGTTTTGGAAACGCTTCGAAAATTTGAGGCAAAAGCTACCTTTTTCTGTATTGGGGAAAACATACAAAAGCACCCAGAAGTGTTTCAGCAGGTACTTTCCGAAGGGCATTCCATAGGGAACCACACCTTCCATCACCTAAAAGGATCTCAAACCTCTGTGGAGGATTATGTAAAGGATGTAGAAAAATTTGAATTGATCTCACCTGTAGCAACTTCCCTATTCCGACCTCCCTACGGAAGACTCACAGGGACACAATCCGAAAGAATCCAGCAAAAAGGATATCAGGTTGTTATGTGGGACATTGTAAGCTATGATTGGGATGCTGAAGTTACTCCAGAGAAGTGTCTTCAAAATGTATTGAAACATATACAACCAGGAAGCATTATTGTGTTCCATGATAGTTTAAAAGCAGCAACAAATTTACGATTCATCCTTCCAAAGGTATTGGAAGCGATTCAAGAAAAAAAGTGGAAAGCGAAGGCGATGGTCCTCTCCTAAACAAATTCCTTTACCAAATCAATTAGGGTATTGGCATCCTGTTCACCACTTTGCCGCCATTTCATTTCCCCATCCTTATAGATCATTAAAGTGGGCAATCCCTTGACGCGAAGTGCTTCAGAGAGTTCCTTGTTTTTGTCAATGTCAATTTTAATCACCCGTGCTTTGTTACCCAAAGCCGCTGCCACATCCCTAAGTACAGGATGCATGTCTTTACAGGCTTTATCCCATTCGGCATAAAAGTCTAATAAGACTGGTACGTTTGTCTCAATGATTTCACCAAATTTTGACATAGGCCAAAAAATTTAATTGGAGTGTCTATACAAATATAACATTTCCGCGGTATTACGCCTCATTTCTGCGTTTTTTAAGCTGAATTACGGTCACTTCTGGCCAAATTCCTACCCTACCTGGGTATCCAATAAAGCCAAATCCCCTATTTACATTAATGAAACGGCCCAAGTGCTCGTAGATCCCAGCCCAGTTTTCATAACGGTATTTTACAGGGCTCCACTTGATTAGACCCGGTATTTCTATACCGAACTGCATTCCGTGGGTATGCCCAGAAAGAGTAAGGTGAAATTTTCGGTCATCCGCTTTTACCTTTTCGGCCCAGTGGGAAGGGTCATGGCTCATGAGAATTTTAAAGTCGGTTGCAGAAACCCCCTCACAGGCTTTTTCCAGATCGCCCACTTTTTTAAATCCGCCAGCGCCCCAATTTTCAACCCCAATCAGTTTAATCTGTTCCCCATTCTTGGAAAGGGTATGGTGTTCATTTAAGAGCAGCTTCCACCCCATCTCCTTTTGAATATCTTTTAATTGCTGAAGGTTGGCTGCTTTGGCTCCTTCGGAAGGCCAGGAAATATAGTCCCCATAATCGTGGTTCCCCAACACCGAAAACACCCCGTCTGTTGCTGTTAGCTTTGCAAAATGTTCCTTCCAAGGGAGCATTTCCTCTGCTTTGTTATTCACCATATCTCCCGTAAAAAGAATCAAGTCACTTTGTTGTTCGTTGATCAAATCGATTCCGTAGGCAACTTTCTTCTCATTGTCGAAGCTTCCACTGTGTACATCGCTAATTTGGGTAATGGTATACCCATCAAAGGCTTCCGGAAGGTCGTCAAACTCTAAGGCATATTTTAGTACTTGGTAATTATACTTTCCGCGGTACATTCCGTACAATAGCGAAGCAAATGGCACAGCTGCCAAACCTAAGGCCACAGTACTAATAAACTTGCGGCGACTGGGCAAATAAAATCCTTGATCGCTTCCTCCCATCTTTGAAAAGAGCCCTACCCCAACCCGAATGATATCTTCGCCAAACATAAAAATGACCAGTAGCAACTTAGGGACAAAAAATGCCAGAAAGAATCCGAAGGTATACATGCGCCCGGGGGTCATCTGTCTACCGTGCACCCCACCTGTAAGCTGATAGATAAAAAACCCCAAGAGGCCAAGGGATACCAAAAAATAAATCCATTGTAACCAGGTACTTTTGGTAAGGGTGCGAAACGCCTGAAAAGCATAAATATCGATTAATAAATAGATAGCAATAAAAATAATCCAACGTACCATGTGCAGTCTTTTGTGGCATAAAGATAACAGCCTTGCCACAACCTATGGGAGGTCTTCACTTTTTTTTAACGTGTTTTCGTACCTTTCCGAAGAATTGAACCCATATGAAACGAAGAACATTTATTCAACGCACCTCCCTAAGCGGATTGGGAATTGTGACCGCAGCCTCTTCAATAGCTTGTGATTCTAATGCTTCCACTAAAAAAAATACTACGCCAGCAGCTAACGGAAACGCCAAAAACATCCCTATGGTTATTGCCACATGGAAGGTTCCGGAAGCTGTAACAGGAGCTTGGGAAGTGTTACAAGCTAACGGAACATCTTTAGATGCCATTGAACAAGGCTGTAAGGTGGAAGAGGCAAATGCTGAAGGACAAAGTGTAGGCATTGGCGGGCTTCCAGACCGTGATGGAAACGTAACCTTGGACGCCTGTATTATGAATGCCGAAGGCAATTATGGGGCGGTGGTGTATTTGCAAAATATTAAGCATCCTATTTCGGTTGCCCGAAAAGTGATGGAGAATACCCCACATGTATTACTAGCCGGAAAAGGTGCGGAGCAATTTGCCCTTTCCGAAGGATTTGAAAAAGAGAACCTACTTACCGAAGCCTCCCAAAGAGCTTGGATAGAGTGGAAAAAGACGGCTAACTATCAACCTGTCATAAATATTGAAAACCATGACACCATTGGTATGTTGGCCATTGATGCAAATGGGGATATTTCTGGTGGGTGTACCACTAGCGGACTTGCCTATAAGATGGCAGGACGAGTGGGAGATTCCCCTATAATTGGATCTGGATTGTTTATTGACAATGAAGTTGGGGGTGCTACGGCGACAGGTTTAGGTGAAGAAGTATTAAAAACCGTAGGTAGTTTTTTAATTGTGGAATTAATGCGCCAAGGTAAATCTCCACAAGAAGCTTGCGAAGAAGCCATAGGAAGAATCATTAAAAAGAGTAAAAATCCCCAAGATTTTCAAGTGGGGTATATTGCGGTAAACAAGGCTGGAGAGGTTGGATATTTTAGTATTCACGAAGGATTTTGGATTACCAAACAACAAGGCAGTGAATTAGACGAACTTCCTTCAACTTTTTATCTGAAAAATAAATAAATTATTGTTTTTCAGTATATTATCATAATTTAACACTATACGTGAAAACACGTAATTTTATCATAAAGTCGTAAAAAATAAACTTTATGTCGGAATTTTTAATAGATTTGTAAGACATAAGTAGGTTGATCCCTTCGGGGGTTAATCAAATTTGGGGCGAAAAGTCATCACTCTGTGGTGGCTTTTCTATTTTAAGGGAATTCATAGATATTTTCTTATCAAGGAATTCATAGAGCTTTTCCAAGTTATTCTCTCCTACCTTTGGATTCCAAATCATTCATATATAGTCACCTACAATTGTTACGGTATTTAATAGTACACTCAAAATATATTGCAGATGAAAACGTTAATACCAATACTAACCTTTTTCTTTTTTTGCCCTAACACCATTTTTGCCCAAGTGGGGATTGGTAACACCAATCCCCAGGCAACAGTGGATATTTCGGCCACAAGCCTTACCACTCCTACCAATGAAGATGGAATTCTAATTCCGCGTATTGATGAATTCCCAGCTTCCAATCCTTCAGCCGCCCAAGATGGGATGCTTGTATTTGTGACGGGGAATGGCACACCTTCCGAAGGATTTTATTACTGGGATAATGGAACTACTGCTTGGGTTCCTATAGATGGCAACAAAAATTCACTGGATGCTGCATATGACGAAGGAGGCTCTGGAGCAGGGCGTATCATTACAGCAGATAACGGAACCATTGAAATTTTGGATACGGGAGGTCTAAGGGTAGAAGGCGATATCACGGCTGCTGAATATATTATACACGATAGTGATGCCAATACTTTTATAAGATTTCTAGATGATAGATTGGTCATTAATGCTGGTGGAATTAACTATTTTGATATTGATGATGCAAACCAGGAGGTCACAGTAAATGAAAATAGCAATGCAGTTGACTTTAGGGTAGAAAGTGACAACGAAACACACATGCTTCTTGTAGACGGAGTTAATAACGCTATTGGAATTGGGGATAACAATCCATTAAGTCCGATACAAATAGGAATTGAAACTCCATTCGACTTAAACACGGCTAACATAGGGCAAGATGGTATTTTTATAATTGGAAATAACGCCACCGGTTTAGATGAAATAGGAGGTTCCATTTCTTTTGGAGGGGCTCATCCTGCGAGAAAAGACTCTAGGAGAGCTGCTATCTCTTCGGTTCAAACAGGAATAGATGAAGACAATGTTGGTCTTGCTTTTTACATACACAGAGGCCCAATTAATACTGAACCTATGTTTGAAGGGATGAGACTAACACACCAAAGGTATTTAGGGATAAATAACACCTCTCCAGATGCCACTTTGGATGTAGTTGGAACCATGCAATTTGTAGATGGCAATGAAGCAGCTGGCTATGTACTGAGTTCTGATGCAAGCGGAAATGCCGCTTGGACAGATCCTAGCATTTTAGGGGATGATGACTGGAACATCTCTGGAACCATTATAGACAGCGGCACTAGAGATGTGTATATTGGACCGAATGGAGCAGCGAATACCGATCTTTTTATAAGCGGGGATATCGTTGATCAAGATAGTGTGCTTCATTTTATTGACCCTAATAGCATTACTCACTTTTTTGAGCTACAGATGGATGATGGAAGCAATGCAGATCCTGCCATCAATTTTTATGGAGATAATGATACAGGATTCTACAGGCCAGAATCAGGAGCAGTAGGTATTAGCACCAATGGTACGGATAAATTTAGATTCACCCCACAAGGACAACTGGAGTTTTACAATACGGGAAGTAGTGTGTTTTTAGGAGAAGAAGCGGGACAGAATGACGATCTCTCGGGGCGACAAAATATAGCCATTGGTTATCGTGCCTTGCGCGCCAATGTGAGTGGTGCTAGAAATATTGCTATTGGTAGTAGTGCCTTATTGTTAAATACAGGTGGAAGCACTAACGTGGCTATTGGAGATGATGCTATGGCGGTAAGTACCTCAGGTTCCAATAATATAAGTATTGGGACACAAACCTTATTTAGAAATACCAGTGGCGGAAACAATGTGGCCGTAGGGGGAACTTCCTTAAGGGAAAACCTAACCGGCTCAAATAATACCGCTTTGGGTTATAGAGCACTATACAATACTACCACTAATGCCAATGTGGCTATTGGATATGAAACCGGTTTGACAAATGTTTCAGGAATTCGAAACACTTTTATAGGAACAGGTGCCGGACATTTAACCACCGGCAGTAGTAATGTGATGTTAGGCTACAATGCTGGTTACAATGAAACAGGTGCCAACAAATTGTATATCGAAAATTCAAACAGTGCTACCCCATTAATCTATGGTGAATTTGACTCAAATATCCTACGCACTTACGGAACCTTCCAAATAAACGACCCTGCTGGGGCAGGCTATGCTTTCCCAACGAATGACGGCGCCAATGGCCAAGTATTAACCACCGATGGAGCAGGAAACGTATCTTTCCAAACAGTTACGGGTGACGGCACCGGGACAGATGACCAAACCATAGATACTTTCAGTTTTAATACTTCCACAAATGTCTTAACCCTGGAAATTGAAAATGACGGCATAGCAGCACAAACCGTGGATTTATCTTCCCTACAAGATGGAACTGGGAATGACTGGTCATTAAGTGGCAATGTTGGTTTAGGCTCTTCCTTCATAGGTACTACTAATAATTCAGACCTTCGCTTTAGGACGAATAACACTGAAAAACTAAGACTCTCTACACAAGGACAGCTGGAATTTTATAATTCAGGGCAATCTGTGTTTATTGGGGAGTTAGCTGGTGAAAATGACGATCTATCCAATAATTTCAATACATTCATTGGATACCGGGCGGGAACCAATTCAACTACCGGATTTTACAACACGGCCTTAGGACATAACTCGCTTTTGTCCAATACAACAGGAAGCCGAAATCTTGCATTAGGCTCTGGGTCTTTATTAGGAAACACAACTGGGTTTGACAACATTGCTATTGGCTCTGCGACCATGGTGACAAATACTACAGAAAGTTATAACATTGCAATAGGATATGGAGCCTTGTTTATAAAAGATGGGGGGAACTCTAATATTGCTATAGGATACAGGGCTGGTGCGAAAGATGAAACTTCCAATCAAAATGTATACATCGGCTACGAAGCTGGTGGAGGATTTATTCCAGATCCTAACGAAAATAAAAGTGGAAATATATTTATAGGTTACCGTGCTGGTTACAATGAATCTGGCAGCAACAAATTATACCTAGAAAACAGTAATACCACTCAGCCCCTTATCTACGGTACTTTTGACACAAACGAAGTGGGTATTAACTGGGATTCTACCGTTGCATTGCCAAATACTTTATCTGTGAATGGAGAAGCTTCCAAAGCCACGGCAGGATCTTGGGCAGCCAATAGTGATCGCCGACTCAAAAAAAATATTCAAACAATTTCCGGGGAAACCGCCTTAGATAAATTACTGAAAATGCGTGGGGTTACCTATCTATGGAATGATTCCCAAACCGGCATTGAACGGCCAGAGGGCATCCAATACGGGTTTATAGCTCAGGAAATCATGGAACTATTCCCTGAAAAAGTAACCAAAGACCCTCTTGGGTTTTATCAAACTTCCTATGGGGATTATGATCCTTTATTTGTAGAAGCTTTTAAGGAACAACAAAAACAAATTGATGCCCTGCGAAGTCAAGTCGCTGGTTTGGAAGCGGAAAATGAATTGCTGAAAGAAAGCCTTCAAAAGCAAACAAAATTGGAGGAAAGATTGAGTGCTTTAGAAGCCCTAATAGAGAAAAATGAAAATAGTGTAGAAGCTTCCACCGAAAGAAAATAACATACATAACGTATAAAACTACTGGAATTCATAGAGGGAATTCTCATACGCGACACTTATATTTGGAGTCCCAATTCTCCCCAACCATAGCTTGCCTACTTGGCTAAGGTGGTACACAACTCAAAATATACGCTTATGAATGCTCGATTTTTACTAATCACGGCACTTGTTTTCTTTTGTCCCAAATTGTTCTCGCAAGTTGGGATTAACAACACAAATCCCAATGCTACTCTGGATATTGAAGCCAGTAACACGGCAACCCCTTCCAATGAAGATGGTATCCTAATTCCACGGATTGATGAATTTCCTGCCCTTAGTCCGGGGGCAGCCCAAGATGGGATGCTGGTCTTTGTTACTGGAAATGGTAGTGCTTCTGAAGGTTTTTACTACTGGGACAATGGCACCACTTCATGGGTGCTGGTAAATGGTTCTGGAAGTGATGATGATTGGCGTGAAATTGGAACCGCAAATGCACCAGATGACATAAATGACAACAAATATTCCCTAGGAAGGTTAAATATTGGAGGAACTACTATTCCTTCAGCTACTCTAAATGTTAGGAATACTAATTCTGATGACCGTGCAGCCATGCTTATTGACAGGGAGCTTACTACTACAAGTGCTGGCGGAAGCAAATACGGATTAGAAGTATCTATGGATGTTTCTGCACTTAATGGCTACATAGGAATTGCAAGCAGTTTTTTGGGAAGTACCATAAGCACCCCGTCCTATGGCTTTTCATCTTCTGCCAATAATGCTACACTAGACAGCAGTTTTACTTTATATGATGGGGTCTTTTTGGGAGCAAGTGGTTCTGGAAGTTTGAGAGGGCTAAATGTATTTATGGCTTCAAATAATACAAATACAGCAACGAAATATGGTGCAGACTTATACATTGATGATGCACTCCCCGGTACACACTATGGTGTTCGTTCAAGGGTGTTAAACAGTTCTGGATATGCTGGATATTTTGCTGGACGTGTGGAGCTTGGGGAAAGTCTATCTACAGGACGCTATTTTATGCCAGGAACAGATGGAACCGCTGGACAAGTCATGACTACCGATGGAGCCGGGAATGTTACTTTCCAAACCGCTGGAAGTGATACAGACTGGTACGTACAAGGAGGAACTTCTGCGTCTACAAACATCACAGATGATATCTATACCCAAGGAAATGTAGCCATTGGAAATACCACAAGCTCTGGAACAACTCTATATGTAGAAACAGATCCTTCGGTTAACAACACTTCAATTTCTTCGGTTTTAAGTACTGCATCTGCAGGAATTGTTAGAGGAATTGAAAACAGTGCAACCGTAAACGGATCAGCAACGGCCTATTTAAACAGCAACTATATTGGTGGATCAAGTTCAAGTAATGGAACAAGGGCAATTTATAATACGTTCGTTGGAGGAGGCGGTGGCACAAAAACGGGAATGTACAATTTCTTTACTTTTGGTTTTTCGGGTAACGCAAGAGGTGTTGACAATAATTTTTCCAATACGGGTATTGCTGCAGCCTTCGGATTATACAATAATTTTGCTACTACAGCAAGTACAGCAGGCGTATCTGGAGTTTACAATATAGCTTCCTCTTCTTTGACAGCCAATACGCTCTATGGAAACCGCACATCTTTTATTGGTGCTACTGTTTCCAACGAAGCTTATGGATCTCATAACGTTATTTCAACTACAGGAACAGATTATGGACTGTATGCACGGGTTGATAATAACGCTACAGATTATGCTGCCTTTCTTGCCGGAAGGGTATCTCTAGGTCATGATCCCGTATTAAACCGTTATTTTATGCCAGGTGCAGATGGTACTGCTGGACAGGTTATGACTACAGATGGTGCAGGAAACCTATCCTTTCAAACTTTTTCGGTAGCAGCGAATACCCTAGATGAAGCTTACGATGAAGGAGGTGCCGGAGCAGGGAGAACCATCACGGCAGATGCTGGAGCCGTAACCGTTGCAGGCCAAGATGGCTTTTTTGTCACTGGGGCAGGCTATGGTGCTTCGGGAACAGCTATGCCGGTCCTAGGAGAAGGAGCAAGAATGTTTTTTGACCCAAGTACTGCAGCCTTTAGAGCTGGTGAAGTACGGGGTGATTTTGGGTCTTTCGACGACAATGTCTGGGATCAAGGTAATTTAGGGGACTATTCTGTAGCTATGGGGCTTAATCCTGAAGCCACTGCCTCCTCTAGTATTGCATTAGGAAGTTTAGCATCTTCTACTTCAAGTAACGCAGTCGCCATTGGAAGCAACACCGTTGCTTCCAACATTGGTTCATTGGCATTAGGAAGTGGCACAACGGCTTCTGGACAATACGCTACAGCAGCCGGATTTGCCTCTCAAGCAAGCGGGAATTATTCATTTGCCATAGGAAGACAGGTGGATGCACCTTCTTATGGAGAAGTAGCTGTTGGGATGTTTCCCACCACCTATACACCTTCGAGTACCACATCCTTTGTTGATACTGACCGGATATTCACAGTAGCCAATGGAAATGTAACAAGTGTAATCACTAGATCCAACGCGCTTACTATTTACAAAAGTGGCTTGATGAATATCAATGATGAATATAATATGCCCTTAACAGATGGGACAGTTGGCCAAGTAATGACCACAGATGGTTCGGGCAATGTAACCTTTCAGACCCCATCCCCTGAAAGCACTACTGCCAGCAATGGGCTTACTGAAACAGGAGATGACATTCGACTTGGAGGAACCTTGACACAGGCAACTACTATCAACCAAGACAGTTTTAATTTAAATTTCATAGGTGCAAGTACTGGAAATGTAAACATTCAACAAACGGGAACCATAGACCGTGCGCTAAACATATCCAAATCAGATAATCTTTCGGGATTCAGTTATGGCCTTTACGTAAACAAGACTTCCAGTGGAACTGGCAGAAGTCATGCTATCTACAATTTTGTGGATGGTACTGGAACCGGTCAAAAATACGGGGTATTTAATCGAATAAATACAACAGCCGTTGGGAGTCAGTATGGTACTAGAAACTGGCTTTCTGGAGATACTCCATCTTCTCAATTTGGAACCTTCAATAATTTGGACAACAATGGAACCGCTGACGTATATGGGGTGTATAATGGCATGCGCGTAACAAGTGCCAGCAACATGTATGGGGTGTATAATGAATTTAATACTGCCAATGCTTCTACTACACTCATTGCTGCAGTTCGAAATCGTTTAACTGCCGGAACCCCTGGCTCTAATGGCATGGCTGGAGTTTATACAGATTTTGATATTTCCAATAATGGAGATCTCTACGGTAACAGGACAGAATTTGCTGGAACAGCAACGGGGACTGGTAATAAATACGGAACCTATAATTTAATTTCTTCTGGGGCAGGAGGCACACACTATGGTACGTATAATGAAGTAGATGTTTCAAGTGGCTGGGCAGGATACTTTGTGGGTAGAAATTACATTTCAGACCGTTTAAGTATCGGTGAAACCAATAATGCCAATGCCTTCTTGAATATTAGGGGAAACAGCGATGCTACGGTATCTCAAATTGAGCTGGAACAAATCACGGCAAATACTGGTGCAAGAATCCGTTTTAAAAATGCCGCTGAAACTGACCATGAATGGGTGCTTTTTGCAAGGACCGATGATACGGATGCTGATAGTCGATTTAATATCTTTCACCCCGGAGCTGGCAACATTGTGCAAGTTCGTGGTAGCGGACAAGTTGGTATTAATGATAACGATCCAATATATGCTTTAGAGCTCCCTAACAATACAGATCCAACTATAGGAAGAGGCCGTGCTAATGCATGGATTACCTATAGTGACTCTCGTGTGAAAAAAAATCAACAGGAATTAGGTTATGGACTTTCAGAAATCCTTCAAATAACTCCAAAAAGTTATCTTCAATTTGCTTCTGAATTTGAAAATGGAAGCTTGATATTGAAGGAAGGAACCGAAACTAGGGAGATTGGTTTTATAGCCCAAGAATTAATGGAGATCATTCCAGAAGCTACTTACCAGCCCGAAAACCAAAACGAAGAACTATGGTCTGTAGAGTACGAAAAAATCATTCCCGTGGCTGTGAACGCCATTAAGGAATTGAATACCAAAGTAGAAAGCCTAGAGTCTGAAAACGAACAGCTAAAACAACAACTTCAGCAATACAAATCCCTTGAAGCCCGAATTAGTGCTTTGGAAGGGAACAACCCACCACAACCTTCTGAAACAGCGAACGTCACAGAAGAAAAATAATGTAGTTGAGTTTCATTTCAATTATGTTTTGAGTTGTAAAGGCCGTTGTGAGGACGGCCTTTCTTTTTTTAAAATTTACTACCTTGTTGAAAATTTTCAGCTTGAAAACCAACCACTTTTTATTTCTACTACTTTTTTTGGGCTTTGGCACCATTGGATTTTCCCAAGAAATTTCAAAAGACAGTCTTGCCAAAAAAGTACAGCATTTAATTGATGAGGCTTGGGAATTCACGCTCTCCAATAATGATAGCTCCCTTGTCGTTTCAGAAAAAGCGCTTTCTCTTTCCAAACAAAACAATTATTACCTGGGAGAAGCCCTTTCCATGGAATCTATTGGGTTGTACCATGAAATCGTCACCGGTGATATTGAAACGGCCAGCAATCATTATTTTGAGGCCATTGAACTTTGTGAAGAACACAACCTAGACTATATTGCGTCTATCTTCCATTCGCTGGGCGTGATGTTCCACACTACCGATAATTACGAAAATGCCCTTCAGTATTATCAGCAATCCTTGGAAAAAGCCCGACAACAACAAGATTCCTTGCTCATTAAAAAATGCTTGATCAATTTAGGGTCTGTAAATTCTTCTTTGAATGATTTTGAAAAGGCGGAAGAATTTATGAAGGAAAGCCTTGAATTATCCGTTAGACGGGAAATGGATTATGCCACGTACGGAAATTTAGGTTATCTCTATGTAAAACAGGAACGGTTTGATGAAGCCATTGAAGTATTGTTGAAAGCTACAGAGGAATCCCCCGAAAATCCTGGCGCAGACCTCAACCTTTATTTCCTGCTGCACGCCAAAACCAAAGCGAAGGATAGTTCTAATATGAAAACGGCACTGGAACGTGCCAAACGTGCCGCAAAGGGTGATTATGGTTTAAGGGATAAAAGCTTATTGCTTCGGAATATTGCAGATTACCTTGCCTTTACTGGAAACTACAAAGAGGCACTCTCCTACCGTGACCAGTACATCACGGTATTCGAGGAAATAAAGGAAAAACAACGTGATCAAATTGTACTGGAAACCGAAGCCAAATACGAAACCGAAAAAAAAGATGCCCAATTAAAAGTACTGGAACTGGAAAATAAACAAGCCGCACAGCAAAAGAAAATCTATCTTTTTCTTGCCTTGGGCGGACTCCTCATTGCAGGGCTCATTGGGTTTTTTCTATACAAAAACCAAAAGAAAAACAAACAGCTGGCCCAACAGAAAAAGCTCTTGGAAATTGCGGTAGATGAAAAAAATGTGTTGCTAAAAGAAACGCACCATCGGGTAAAAAACAGCTTTCAGATTGTGTCTTCCCTACTCTACCTTCAGTCTGAGAATATAACCGACAGTGATGCACAAAACGCCTTGAAAGAAGCGCAAAACCGGGTGCGATCTATGGTACTTATTCATCAAAAATTGTATTCTAAAGACCAACTTATAGGGATTGACACCAAAGAATACCTAACCGATTTGGTGAGTGATATTATGGAAAGTCATCAAGAAGAAGCAAAAGCTATTACCTACGACCTCAACATTACTCCTATGGTATTGGCCATTGAAACCATTACTCCGCTGGGACTTATTGTAAATGAATTGGTGACCAATGTACTAAAGCATGCCTTCACCGGTTCTTCTTCAAATCCAAAAATGCAAGTTTCCCTTCGGAAAAAAGAAAATAACTTGGTATTACAAGTCACAGATAATGGTGCAGGAATGCCAAAGTCAATAAATGAGAGCTCCTTTGGAATTAAATTGATTCGCTCTTTGTCCAAAAAATTAAAAGGAACCTTAACCTACTCTGTAAATAGCCCACAAGGAACTATTGCTAACTTGGAGATTTTAAGGTATCAAGAACTATAGGTTCACTAAAAAAAATAGTTGTTTAACTAAATATTTCTTCGGAAACGTTTTCAAATGCCTAGTTTTCATAACATACACAATTTCATTCCCATGAAGGCATTGAAAGTCTATATTGTAGAAGATGAGCCCCTAATTGTAGCAACGGTTGAGACCGCATTAAAAAAACAAGGGTTTAAGGTATTGGGCGATACCGATGAATATGAGGAAGCTCTGGCGGCCATTGATACCGCCCAGCCAGATCTAGTATTGTTGGATATTCAATTACAAGGCGAAAAAGACGGGGTAGACTTAGCCATGGAACTGGATAAACGGAAGCAACCCTATTTATTCCTTACTTCACAAACAGATCCGCAGACCATAGCACGTGTAAAGGAAACCAAACCCTTAGGTTTTATTGTAAAACCTTTTACCGAAGCCGGACTACGCAGTAATATTGAATTAGCTTGGCATAACTTTTCCCTTACCGAAGAAGATTTTTTACTTATCAAAACAGAAGGAAGACTACATAAAATCAATCAAGCCAGTATCACCTATTTAAAAGCTTTTGACAATTACTGTTACGTACATACAGAGAGCCAACAATACCTTGTGCCCCACACCCTGAAACACATGGCAGAAAAGTTAAATCAGAAATTCTTCACCAAAACCCATCGTTCTTACGTAGTGAACCTACGTTTGGTCTCTGAAATGAACACCAAACAAATCACCGTTGCGAATGTCCAAATTCCTTTGAGTCAGGGAAACAAAGAAGCATTGAAAAAAAAACTTCAGGAGCTTTAGTCTACGCGTTCTTCAACTTGTTTACTAAAAAAAACCCTGCATTCACTAAATAGAATTGCCCTAAGCCTTTATCCCTCATACTTTTAAAGTAGATTCCTTTTTTGCCCAATCTACCTACCTATCACTTAACCTACTTCATGGTATCACAAAAAAGTATGAGTCATGAAAAAACAATGGATTTTATGTTGCTGCATTTTAGCTGTAAGTCAGCTAGCAGGTCAAGTAGGCATTGGCAATACCAGTCCAAACGCTACATTAGATATTTCAGCAAGCAGCACAACAATGCCAAACAATAACGAAGGCTTGTTAATTCCACGTATTGATGAATTCCCTTCCACAAATCCCACTGCGTTACAAGATGGAATGTTGGTTTTTGTAACCGGTAGTGGAACCCCTTCCGAAGGTTTTTACTATTGGGATCAAGGAACTACCGCCTGGCTTGCCATCAATGGAGCTAAAAATACACTGGATGAGGCATACGATGAAGGAGGCGCTGGTGTTGGAAAAAACATTACGGCAGATAATGGATCCTTACGCATTGATGGAACAGATGGTCTATTGATCACAGGGACATTTGCTAATGGGGCAACCATAAACTCTGAAGTTACTGGTGCTGGAACGCGAATGTTTTTCAACCCCAGAACGGGAGGTTTTAGGGCGGGCACCGTAGACGGAAATCAATGGGACGGTTCCAGCATTGGGAATTATTCAACCGCTATGGGGTTCTCAACCACTGCTTCGGGAGTTGCCTCTGCGGCATTTGGAGATGATACAGTGGCGTCCAATTTTGCCTCGGTTGCCATGGGAACCAATAGTGTTGCCTCGGGAAATAGTGCTACTTCAATTGGTTCATTCAATACCGCCTCAGGAACAGCTTCGGTGGCAATTGGAGCCAACAACGAAGCTTCAGGAAATACTTCCGTAGCATTAGGAAATGGAACCGTTGCTTCTGGTTATCGCGCAACAGCTATGGGTGGTAACACCGCTGCTACTGGATATTTTTCCACTTCCATAGGATTTACTAGCACTGCACAAGCATATGCCAGTTTTGTTATAGGCCGCTACAATCATTTGGCCGGAACTACAGATAGCTGGTTGGATGACGAACCTATTTTTGTCATTGGGAATGGGACCAACACCAGTAACCGCAGCAATGGGTTTACCGTGTTAAAAAATGGCAAAACTGGCATTGGTCTTAATACCCCGCAAAGTCCGTTACATGTGGGCATTTCTACCACCTTTGATTTAAGTTACGACAACATTGGGCAGGATGGCCTTTTTCTAGTAGGAAGTAGAATTGGAGGTGGGCTCAACACAGTTGGTTCTTCCATAGGCTTTGGGGCTCCCAGGCGTTCTAGCTTTAGACGGGCTGCCATTGCAGCGGTACAGACTTCGGTAGATATTGACCATATTGGGCTTGTTTTCTACACTCATGCTGCTGGAACAAATCTTTCTGACATGCAAGAAAGTATGCGACTCACTCACAACGGTTTTTTAGGAATAAATAACGTAGACCCAGATGCCACCTTAGACGTAGTAGGCTCTATGCAGTTTGTGGATGGCAACGAAGCCACAGGCTATGTGTTGGCTTCGGATGCTTTGGGAAATGCCAACTGGACCGATCCTTCCACATTGACCACAGGTTCTGACAATCAAAATATTGAAAACCTTTCCTTCAATAGCAGCACCAATGAGTTAACAGTAGGGATAGAAAATGGTACTTCGCAAACCGTAGATCTTTCGGCTTTAGCACCAGTAAGCAAATCGGTGGTGCAGGCCGACTTAAGCGGAAATCAAGCCATTGCAGCTTCTACGATTACCAAAATTACTTTCGACCAAACGATTACAGATCGAAATACTGAATTTGATATCGTT
The DNA here is from genome assembly GCA_964495885.1 of uncultured Alteromonas sp. GTDB lineage: Bacteria > Bacteroidota > Bacteroidia > Flavobacteriales > Flavobacteriaceae > PALG01. The sequence goes on along the minus strand of CAZBWO010000022.1, from coordinate 17,677 downwards.
AACAGTAGGTTTGTACCCACTAATGATGGCTTTTATCACATCACCGCCAATGTCTATGTAACCGGAACCGGAACTTTTACCATTGTGATTAGCAAAAATGGAGCACCACCCGCCAATGGAATCGCGCAAGCTAGCTCTAACCTTTCTGAAAGCAATACTATTTCCATTTCTACGGTAGAGGAATTATTAACTACAGACTATATCGAGCTCTACATTTTTGGGAGTAGTGCTGGTACGGTAAGCCAGTCTAGTAACTTAACACAATTTAATCTCTTTCAAATTGATTAACCATGAGAACTTCTTGTCTACTATTTATCGGATTTTTATTCGGAATCACTCTTTCTGCACAAGTAGGAATTAATACTACTACCCCAGATGCCAGTGCCTCCTTGGATATTGAATCAACCAATACTGGTATTTTGATTCCACGCATGACCGAAGCACAAAAGAACGCTATCACCACTCCTGCCACAGGACTTCTCATCTATCAAACCAATGGCACCGATCCAGGATTTTATTTCTATAATGGTGCTGCTTGGGATTACCTAACCGCTAATGGGGCAAAGAATATTAATGATTTAAATGATGGAATTACTGATGGTACTGGTTCCAGCACATTTTTAGGGTTGAATGCCGGTGCTTCAGATGATGGAACGACCAACTGGAACACAGGCGTGGGAAGGGATGTGCTGACAGCTAATACCAGTGGTAGTTTCAATACTGCTTTTGGTGCACAAAGCTTGGAACTGAATACTACTGGAGCTAACAATACAGCCATGGGAGAATCAGCTTTACGCCGAAATACTACTGGAAATAGAAATGTTTCCGTTGGGTATTCTTCATTAAATGACAATACCACGGGAACTAGTAATGTGGCGGTGGGATATAGAAGTTTAGATGCTAACACTACAGGAGATTATAATATAGCCTTAGGCGGATTTAGTTTATTTGACAATACCACTTCAACACATAATGTAGCCATTGGATATCAATCCCTTTACAATACCGATGGCGGAAATTATAATATAGGACTTGGTAGTTTTTCGTTGTACCGAAACACCACGGGAGCCTATAATATGGCGATTGGAGCAAATAGTCTTTATAATAATAGCTCTGGCAGTGACAACTTAGCCATGGGATACATAAGCTTATTTGCAAATACAGATGGAACCAATAATATTGCCATTGGCAGGGAATCCTTGAGAACTAATTCTTCGGGGGATCATAATCTTGCCATAGGGTATCAATCTTTGTATAGCAATACAACCGCATCTCAAAACATTGCCATTGGCGACTATGCTTTGTATGAAAACCAAACAGGACAACGGAATACTAGTATTGGTTTTGAATCCCTCAATGCCAATACCGCAAGTGGAAATACTGCTGTGGGGCATCAATCGCTTCTACTTAATACAACCGGGTTCAATAATACCGCTGTTGGTGGAGGAGCTTTAGACACCAATACTACAGGAAGAAACAATACCGCAGTTGGTGGAAACAGTCTTTCATCAGCAACTACAGCCAATGGAAATAGCATGTTTGGCTCTTCAGCTGGAAGTAGTATGACAACCGGTGAAGAAAACACAGCACTTGGATATTCAGCCCTTTGGAGAGCAACCACGGGGGATTTCAACGTTGCTGTGGGTGCCGAATCACTAAACCAAATTACCACAGGGTATCAAAATACAGCCGTGGGATATGAAGCAGGAGGAAATGTAAATTCTTTTAGTCGGAACAATGTATTTATTGGTTATCAAGCTGGAAGAGGCTCCACTAATAGAACCTTAATAGGAAGCATCATGATTGGAGTTCAAGCGGGAGCCAATGAAACAAATAACAATAGATTATATATTGAAAATAACGGTTCTAGCAGCCCTCTTATTTATGGCGAATTTGACAACGACATTCTTCGAACCAACGGGGAATTCCAAATTGGAAATCCTGCCAGTACAGGATACCGTTTCCCAACGACCGATGGAGCATCAGGAGAGGTATTAACTACAGACGGTGCCGGAACCGTAAGCTGGGCAAGTGCTTCTTCCTCCCCTTCCATTGCAAGGGCTACCATGAGTGGTACTCAAGTAATCTCTGGAGTGGGAAATCACCTCATTGCTTTCGATGTAGAAACATTCGATCTTCAAGGAGATTATGACCATACCACCTATCGCTATATAGTTCCAGCAACTGGTATTTATAGGGTTAATGGTAATTTAATAGCAACTACTTCAGGATTTTTGCAGTTTGCTGTATTCATTAACGGAACAGAATATTTATCACATTTAGGAGGCGTATCACCCAGAAATATAGACACCTTGCTTCAATTAACCACAAATGACATTATAGAATTCTATGCCGTAAGTACTTCTACGGGATCTACAAGTATTGGTGGATCTAGTGGACGGTCTTTTATTGAAATTCAACAAATTGATTAAATTAAATCGTATATTTTAAGAATAAACAAACTATGGCTAGAGACCAATTTTAATTCAATAAATTTTAATCTGAAATGCCAAAATCAAAGACAAATTTAGAGGGAGAAAAATTCTTGACAAGCATTTTGAATGCACATCATGTGGCTGCAACATCCCAAATGCCCAAAAAAGTACAATTGGCAATAAATGTGCTTGAAATAGACAATCAAGGGCAAATCAATAACCTCTATGAGCGTAATTTTTCCGACTCTACACGAAGATTTCATCTAGCTTCAATGAGCAAACAATTTTTTGGACTCGCCCTATTGCAATTGATTAGGGATCCCCAATATGAAATATCTTTGGAAGATAACGTAAGCTCAATTTTACCAGGATGGCCTAGCTACGCTTCTGATATAAAAATAAGACACTTACTTAACCATAGTTCGGGGCTTAAAGAATATACCCGTAATGCAGCTACCTATCTTAAAAACACCTTTGATCCTAAAAGTGTCTTTAAATTCGTAAAAAACCAAAAAGGACTACTTCAAAATCCCGGCACACTATATTTATATTGTAATACCAACTACGTATTGATTGCTTATATAATTGAGGAAATATCTGGCTTGCCCATTCATCAATACATGTATGAAAAAATCTTTGAACCTTTACAAATGAACCAAACCGCTGTTCGAGGTAAAAAAGCGCAAATTCCAAAAGCACTAACCAATTATTACGCGGTAGGCATAAATCAATATAGGCCAGCTATCAAAACAAAAAATGATTTCATGCCCGGAGATGGAGGAGTATATACTACGATTGACGATCTTAAAAAATGGGCACTCTTTTTAACGGGAAAATCAATCCTAGGAAGTGAGCTTGCGGAAGAAATGCACAAAGCCCTTCCACTAGACAGCTGATTCACTTCAAATTATGGATATGGTTTTAAAATAAAGAAAAAATACATTAGACATAGTGGTGCTTGGAATGGTGCAGTTAGTTATTGCCGATTCTATCCTGCAACTTCAAATAAAGCGGCTGTTTGGATGGTTGCCCTTGGAAACACTGCTGCCTTTGACACAAATGAAATGGTAGAAAAAATTGCGATAGCATATCAAAATATGAAATCTATTTACGGTCAATAAGATTTTTTGAAATTTAGATTGTAGACCGTCTTGATTTCTCGAAATCAATGATTTCATGGATGGAATTCTAAACTTTTAGTATTAATTTTAAAAAACCAACTAAAACTAATCATGAAACAACTTTTCAAACAAGCCATAGGTATATTTGTTTGTCTGTTACTTCTTTCTTCTTGTAACGAACAACAAAAACAATATGAGCATTCCACAGAAGATGAAAAAACTGAAGGCCTAACCAAAGAAGAAAGTATAGAAAAAGGTAAGTATTTAGTCACAGTTATTGGCTGTGATCATTGCCATACGCCTAAAAAAATGACCGATAAAGGACCTGTGCCAGATATGGATCGCTGGATGATGGGGTTTCCAGCCCAGGATAGTATTGCAGAAATAAATCTTGAAAACATTGGCCCTGGAAAATGGATACTTATGAACAATGATCTTACAGCTTCGGTAGGGCCTTGGGGAATAAGCTATGGCTCAAACTTAACCCCAGACGATACTGGTATAGGTACTTGGTCTTTTGAACAATTCAAAAGAGCCATGACAGAAGGGAAATACAAGGGTCTTGAAAACTCCCGACCATTAATGCCTCCTATGCCGTGGCAATCTTTTAGTGAGTTAAAAGAGGAGGACTTAAAAGCCATATATGACTATTTAATGTCCATCAAACCCATAGAGAATGTTGTTCCGCCCTATACTCCTCCAACAGCAATGAACTAATTTTTTTAAAAGAATGGTCACTAAACTTAGTGGCCATTCTTTTTCGCAACTATTCCATTTTCCCAAAGTTCTTGTTACCTTTGAAGGGAATACAATTTCCTTCTCATGGCCGAACAAAAACGACTTTTTCTGGTAGATGCCTACGCCCTTATTTTCCGTGGATATTACGCATTCATTAAAAATCCGCGTATCAATAGCAAAGGCATGGATACTTCGGCCATTATGGGGTTCATGAATTCCTTACTGGATGTCATCAAACGGGAACGCCCAGACCACCTCGCCGTTTGTTTTGATAAAGGCGGAAGCGATGCCCGTAACGAACTATTTGCTGAATACAAAGCCAACCGCGACGAAACCCCGGAAGCAATTCGGCTTGCCATCCCATATATTGAAAATATCCTGAAAGCCATGAACATTCCTATCATGGTGAAAGAAGGCTTTGAAGCAGATGATATTATTGGCACCCTCGCCAAAAAAGCCGAAAAGGAAGGCTATCAAACCTTTATGGTGACCCCAGATAAGGACTTTGCCCAATTGGTTTCAGAAAATATTTTCATGTACCGTCCCAAATCGTTTGGAGGTGGCTACGAAACGTGGGGCATCCCCGAAGTACAAAAAAAGTTTGAGGTTGAAAATCCCTTGCAAGTGATTGACTACCTGGGAATGATGGGAGATAGTGCAGATAACATCCCGGGCTTCCCGGGTGTGGGCGATAAAACCGCCAAAAAATTTATAAAGGAATTTGGCTCGTTGGAAGGTTTATTGGAAAATACAGACCAGTTGAAAGGGAAGATGAAAGAAAAGGTGGAAGACAATGCCGAATTAGGAAGACTCTCCAAAGAATTAGCCACCATCATGACCGATGTGCCCGTGAAGTTTGACGAAGCCGACTTTGAAATGTGTGACCCCGATGTGGAAGGCGTGACCAAAATATTTGAGGAACTGGAATTTAGAAGGCTCACGGAAAATTTCCTGAAAACATTTGCTAAGGACAACACTTCGAGTGTTGCTTCCAAAACTTCGGAAGCAACCGAAACCACTCCAAAAACGACCTCTAAAAAATCTTCCGCACCTGCAGGTGCCGGACAATTCTCCTTATTTGGGGATGATTCCGAAACCCAAGAAACCGAAGTATTTAGTTCCAGAAAAACCTACAAAGAGGTGCCTCATTTCTACCAACATGTGGAACCAGGCTTAGGTACACAATTGTTCCTTGACACTCTACTACAACAAAAAAGTGTGTGTTTTGACACTGAAACCACTGGGTTGGATCCCCTTACGGCAGAACTCGTTGGCATCGCCTTCAGCTGGAATGCAACCACCGGATTTTATCTTCCGTTTCCTGAAGCACGGGAAGAAGCCCAAAAACTCATCGAGTTGCTTCGGCCGTTTTTTGAAGATGAAAGCATTGAAAAAATTGGTCAGAATTTAAAATACGATATCAAGGTCCTTCAAAAATATCATGTTTCCGTAAAGGGAAAACTCTTTGACACCATGTTGGCGCACTACCTTATCAATCCAGACATGCGCCATAATATGGATATCCTTTCTGAAACCTATCTCAACTATTCCCCTATTTCCATAGAAACCCTTATTGGTAAAAAAGGGAAAAATCAAAAGTCCATGCGGGATGTACCCTTAGCGCAACAAACGGAATATGCCGTTGAGGATGCCGATATCACCCTACAACTCAAACAACATTTTGAAGCCGAGTTGGGAGAAGCAAATACCCAGAAATTATTTGATGAAATTGAAGTACCACTGCTTCGGGTATTGGCAGACATGGAATTGGAAGGGATCAATCTGGATAAGCCCTTTTTGGAAAGCCTTTCGGGAGCCTTGGATAAAGATATCCTACAGCTGGAGCAGCGCATTTATGAACTGGCGGGAGAAACCTTCAATATCGCTTCTCCAAAGCAATTGGGTCCAATTCTATTTGAAAAACTGAAACTGGTAGACAAGCCAAAGAAAACCAAAACCGGTCAATACTCAACGGCTGAAGATGTACTTTCCTATTTGGCCAAAGACCACGAAATTGTGCGTTGTATTTTGGAGTATCGTGGGCTCTCAAAACTGAAGAGCACTTACGTGGATGCGCTTCCGCAACAGGTGAATCCTGCTACCCATCGCGTACATACAGATTATATGCAGACTGTGGTTGCCACCGGTAGGCTCTCCAGTAACAATCCTAATTTACAGAATATCCCCATCCGTACAGAGCGGGGCCGGGAAGTACGAAAAGCTTTTATTCCCCGAAATGAAGACTACACCTTACTCGCGGCAGATTATTCGCAGATTGAACTTCGGATTATCGCTGCATTGAGTGAAGAGGAGAATATGATCAAGGCCTTTCAGAATGGGGAAGACATCCACGCTTCCACAGCAGCAAAAGTCTTTGGTGTGCCACTTTCGGAAGTCACCCGAGAACAACGAAGCAATGCCAAAACCGTAAACTTCGGGATTATTTATGGGGTTTCGGCTTTTGGATTGAGCAATCAAACCGATTTAAATCGAACGGAAGCAAAGGAATTGATTGACACCTACTACCAAACCTATCCGAAGCTTTCCCAATATATAAGTGACCAAGTGAACTTTGCCCGTGAACACGGTTATGTTCAAACGGTGTTGGGGCGGAGACGTTATTTAAAGGACATCAATAGCCGAAATGCAGTGGTACGGGGTGCTGCGGAACGCAATGCGGTAAACGCGCCTATACAGGGAAGTGCTGCAGACATCATTAAAATTGCCATGATTCATATTCACCGAAAGTTAACAGAAGGCAACTTTAAAAGTAAAATGCTACTCCAGGTACATGATGAATTGGTCTTTGATGCATTCAAGGCAGAATTAGACCCACTGAAAACCATGATACAATCCGAAATGGAAAATGCTTACAAGCTTACCGTTCCTTTGGAAGTGGAAATTGGGTTAGGCGAAAATTGGTTGGAGGCTCATTAATTATTGGGTATCCAACTCTACCGTAATCGTTGCATTAATAATAACCTGTATAGTGAACAAGGCTGGGTTGCCTGAACAGGTTCCTGCATAACTAAAAAGAATGACTTTGTTTTGGGTAGCATTTTGGGAAATGGCTGCAAAATCCCCAGAAGCATTATAAATGGTATTAAACAAATCTGCTTCCGCAACATTTACTGGACCAGTAGGGAAAATAACTGCATCATCATTGGCATCATAAGATATAAATCTACCATCTGCAATTGCATCTACATTTCCTGAAAAATTGTAGTACTCATAAGTAGCAGAATGAATCACCACCTTCTTGATTTGTTCAGGAGTTCCAATACGGTCGGCCACTTCGGGAGAGGAAATAATGTCAAATCCACCAAATTGGGAGATTTCCGAAGAAGCATTGGGATCACCTTGAGAAGGTGCCGCTATGTCCATATTAATGACAAAATTCGTGGTAACTTCTACCTCTTGGCTAATATTATCTATTGCCTCCTGCACCTTCTCGCAACCTATGCAAAAAGGAAGTAATAAGGCCCCTAGAAAGAATAATCTTTTCATCAGTATTATGGATTTGGACAAATGATATATCCTTCAATCGCTTCCAGTGAATCATCAGTGGTACTTTGTACCGTGCCGTTAATCCGAAAGCTCACATTAGTTCCAGAATCTACCAAAGTAACCGTACCACTTACTCCCCTAAACGTTTCAATAGTTACACCACTCTCTGAGGCTTGAAGAATGACAATAGCTTCTCCTTCTTCCAAGGCCTGTTCATCTATGCTAAAACTCGCTGAACGGCAAAGTCCTTTGTGCGTAATGGCAATTGCATACCCCAAACCATCCAAAATAAATGAGCCTGCATAAACACAGATGAGATCATCACCAGAAGTAGAGTCCTGATTGCACCCTCCAAAGGCTTCAGAAGTTACCCCCATGAAATTCATGTAATTTTCGGTAAGATCCCCAGCATCATCAGAAGGGGTATCATCATCTTCGCAAGAGCCTGTTTGCAAAAACAAAAGAAGTGGTAGCAGTAACAGATACGATTTCATAGCCAAGTTTTTTCGGTTTATATTTCAAAAGTACAACAGCAAACACTTGGCATAAATACCTAATTATAGGTATCTCATTTTCAGAAAACAAACCTACTTTTGAATAGAACTTTGTAACTTTATAAAGACTGCTAACCCAATTACATGAATAGAAAGCTTGCATTGTTATTGCTTCTCATTACCCTTTGCCCAAAACTATTGGGGCAAAATCCAACTATTGACAGCCTCAAGCTTTTGATAAATGAAACCGAAAGTGAATTGGGAAAAGCCCAGTTAAAACTACAATTGGCCAAGGCCTATGAACGGGTAGATATTAACACTGGGAAAAAATATGCTTTGGAGGCTGCCAGCTTTAACAACAATGATTCACTTCATGCGGAAGTCCTTAACCAACTTGGGCGTTACTACTTTTTTACAGCCCAGCTGGATTCTGCCTCTCATTATTTCGAAAATGCCAAAGTGGTTCTTATCAAAATGGGTGAAAAAGATCGGGTGCCAGCAATAGATATTAGCTTGGGAGCGATTTATCTCCGGCAGGGAAATTATGATAAAACCATTCGTACGCTTACCAAAACAGTTACCTATTTTGAGGAAAAAAAGGATTCCATCAATATGGGAAAATGCTACAGCAATGTGGCAACCGCCTTTGCAGAACTTGGTCAATATCCCAAGGCCATTGAATACAGTGAAAAAGCACTCGATATTTTCCGAAGAAAAAAACTACTCCAGTTTGAAATGATTACCCTTCCCAACCTTGCCACGCAATACTATAAAAACGGGGATACCTTGGTGGCCATCCAGTACAACGCAAAAGCCGAAGCCCTTGCTACAAAGCTCAATGATAACAGGTCGCTCTCTATGGTATACAATAATTTGGGTGAGATTTATTTGCATAAAAACCTGGAAAAGGCACAGCAATACCTAGAAAAAACTTTGCAACTCAAAAATGACCTCAATCTGGCAAAGGGACTGGAAATCACTTACAGTAATCTTGGATATGTCCTGCTGAAAAAAAACCAGTTTGAAAAAGCGATTCCTTATTTTGAAAAAGCTTCGGAAGATGTAAAGGGAAAACAGTTAGTGTTGGTATACAACAATCTGAAAGAAGCTCATAAAGGTTTAGGGCAAACAGCATTAGCACTGGCATATTCTGAAAAAGCCACAAAGTTGAATGACAGTTTGCTCAATTCTGAATTTCAACAAAACTTTGCCGAAATACAAACCCGTTACGAAACCGAAAAAAAGGAAAAGGAAATCCTGGAACTCACTGCACAAAATCAGGAGACCGAATACAAAAGGGTCATTAACCGAAATTACCTTATCGCAGCCCTGGCAGTTTTGTTCATTACCATTGGTATTGGATATCTCCTATTTAAAAATAACCGAAGGAAACAGTTAATTGCCCTTCAGGAAGAACAAATAAAAATCCAGGATTTCGAGCAGCAACTCAAAGACCAAGAGTTGGCTGGGATTGATGCCATCATTGAAGCACAGGAAAAAGAGCGGGAAAAAATTGCATCAGATCTGCACGATAACCTTGGAAGCAAAGTAGCAACCCTAAATATGTATTTGGAAGGTTTTGAAAAAAAATCCCAAGATCCAAGCTACTTTTCTAAAATTAAATCCCTCACGGAAGAAACCTATCTGGAGATTCGGAAAACAGCACAAAACAAAAACTTTGGTGCGTTTATTAGCAAGGGACTTATTCCTTCCGCGGAAGCTATTGCACGACAAATTTCGGAAGCAAGCGGAATTGACATTACCGTTCGGAATATTGATATGGAAAGCCGTATAGATAATTCCATAGAAATTCAATTGTTTAGAGTGATTCAGGAATTACTCACCAATATTATCAAACATGCAAATGCTTCCGAAGCCGTGATTCAATTTTCAGAAGAGGAAAATATCCTTACCGTAATGGTTGAAGATAATGGCAGAGGCTTCGATTTGCATCAAAATCGAACAGGATTGGGACTGGAAAGTATTGAAAAGCGCATCAAGAAAATAAATGGGGATATTGTGATTGATACTTCGGTAGGGAATGGCACCACTGTAATTTTAAACATCCCAATTGTATGATTACCGTATTTGTTTTAGATGACCACACATTGTTCATAGACGGTTTGAAATCGCTTTTTGAGGAGATGGTGGGGATTCGTATTTTAGGACAAGCCTCTAACGGCTTGGAAGCACTACAGTTTTTGGAGAAAAATGAAGCGCCTAATATTATCCTTACAGATATACGGATGCCCATTATGAACGGAATAAGCTTAACAAGGGAACTCAAAAAATCATATCCATCCATCAAAATCCTTGCGGTTTCCATGTTTGATCAAACCGCTGATGTCATTGAAATGTTGGAAGCTGGTGCTCATGGGTATGTTACCAAAAATGCCTCTAAAAAAGAATTGGAAGAAGCCATTCATGCCTTAATGAAAAATGAATATTACTTCGGAAAGAACCTTCCCAAAGATCTTCATCAATGGTTTGAAAAGGAACATGAACCCAAACATTCGCTTACCAGAAGGGAACGGGAAATCCTTCGGCTGGTTGCCAAGGGAAGAACCACCCTTGAAATGGCCAAACAATTAAAAATTAGTAAATACACCATTGATACCCACCGCAAAAACATCCATAAAAAATTGGGCATTAAAAGTAATGCAGGTTTAGTACGTTATGCCTTAGATCATTTATTTTAAAGTACGAACCGATAGGTTGCCTTTATTAAGAAGGTATTTTGCGGACGTTGACTCAATAATTGGTTGTCAATAATGGTATTGAAATCATTGGTAGGATCCCCTATACCGGTAATCCCTTGTGACCACACCAGAAATACTTCAGAGCCTGGGATATATTCCCATCGAACCACTAAATTAGACCGAAATTGCACAAATGAAAAGTTAGGATCGCTAAAAGAATAATCACTGTTCCCATCTAAATCCTCATCTACAGAATAAACCCCTCCATCTTCTGAAATCTGATTGTTATCAAACCATGTAACCCGATCGTTTAGGTCTTCGGCAATAGGATTGTTTACATAATTGAAATTAGAGAACTCGGCATTGAAAATAAATGGCTGTCCGTAATATTGTATCGACAAATTAGGGTTGATACTATAATTTACCCGAAGTGTTGTTGTAAGCGACTGGTTGTCTATCTCCCCCAAAATATATCTTGGTGTCCCATTGAAACTAGTCTCGGTAACATATTGGGTCTTATTGGGGCTTTTCTCAAATTCTGTGATAAGCGAAAGACTCATGGAATTCAATGGTTGGTAAAAAAATCGAAGGACATACCTTTCTAAACCAAAATTATTTTGCTTTGCCCAAGAGTTCACATATCCCACATGCATATTGAATTTCTTTCGGCTATCGGTCCCCGAAAAAAGAAAAAAGAAATTTTCATCACTCCAACGCCAACGGGGCCCGCCGCGCAAAACAGTATTGGTGAATATTCTAGGCTTATGGGCTGCCCCACCTTCGGTCCACCAATTGTTTTTCCAGTTGATATATCCGTTCAACTCATACTGCATACGGTTATAATTTCCTTCAAAGTCATAGGAACTGAACTGATTCAGTCCCACATTGGCCTGCCGAAACCAATTGGTAGGTTTGTTCCAAAATCTACGGATATTGGCATATTGTCTTATTTCATCGGCTTGCCGTAGGAACCCTATATCATTCAATTCCAATTCTGGGGAACGCCAGTTTCCTCCAATATTATAGCGCCAATTTCCACCGCTACCTTTTCCTATTTCAAAGCGGCCACCAGTTCCACTTAGTGAGGTTTTGGTGGGATCTACTTCCACATGACTTGCATCCACACGTTGAAAGAGGTGTGTTAAGCTATTTTGTGTAGCAGTTATGGCTTCGGAAGAACCTCTCACATGGCTAAAAATGGCACTTCCCTCTGCATAATATTTCCGATCTTTCCAGTTGTGTTTGAAATCCAGTCCGCCAGAATACGCATGGCTATGCAAAAACTGAAGGTTCTCTGCCATATTTCGGGTGGTGGACGTAAAAATACCTCCAATGTAACTGTTCCTATCATTGAAATCTTTTTGCACGCGGCTCACAAAGTAGTTCGTTAAAGGTTCTACCAATACTTCGGTTTCATCACCATTCTCATCAAGCACATCTGCATATTCTTTAGAAGTAACACTTTCCAAAATCCCAAGAGTCCAACCATCTTTGGTTTTTCCGCTTAACTTAGCAGCTCCCAAAATAGTGGTATTATTTGGCTGGTCTACAAAAGCTGTAGTAGGTCCAAAGGCACTTCCTTGTGGCGTTCGTCCAATCCTTCTTGAGAAGAAAAGATTATCTGCATTCCCAGCAAAATTATAATCAAAGACATTTTTGTTTTCCACAAAGAAAGGACGTCTTTCCTGAAAGAAAATCTCAAAACCATCCAGTGCAATGGCTCCGGGGTCTGCATCTACTTGTCCAAAATCTGGGTTGATCGTTAAATCTACCGTAAGATCATTGGTGACACCTATCTTTGCATCTAGCCCTCCTGCCAAACGAGCATCTTCCCCATCCCTATAAGGGTTCCCCTCTTCGGCTTCATAGGTGTCTAATTGCCCTAAAAGATAAGGTTGAATTTCCAGTTGTTTTTGAGGTTTCAAGCCTATCAATCCCCGTAATTCGCCAAACTCACTTACCCACCCTGGTGGATTTGCGGGAAGAGGCTGCCAAGTGGAACGCTCTTCATTCTTAAAGTACCTTCGGGTAGATTGTAATCCCCAAATTTGTTCTTCATCATTTCCAAAGCGCAACTGACTTAAAGGAATTTTAATTTCTGCAGTCCAACCTTCATCATCTATTTGTGTATCTAAATACCAGATAGGATTCCAACTAGTATCCCAATTGTTTCCATTATTCGAAATAAACTCATCCCCTTTCACCCCCGAAGCACTTGCTGTAAAGGAAAAGCCCGTTCTATCATCGCCATAACTATCAATATTAAGTTCTACCCAATCGCCAGCAAATGAATCCCGTCTTCCCATGCGTTTTACAATACTGGAAGGATCTGCTTCATAACATCGAAAAGCCACATAGAGGTTTTTATCATCATAGAGGATTTTCATTTTGGTCTGTTCGGTTGGGGGAGTTCCCACATCAGGCTCAAATTCAGTGTAATCTGTGGTCCATTCAACAATATCCCAAACAGCTTCGTCTATTTTACCATCTATGGAAATTTCTCCCTTTCCTACTATGGAAGCCGTAGTGTAGACTCTTTTTTCATAGGTTTTAGTTTCTGTTTCTTCAGTATCTTGGGCAAATAGTAAGGAGTTTGAAATACAAAAAGCAGCAAAAAGAAAAGTACGAAAAGCCATGATGGTTCGGTTGGGTTGATGCTATAATAGACTGCAAAGTAGTTGTCTGTGTGACACTTCAAATAACACGTTAAGATAATTTTAACTTTTTTAACTTCCAGATTGCAAAAAACAAAAGGGTGTGTTTGGTAATAACTAAAAATACACTACATTTGCACCCCTCTTAGCGAGGACTATGATCAATGATTATTAACTTTTTATGACAAAAAACTTATGGATACATTAAGTTACAAAACAGTATCTGCTAACAAAAACACTGTAAACAAAGAGTGGGTTGTTGTAGATGCGGACGGTTTAGCATTGGGTCGTCTTGCCAGTGAAGTAGCCAAATTACTTCGCGGGAAACATAAGCCTAGTTTTACTCCCCATGTAGATTGTGGAGATAATGTGGTGGTTGTCAATGCTTCAAAATTTGTATTAACAGGTAAGAAATGGGACTCCAAAGAGTATATCCGTTATACAGGATATCCTGGTGGACAACGTTCCCTTACTGCCAAGGAACTTTATGAAAAAGATCCAACCCGTGTGGTAGAAAAAGCAGTGAAAGGAATGCTTCCAAAAAATAAACTTGGAGCCGCTCTTTTCAGAAACCTTTATGTGTATGCGGGAGCAGAGCATGATCAAGAAGCGCAAAAACCTAAAGTAATTAACCTTAAAGACAACAACTAATGGAAACCATCCACAAAATAGGGAGAAGAAAAACAGCTGTTGCCCGTGTTTATGTTTCCAAAGGAAAAGGGAACATTACGGTTAACAACAGGGAATTTGATAGCTATTTCACAACCGGAAGCCTTCGTTATAAAGTGCAGCAACCTCTAATGCTAACTGAAAACGACAAAGCTTACGACATTAAAGTAAATGTATACGGTGGTGGAATTACAGGACAGGCAGAAGCCATCAGATTGGCCCTTTCAAGAGCCATGTGCGAGATAAACGAAGAATTTAGAACAGTTCTAAAACCTGAAGGATTACTTACCCGTGATCCAAGAATGGTGGAGCGTAAAAAGTTCGGACAGAAAAAAGCCCGAAAGAAGTTCCAATTCTCCAAGCGTTAATATATTTCAAGTCTTGGGTTTCTTCTTATGGAAGCCCAAGACCTTTTTTAAGTTCATATTTTATTAATTAAGCTGTTAGTTCCTTTATAGGAACGTTAGTTTAGCATCTAAACCAAAAAATTCATTTGTTTGAAGGACAGGTTGCTATCTAGACAGAACGTAAACTAAAACAAAATGGCAAACAACAAAGAAGTCAAGGAACTCCTTGACGCTGGTGTACACTTTGGACACCTTACCAGAAAATGGAATCCAAACATGGCTCCTTACATCTACATGGAGCGTAATGGAATCCACATTATCAACCTTTACAAAACTGCTGCAAAAATTGAAGAGGCTCAAGAAGCCCTTAAAAAGATTGCAGCTAGTGGAAGAAAAGTACTTTTCGTTGCAACCAAAAAGCAAGCAAAGGACATCGTGGCAGAGCAAGCTGAAAAAGCAAACATGCCGTACATTACTGAAAGATGGCCTGGTGGAATGCTTACCAACTTTGTAACCATCCGTAAAGCGGTTAAGAAAATGACTGCTATTGACAGGATGAAACAAGACGGTACATTTAATACGCTTTCTAAAAAAGAACGTTTAGCGGTAGATCGTACCAGAGCAAAACTGGAAAAAAACTTAGGGTCTATTAGTGACATGAGCAGACTTCCTGGAGCTTTATTTATCGTAGATACTACTCGCGAGCATATTGCGGTTAAGGAAGCGCAAAAGCTAAATATCCCAATCTTTGCTATGGTTGATACCAATAGCGACCCACGTCCTATTGACTACGTTATCCCATCTAATGACGATGCTTCCAAATCTATTGAAAAAATCGTTTCTAGTGTTTCTAATGCGATTGTAGAAGGGTTGGCAGAACGTAAAGCTGGTAAGAACAGCGACAACAATGAAGAAAAGGCTGAAAAGAAATCGGCCCGTAAAAGAAAAACAGCGGCTACTGCTGCCACTGCAAGCTCTGAAGAAGAATAAACAAATAACAAAATCATAATATAAGTTAAGTCGGTTTCAAGCAATCCCGTATTACCTTGGGCCGACTTTCATAAAATTTTTAAGCATGAAAATTACTGCTGCACAGGTAAACGAATTACGACAAAAAACCGGAGCTGGAATGATGGACTGCAAAAAAGCCTTGGTAGAAGCCGAAGGTGATTTTGACAAAGCAATTTCAATTCTTCGGAAAAAAGGACAAAAAATTGCTGAAAAAAGAGCCGATCGCGACTCAAGTGAAGGTGCTGTTATTGCTAAAGTGAATGATGCCAATAACAAAGGGGTCATCGTTTCATTGAATTGTGAAACAGACTTCGTTGCTAAAAACGAAGACTTCGTGAAATTAGCACACGAATTTGCCGAAGTTGCCCTTAAAGTAGATTCTTTAGAGGATTTATTGGCGGCTAATTTTGGAGGTATGACCGTCCAGGAAAAGCTGACGGAGCAAACCGGTGTTATTGGTGAAAAAATTGAAATTGGCGGTTTCAAAAAACTAGAAGCTCCTTTTGTTGGATCGTATATCCACGGAAACAAAATTGGAGCAGTCGTTGGTCTTTCAAAGGCAATCGACAATGCTGAAGAAGTTGCCAAAAACCTTTCAATGCAAGTAGCATCTATGGGTGCCACGACCCTTTCCTATAAAGATTTTGATGCTGCTTTCGTAGCATCTGAAACTGAAGCACGTATTGCTGCTATTGAAAAGGAAAATGAAGAGTTGGTTCGACTTGGAAAAACATTGAAAAATGTACCTCAGTTTATTTCCAAAGCACAATTAACAGATGATGTATTGGCAAAAGCAGAGGAAGACATTAAAGCAGAGTTGAAGGCAGAAGGAAAGCCAGAGCAAATCTGGGATAAAATCGTTCCTGGAAAACTACAACGCTATGTATTGGACAATACTACTTTAGACCAAGAAAAGGCGTTGTTGGATCAAACCTTTATCATGGATGAAAAGAAATCTGTAGCAGACTATGTTTCCAGCCAAGGAGATGTAGAAGTTACTGGTTTTGAAAGAATTTCCTTAGCCTAAGGAAATCAAAAATAAATAATCTAAAACCGTTTCGGGCGAAAAGCTTGAAACGGTTTTTTATTTTCCATAACATCATCTACAATTTTTCGTTATTTTTGCGATAGAAATCGCCACTATGCAATACAATCGAATCTTACTGAAACTATCCGGAGAAGCCCTAATGGGCTCCAAAAACTACGGTATAGATCCGCAACGCCTAAAAGACTATGCCGAAGAAATCAAACAGATTGTAGACAGAGGCGTACAAGTTGCCGTAGTCATTGGTGGCGGAAATATTTTTAGGGGAGTATCTGGTGTAAGTGGTGGTATGGATCGTGTGCAGGGAGACCATATGGGAATGCTCGCTACCGTAATAAACGGACTAGCCCTACAAAGTGCCTTGGAAAATGAAGGGGTTGACACTCGCTTGCAAAGCGCTATTAAAATGAATGAAGTTGCCGAACCTTTTATACGCAGAAGAGCCATAAGGCATCTGGAAAAAGGAAGGGTGGTTATTTTTAGCGGCGGAACAGGAAATCCTTACTTTACCACCGATTCTGCTGCTGTATTACGTGCTGTAGAAATTGAAGCCGATGTCATTTTAAAGGGAACACGTGTAGATGGTATTTATACCAGCGATCCTGAAAAAGACGCATCCGCTACTAAATTTGATTTTATTACATTTGAAGATGTCCTTAAAAAAGGACTTAAAGTAATGGATACCACGGCCTTCACACTGAGTCAGGAAAACGAGCTTCCCATTATCGTGTTTGACATGAACACAAAAGGCAACTTGCTAAAAGTAGTTTCGGGAGAAAACGTGGGAACTAAAGTGAATTTATAAGTTGGTCTAATTTTTGTCTATAAATTTGTAAAAGAACATATGGAAGAAGAAATTCAAATAATATTAGAAGGAACAAAAGAGGCAATGAACAATGCCCTTAAGCATCTTGAAAAAAAACTCATCAACATTAGAGCTGGAAAAGCCTCACCTTC
>CAZBWO010000021.1:0-52622 GCA_964495885.1 uncultured Alteromonas sp. | reverse complement strand
CTTCTTTTGAAGCGCCCAACAGATCGTTGGGCGCTTTTTTTATGCAATAAATTTTCGTCAATACATTTATTTCCTTTTATCATTAATTTATGAGGGGACCGTTTCTTTTTTCATAAATGATTTCAAACTTTAATTATAAAGCACTTTATTTTTTATAAATAATTATTCTGTATTTTTTTCTATCTTTAAAAAGAAGTCAAATACTTAATGTTATGAAAAAAATTACTAAGCTTTTTATTGGAATTATCTTTTGTTCACTGGCACAAATATTTTCAGTAAATGCACAAAATGAAGTTATTGCAGTAATTCAAGAGCCTTTTGTTTTATTATTAGATACAGAGGATGGTTCTATTATTGATAATAGCTTTATAGATTTAACCCCATTGAGTCCAGGAACCCCTAAAGATATTCTTCAAGTAGGGCAACAAATTTGGATTTCAGATCAACTAGAAGACAGAATAGATCGATTTGACTTGGAAGGGAATTATGTTAGTACTATCAGTGGTGGATTAGATAATATTAAGGGAATGGAAGTTGTAAATGGAGAAATCTGGGTTACAAATGCTGGTTCCAATAATGGAGCTCCAGGTGACGCTATTGTACGTTTTGATACAAGTGGAAACAACCTTGGTTTTATTGATACAGCTGGAATATCTTCTTTTGATATTATTGATGTAGGAACTGAAGTGTATATTTCTTATATAGGTAGTTCTACTTCTAAAATTGAAAGGAGGGACTATAGTGGAAATGTTCTTGGTGATATACTTGGGGTAGGTGTAGTTAACTTTATTCAACAAATAGAATTGAATCCTGATAATAACTCTGTGTATGCAGCGGTGTTTAGTAATTTAGGAGGAAATACTGGTGGTATTTATGAATTTTCAGTAGCAGATGGTGCTATTTTGGATAGTTGGGAAATTGGAAGCATGCGCGGTGTTACTCAATTGGGAAATGGAAATTTACTTGTTTCAGCTGGAACTAATTTTGGAGTTCAAATTTTAGATCCTTCCAATGGAACTACGACCCCAATATCGGGTTCTGATAGTGCGCACTATTTTGAAAGTTTGACTCTCTGCACTCCTCCAAGTGCTCCTACTGGGGATGCTAACCAAACTTTTAATGAAGGGGCTACTGTGGCAGATATAGTTGTTACACCATCTGATGTTACTTGGTTTGCAAGTGAGAATGATGCCTTAAATAATGAAAATCCATTAGACCCTTCTACCTTATTAGTTGATGGAAGCACATATTATGCTGTTACTATTGTAGATGATTGTTTAAGTGTGCCATTTGCAGTTACCATAACTTTGATATTAGGAAATGAAGACTTGGGGAAACAAGGTATTTCTGTCTATCCAAATCCAGTAACCTCTATTTTAAATATTACTAGTACAAATTTGGAATTGGAAAGTGCAATCATCTATTCAATTCAAGGCTCAAAGCTTTTAGAAATTGGTTTACAACAGGGCTATACAACTATTGATCTATCAAATTTAAGCAGTGGGATATATATTCTGAAAGTTCAAAGTAGTTCGCAAACATTTTCAACACAACTCATAAAGCGATAGAAAAGTATTTCTTAACGCATTTAAAAATAGAAGGGCACTCCATTGTAGTGCCCTTCATTCTTTTATAATTTTATAAAGACGGATTAATTATTACAAGGCAGGGCTTGAAGCATACTGTTAAGTTCAATTACCTTTTTGGTCTGCCATGCTGGATTAATTTCATCAAGGGTATCTCTAATAAAGTCTATTACTTTATCTTTTTCGGTGACGTCCATTTTCTCTTCAGTAATAATTTCACCGCAAGAGCATTCTCTTTGTTCTATAGGGGCATTTATATCATTGCTACAGATTTCTTTAAATGTCCGTCTAGCTTTTTTATAATTTTCTATTTCGTAAGGCGTCCAATCAAAGCCATCGGGATCACTAAGCAATTGGACTAAATCACCAATGGCAATAGAGGCATCAATAATTTCTTCATCAGTATATTCATTTTTATTCCTATAAAGGAAATCTGGACAATACACATCTAAATTCATTGAGGTTATGTATAATATATAATCCTCTAAGATAATTTGTATTTTCTTACAAGTGTCATCTATACCTCCAGAATGTGCTTCATTTAATTTTTTTTCATAATTATATATTGTCCATACTTTTGCAAAAGTATTTGTTAAACAAACATACATTTTTGAACAACCTTTTTGGGTTAAATTGTATGTGCGACCAATACCCTCTATATAATGACCAAAAGTGCCAAGTTGGTCTTTTACATTAATAAGTAGATTAAGTTCATCTGGATCAATATCTTTAGGTAGATCACTTGTGTTATCATTATTGTTGCTTTTATTATTGTTTTCTTCTTCCTCTTCCTCTTCCTCATCATTTTCGTACATATCATAGGGATCATTAGAGGGGATCTGGGAATTTACCTCCTTACCCATTCCTAAAAAAATAAATAAAAGAATGCATAAATATTGTGTTTTCATATATGTAATTTTAAAATCCAGATTGATACTCTTTTTTGTGTATTTCAACTGTATTTTCAATAAGTTGGGTACATAGCATTGTCATATTATCTTTTTTGCCCCTATTAGCTATATAATTCATTTCCATAATTAAGGAATTTACACTAATTGGGTAATTACGTGCTTTTTTTGGTAGTGATTTAAAATTAGCAAAGACTCCATTGATGGTGACAGGAGCTTCATTGGTCACCCAAAATTTACCAACCCCGTCTTTAGAGATTACTTTATAACCATCACATTGATATCCTAAAATGGTTTTACCCTCAATGGGAATAATCTCAACATCTTCATCTTCTTCGTCAGGAATGACTTTTTTCCCATATTTTTTCTGCATCTTCTTTATGTTGGGCATTTTCATTTTCATGGCCATTTTTTGCTCCCCATTATCCATAAATGTCACCATAGCATTCTTTTTGAAGTCGTACACCATCAGTTGTTCGGTTCCCTTGTCTTCCATCTTGTTCGCAAAATAGTCGGCTTTAGGTTCAAGCAGGTATTTTAAAGGCATAGATTCTTTATTTGTAGTTAATTCATACACCAGGCTGTAGGAGAAACTATAGGTGTCCCTAATTTCTTCCAATCCGCCGCCAAAAAAATTGCTCATTTTTTCGTTTTCTTCTTGACGCTCCTCCTCGGTCATTTCGGGTCGCTGCGGGTTTTCATTATTATCTGGAATAGAATCCTTCTCCTTTTCTTTAGATCCAGTTACCGTATTTATTTTTTCCTTTATCTTTTTTAAGATTTGCGCTTCAGCTGATGGAGCGTATAACATCGTAAAGCAGAATAGTAGTAATAGTAGCTGTTTATTTCTCATGAGATTCATTTTTAGATTCCTTTAAAATTATCAAATTTAAATTGGTTTATGGCTTCCCAAAGTTCTGTTTCGGATACAGCTCGTGTTTCTATTTTGATGGCGTATCTCTGTTTAGGTGCAAATTCTAAGTTAAATTTATCCCCTGTATTTTGGTATTTTTGAACAATGGTCATATCGTTTTTGGTGATTACTTTTTGATAGCCCAACTCATCTGACTTGTCCTGATATAGATTCTTTAAATTTAGAAACGTACTCATGGCACGGCTTCCTCTTTCCCCAGCACCATCCATAATTGAAATATCCAATGATTTTTGGCTAGTAGGATCCTTAAAGGTGGCTTTCGTCATAAATATTTCCATTTGAGGAGTTATGTTTGCTTGATAATAGGTTCTATTCATTGTTCCAATTTTTTCTGGCATCCATGCATCCATTTCCGCTTCGGTTATGGGTTCTAATGATTTTAGCTGATTTGCAATAGAGATTTTTTCGGTTTCAGTCTTCTTCTCTTTATTTTCGGAAACAGCAGTAGTTCCCGTTTTAGATTGGGACTGTTCTGAAGCATCTTTTTTCTCGTTGCAGCTCCAGCAAATTAGAATAGTTAATAAGAGTGTTGCGATGAATTTCATTTTTTTACTTTTTGAATATTTAATGTGGTCTATAATATACACGTTCCCAGTCTATAAGTTCAAATCCGTTAGATCTATTGAATTCTTGCATCTTCATTAAGTTACAGAAATCCCAACGCAGGTATTCACCACTTAGTGAAGTTCTTTGATCGTCATCTCCTTCTTCCCAAATACTTATAGCTTTCCACCCTTCTTTTTCAGAAAACATGATTTCTAAGTCTGCTAAGTTTCCTATATCTGTGTAGTTTCGGTTGATAAGATTATCCTTGAACTCATGATAGGGAGTTTTAAAGACCGTATTTGCTGCACCATCTACAAATAAACACATGTAGAGATCATCGTCTCTAAAGGGTGTAAGCTCTACATCAATCAGTTTTTTCTTTTGTGCTTGGGTTTGATTGATAAAATTCATGACTTCCCCACTGCTTTGCCAAGTATGTAAATATGATTTGGGAGCTCCTTTTTCGAAGAGTGCGTTGATGTGGAAATTAAACATGGTCTCTTTAGGATCCATGGATATTCTATTGTATTCAACATCTGTAATTTCCATTCCCTGTGAACGCATGGAATTGATTTCGCTTTCTTCAATTTTACTTCTCCCTGTAATGAGCACTTGTAGTTTTGTTCCTTTTTTGAATACCCCGTCATAAATTATTTTATCACCTGTATTATGCACCGAGAAATCAGCGAGGTAATAATTTTGCCTGCTAAGGTTGTTCATCTCAATTTTGAATGCACCTTCGTCCATTCCGGTTCTAATGATATCCTCTTTGCTCCCCGTTTTCCGCCAAACCGCTACAAAACGATCATCGTTGCTTCTCATTTCATTGTGGCAAACATCAAGCGGTAGTTTATCTTCACTATAATTATAGAGACCTGGACGTAGGTTTGAACTATTATCTACAATTTTTCGAGTAAGCCTTTCTACACTAGCATTAACATGTGGTGCTAGAATTACCACCCCTGTAGTGTCTGATGGAAAAAACATCATGTATGACCTTGAATACGCATTGGTTCCACCGTGAAAAATCCGCATATTTTCTCCATTCCCAGCCCTTTTAACACCTAAGCCGTAATTTCCCTTTGGAAAAAAATTGCTTTCTTTCCAGAGCGCTTCCCCATCATTTAGAAGTTCGCCTCTACTCAATGCGCAAGCGTATGTGGCCAAATCACAAATAGAGGATTCCCAGCCACCTGCTGGAAGCACATTTTCAAAACTTCCTACCTTTCTATTATTAAGAATTCCATCATTATACATTTCATATCCTGTTCTATCAATTCTCTTTGCTTTTCCAAAACTTTTCAGTCCAAGTTTTATCTTGATATATTTGTCCACCCAATCGTCATAGCCGTAATGTATCTGTTTGTCTATCATTGCCCCGGCTAATACAAATCCATAGGAGGAATACAAATAATCTTTTCCAGGTTCAAAATCAATTACAGATTCATTGAATTGTTCCACTGCCGCTTTAGCGTTCCAGTCCCCATTCATCATAGGTGTATAGGTGGATTTGCTGGTGAAATAAACCTTTTTATCATCTAAAATGGTAAATATGGAATCATCTTTCCCTTTTTTATAATGTTGAATCCCACTTGAATTGTTCAATAAATGTTTAAGGGTGATATTGCCTAATCGGCTATCCGTTAGTTTATCATTATTTTCATCACGAACCTCAACGCTAGTAGGCCAATAGGATAAAAGGCTTGATGCCTTATCGCTCAATTTGATTCTTCCATTTTCTACCATCTGCATTGCAGCTACGGCTGTGACCGACTTAGAAATAGACGCCCAATGAATATTCGTGTCTACGGTTAAAGGTTTTCCTGGCCCCATTTTTCCATAGGCTTTCATGTGAATAATGGAATCTCCTTTAAATACGGCTACAATTACGCCTGGTAGATTCTGAAAAATTAATTCCTCTTTGATAACAGCTTCAATTTCTGGGTCTATTACTTCCTCACAGTCAAAAGCATTGTTTTCTTGATCTCCTGATGGAATAGTACCGCTAGATCCCCCAGAACCACCACTGCCTCCGGATCCCCCAGAGCCACCACTACCTCCGGACCCACCGGAGCCACCATTTCCTCCAGAACTTCCAGAACCATCGTTTCCACCAGATCCATTATTTCCTCCATTCCCTCCATTTCCACCTGAGCCACCAGAACCACCATTTCCGCCATTTCCACCAGAGCCGCCACTTCCTCCAGACCCTCCAGAGCCGCCACTTCCTCCTGAACTGCCAACTTCAATATCAGATTGAATGATACGCTGCGCATAAGGATTAGGAGGGGTAGCAATAGAAGTTCTGGATTTATAGTACTTCCCATTCATTGGGAAAATGGGATAATTCATTGAGGGTCCATAACCTTTAATGGGCTGGTAAGCCTCAATGTCATCTTCAGGGACATAAATTTGGGTGATGGTTTCCCTATATCCCTTTACGATATAGCGTATAAAAAATCCATTGGGGTGTTTGGTCCATCTGCCAATATCGTACCCATTCAGTACAGGTTCAATCCCTGCACGCATGGCAATTGCTTCATATTCTGCATAATCAGAGGCCCCAGCGTAGTATTTTTGTCGGAGTCTGTTTTCAGCATCCAAAATACTTTTAAGTGTTTCATTTTGCTTTGCTACAGATTCAATTTCTTTTGACGCATATTCTTCCAAAGCTCCCTTGCTTAGTCTTGCAATTTGACTGGTAGTAAGAAGTTTCAGGGCCGTTACTTTAATAGGGCCATTCATTTTCTGAAAATCTGTCTTTGCGATGATTGCCCACAATAACAATTGCACTTCCTGTTGTGTGACTTCAGGATTGGTTTGAAAACCATCTATGATTGCTGCAACAATATCTGCTTTAGGGCCTTTTAATTCTGCATAGAAGCGTCCATTTCCTTTTCTAGGAGAGTATGTTCCTGCTTTGATGCAAAAAGATTTAAAATGCCCTTCATAAAACCCTGGGGTGAGAAAAAAACCTTTGTCCCAATCATATGGTTGGTCGTGAATATTCTTATAAACAGCACCATTTCCAAAATCATTTTCTATATACTTCGTGTTATCTACATCTTTGAAGGAGGTAGTGACGGGGTCCCTACTTAATTTATCCAAAGAAACGGAAGAAGTAATACCGTCTTTTATTTTCTTTATTTTTTTAAGGATTTGAGCATCGGCATTAAAGGATCCTGTAATAAGAAAAAAGACGAATAGTAAGGTTTTGGTTTTCATTATCTAAAGAATTTATAGTATTAAAATACTATTTGGACAGATTCTACTTTAAACATTTGGTTCATTGGGTATTGAAACTGTATAAATTGTTCAGTTTTATGTATATTTTGTGTTACAAAAAAATGCTTTGGTTAGTTACTGGTTATACAGCTATGAAGTTGATTTGCCACCAAAGGGGAACTATTTATACAGCAAGAGCCAATTTTCCCATTTTAGTGAGTAACTTTAAGGATTAATCATATGAAGTATGCTTAAGGCGATAATAGTAGATGACGAAACAAGGGCAATTAAGAACCTGAAATGGGAGATAGAAAAATTTTGTCCCGATGTAGAAGTTATTGACCATTTTACAAAACCTATCGAAGCAATTTCCGGAATCAATTATTTAAAACCCGACTGTGTTTTTTTAGATATTGAGATGCCAGAAATTGATGGGTTTCAGTTATTGGATCAACTTAGTTATCGTGATTTCAAACTTGTGATTACAACGGCCTATGACAATTATGCGATTAATGCTTTTAAAAAGAATGCCATTGATTATTTGTTGAAACCAATAGATTCTGATGATCTCAAGCGGGCTGTTTCAAAAATTATAAAACAGCGAAATGAGCAGGGGTTTCATTTTGAATTGGATAAAGTGATTCAAAGTTTTACTAAACAACACCATCGTAAAATTTCTATTCCGTTAGCGGGAAAAATCAGATATATCGAACAGGATGATATCATGTATTGTAAGTCTGATGGCAATTACACCGAAATCTACCTAAAGGATGGCAGTTGTGAGGTTATTACAAAAAATTTGAAAGATGTGACCGATGAAATCTTGAACGAGGCTTTTAGTAGGGTACACAATTCATACAGTATCAATATTTACCATATAAAGGAGCTTGTTAAAAGCGATGGATCCTATTTAATAATGAATGACGGGAAAAATATTCCAATTTCCCGTTCAAAAAAATCAAGTTTAATTTCCTTATTGGAACATAAACTATAATTCAGTTACTGCCATAGAAGAAATAATGGAAATACTGGCTTACCCATGGGAAAATGGGATCACATTGTTTATTGTGGGAGGGCTTTTGGTATTATCCATATATCATTTTTTACTATTCTTTCAGCATAGGGATCGTAGTTATCTATTTTACAGTCTGTATACATTTCTAATTTTTTTGAGGAACATTGTTCTTGTAGAAAACAGTTTTTTACAGGATGTTAGCTCATTTCATCCCGTTCTTGAAGGCATTAAATATTATGGAATAAACCTAGAATGGGCCTATAATACGGTTTATTTTCTTTTTGCATTTTCTTTTGTAGACTTAAAATCGTATTCCCAAAAATGGTATCGTTTTATTATTGGAGGGGTCATCGTTCTTTTTACAATAAATATTTCCGCAGAATTAGTTTATACGATACTTGAGTTAAGCTCCTCATTATATTACGCATTATATATATTAATGTCTGGAATTTTAGCATTGTTTGCTGTAGTCTGCTATATCCCATTATTGAAAGCAAAAGGGTTTTTAAAATATTATGTTGTTGTTGGCTCTGCTTGTTTTTTGTTCTTCTCTATTTTGGCGTTAATTGAATCTAAGGTTTATATGTTTTATGATACTGGCACAAAATTTTATGTTTCGATTTTCTACGTAGGGGTGATTCTTGAGAATATGCTGTTCTCTTTAGGGCTAGGACATAAACAGAGGCTTATTCTTTTAGAGAAAAACAAATCAGATCGAAAGTTAATTGAACAATTAAGGGAAAACGAAAAATTAAAGGATGAAATTCAAAGGCAATTAGAGAAGGATATATCTACACTTAATAAAACAGTTGAGCGTGATAAGCTGAAAGCCATAAAAGCAAGGTATGAAAAGGATATGGCCGAATTGAAACTGGCTTCCCTCCGCAGCCAGATGAACCCTCACTTTATCTTCAATGCGTTGAATTCCATCAAAAGTTTTATTATTGATAAGCATCAGGAAAAGGCCGTATACTATCTCAATAAGTTTAGCAAATTGGTGAGAATGATTTTGTCATCTTCCATGGAAAAGAATATTTCCCTCCATGACGAATTGGAAATCGCCAAATTGTACCTCCAGATTGAGCAAATTCGTTTTGACGACGATCTTTTTCAGTTTACACTAACGGTAGATGAAGATATTTCTTTACACACCATAAAAGTTCCAGCCTTAATTCTTCAGCCGTTTTTGGAAAATGCCATATGGCATGGCTTATCTAATAAAGAGGGAATGAAAAAATTGTCGCTGGAAATCACTTCCTCCAAGGAGCTGATTTTTGTAAAAATTACAGACAATGGTATTGGTCGTAAAAAAGCTTCGGAAATTAAAAAGCGGAAATTATTGAAACGCAATTCCTATGGGATAAAACTTTCCGAAGAGCGCCTCCGTAATTTTGTGCATGACACCAAAGATAAGTTTGAAATAAAAATTATAGATCTTTTGGGTGATGCCGACACACCAACCGGTACTCAGGTTTTGGTTACCCTACCCGTTACTTTTGACCAAAAACAGCCTGTATAATCGTGCGGAGTCCCTTAAAACCAACCCATAGGGTGAAGGCCATTCCTATAATGGCTAGCGGAAGAATTACATACAAAGGCAATACTTCTTTGTTCAAAAATGAAAAGGTTAATAAATAGCTTGTAGCTACTATTAAGAGCAATGTAAGCCCCATCAATTTTAGGCCTTTTACTAACATTTTTTTATCGGTATGCCTTTCCGTAGGTTCTTTCATTCCTTAGATTTTAACGCTTCCCTCACACTTCCATGTTTTTTTAAAAGTAGGCGGGCTTCCTCATAATTAACATTTAGTTGTTCCATTAACATACGATGTCCTCTATCTACCAACTTATTATTACTAAGCTGCATGTCTACCATTTTATTTCCCTGAACCCTTCCCAATTGAATCATGGTGGCTGTGGAAATCATATTTAAAGCTAGTTTCTGAGCGGTTCCAGCTTTCATTCGGGTGCTGCCTGTAACAAATTCTGGGCCTACAACAATGACCACTGGAAATTTGGCTGTGTTTGCCAATGGGCTTCCTTCATTACAGGTGATGCATCCCGTTGGTATATCTTGTTGGTTGCATTTTTCCAAAGCTCCTATTACATAAGGAGTGGTTCCCGAAGCTGCAATTCCAATCACAAAATCATCTTTGGATATGTTGTATTTCAATAAATCATTCCATCCGCCTTCAGGATCATCTTCAGCAAATTCAACTGCTTTTCGAATCGCAGCATCCCCGCCTGCAATCAATCCTATCACCAATTCGTGTGGAACGCCAAAAGTAGGGGGGCATTCACTGGCATCAACCACTCCCAATCTTCCACTAGTGCCTGCTCCTAGGTAAAATAAACGTCCGCCCTTTTTAAGCTGGGGAACAACTTGATGTACCATTTTTTCTATTTGCGGGATGGCTTTTTCTACTGCTAACGGAACCGTTTTATCTTCCTCATTGATGTTGGAGAGTAGCTCATGTACTTCCATTTTTTCAAGGTCTTGGTAATGGGAATCTTCTTCTGTGGTTTTGGTAAATGACAAAGCTGAAATAATTACTATTCCAAAAGTACGTATAAAAGCCTATATTTATAAGGTAATACTAATTTATGTCACAACTAATCAACAACGCTCATCAAGTTTTACTGAATAATTGGCGGGATGGATTTACCATTCCTTGTGAAAATTTATATCCTTTTCAGTGGTTTTGGGACTCTGGTTTTATTGCTATTGGATGGAGTCATCTTGATGAAAAAAAGGCGCATCAAGAATTGAATTCGATTTTCAAGGGACAATGGAAAAATGGATTTATCCCTCATATCATTTTTCATAACGAATCTGATACCTATTTTCCGGGCCCAGAAGTACATGCCGCAAACTTAAGTGCTAATAGCCCTGAGACAAAAACTTCAGGAATTACACAACCTCCAGTGTTGGGTTTTGTGTTGGAGGCTTTATTTCAGAATAGTGCCAACCCCCAAGATCACCAAGACTTTTTTGAACAGGCTTTTGATAAGATCTATCATAACCACCATTATTTTTATACCCATCGGGATCCCAATAATGAAGGCTTGGTGTATATCTGCCATAATTGGGAAGCAGGTACAGACAATACTCCCGTTTGGGATGAAATCTGGAAAACCTTTGAAGTGCCAGAATATCAATTTCAGCGAAGGGATACTCAATTGGTGGATGCCTCCCATAGACCTACCAACAAAGAATACCAATATTATATCCATTTAATTGAACTGTTCAAAAAATGGAAATATGATGATACCTTAATTGCTGAAAACTCCCCTTTTTTAATTCAGGATCCTTTGTTTAATAGCATGTTGATTGCGTCTAACCAAAGTTTGATTCGTTTGGGGAAAGGCTTCGGAAAAGATACCGAAGTGTCTCAGCTTGAGCAATGGAATGAAAAGGCCATAGCTGCTTGCAATGAAAAATTATATGATGAAGATTCCAAAGGATATGTGTATTATGACCTTCGGAATGAGCGGGTGTTACCCTATCTTTCTTCTTCTAGCTTTACCCCACTTTTTGCCGGTATTCCTTCCGAAGAAAGGGCAAAACAATTGGTTTCCCATTTTCAAGGCGGAAGATTTTCTGGCCCTAATCATGAAAACTATTTGTGTGCTTCCTTTGATCCTTCCAGCGAACATTTCAATCCCGAAAAATATTGGAGAGGCCCCATTTGGATTAATCTAAATTGGTTAATATATAAAGGATTACTTGCTTATGGTTTTAAGGAAGAAGCCGAGACTATTAAAAAGGATACCTTGTTTTTTATGGAAAAATATGGCTTCTATGAATATTTTGAACCTTCCAAGGCCAAAAATGAAAATTTGACAAAAGGATATGGAGGAAATAATTTTTCTTGGAGTGCCGCACTTACCATTGATTTGCTAACTAACTAACCACTATATTATGAATTGGCTTGATTTTACCATTGTTGGGATTTACATTTTGTTTTTCTTGGGAATGGGTTTCTTTTTTAAGGAGAATAAGGATTCCAAAGATTATTTCCTTGGCGGAAGAAGCATGGGATGGTTCCCGCTTAGTCTTTCTACCATGGCAACCCAGTTGTCTGCAATTAGTTTTATTTCGGCACCTGCTTTTGTAGGATTGAAGCTGAATGGTGGAATGAAATGGCTCACTTTTGAGTTTGCAGTGCCATTGGCCATGATTGGGATTATGCTGCTTATTATCCCTCCTTTATTTCGCTCTGGGGTGGTGAGTATTTATGAATTTGTAGAACGGCGTTTTTCTGCTTCAACCCGACTTATTTTAAGCGTGGTTTTTCAAATAAGCAGGGCCTTAGGAACGGGGGTAATGGTATACACCATTGCTTTAATTTTACAAGCTGTATTAGATATTAATTATGCTTGGACCGTTCTTATCATTGGAATAATTACGATTGTATATAGTTTTTTTGGAGGAATGAAGGCCGTTGTTTGGGGTGACGCCATTCAAATGATATTATTGTTTGGAGGTTTGTTGGTGTGCTTGTTTTATGGATGGTATTTGGTAGATTCCTTGGGTGGTTTGGACAATGGTTTCCCTGTGGAAAGACTTCAGGTTATAGACTTTAATTTAGGAATAGGCGAAAATCAGGAATACGGTTTCTGGCCTATGCTTATAGGTGGTTTCTTTTTGTATCTTTCTTATTACGGATGTGACCAGACTCAGGCGCAGCGAATGCTTTCCGCAAAGAATGAAAAGACCATTCGTCAATTACTACTGGCCAATGGATTACTTCGATTCCCAGTAGTTTTGGTGTATTGCACTATGGGATTAATGATAGGTGCTTTAGTGGTTGCAGCTCCTGATTTTATGGGGGAAATTGCTTCCGTAACACAAAAACATTTTCCCGAAGCTGCTGTAAACGGAGGAGTGAAAGCAGATTTAATGATTCCTGTTTTTATTACTAAATACCTCCCCCACGGATTTATTGGCTTATTGATGGTAGCCATTCTTTCTGCAGCAATGTCATCCTTAAGCTCTACCGTGAACTCACTTTCTGCAGTAAGTGTGGAAGACTTTTTCAATAGAGGTAAAAAGAAAATGGATACAAAAAAGTACATGGCCACCTCAAAATTGGCTGTTATCTTTTGGGGAATTGTAGTATTGGGATGTTCCTTTCTTTTTGGCGGAAATAAAAGTACCGTTATTGAAATCATTAATGCCATTGGCTCTGTATTCTATGGCCCTGTATTGGTCACATTTTTATTGGCCTTTTTCTCTAAAAAAGTGAACCATATTGGGATGAATACGGGAATTATTGTGGCAGTACTTATTAATTTGGTGTTTTCTAAAACCATTCAGAATATTTTCAATATTGATTTAGGGATTGATATTTTTTGGATTTGGCTTAATTTCACAGGAGTGATTATTTCACTTGTGGTTGCATATCTTGTTTCGGCCCTTACCAAAATAAAACCTAAAAGTGATGTAAGCTTTGATTACACCATTAAGAAAAGTGATATTTTTTCCAAAGAAGTGTACATTTTGGTGATCTTCTTTGTTGTCATTTTGATTTTTAGCTTTTTTATTCCACAAATTTTTGGAGGATGAATGTTTTAATTGCCCCTGATGCTTTTAAGGATAGTCTTGCTGCAAAAGCAGTAGTAGAGGCTATGCAACGTGGTGTTCTACAATTTTCTCCAAATGCTAATTGCTTTCATATTTCTGCTTCAGATGGGGGAGAGGGATTTTTACAAGCAGTTCAAGGCTATCAAAAAAATCTCTCCGAAATATTTGTCAACACAGTAGATCCTTTCGGAAGACCAATACATGTGGAATATGTATGGGATGCATCTTCAAAAACGGCTTACATAGAATTAGCGAAGGCTTCGGGAATTG
The DNA here is from genome assembly GCA_964495885.1 of uncultured Alteromonas sp. Taxonomy (GTDB): domain Bacteria; phylum Bacteroidota; class Bacteroidia; order Flavobacteriales; family Flavobacteriaceae; genus PALG01. Next base: position 38,551 of record CAZBWO010000021.1, on the reverse strand, counting down.
AATTGCTTTTTGAAAAAGAAAGAGATGCCTTGCAGAGTTCAACTTATGGTACGGGGCTTCAAATAAAAGATGCGCTTTCCAAAGGTGCTGAAAAAATATATGTTGGAATTGGAGGAAGCGCAACCAATGACGCGGCATTGGGAATAGCCCATGCTTTGGGATATGATTTTTTGGATAAGGAGAGTGAATCCCTACCCCCAAAAGGAGCTTCGCTATCAGAAATCAGTTTTATTACCCCTCCAAAAGAAGATTTTTCTAGGATACAGTTCTTTGCAATTAATGACGTATTGAATCCGTTATTTGGCCCTTCGGGAGCTGCTTATACCTATGCCGCCCAAAAGGGAGCTTCCAAAGAGGAGATTGTTTTTTTGGATAGGGGACTACAACATTTGGATGCATTAGTGCAAAAAAGTTTCAGGCTTCAGAATGCCCAAGTACCTGGTTCGGGTGCTGCAGGTGGAACCGCCTACGGACTCAAATCGTTCTTTAATGCCGAGTTTATAAGTGGGACTTCTTTTATTTTGGGATTATCTAATTTTCACGATATCCTTTCCGAAGAAAAAATAGACCTTATCCTCACTGGGGAAGGAAAGATTGATCATCAAACAGCCTTTGGAAAATGGGTACATGGCATCATTCAAGAGGCAACCCCCTATAAGGTACCGGTTATGGCGGTATGCGGGAAATTGGATTTAGATGACGATGGAGTCAAATCTTTGGGATTGTTGGATGCCCGTCAAGTGTATGATCCTTCTAAACCTGTACAGTATAGTTTTGATCATGCTGATGAGTTAGTTACAGCACGTACCTTTCAATTACTTCAAGCAAACTTTTAGGTTTTATTCAACCACCAAGATATCTGTAAAAGTCTCAGAAATTGAAAAGTAGCCTAACGGATAATTGTCGGGGTAATTTACATTATCAAACTGATTGATATTATCAATTCCCGTCACATCAAAGATATTTCCCCTTACAGTTGCTGCAGGTGTTTCGAATACATTAAAATCACCTTCGGTTTGATCTAATAAAAGGTTCATGTAATTGTAAAAGGTTTGATCTGAACCGATCAAACTTACTGTGAGCGTATCTCCGGGATTTACGTTTTCATAGAAATAGGAAAATGAAAAAGGCTGTCCTTCGTAAAAAGTGTCTTCCGAAGTGATAAAATTTCCAAAGCCAAAATCGAATAAATAATAATTCTCAACCTCGGGATCATCAGTAAATGAAACAATAACTTCCGTATCTTCTTCGTCAAACAAAATCCCATCTCCTTGAGTAAGGCTATCTATGGCTACAGATGATGCATAATAAGTTTTTCCTGCATAACGGCGTCCTTCATGGTCAAAAATGAGGAAAAATGCCATACCGGGTTCAATAGCGCTGGTCCTAATTCGTTGATCTGTGGTAAAGGTGGGGTCTGGTTCATAGATGCCAGATCCCATTTCCAATTCTGAAAGATTTGAAAAAGACGGATTTACAATATCCCCAAATTCTTCGAACCCATAGAGGATATACATGTTTTCCACATTGGAAATAGGCAGCACTTCATCAAAGAAGCCACTAGTTTGAGTCACTTTAATTTTCACCCCAACAAATTCTTGGGTAGTATCCACCCGAAGCAATCCGCCTATGACCAACCTTGGCTCATCAATTGGTACTTCAACATCTATCACATCTTCACAGGAAACCGCCATGATTCCCAAAAAGATAAAAATCGCGCTTATATATGATATTCCTTTCATGGGTTAAAATTTAAAATTGTAGGTTACCGAAGGCACAATCCCAAAAATAGAGGTCCGTACAGCTTCATTCATGCCTGTATCTTCATTTTGCCGAAAGTTGATGGAAGCGGCATTTCTTCTATTGTAGAGGTTATAAATGCTAAACACCCACTCACTTTGCCAATCTCGATCCTTATTTTTTCTAGGGGTTAGCACAGCCGAAATGTCCATTCGGTGGTAATCCGGCAATCGTTCTTTGTTTCGAAGTCCGAAATAAGGAACCACCAAATCCTCAAATACAAACTGACCAATAGGATAATTGGTAGGTCGGCCGGTCTGGTAGGCAAAGTTTCCGTTAAAAGACCATTTGTCATTTAATTCATAACTAGCGAATAAGGAGATATCATGGGGTTTGTCATAGGGAGTATTATACCATTCCCCTAAATTGATACCCGTTTCATTTTCGTTTCTTGGAGGTGTGCGTTGTTCAGATTTTGACAAAGTATAGGCCAGCCATCCTCTGAATTTCCCACTATTTTTCCGAAGCAGGATTTCCAATCCATATGCACGGGCCTCCCCATTTAAAATGACTTGTTCAATAGCGTTATTGGCAATGAGGTTAGCCCCATCTATATAGTCAATCCTATTTTGGATATCTTTGTAATACACCTCCGTTTCTAAACTAAATGCTCCATCCCACAAATTTTGAAATACCCCAAATGCATATTGATCCAACAATTGGGGTTTTACAAATGGGCCACTGGGTGTCCACACGTCCAAGGGGGTAGGGGAGCTGGTATTGGAAAGTAAATGAAGGTATTGAGATAATCTGGTATAACTTGCCTTGATGGAAAAATTATCATTAAACACATAGGAAGCGGCAATTCTTGGCTCTAAATTGGTGAAAGATTCTAATTGGTCGCTTCTGCTGGATGGTACCGAAGAGATAGGTTCAGCTTCTTCGTAGACCAAGGTGAAGGGGTCAAAAATTACCGGGTTATCATCTGCGTATACATTTATTTCTTCTTGCCCAAAGCGAATAAAGTGGCTCACACGTAAACCGTATTCAACACTTAAATTTTCGGTGAGATCGTGTATGACATCAACATATACTGCAGATTCATTGGCATATTTTTTAATGAGTTGTTCTTCAACAATTCCAGAATCTCCACTACTGGGAACTATTTTACCAGGGTTAAAACTGTAATAAATGTTATTGAGTCCATAATTAAGCTGAAGATCCTTGTTAAGATAATGCTTCAGGTCGTATTTTAGGTTGAAATTCTGAATGCCCGATTTCCATTCAAATCCTACAAAATCCAGTTCAAGTCCGTAGTAATAATCAGAATAGATTAACGATAGATTAGAGAACAACTTATCTGAAAAGATATGATTCCATCTAAAGTTTACGAGGGCATTTCCGTAGATATTCACAAATTTATCATTGATGCTAAATAGGTCCCTTCCGAAATAACCAGAAAGTAAAAGGTTGTTCCTTTCGTTAATTCGGTAATTGATTTTGGTATTCACATCATAGAAATACGCACTATTGTTGATATCAAACAACGGTAAAAACAAGTGAGCGTAAGAACCCCTTCCACCAATGAGAAAAGCCGATTTGTCTTGTATAATGGGGCCTTGCGCCAACAATCTACTTGAAACAGCGCCAATCCCACCGGTAAATTGATAATTCTTACTATTCCCTTCTTTCTGAAAAATCTCCAATACCGAAGAAACCCTACCGCCATAGCGGGCTGGAATACTTCCCTTAAACAGTTTTACATCCTTTATCGCGTCTGGATTGAATACCGAAAAGAAACCAAAAAGGTGGGAAGAATTAAAAATGGTAGCTTCATCCAATAATATTAAGTTTTGATCTACGGCACCACCCCGAACATTAAACCCTGAAGATCCTTCTCCAGCATTGGTTACGCCGGGCAGTAGTAAAAGTGATTTGACCACATCGGCTTCCCCTAAGACTACAGGCACACTTTTAATGGTTTCGGCAGAAAGTGTTGTGACGCTCATCTGCGGTGCTTTAATGTTGGTACGTTCAGAATTGGCTTTGATGACAACTTCATCCAATTCTTCGGTGTCAAAAACCAATGCAATATTTTGGGTAATATTTTGGTTTAGATCAATCTCCTTCTGAAGGGTTTGATAGCCCAGACTGCTGTAGGTGACTTGGTAGACCCCAGCAGGAAGCGTAATGGAATAGAATCCGTATTCGTTGGTTACAGACCCAGCATTCAAGGAAGGGATTAAGACATTAACTCCAATAAGGGTTTCACCACTATTGGCTTCGGAAACGGTACCACTTATGGTAAATTTTTCTTGTGCCGAAAGCAAAAAAGAAGACAAAAAGAGGAGAAGGAAAGGGATGTGCTTTTTCAAGGTCGTTTCTTTCAAAGATAGTGGAAGCGAACGAATAAAAAAAACCACCCGTTTACGGGTGGTTTTTACATATATAAAAAATTTAATTAGAGCGTGGCAAGAATTTCATTAAATGTCTTACTAGCCCTCATTTCATTGTTCACAAGAGATTCTTTGGGTAAATAATAACCGCCAATATCTACAGGAGCTCCCTGAGCATCGTTAAGTTCCTTAACAATGGTTGTTTCATTATTTTTCAACGACTTGGCAATATTGCTAAATAGACTTTTTAACTCCGCATCTTTATCCTGGCTCGCCAATGCTTCGGCCCAATATAATGCTAAATAGAAGTGGCTTCCACGATTATCTAATTCATTTACCTTTCTGGATGGAGATTTTCCTTGTTCCAAGAGCGTTTCCGTGGCTTTATCCAAAGTTTCTGAAAGTAACAAAGCTTTTGGATTGCTGTATTTTTCACCTAAGTGCTCTAGCGATACTGCCAAAGCGAGAAATTCTCCAAGGGAATCCCACCGAAGGTGTCCCTCTTCCACAAACTGTTGTACGTGTTTAGGAGCAGAACCTCCAGCTCCGGTTTCAAAAAGTCCACCTCCATTCATAAGCGGTACAATGGAAAGCATTTTTGCACTTGTGCCCAACTCAAGGATTGGGAAGAGATCTGTAAGGTAATCCCTAAGAACATTACCGGTCACCGAAATGGTGTTTTCCCCATTTTTTACTCGCTCCAATGTATATTTTGTTGCTTTTTCTGGAGAAAGTATTTTAATTTCAAGTTCGGAAGTATCAAAATTAGGAAGGTATTGATGCACTTTTTTAATTAATTGTGCATCATGGGCCCTGTTTTCATCTAACCAGAAAACGGCTGGCCAACCAGTGGCTTTGGCACGATTGACGGCTAACTTAATCCAATCTTGAATAGGCGCATCTTTTACCTGGCACATACGCCAAATATCTCCTTTGGAAACTTGGTGTTCCATTAAGGAATTTCCATCTTGGTCTATTACCTTAACAGTACCATTTGCTGGAATTTCAAAAGTTTTATCATGGCTCCCGTACTCTTCTGCTTTTTGTGCCATAAGCCCTACATTTGGTACAGTTCCCATAGTTGTAGGATCAAAAGCACCATGTTCTTTGCAAAAATCGATGGTTGCTTGATATAAGGAAGCATAGCTACTATCTGGAATAACCGCTTTGGTATCTTGTGTTTTTCCGTCTTTATTCCACATTTGTCCAGAAGTTCTAATCATCGCTGGCATTGAAGCATCAATAATCACATCACTAGGAACGTGGAGGTTGGTAATGCCTTTGTCGCTATTTACCATCGCAAGATCGGGTCCTTCTTCCAAAATCTTTTGGATATCTGCTTCAATGGCTTTTTGTCTTTCAGCAGGCAACTCTGGAAGTTTTCCAATGAGATCTCCAAAACCATTATTTGGGTCAACACCTAATGTATCGAAGGTATCTTCATATTTTTCAAAAAGCTCTTTAAAAAAGATGGTTACTGCATGGCCAAAAATGATGGGGTCACTTACCTTCATCATGGTTGCTTTCATGTGCAGCGAGAAGAGCACCCCTTTTTCTTTGGCGTCCTTTACTTGTGCTGATAGAAATTCCAACAAAGCTTTTTTACTCATGTACGTCGCATCTACTACCTCGTCTTTTAGAACAGGTACCGATTCTTTGAGTACAATTTCATTTCCAGCGTTGTCATTTAGAATAATTTTGAGTTGTCCGTCTTTTGCTATGGTCACCGATTTTTCATTATGCATAAAATCTCCTTCGCTCATTGTGGAAACATGGGTTTTGGAATTTGCAGACCAAGCACCCATTTTGTGTGGATTTTTCTTGGCATAGTTTTTCACTGCTTGAGGAGCCCTTCGGTCGCTATTACCTTCTCTTAGCACTGGGTTTACAGCACTTCCTTTTATCTTATCATACTTTGCTTTGATGGCTTTTTCGGAATCATTTTTCGGCTCTTCAGGGTAATCAGGTATAGGATATCCTTTCGACTGTAATTCTTTGATAGCGTTGGTTAATTGTGGGATGGAAGCGCTAATATTAGGGAGTTTGATAATGTTTGCCTCTGGCTTTTTGGCGAGTGCTCCTAATTCTGCGAGTGCATCGCCAATTTTTTGTTCCTCAGATAAGTATTCAGGGAAGTTGGCAATAATTCTACCAGCTAGTGAAATGTCTCTTGTTTCTACAGATATATTAGAGGATTTGGTATAGGATTGAATGATAGGTAACAATGAATGCGTTGCCAAAAATGGAGCTTCATCTGTCTTCGTGTAAATAATAGTTGCTGTTTCGTTCATGCAGTTCAATTTTCAAAAAACATTAAAAAAGCCTTTTGCAAAAGAAAAAGGCATACAAATATAAGCATTAGGAAGCAAGGTTTCAAGGGATATGAATGGAAGAATTACAATGTATCCAAAAGCAAGAAAAGCCATGTCACGGCATTACTGCACTTGACATGGCTTCTTGTGACACAAATCGTTACCAGCCAACCTTCACGGTTTGAAGCAGGTTTATTATACCCCTGCGGCTGTGATTTGCCTCAAATGAGTGGTTTGAATGTTTTCTTTAAGATAATTTGACATGAAACCAATTTACTTTCCAAAAACCCACTCTTCCTTTTTCAATCTATTCACTTAACCCATCCGGACTAAGCGCGTCAAACAATTTAAAAGGATGTATAAAGAACGTTGCTTTATTTTATCTCAGTGATTATTGAACCACTTTGATATTGCTAATGTAGTTCAGTAAATGGATTTTGCAAATTTTTTGGGTAACTTAATAATAACAGTTTTTTAACCCTTGTTATTAACAATTGTGAATAAAAAAGGCGGTCTTAAAAAGACCGCCTTTTGATAGGTGTTTGGTTTAATATTTTCTTTCCTTGATACGAGCTTTTTTACCTGTAAGCTCACGGAAATAGTAAATACGTTTTCTACGTACTTTACCTTTTTTGTTGATTTCAATTTTTTGAAGTGCAGGTAAATTGATTGGGAAAATACGCTCTACCCCAATTGTTCCAGACATTTTTCTAATAGTAAAGGTTTTTGTAAGTCCTTTTCCTTTAATCTGGATTACTACTCCTCTAAAAAACTGGGTTCTTGTTTTTTCACCTTCACGAATTTCGTAGTAAACAGTAATGGTGTCACCGGCATAAAATTCCGGGAATTCTTTCTTAGTTACAAATTCGTCTTCAACAAACTTAATTAACGATTCCATAATTTGGATTTCAAAATGGTTAAGTTTATAACAACATTCACGGTGATCGCCAGAGGTTGGAATAAATCGGATGCAAAAATACACAAAATTGTAGCCCCTGCAACCTAATTGCTTAAAATTTTAAGACCTATTGTCCAAAAAGGCAGAATACATCCAAACTAGTTTTTCCTGTTCCCTAATGTAATCACTCATCAAGGAGTTGGTTCCTTCATCATTAATCTCACCGGAAAGATCAAGGATTTCCCGTTGTTTTTCCAACAAAGCTTGAAAGGAACTCAATATATTGGCCATGGCTTTAAAACCATCGCTCACTTCAACTGTTTCAGTGATTTTAGCATTCTGAACATATACAGAAGCCCTGTGGTTAGGAGTGTGGCCAAGCGTAAGGATGCGTTCGGCAATCTCATCAATTTTCAGAAAAAGATTATTGTATAATTCTTCAAATTTAAGGTGCAATTCAAAGAATTTTTCTCCCTTTACATTCCAGTGGTACCCGCGTACGTTTTGGTAAAATACCGTATAATTACCTAAGAGGTCATTTAATTGTGTGGCAAGTTGCTTACTTTTTTCAGCATCTAGCCCAATTTTATTTAAAGTGCTCATGATATTAGATTGTTTATTTTCTAGTGTAAAATTACTGAAAATAGCATTGCTAATATGCACTTTTCCATTGGTTCCGTATATGTTAAAATAGGGATTGGCTATTCCAATAAATCGGGTCTTCTAGCCTGTGTTCGCTTTAATGCTTCAGCTTCCCGCCAAGCTTCAATTTTTGGGGTGTTTCCGCTTAAAAGTATCTCCGGAACCTTCCAACCTTTGTATTCTGAAGGTCGCGTGTAAATAGGTGGGGCCAACAAACTATCCTGAAATGAATCGGTAAGCGCACTGGTTTCATCATTCAAGACCCCTGGAATTAACCGAATCACCGCATCGCAAAGAACAGCTGCAGCCAACTCGCCCCCACTTAATACAAAATCACCAATGGAAATCTCACGGGTGATGAAATGATCCCGAACCCGCTGGTCCACTCCTTTATAATGACCACATAAAATGATGATGTTTTCCTTTAGGGAAAGTTCATTGGCAATCCCTTGCTGTAGGGTTTCCCCGTCTGGAGTCATGTAGATAATTTCTTGATAGGTTCGCTCTTTTTGTAAGCCAGAGACGCACTTGTCAATGGGTTCAATCATCATGACCATACCAGCACCCCCGCCAAACTGGTAATCATCTATTTGTTTGTATTTATTAGAGGTGTAGTCCCTAAGATTGTGAAAATGTACTTCCACCAAGCCTTTGTCCATCGCTCTTTTAAGAATGGATGCTTCAAACGGGCTCTGAAGTAATTCTGGTAGTACCGTAATAATGTCAATGCGCATTACATCAACTCTTTCTTCATTTTGCAGCGCTCAATGGAAGCCTTGGCTCTTTCCAATACTTTTTGATCTAAGGTATTTAAACCTGCATTCCTGAAATTCTCGATTGCTTTGTCAAGCTCTCCCATTTGCTCATACATGATGGCATATTCATTGTAAATAGTAGACTTGGTAATCCCAGGAACATTCATTGCTTGATCTAAAAGTTCTTTTAGGTCATCCCATTTTCCCAAAGTAGAAAGTAAAATTGCATAATTGTAATATACACTTGGGTATAACGGTGTTTTCTCCAAGCAAAGCTTGTAAAGCGTTTCCCCTTTTTCGTAATCCTTGAACTTCACTTCATATAAATACCCCATGTGATTATAGGCCTTTCCAAAATTTGGATCAATATCAATGATCTTTTCCAGCTTATTGGTGGCTTCATCATAATGGCCATTCTTGATGTCCATATTGGCCTGGTCTAGTAGTTCTTCAAGTTTCGTTAAGTGGTCCATGGAATTATAATTTTATACTTCAAAAATACAACAAATCAACTTCTTTAAAAGCAGTAGTTTATTAAAATTACGTATTTCCACCTATAAAATTCTCTGGAAACTTCCCTTAATTTTAGAAAAACTAACTAAAACACAAACACAATGTCTAAATCATTTGAAGATGGCTTTTACCTAAAGAATAATTGTATAGGTAAGAATGGCCCTATTGCAATTAGAATGGTAGCCTATGACGCTAATAAAGTAATGTTACCACAAGACGCACCTGAAATCCCTTACAGCAGGACCCGATTTGTTTCTACCAAACATATAGGGAAAACAGATTTTATTTATATCCTGCTCTTTTTTGATACGGAAAATTTTTCACCACCTCCTGGAATAGATATCATTTCTGGCCCTTCAGGTGGAGGAGGTAGTTTTGGTATCACTATTGAAGGAATTGGAATAAGTGTTGGCGCGAGTGTTACCGTTACAAAAGCATTTTCACAACCTGTAAGTGCAATCCAAATGGAACTGAATAAATTTCCTATTCAAGGGGAGAAAGCAAAATACTGGGCAAGCTGGGAAATGACTTCAAAACCCTCCGATAAAAAAGACGGAAATCCTTATGTCTTTCAGGCAACAGATTTAAACGTACCGTCCTCCAATGGACCTCTTTTGGGATCTTAAATAAATGCAATAGTTTTTTTATCTTTAGGGGGTTAACTAAAACCAACCTCCTATGAAACGTCGTTCATTCATTAAAAAATCGGCGGCGGCAAGTGCTGCCTTCACTATTGTTCCCAGTTTTGTATTGGGGAAAAACCATATTCCTCCCAGCGATACCCTGTATATAGGTGCTGTAGGAGTTGGCGGCAGAGGTGGAGGAGTAATTCAAGGACTTGCCGAAACCGGAAAAGTAAAATTTGTTGCTTTTAGTGATGTGGACGATGTTCGTGCTGCTAATACCTACACAGCTTTTCCTGAAGTAAAAACCTACAGGGACTTCAGGAAGGTTTATGACAACCATCTATCGGACATAGATGCCATCATGGTGGCTACGCCAGATCATACCCATGCGACGATTGCACTTCCCTTTATGAAGGAAAAAAAGCATGCCTATGTTGAAAAGCCTTTAACCCATAATATCTACGAAGCCAGGATGATGGCCGAAGTGGCAAAAGAACAGAACATTGTTACTCAAATGGGGAACCAAGGGGCTTCCAGCGACGGAATTCGCTTGGCGCAAGAAATGATTGATGCTGGATTAATTGGGAAAGTTCATCGTGTTGATTGTTGGACCAATCGTCCGGTCTGGCCTCAAGGGTTTAAACATATCACAGAAGGTGCTCCAATTCCAGATTCGTTAAGTTGGGATTTGTGGCTAGGGCCTGCTGCAATGCGGCAATATAATCCTAATTATTTGCCCTTTAAATGGCGCGGATTTTGGGACTTCGGAACGGGTGCCATGGGAGATATGGGGTGTCATATCATGGAAACACCATTCAAAACCTTAGGCTTAGGGTTTCCGTATGAAGCAGAAGCCAGTTGCACTACTATTTGGTCTAATGATTTTGTGGAAGCGGATTATTCCGAAGCTTGTCCGCCGTCCTCTATTGTTCGTTTGATGTTTGATACCGAAGCTCACGGAAAGTTATCCCTTAACTGGTACGATGGCGGTATTATGCCCGATCTTCCACCAGAATTAGGCGATGGGGAAAGTCCAGGTGCCAATGGCGGAGGAAGTATTTTCCACGGAAGTGAAGGAATAATGATTACCGATACCTACTCTGGAAACCCAAGATTGCTGCCTGCAGAAAAAATGAAGGATTTTACCCCTCCGAAGCAAACTTTGCAACGAGTAACCACTTCCCATCAAGGGGAATGGGTAAATGCTATTTTAAATGGCGGCAGTACTTCTTCTCCCTTTTCGTATGGAGGTCCGTTAACGGAAGCTGTATTAATGGGGAACCTAGCCATTAAAGCCTATCAATACAAAGCCCTTAAGGAAGGGAAGAAAGTAGGCGATTGGGCGCCCTATGAATATCCAGGTAGGAGAACCATTTTGTGGGATGGAGATAATATGAAAGTAACCAATTGGGAAAAGGCCAATGAATGGGTGAAGCGGGATTATCGCAAAGGTTGGGAACTGTAAACAAAAATCCCCTCGATATTCGAGGGGATTTTTGTTTGATGCTATTACAAGTATTTAATAATATGCAAACCTACGCACTTCGGCAATATACTTTGCCAAGCGTATCACTTGGTGGCTGTAGCCATATTCGTTATCATACCAAACATAGAGTACTGCATTTTTACCATCAGGGGTTACAATGGTGGCATGGCTATCAAAGATAGATGGGGCAGAAGCTCCCACAATATCACTTGATACCAATTCATTGCTTAAGGAATATTTAATCTGTTCTACCAGATTTCCTTCCAAAGCATACTTCTTCATGATGGCGTTAATTCCGTCTTTCGAAGTTTCCTTTTCCAAAGTAAGGTTTAAAATCGCTAAGGAGCCATTAGGTACAGGCACCCGGATTGCATTGGAAGTTAGTTTCCCTTCAAAAGAAGGAAGGGCTTTGCTTACTGCGCTTCCAGCTCCTGTTTCGGTGATGACCATATTGAGGGCCGCTGCTCTTCCACGACGGTATTTATTGTGCATATTGTCTACCAGGTTTTGATCATTGGTGTAGGCGTGGATGGTTTCCAAGTGCCCTCTCACCACACCAAACGAATCTTCCACTGCTTTTAAGACCGGTGTGATGGCATTGGTAGTACAGGAAGCTGCGGAAAAAATGTCCACTTTTTTAGGATCGTGCTCCAAGTGGTTTACACCGTGTACAATATTTGGAATACCTTTTCCTGGGGCGGTTAGCAATACTTTACTGGTCCCTTTTGATTTCAAATGTCTGCTAAGGGCTTCATGGTCCCTAAAAGCACCGGTATTATCAATTACCAAAGCATCTTCAATTCCATATTGGGTATAATCTATTTCTTCAGGGGCGTTGGCAGAAATCATATGTACTGTAGTACCGTTAATAATCAAGGCCTGATTTTCAACATCTATATCTACAGTTCCTGGGAAGTCTCCATGAACAGAATCGTATTTCAATAAGGAGGCCCTTTTGTCTAAAACGCTCTCGTCAATTTTTCCGCGGGTGACAATCGCCCGAAGCCTCATTTGGTTTCCTTTCCCGGTTCGGGTCATAAGTTCCCGCGCCAATAATCTGCCAATCCTTCCGAAGCCATACAAAATTACGTCCTTGGGTACTATCTCTTTTTGTTTTTTGGCGCCTTTCAACTTATCACTTACAAAGGCTACGGCATCTTGGTATAGATTATCCTCTAAATGGTATTCATAGGTTAGTTTTCCTATATCCAACTTGGCAGGAGGAAGGTCTAAGGTTTTGATAGCCTGCGCAATTTCCACACTATCAAAAATGGAAATAGGCTTTTGCACAAACTCTCCAGCATATTCATGCAGGTTCAGAATTTCGCTTACATTCCTGTCAATAAGCTGATTTCTAAAAAGGACCAATTCAATGGCTTTGTCAAACCAAAGGTCGCTTACCGTTTTAATAAATTCTACTGCTGCCCTGCGGCGGTCTGTTTGAAATGAAAGTTCTTTTTCGTACACTTCATCAAAACTCATGGGATGGTTTTTTAAGGGTTTCAAATTTGGTGCAAAAGTACATAACTAAAACGTTTTCGGAATCAAAAATTCAAATAAAAAAAGCCTGTATGAAAATTTCCATACAGGCTCTTATTCAAGAGGGTATTTGCCTATCTAAAAATGAATGAATTTAATTGTCCGTCATTATCCAAAAAGGTCACTTTAATATGTTCGTTATAGCTTCTTTTGCCCATGATGCGTTTTACATCATCAATATCATCTACTTCTTCATCATTGATTTTGGTAATGATAATGCCTTCCAAATTATATCTTGACATATCTTGAGTAAGGGCTCTGTTTACTTTTACCCCATTTTTCGCACCTCTGTTGCGAAGTTCCGATGGATTTACATTCTTTACTTCTAGTCCCAGTTCTTCGATTTGAAAAACTTCCAATTTCACAAGAGTGATTGGCACGACTTTAGGGGTTCCGTTTCGGTTGATGGTCACATTTACTACATCGTTGGGCCTTTTCGATCCAAGATAGCCCGTAAGGTCTGAGAATTTGGAGACTTTGTAGTCATCAATTTTTTTAATAACATCTCCGCGTTTTAATCCACCTCTATCGGCACCACTGCCTTCCTCTACGGAAGCTACATAAATTCCTTCGGTATCTGTTACACCATATTGATCTGCAATTTGGGAATTTAAGCTACCCCCAGTAATACCTAGCATGGCACGTTGAACGTTGCCATATTCCATAATATCCTCCACCACTTTTCTGGCGGTATTGGAAGGTACTGCAAAGGAATATCCCACGTAGGAACCAGTTTCACTTGTAATGGCCGTGTTGATCCCTATAAGTTGTCCTTGGGTATTGACCAGCGCACCCCCGCTATTTCCTCTGTTAACGGCTGCATCGGTTTGGATAAACGACTGCGGATTGCTATCAAATTCGTTGAGGTCTCTTGCTTTGGCACTCACAATCCCTGCGGTAACCGTGGAAGTAAGATTGAAGGGATTTCCAACGGCAAGTACCCATTCCCCAACTTTCACTGCATTGGAATCTGCAAACGGGATAAATGGTAAATCTGCGTCAGCATCTATTTTAATAAGGGCAATGTCTGTTTTAGGATCGGTGCCAATAAGTTCAGCGGTATAAATTTTATTATTGTTGAGGGTTACCTGTAATTCGGCTGCATTTTCAATGACATGGTTATTGGTGATTATGTATCCATCCGGACTTATAATGACACCGCTTCCTGTTCCAACCATCGCTCTTGGGGAGGTTCGTCCAAAGAAAAGATCCATCATGTTGTTGGGCTGTGTACTAATGGTTGTGTTTTTAACGTGAACCACAGCGTGAATTGATTTTTCAGCGGCTTCGGAAAAATCGACCCCTGCATTGAGCGTTTCCATACCCGAAAAGGTAGTGGGAAGGATGGATGGGTTTTCCGTTTTTTCAACAACTTCAATTTGGGGAGTATTTTCGACGAACAATTTGTATCCGCCTAGGGTTGTAGCACCTGCTACAATTGCAACTAAGAATAAACGAATTGTTTGTTTCATAATATATTGTTTTTATTTACTATAAAATTAACATTCAAAAGACGATTCTATTGTTAACACGTTTCTTAATTAACGTCTATTTAACATGCTTTTTGAATACCATTTAGTTTTCGGTTTTGTTACCTTTGCGAAACAATGGCTTTCCATTTTCATAAATATCAAGGAACGGGCAATGACTTTATTATCATTGATAACCGCGAATTCATTTTCCCCAAAAATGATACCAATTTGGTCGCAAAGCTCTGTGACCGAAAATTTGGCATAGGTGCAGATGGGCTTCTTTTGTTGGAATCACATTCCCAGCATGATTTTAATATGGTTTACTACAATAGTGATGGTAATTTAAGCAGTATGTGCGGAAATGGAGGGCGCTGTTTGGTGCATTTTGCCCAACAGTTGGGCGTTATTGGTGATCACACTACTTTTCAAGCAGTAGACGGAGTGCATCATGCAAGCCTTCAAGGTGACATAATTTCACTGGGAATGAATAATGTGGGTAGAATTGAAGAATTTGAAAGGTATGTCTTTTTGAATACCGGCTCTCCGCATCATGTTGAAATAGTGGAAAATCTGGAAGATTTTGATGTGTTTTCCGAAGGACGGAAAATACGGAATGACCGCTACGGAAAAAAAGGTGCCAATGTAAATTTTGTTACGCAAATCACAGCAGACACCTTTGCGGTACGAACCTATGAACGCGGAGTGGAAGCTGAAACCCTCTCTTGCGGGACTGGGGTAACTGCTGTTGCTATTGGAATGTATCATACTGGAAAAACGAATTCGCAACGAATACAATTGCAAACTCCTGGTGGAAACTTGGAAGTAACTTTTGAAAAACAAGAAAACAGGTATACCAATGTAACACTTATAGGCCCTGCAGTAGAAGTGTTTAAAGGGGTTTGGTCATGACATTGGAAGGAAAACATATTATGTTAAGGGCTCTAGAGCCAGAAGATCTGGAATTTTTATACCAATTGGAGAATGATGAAAAGGTTTGGGAAGTGAGCCATACCTTGACACCCTATTCCAAGTTTGTACTAAAAAAGTATTTGGCAGCATCTCACAGGGATATTTACGAAGTAAAACAATTACGTTTGGTGATTTGTGAACAGGAAAAAAAGCGTCCAGTGGGATTTGTAGACTTTTTTGATTTTGACCCTAAAAACCAAAAAATTGGCTTGGGTATTGTGATCTTTCAAAAAGATGATAGGGGAAGAGGCTATGCTTCGGAAGCTATTCAACAATGTTGTAGATATGCATTTCAGCATTTGAATGTACACCAAGTCTATGCAAATATTTCCGAAGATAATACAAGCAGCATTGGCTTGTTTGAAAAGCTAGGCTTTCAATTTTCAGGTGAGAAAAAGGATTGGATTTTTTCTGAAGGAATTTTTAAAAACGAACTATTGTACCAATTATTCAATGAGCAGTAATCTAAAAAAAGTTATTTGGGCAGTCCTTATACTGGGACTTATTGGCATGGGGGCTTTTGCCTACTATGTTTATAGTAGTGTGTTTGTGAGTAATACTTCATTTGAAAATGAGGAAGCACATTTGTACATTGCTTCAGATGCCAGTTTTAGTGACGTCATGGAAGATTTGCGTCCGCTATTGAAAGATGATTTGTCTTTTGAAGCGGTAGCAAATAGAAAAAAGTACCCTCAAAATATCAAGTCTGGTCATTTCATTATAAAAAAAGGGATGAACAATAACGATATTGTGAATACTATTCGAAGCAAGAATGTCCCCGTACTAGTAAAATTCAACAATCAAGAGCGTTTAGAAGACCTAGCTGGGCATTTGTCGCAGCAATTGGAACCAGATAGTATTGCCTTTTTGAATGCATTTCAGGATAGTATGTTCCTCAAGCAATCTGGATTTAACCCTCAAACGGCATTAGGTATGTACATTCCCAATAGCTATGAGGTATATTGGAATACTTCCGCAGCAGGTTTTAGGGATAAAATGCTGAAGGAATACAATGCTTTTTGGAATAAAAACCGAAACAGTAAAGCACAAGAAATCAATCTTTCCCGTGATCAAGTAATAGCCTTGGCTGCGATTGTTCAAAAAGAAACCGCGAAGGTAGACGAACGTCCTCGTGTGGCTGGGGTATATCTTAATAGAATAAAAGCAGGAATGCCATTGCAAGCAGATCCTACTATAATATTTGCGAAAAAGCTTGCTGAAAATGATTTTGGACAAGTGATCAAAAGAGTACTTTACCGCGATTTGGAATTGGACTCCCCATATAACACCTATAAAAACACAGGAGTCCCTCCAGGGCCAATTTCAATGCCGGATATTTCTTCCATTGATGCTGTGCTAAACGCTGAACAGCATGATTACTATTATTTTGTGGCAAATGTTCAAAATTTCGGGTACCATAAATTTGCTAAGACCTTGGCACAGCATAATAGGAATAAAGCAGAATATGTACGCTGGGTGAACCAAAACGGAGTACGCAGATAATGGTTCATAACTACGTTCATTAAATTAGTCCTTCTCCTGTAACATCTTCCTTTTTATATCGTATTATAGATAAAGACCTTAGCGAAGTGTTGGTCGACAACGTTTTCGGTGTGGATTTAACACTATTTAACAGCTTGGTAATCAGTTTTGTAAAAATATTCGTACCTTTGCACGCTGAAATTTGAAGTGGTTTACCCTTCAGAAATCAACATATGATGAAACGTAATTTTTTACATTTTCTCGTGATGATAGCAGTGGTTGCAGTTGCAGCTACGGGGCTATCCTTTAAAAGCAAAGTAGATCTTTCGGCTTACAAGATTTCGGAAGAGGCGTTTTGCTATTATGTACCCAATGAAAAAGAGTCTTTGTTGTTGGATGATACCGAAGACGATAACTATCAGCTTTTCTTGGGGAAGACCTATATAGGATTTAAGGAAGCACTTGGTTTTAAGGAGTCTCAGGGACGATATGAAATCGTGAATACCTATGGATATTTGGGCAAGTACCAGTTTAATAAGAATACGCTTGCCATGATAGGAATCTACAACTCAGATGGATTTTTGGAAGATACCCGTTTACAGGAAGATGCTTTTCATGCCTATACCGCAAGGAATAAATGGATTTTAAGAAGGGATATCAAGCGTTACGCTGGACGTTACGTTGGAGGAGTGAAAATCACTGAATCCGGAATTTTGGCTGCTGCTCATTTAGCGGGAGCTGGAAACGTAAAAAAATACCTCCGAAGTGGAGGATTATATGATTTTTCTGATGCATTCGGAACTTCCATTAAATATTACTTGAAGAAATTTTCGGGCTATGATACTTCCTTTGTCATTCCTGAAAAAATGCCTAAGGTGCTTTAAAAAACACTTTTTTGAATAATAAACAAGGTGGGTCTTTTATTAAGGTCCACCTTTGTTTTTTTCCAGGCCTCCGCAGTTTGAGTAAGTATGTATTCGGTGGGTAAGGTAAGATCGCAAGCTACACACACTTGGGTGTTTGGCTGAAGGGTGACAGCTAAGCTTTCCAGCATTTGATTATTCCTGTATGGGGTTTCAATAAAGAGCTGTGATTGCCGTTCTTGTTCCGAAAGACGTTCCAACCTTTTCAATTCTTTTTTTCGTTCTTGCTTATCAATAGGTAAATAGCCGCGGAATGCAAAATTCTGACCGTTAAGTCCGCTGGCCATAAGCGCCAATAAAATAGAGGAGGGCCCTACTAACGGTACTACTTTTATTCCTTTCAAGTGTGCTTGGGCTACTACTGAAGCCCCAGGATCCGCAATACCTGGACATCCGGCATCACTAATGATTCCCATATCGTTACCCTCAATACAGGGGTTCAACATTTGAGGGATTTCGATGTCATCAGTAAATTTATTAATGGTCTGGATATGTAAATCGGGTTGCGATTTTTTGGGCACAACAGATTTAATGAAACGCCTAGCGTTCTTTTCATGTTCTACAATGTAATAGTCAATTTCCTCAATCGCTTTTCTAACCAAGAGTGGTAAAACCTCCAAAGGAGGGGTTTCCCCTAATGTATTGGGTATTAGGTATAGTTTGCCAAACTCTGGGGTCACTTTACTGAATAATTAATTTTTTAAATACAGAATCTTCATTAATTGAAGTAATCTTCATGAGATATAATCCGCTTTTCAAGTCATTAAGGAAAAGTTCTGCTTCAGTTACATCATTCATCTCTTGCTCAAAAGCTTTCTGCCCTTGAAGGTTGTATAGTGTTATTTTAGTAAATGGAATTGCTCGGGAAAGAATTTGCACCTTGCCTTTAGACGGATTGGGATAGAGGCTAATTTGTCCTTGGCTAAAATCATTTACTCCAGCAACTGCAGTACCAATGATTTTGTAGACTGTTCCATTGTAACTCGCAATATATAACTCTTTATTATTGTCTTCACCAAATGTAGACCAAGTCCCTACAAAGGTATTCTCAATGACATCGTTATTACTGTCTACAGTCCCAATAACATTGGTAAGAAAATCTGCATAAAAATAATACCCCTCTAATTCAGGATATAATGTACCCCTATACACATACCCCCCTGTAATGGATGCACTGGATGGTGGATGTGGATACTCTGCAACCGGAAACACCAACTGGCTAGGATCTGGGCAATCGGTTGTATTATACGGTGCCGATGCTTCATAACACCTCCACCCATAATTAAGACCAGCATCCATTACTGAAGCCTTGTTGATTTCTTCGTACTCAGTTTGTCCTACATCAGCAATCCAAATGTCTCCAGCGGTTTGGTCAAAACTAAATTTCCATGGATTTCTTAGTCCATATGCCCAAATTTCTTGGGCTTTTGAAGGATCTCCGGCAAAAGGGTTATCTGCTGGAATTCCATAATTGGGCCCTCCAGTAACGGGGTTGTCAATATCTATACGTAGTAGTTTCCCCAATAATAATTCTGTGTTTTGCGCCCTGTCTCCGGGGTCTCCACCACTACCACCATCACCAGAAGCAATGTATAAATACCCATCTAGCCCAAATTGAAGGCAGCCTCCATTATGGTTTGAAAATGGCTGGGTGAAAAATAGAATAGGAAGTTCTGAGGCCAGATCGGCAATATCTGGATCAGCGCTACTTACGGAGAACCTTGAAATTTGAGAATCTCCACTGGTGTCAGAATAATACACATAGAAATATCCGTTACTTGCATAATCTGGGTGAAACGCCAATCCTAGAAGTCCGCGCTCACTATTGGTACTAATAAGGGACGAAATATCCAAAAATGGAGTTGGGTTTACACTTCCATCAGATTGTACAATTTTTATGAGGCCTCCCTTTTCGGTAACAAAAAGTCTGTCATCTCCTGCATTGGTAATGTTTGTAGGCTGACTGAAATTTTGCGCAAATACTTCAATATCAAAATCCTGACTCCAGGAAATGGTGTAAAAAAACAGAAGTGTAACTAGTAGGGTAATTTTTTTCATGGCAATGTTTTTGCTAAAGATAAGAAATTTGACATAGTATTTAAAGTCGGGCGGCAATAGACTCACAAGCTTCATCCAACATTTTAAACACGTTTTCGAAGCCTTCTTTTCCGCCGTAATAAGGGTCTGGTACATCTACATTCTCTCCTGGGAAAATCTCGTCCAATATGAGCTGTACTTTGCTTTTTTCTTCGGAAGTATTCGCCATTTGTACAACATCCCTATAATTGGAGTTATCCATGACAAAGATGTGATCATACCGTTCAAAGTCGTAAGCCGAAAATTTCCGGCCCCGCTGATCTGTAATGTCTATTCCAAACTTCTCAGCAACCTTAATACTTCGTTCATCCGGAAGTTCTCCAATGTGCCAACCCCCGGTTCCTGCAGATTCCACAGTAAATTTAGAGGAGTCAAGCTTTGATTTCAGAATGCCTTCTGCTAAGGGGGATCGGCAAATGTTTCCCAAACAAACCATTAGTATTTTTGTTTTTTCCATAAGCAGAAAAATAAAAAAACCCGCGGGAAGCGGGTGTTTTTAAAGTGTTAATTTTTTATTGAGGTCTTCCACGTATTTTCGGAATTGCTTATCGGTACTTGAAAGGTTGTCAACCGTTTTACAGGCATGTAAAACCGTTGCGTGATCGCGTTGTCCTATTTGTGAACCAATAGAGGCTAGGGAAGCCTTGGTAAACTTTTTGGCAAAGAACATCGCTAGCTGACGTGCTTGTACAATGTGTCTTTTTCTAGTTTTGGATTGTAGGGTTTCGACATCCATTTGAAAATACTCGCTTACTACTTTTTGAATGTAATCTATGGAAACCTCCCGTTTAGTGTGCTTCACATAATTGTCGACAATCTTTTTGGCGAGATCAATAGTGATTTCTCTTTTGTTGAAGGATGAATGTGCAATAAGTGAAATAATAGCACCTTCCAGCTCCCGAATATTGGTTTTAATATTATTTGCTAAAAATTCAATGATGTCCTCTGGCATTTCAACCCCATCCCTGTAAAGCTTATTTTCAATAATGGCTACACGGGTATCATAATCTGGGTGGTTGAGCTCTGCGGAAAGCCCCCACTTAAACCTAGAGAGAAGCCGTTGCTCAATATCAATCATATCAACTGGGGCTTTGTCACTGGTAAGGATGACTTGTTTTCCATTTTGGTGCAGATGATTGAAGATATGGAAAAAAACATCCTGTGTACCTGCTTTTCCGGAAAGCAATTGAATATCATCCACGATTAACACATCAATGATTTGATAAAAGTGGATAAAGTCGTTTCGGTTGTTCTTCTTTACAGATTCTATGTATTGTTGGGTGAATTTTTCCGCGGAAATATACAGTACTGTTTTTTCAGGGTACTTTTCCTTGATTTCTACACCAATAGCGTGGGCTAGGTGTGTTTTTCCCAATCCTACCCCGCCAAAAATGAGCAAGGGATTGAAGGATGTTCCTCCTGGTTTGTTAGCAACCGCATAGCCTGCAGAACGGGCCAGACGATTGGAATCGCCTTCCAGAAAATTATCAAAATTGTAATTGGGATTAAGCTGTGATTCTATTTTCACATTTCTAATCCCTGGTATTACAAACGGATTTTTAAGCTCTGGGCTTTTGTTTTTGATAGGAACATCAACCTCTTGATCTTTTACCTGGCTTCGATTGGCACTGGGTATTTTTTCGGTAAAGGGTTGCTTGTTACCATAGGTGTTTTCCATCTTGATGATATACACCAATTTCGCTTTAGAACCCAACTCTTTTGTGAGCGCTACTTTCAGTAATTTGACGTAGTGCTCTTCCAACCATTCATAGAAAAATTTACTGGGCACCTGAATACTAAGGGCATTTTCGTTGAGCTTAACCGCCTTGATTGGTTCAAACCACGTTTTGTAAGCTTGTGTCGATATATTATCTTCAATAAAGGACAAACAATTGCTCCAAACCGTTTCGGCAGTTTTACTCATAATTAATATTCGAGGTTTTAGTTAGTTATAAGCGGCTAAGAATAGGGCAAAAAAGAGGCTTTGCTAACAATTTCTTAACAGTGCAAATATGTGAACAAAAAAATGAAAAAAAAAATGAAATGGGTATTGAATTTTAAATTTTTTTTTCCCATACTTTATCTTCTCTAAAACTACGAAAAAAAGTTCCTTTAAGCTATCTTTTTTTATGAAAAAAACACAAACCAATATCCGCGTACGTTATGGTGAGACCGATAAAATGGGAGTGGTTTACTATGGAAATTATCCTCTGTATTTAGAACAAGGAAGAACCGAATGGCTTAGAGAGCTTGGGTTTTCTTACCGTTGGATGGAAGATCATAATATTCAACTGCCGGTCACAGAACTGCATATTCAGTATAAAAAACCAGCGCTGTATGACGATCTATTGACCGTAGTAACGACCCTTAAGAATATTCCTACAGTGAAGATTGAGTTTTATTATGAAATTTTTAATGAAAAGAAGGAGCTATTGGTTACCGCTACCACGACCTTGGTTTTTATAGATACTCCTACCCAAAAAATACGAAAAGCTCCAAATTATTTACTGGAAAAATTGAAGGTTTAGTCGCTAGTTTTTTTGACCTCTACTTTGTAGGTGTTTTGAAATAGTTGGTAAATTCTTTTGGCTTCTTTTTTCCGTACGGAAATCTTTATGATACAGCTAAGAGTCAATTCTTGTGAAATGATATGTAGTTGTTCCTCTTTAATAATCCGCATGACGGTATTCATTTCAGGGTAATCAAATGTCAATAAAAATACTTCATTAATGGTCCTATTGACAATCTTGGAAGCTTCAAGTGCCATCTGTGCTGCTGTTCGATAGGCTTGTATTAACCCACCTACGCCTAATTTGGTACCTCCAAAGTATCGAACAACTACCACTAGTGTATTCGTGACATTAAATGATTGTAATTGTCCGTAGATAGGCATTCCAGCACTATTGGAAGGTTCCCCGTCATCATTTGCGCGATAATGCTCATAGCGTTTCCCAAGCTGCCAGGCATAACACCAATGGCGTGCATTATAATGTTCTTTTTTTAGATTTTCCAGATGAGATTTAACTTCCTCTTCATTTTGGATAGGGAAAGCATAGCCTATAAATTTACTGCCCCGCTCCTTATAAAGTACCTCGGGAGAGGGTTTTAGAATCGTTTTATAGCTATCCTTTTCCATTATGATTTTGCTAGTGCTATAAGTAAGATACTCACTACTGCCAAAATTATTCCTGTCCAGTTTTTGGTTGTAAGACGTTCCCTGAACAATGCAATTCCCAAAAGAGTAGAGCACATTACAATCGCCACATTGTTCACTGTAAATATTCCTGAGCTCTCCAATACATCACTTTTAAGTGCTTGTACAATAAAATAGATGGAAAAATAATTTGGAACTCCAAGGGCAATTCCTCCAATGACATTCTTAAACTCAAATTTAATAGTGCCTTTAATCGCCATGTAGCTAACGATTAGTATTCCAATAAACGCTGCAGATAAAAAAAGAATGGCAGAGAAAAGTGGTACTTCGGAACTGGAAACATATTCATCTTCCAAAAATTTCAAGGAAGTATCAATGATTCCGCTTCCTAAAAAGACCAATATGGGGTACAGTATATTTTTTCGAACTATGTGCTTTCCTGTTTTTTTCTTTACGGAAGCCAAGTAGACGGCTCCTAATGCCAAAAGAATTCCAATAAGCTTTAAAACGCCCAAGCTTTCCCCATAATATAAAAGCCCAAACAAGATTGGAACCACTACGCTCATCTTTGTGGCCACCGAAACCACTGAAAGTCCGCTTCGCTGTGTCGTCCAAGCCATCAAGTTGAAAATTCCAATAAAAAAAGCACCCAAGGCAATGGCAAATGGAAACCATGAAAATTGGGGTATGTGCTCAATTTCCAATGACCCCCTAAAAAAGAAAATCCCGCAAGTGAATGCTACTAGATAATTAACAACAATTGCTTGAAGGGTATGTATCTTGAATCTTTCAAAGAGCTTAAAGACGACAAAAATCAGGGTAGAGGAAACGATACTCAGAATTAATGCAATCACTTAACAAAGTTTTTGAAATGATACATGAGGTCATCACCAAATTGCGTTTTTTCGATGGGTTTCCCTTCAAATTTTGGAGCTGGAACGCCTTCTTTAAATACACCAGGGCCATTGAAAACAAAAGCTTCGTCCCATAATTGTGTATCAATAAAACTTTGAAGGGTTCTACTGCCTCCTTCTATAATAAGGCTTTGAATGGAATGGCTGAAAAGCGTATCCAATAGCTGTTGGGCAATATTGGTTGAAAAGTCCATCAATTCATATACTATATTGCCCTCATTTTTTTTTCTTTTTTCTGAAAGGACCAATGTGTGGGATTGGCTGTCTAAAACCGAGGCGTCATCTGGAATTTTTAGATTTCTATCAAGTACCACCCTAATAGGATTCTTACCGCTCCAATCCCTTGTGGTCAAACTTGGGTTATCTTCAAGAACGGTGTTGGTTCCCACCAAAATTGCTTGCTCCCTAGCTCTTAATTGATGGGCCCATTGTCTTGAAAATTCGTTGGTAATCCAGACAGGTTGTTGTTTGTAGCGGGATTTTGGAGCCACAAGGCCATTTGCTGTTTCTGCCCATTTAAGAGTTACATAGGGACGTTGCTTTTCGTGGAAAGTAAAAAAGCGTTTATTAAGTATTTTACATTCCTCTTCCATGACCCCAACAATTACTTCAATTCCAGCTTTTTGAAGCATTTCGATGCCTTTTCCTGCTACTTTTTCATGCGGATCTGTAGTGCCAATCACCACAGTTTTGAGTCGTTTTTCAATGATTAAATTGGCACAGGGTGGGGTTTTCCCGAAATGACTACAGGGTTCCAAGTTAACGTATAAGGTAGCTTCGGGAAGTTTGGTGGTATCTGCATTTTTAATTGCGTTTACTTCAGCATGGGGGTTTCCAGCTTTGTCATGCCACCCTTCTCCAATTATTTTATTGTTGTGAACAATGACACATCCTACCAATGGATTGGGATAGGTAGTGCCCAAACCATTTTTTGCCAATTGAAGGCAGCGTAACATGTATTTTTGATGTATCTTCACGATTCAAAAGTACGCCTAAAATTCGAACTATGGGAAACGTTGTAATTAGGCCTATTTTACCAGCAGACAACCCCCACATTGCTAGGGTTATAAGGTCAGTATTGGAAGATTTTAACGTACCGAAGACAGGAACTGCCTACGCTGACGTTTCTCTAAACAGTATGTACGAAACGTACCAATCACCTCGAGCAGCTTATTATGTTTTGGAGTGTGGAGGAAAAATAGTAGGTGGGGCCGGAGTAGCTTCGTTGGAAGGATATGACGGAAATGTATGTGAACTGCAAAAAATGTATTTTCTTCCTGAAATAAGAGGTAGGGGTTGGGGAGCCCAAACTATCGATATCTGTTTACAGAAGGCACGAAGATTGGGCTTTGTACAATGTTATTTAGAGACCATGAGCTATATGCAAGCAGCACAGCGATTATACCAAAAATATGGTTTTCAATATTTAGAAGGTCCCATGGGTGATACGGGTCACCATGCCTGTGGGGTTCATATGATTTTAAAACTTTATCCATGACACTTAACGAAATTAAAAAAACATATCAGCATCAATTAAGTGATTTATATCCTGAAGAGGAAATAGACTCCTTTTTTTACATGATTGTAGAAAAGGAACTTGGATATTCTAAAGCAAAAGCATTATCTCTTCTTCATGATACGGTAAGTATGGGTGAAAGCATTGGTTTGCATCAATATTTGAAACTACTGAAAAAAGGAAGGCCAATTCAATATTTATTGGGAAGTACAGAATTTTATGGATTGCCAATTTCTGTTAACCAACACACGCTTATCCCGAGGCCTGAAACGGAAGAATTGGTAGAGTGGATTTTGAAAGATTATTCTTCGATTGATGAAAAGCTTTCGGTGTTGGATATTGGTACGGGAACTGGCTGCATTGCCATTGCCTTATCAAAAAATTTATCCAACGCTAACCTTACTGCCTGGGATATTTCAGAAGAAGCTTTGAAAATTGCACAAAAAAACAGCAAACAAAATAATGTGAACGTAGCTTTTCAGCAACAGGATATTTTGGAAATTGATGCCCTTCCGGGTTCATATGATATCATTGTTTCAAATCCGCCATATGTACGAAAGCAGGAGCGAGTTGAAATGCATCAAAATGTATTAGATCATGAACCAGGGTTGGCATTGTTTGTAGAAGACGAAAATCCGCTTGTGTTTTATGAAAAGATTGCCTCTTTAGCTTTACAATGCCTTACGGAAGATGGCGCTCTTTACTTCGAAATTAATGCGTATCTTGGAAATGATCTTGTGAAGCTACTAAAGGAAAAAGGGTTTTCTAAGGTGATTTTGAAAAAAGACCTCTTCGGAAAAGATCGTATGATAAAATGTACCCTTCGTGAATAAACTGGATAAAATATGTGTTTTTTGTGGAAGCAGTGAGGGCAATGATACTGCTATCTTAAATGCAGCCAAACAATTAGGTGAAACGTTTGCAACAAACGAAATTACTTTGGTATATGGCGCTGCAAAGATTGGAATCATGGGCGTTTTGGCAAAAGCGGTGCTTGACCATCATGGAGAGGTCATAGGAATCATTCCAGAATTCCTAAAGAAAAAAGAAGTGGTGCATTTAGGACTTACCCAACTTATCACCACTCAAAACATGCACGAGCGAAAATTACGTATGCAGCAAGAAAGTGATGGTTTTATTGCGTTGCCGGGGGGAATGGGGACTTTGGAAGAACTTTTCGAAATCCTAACCTGGTTACAATTGGGGTTACACAATAAACCTATCGGACTGCTAAATGTCAACCATTTCTACGATGACTTGCTTCAATTGTTGGAAAATATGGTGCGCAAAGGATTTCTTTCCATAGAAAATTATGAGCTATTGTTGGTTTCAGATTCCATTGAAAACCTATTGCAAAAAATGGAAGACTTTAAGTCGCCCCAACTTCCGAAGTGGCTAAACCCAGATCGTTCCTAAGCTGTTTTTGGAGTTATAAATTTCTATCTTTGTGTCCATGAACATAGCAGAGCAAATTGCCCAATTACGGGAAGAATTACGTGAACATAACTATCGTTATTATGTATTGGATGAACCGTCTATTTCCGATTTTGAATTTGACCAAAAATTAAAACTGCTTCAGCAATTAGAGGTTGAAAACCCTCAATTTTATGACCCTAATTCACCAACGCTTCGCGTAGGAGGGGAGGTTACCAAAAATTTTGAGACCGTTCAGCATCGATTCCGAATGTATTCCTTAGATAATAGCTACTCTAAGCAAGATTTGGAAGATTGGGAAACCCGTATCAAGAAATTGGTAGATGGCCCTGTGGAATATACCTGTGAATTAAAGTATGACGGAGCTTCCATGAACCTAACCTATGAAAATGGGAAGCTGGTTCGTGCAGTCACCCGTGGTGATGGGATTCAGGGTGATGAGGTAACTACCAATGTAAAAACAATTAAATCTGTACCGCTTCAACTGAAAGGGGACTATCCAGATTTATTTGATATTCGGGGAGAAATTATTTTACCATTGGAAGGATTCGCCAAAATGAATGAAGCCCGAATAGAGGCAGGGGAAGATCCTTACCGGAATCCAAGAAATACAGCTTCGGGAAGTTTGAAGCTACAAGATAGCGCTGAAGTGGCCAAGCGTCCGTTGGAGTGTTTACTCTACAGCATCAAAGCAGATAGATTGCCATTCAAAACACAATATGAAGGACTTGAAAAGGCTAGGGAATGGGGATTTAAAGTACCTTCGGAAGCTGCATTGGCAAAGGACCTTGATGAGGTGTTACAGTATATTGCATACTGGGATGTACATAGACATGATTTGCCCTATGAGATTGACGGAGTGGTAGTGAAGGTGAACAACCTTCAACAGCAGGAAGAATTGGGGTATACTTCCAAAGCACCCAGATGGGCCATGGCCTATAAATTTAAAGCCGAACAAGCAATCACTACCCTTCGCACCATCACCTATCAAGTAGGGCGAACAGGTGCCATTACCCCTGTTGCCAATTTGGAACCTGTACAATTGGCGGGTACGGTGGTGAAGAGAGCGTCACTGCACAATGCAGACCAGATTGCAAAGTTGGATATAAGGGAAGGTGATACCGTTTTTGTGGAAAAAGGAGGGGAGATTATTCCTAAGATCGTAGGTGTGGATATTTCACAAAGAATTGGTAATTCAGAGCCCACCACCTATATCACCCATTGTCCAGAATGCGGCACCGAACTCATAAGAAATGAAGGGGAAGCACAGCATTATTGTCCAAATGCAGCCGAATGCCCACCGCAAATCGTAGGTAGAATCCAACATTATATTTCACGGAAAGCCATGGATATTGAAGGTTTGGGTGGCGAAACCGTAGCATTGCTAGTGAAAGAAGGGCTTATTAAAAATTATGCCGATTTGTATGAGCTTTCGGTAGACCAGGTTATTCCTCTGGAGCGAATGGCTGAAAAAAGTGCCGAAAACTTGATCAATGGTATTGAAGCTTCCAAAAAGATTCCTTTTGAAAGGGTCTTGTTTGCATTGGGAATCCGGTATGTAGGGGAAACGGTTGCCAAAAAACTGGCCAAGCATTACAAAAACATCGATGCTTTGGCAGAAGCTTCCCAAGAGCTGTTGGTTTCCGTAGATGAAATTGGAGACAAAATTGCCGAAAGTGTGGTGGCCTTTTTTGATGTTCCAGAAAATAGGCAGCTCGTAGAACGTTTAAAAAACTATGGGGTACAATTGCAGATTTCTGCAGATGAGTTGGCAAATCAGACCAACAAACTGGAAGGAAATACCTTTGTGGTTTCAGGGGTGTTTCATCAAGTATCCAGGAATGAATTGAAAAAGCTCATTGAAGACAATGGCGGGAAAGTTTCCGGTAGTATTTCCGGAAAGACTTCTTACGTTGTTGCCGGTGATAATATGGGGCCTAGCAAGAAGGAGAAGGCAGAAAGCCTAGGTGTTCCAATCATTTCCGAAGAAGATTTTTTACAAATGATCGCTTAGCTATAAATTGAAAGTTAAACCGTAATTTTGTAAGTTAAGACGAAGTCTGGTCTATGTTTGAAAAACTGAAACAACGATCCTTAAAAAAACACTTGGAAAAGGACTTGCAATCGCGAGACCTTTCTGGGGTGAATGCCCCTTTGAAAACTTTGGGTTTTTTGGTAGATGAAACCGTATTGGCAGATTTTGATCGTTTGTACGCTTTTTACAAACCATTGATGTTGCAACCAAAAGATGTGAAAGTATTTTCTTTTTTGGAAACTAAACGGAAACTTCCTACGTTAAGACAAAACCAGATGTACCACAAAGACGTTAATTGGAAAGGGGAGATTACCAATCAAAATGCGTTGGAGTTTTTAGATCGGGATTTTGATGTGTTGGTGGGTTGGTATGAAGGGAAACACCGGTTTTTGGATGTTATGGTAGCCCGAAGCAAAGCGAAATTCAAAGTAGGTTTTCAAGGAGCAGATGCGCGATTATTTGATTTACTGATGGGTGTTGATATCAAGGATGTCCAGCTTTTTGAAAATGAATTAAAAAAATACTTAACACTACTCAATAAAATTTCTATTACATGAAAGCACTTATAGGTACTGGTGTGGCCTTGATTACGCCTTTTAAAATGAATTTGGAAGTAGATGTTGATGCACTAAAAAGGGTAGTGGCCTATCAAATTGAAAATGGGGTTGATTATTTGGTGGTGTTGGGCACCACTGGAGAAAGTGTAGTGCTCTCCAAAGCAGAGAAAAAGTTAGTCATTCAAACGGTTATAGAAGCTAATGAAGGGCAACTTCCATTGGTCTTGGGAATAGGAGGAAATCATACCCAGGCCGTGGTGGAGGAACTAAAAAACAGAGATTTGGATTCCTTTGTTGCAGTGCTTTCGGTTTCGCCCATGTACAATAAGCCCACCCAGGAAGGTATTTACCAGCACTTTGCCGCTATTTCAGCGGCAAGCCCTAAGCCTATTATTTTATATAATGTCCCAGGTAGAACTGCCAGTAACATGTTACCGGAAACCGTTATTCGTCTGGCCAATGATTTTGAAAATATCATTGCCATTAAAGAAGCGGCGGGTGACTTGGTGCAGGCAATGCGTCTGATTGCTGGAACCCCGGAAGACTTTTTAGTGATTTCAGGAGATGACATGATTGCTTTGCCCATGGTACTTTCGGGCGGAGCTGGGGTTATTTCGGTGATTGGTGAAGGGTTTCCAAAGGAATTTTCAGAAATGATTCGTTTGGGATTAGAAGGAAAGGTTACCGAAGCATACCAAATTCATTACCGTGTAGCACCTGCTATTGATTATATATTTGCAGAGGGAAACCCCGCCGGTATTAAGGCCGTCTTTAAAAAACTTGGGATTTGCGGTGATACCGTAAGGCTTCCATTGGTAGGCGTGAGTGACAGTTTACGTGCTAAAATTGATCACTTTGTGGAACAATTTTAAAATACCGAAATAGCTTCCACCGTTAAAGATTTCAAAAACCCAATGATACTTTAGGGGTGAAGCTTATTTTAGCCAAATAAAATAGTTTTTATTATCTTTTTAAATTCACTACTTTTGCACGATGTTTTTTAAACCCATGACAAAGAGTCTTTTGCTAGTATTATCTGTGTTTTTATTGGTTTCCTGCGGGGAATACCAAAAACTGCTTCGTTCTGATGACGCAGCGAAAAAATATACTGTGGCAGATTCCTTATACAAAGCAGGGAAGTACAAAAAGGCACTTCGGTTGATGGAACAAATTGTTCCAGTTTATAGAGGGAAGCCTCAAGCTGAAGCGTTGATGTTTAGCTACGCCAACACCTTTTACCAGTTGGAAGACTATTACTTGTCTGGCTATCAATTTGAGCGTTTTGCTTCTTCGTATCCAAAAAGTGATAGTGTGGTCTTGGCCGCGTATCGTTCAGCAAAGAGCTATTATGAAATTTCCCCAAAGTACTCATTAGACCAAAAGGAAACCTATACTGCGCTTGAAAAATTGCAAGATTTCGTGAATAAATACCCAAGCTCTTCTTACAGGGATGAAATCAATGGTATGGTATCTGAGCTAAAGACGAAACTGGAGAAAAAGGATTTGGAAACCGCCAAGCAATATTTAAGGATCTACAGTTATAAGCCTTCTATTTCTGCCTTTGAAAACTTTATTCAGGATCATCCAGGTTCTATATATAGAAAAGAAGCTTTTTTCCATAAATTTGAGGCTGCCTATCTATTGGCAACCCAGAGTTTACCTAGCTTGGTGGAAGAACGATTGCTTACGGCAAAGAAATATTACAACGATTTTATAAAATATTACGGAGAAAGTGATCTAAGGCCAGAGGCCGATGAAATCTTTGAAGACATTAATAAACGATTAGCAAACTATAATTCGGAAATAAATTAAATCATGAGCGATATCAAAAATTCTGAGGCACCGGTAACTACCACTACCATCGACAAAAATAAAATCGATGCACCTGTAGACAATATTTACGAAGCCATTTCCATCATCTCCAAGAGAGCTGGACAAATCAATGGTGATATCAAAAAAGAGCTTTTGGAAAAGCTTGATGAATTTGCCACCTATAATGATAGTTTGGAAGAGATTTTTGAAAATAAGGAACAGATTGAAGTTTCCAAGTTTTACGAAAGACTTCCAAAGCCTCATGCATTGGCTGTTCAAGAATGGTTGGAAGGAAAAATCTACTACCGGAATACCAAAGACGAACCTACCGTAAACGAGTAAGATGTCTGTGCTAAGCGGAAAAAAAGTATTACTGGGTATCACTGCCGGTATCGCCGCTTACAAGACTGCTTTTTTGGTTCGGTTATTGGTCAAGAAGGGGGCAGAGGTGCGGGTCATTATGACTCCCAATGCCAAAGAATTTGTAACCCCACTTACCTTATCAACCCTTTCAAAAAATGAAGTGCTTTCTTCCTTTACCAATGAGGAAGATGAAAATGCCCAATGGAATAACCATGTAGCGTTAGGCCTTTGGGCAGATTTGTTTTTGATAGCCCCTGCTACTGCCAATACACTTTCCAAAATGGCCACTGGGAATAGTGACAACTTATTGGTGGCAACGTATCTCTCTGCAAAGTGTCCTGTTTATTTCGCACCTGCGATGGATTTGGACATGTACCAACATCCTTCCACCAAAGAAACTTTCAATATTTTGGAAAGCTTTGGAAATACCATGATTCCAGCTGCTTATGGAGAATTGGCAAGTGGCTTGATAGGAAAAGGTAGAATGGCAGAGCCCGAAGAAATCATCTCATTTCTGGAAAAAGATCTTTTGCAAAACCTGCCGCTCTATGGAAAGAAATTCCTTGTCACAGCAGGCCCTACCTATGAAGCTATTGATCCTGTTCGGTTTGTTGGGAATCATTCCAGCGGAAAAATGGGCTATGCCATTGCGCATGAAGCAGCGCAACTTGGGGCGGAGGTAACTTTAATTTCTGGCCCCACCCATGTAGCAGTTACACATCCTATGATTCACAAAATTGCGGTAACTAGCGCCCAAGAAATGTATGACGCTTCGCAGGAAGTGTTTCCAAAATGCAATGTTGCTATTTTAAGTGCCGCAGTGGCAGATTATAGACCTAAACACGTCGCCGATCAGAAAATAAAGAAAAAGGAGGGCGGACTTACCATAGAATTAGAAAAAACCCAGGATATTCTAGCTTCATTGGGGGAGCAGAAAACCAAGCAATACTTGGTGGGTTTTGCTTTGGAAACCGAAAACGAGTTGGAAAATGCAAAAAGTAAACTCCAAAAAAAGAATTTAGATTTAATTGTTTTAAATTCGCTGAATGATGAAGGAGTCGCATTTGGAGCCGATACGAATAAAGTAACCCTAATTTCAGCAGACAATAATACTACTCCTTTTGGAGTTAAACATAAGTCTGAAGTTGCAAAAGACATTATTACCTATATAATAGAAAAGATTCATGCGTAGCCTATACTTAATTCTTGTTTTTTTACTATCCCTAAGTCAGTTACAAGCCCAAGAGCTCAATGCCACTGTGACCATTGATGCCGAACAAACAGGGCAGCCTAATTATCAAGTGTTTCGAACGTTGAAGGATCAACTTACCGATTTTTTGAACAACACTCAATGGACTAACAAGGAGTTTTTGAACCAAGAACGTATTGATTGTAATTTCACGCTCATCATTCAAAGTTTTGAGTCTACTAGCTTTAGTGGGCAACTTCAGGTACAGGCATCTCGCCCTGTTTTTAATTCCATCTATGATTCACCTATTTACAACTATAATGATAGGCAGTTTAATTTTGAATATTCAGAATTCCAACCTTTGGTTTTCAATATCAACACCTTCGATTCCAATCTGGTTTCGGTTTTAGCTTATCACGTTTATACGATTATTGGATTAGATGCTTCTACCTTCAGTTTGAATGGTGGGATGCCTTATTTTACAACCGCCAAGCAGATTATCAATACGGCTGCATCCAGTAATTTTGCCGGTTGGAAAGCAACTAGCGGACAACAATCCAGGTTTCGATATAATGATGCCATTATTTCCAATGTATATAGTGAATACCAAGACGCATTGTATACCTATCACAGGCATGGTTTGGATAAAATGACTGAAAATCCCAAAGAAGCCAAATCCAATATTATACAAGCGGTACAGCAATTAAAGAGCATCAATGACAGACGCCCAAATTCATTTTTGTTGCGTACGTTTTTTGATACCAAGTCTGATGAAATTGAAGCTGTTTTTAGTGGTGGACCAAAGGTAAATATCACCGAATTGGTAGAGGTGCTTAATCGTATCGCGCCTACCCGAAGCTCGAATTGGCGGAACATTAAATTCTAGGTTTTTTTTCTTGCAGTTACCATAAAACTGCGTTACTTTAGGGAAGGTTAATTCTATTCACAAACCAGCTTGATTACACATCTTTCCATAAAAAATTATACCCTCATAGATGATGTGGAAGTTGATTTCCAGGAAGGGCTCACTGTCATTACCGGAGAAACGGGAGCAGGTAAATCGGTGCTTTTAGGGGCACTTTCGTTATTGTTGGGAAAGCGTGCAGATTTATCCCAAGTTAGGGGAAAGGAGAAGAAGTGTGTGATTGAAGGAATATTTTCGGTGGCCAAGTATGAATTGCAATCCTTATTTACCGAATTGGATTTAGATTATGAAGAGCCCACCATCCTCCGGCGGGAAATTCTGCCAAGTGGAAAATCACGGGCCTTTGTAAATGATAGCCCGGTTAATCTTCAGCAAATACAGCAATTAGGGGAATTCTTGGTAGATATCCACAGTCAGTTTGATACCCGTCACTTAGCTTCGGAAGCTTATCAGTTGGAAGTGGTGGATGCACTTGCCGAAAATAATTCCAGACTCGCGGCATATACAGAATCCCTTAATGAATTAAAACGGCTCAAACAGCAATTGAAAGAGGAATTGGCGGCACAGCAGGAAGCTGAAAAAGAAGCCGACTACAACCAGTTTTTGTGGGAAGAATTGCAACAAGCAAATTTGGCAAAGATCAACCAAGAAGATTTAGAAGCCACTTTTGATCAATTGAATAATGCTGAATCAATACAGCAGTCCTTAAGTGAGGCGATACAATTATTGTCTTCTGAAGAAGTTGGCAGCTATGATACCTTATCGCAGGCTCGATCTGTGGTAGGTGGGATGAAGAACTTCGGAAAGGTGTATGAAGCCATATGGGAGCGTTTCAATAGCCTCGTGATTGAGGTGGAAGATGTACTTCAGGAAGTGGAGCAACTTTCAGAAAAGGTTGAGATGGATCCAGCTGCATTGAGCCAAGTGCAATCTACCCTTGAAAATCTTTACAGATTACAGAAGAAGCATCAAGTAGATTCAGTCGCAGGGTTGTTGGCTATTGAAAAAGCAATTGATGAAAAATTAAAACGGCAACTGGATTTGGATGATAGTATTACCCAGTTGCGAAAAAGGATTACTGCATTGGAAACTGAAGTTCAGGCAATGGCTTCGGAAATAAGGGAGCATCGTTTACAAGTACTTCCAACCCTAAAGAATAAGTTGGAAGATTACTTAAAAGAATTGGGCTTGCACTATGCTACCTTTGAATTTATCTTAACGGAAGCAAAGGATTTTCGGGAACACGGAAAGGATATGTTGGAGTTGCGTTTTTCGGCAAATAAGGGAATCGCACCAGATAGTTTGCAGAAAACAGCTTCGGGAGGTGAAATGAGTAGGATTATGCTTTCGGTAAAAGCATTACTTGCATTGCACAAAAACCTCCCCACCATTATTTTTGATGAAATAGATACTGGGGTTTCTGGGGAGATTGCCCATAAGATGGCAACAATCATGGCCGTGATGGGTGAAAAGGTACAATTGATCTGTATTACGCACCTTCCGCAGATTGCCGCAAGGGGGCTACACCATAAAAAAGTATTCAAGGTAAATGAAACCGATAAAACATTTACGAATATCACCACACTTAACGCCGAGGAACGCATTGCCGAAATTGCCCAGATGATTGGTGGCGGTACTGTTGGTGATTCGGCAATTGCCCATGCTAAAGAATTATTGAATTAACGTATATTTACAAAAAACTAAACCAAACAATATGTCCTATCATTTATTAAAAGGAAAACGAGGAATTATATTCGGCGCATTGGATGATAACTCCATCGCTTGGAAAACTGCAGAAAGGGTGCATGAAGAAGGAGGTAGCTTTGTATTGACCAATGCTCCCATTGCCATGCGAATGGGGAAGATTAACGAGTTGGCTGAAAAAACAGGATCTAAAATTGTCCCTGCAGATGCTACCGTTATGGAAGACTTAGAAAAACTAGTGGATGAAGCGATGGAAACCTTGGGTGGAAAACTGGATTTTGTTTTGCATTCCATTGGAATGTCTGTGAATGTTAGGAAAGGAAAACACTACACCGAGCAAAATTATGATTGGACCCACAAGGGATGGGATGTTTCAGCATTGTCTTTCCATAAAACCATGCAGGTGCTCTATCAAAAAGATGCGATGAATGAATGGGGAAGTATTGTGGCATTGACTTACATGGCCGCACAGCGTGTGTTTCCAGACTATAATGACATGGCAGATAATAAAGCATATTTAGAGTCTATTGCCAGGAGTTTTGGTTATTTCTTCGGAAGGGATAAGAAAGTCCGGGTAAATACCATCTCACAATCACCAACCCCAACCACGGCGGGTCAAGGGGTGAAAGGGTTTGATGGATTCATCGCTTACGCAGAAAAGATGTCTCCTCTAGGAAACGCAACTGCCTTGGATTGTGCAAATTATACGGTGGCGATGTTTAGTGATCTAACGAAACGTGTAACGCTACAAAACTTATACAATGATGGTGGATTTTCCAACATAGGTGTAAGTGATGCCGTAATGGATCATTTCATGGAAGAGTAAACCCTTTATGAATTCTGCAAAAGCCCTGATTTTCAGGGCTTTTTTTTTGGAATTTGTTAAATCGGTAGTATTCGGCATAAAAAACTGAAGAAGCCTTTTGCAGCCCTTGTTTTTTTTACTATTTTTAAGACTTTATTAAGTACTACTTAACTACTAATTAAATCATTCATTATGAAAAAAATTACCTCTCTTGGGTTATTGTTGGCGACATTTTGCCTAGCATCAATAACTCCAATGATTGGGCAGTCGTACACCGCTAGTGAATTAGCGGAAATTAACGCGGCCAATCAAAACACTTCTATGGAAGAACAAGTAGACATTCAGGAGTTGCTGCAAAGAATTGCAGAACCAACGGCTACTTTTGACAATCAATCTTATAGCGAAGCGGAAAAGTTGGCTTTAAAACGCCACTACGCCAATCAAAACAGAGCAGCATTAGCAGACATTATTCCTAATGCAGGTGCTACTGAAACATTTGCGGTAGCTGTTGGAGACTTTTTCTATGATCCCACTGATGGCACCAATGGAGGTCCTGGTGGTGACTGTACCACTACGTCCTCTGGAAATCCTGGGGATTACCCTAACTGTGGATGTACTACTGTGACGACACTTACGGGTACAGATCTTGCAGTAGAGTTTTTGTCTTTTAATATTTTTGGAACTTTTGATATTTTGACCATTTATGATGGTCCAGATACAGCATCCCCACAGATTTATGATAGTAATGCAAACTCTACAGCTGATACTTTAGCTGGTATGATTGCGTTAAACGGCTCTGCTGTTTTCGAATCTACTAGTGGTGCATTAACTTTTGAATTTATATCCACAACCGTAGTGAATACTTGTGGTTGGGAAGCTGAAGTCGTGACTCCTGGCGGCGGCGGAGGAGGAGGCGGAACATCCGGCCCTGTGTATGCATATGATGCAGGTTTCTGTTCTGATGACTTTGGAACTTTCGAAGTAGGTGGTCCATATAACATTGCAACACTGAATACTTTTGTTACAGGTTACTTTGCTGGTGATTTTGATGGAAATGGCGATCTATATGCACTAAATAATGACGCATTAACAATCGATCAGATTGACACCACTACAGGTGTTCCAACACCAGGACCATCCTTAACTGGATTGGCTGCTGGCCATTCAGTTTCCGGATTAGCATGGAATGCTAATGATAATACCATGTACGCACTTAGTACAAATAACGGTACTTCTACCGTATACACAATTGATGTTTCCACAGGGGCAATGACAGCTATCGGGAATACTGGTACAGCACTATCCATTTGGTTGGCAATTGATAATAATGGAAATGCTTACACTGCTGATATTGCTGATGATAGTCTATACTCCGTTGATCTTGGAACAGGTGCGGGAACATTGGTTGGTGCTTTAGGGCTCAATATTAATTTTGCTCAGGATGCTGATTTCGATCCTGCAGACGGAACCTTGTATATGGCTGCCTATATTGGTGGTGGAGTTAATAGCTGGGCCTCTGTTGATACTACTACGGGAGTAGCTACTCCACTTGGAACTGTAAATGCTGATTGTGCCGAGTTAGGAATTGTTGCTATTGAAGGTGCTGTAGTTTCCAACGACGAATGTGCCGACGCCTACAACATCGAGTGTGGTGACGTATACGTAGGTTCTACTACTACCGATACCGATTCCGGTGGGAACCCTGCTCCGGACGAGTGGTTCTCCTATACGGGAGACGGTGATGCGGAGTTCGTTACCTTCTCGCTTTGCGACGGCGGTACAAACTATGACTCTTTGTTGCGCGTGTTCGACGCCTGTGGCGGAAACGAGATCGCTACCAATGACGATTTCTGCGGCCTTCAGTCGCAGCTGAGCTTCCTTTCCGATGGTGTGACGACCTACTACCTTATGGTGGAGGGCTTCAGCAGCAGCAGTGGGGACTTCAGCCTTGAGGTAAGCTGTCAGCCCGTGGCTGCCAACGACCTATGCGAGGACGCCATTGCCGTAGACTGTAACACTGTTGTGAGCGGTTCCACGAGCTTTGCGACCCTTGACTCTGCCGTGGCTGCGAACTGTGACGATACCTTCGACCCTACGCCCTTCAACCCAACGGTTGACGTTACGGCCCCGGGTGTTTGGTACAGCTACCAGGATGCCAGCGGCCTTACCAATGATGTAACGCTTTCTACCTGTGACACTGCCAACTTCGATACGAAGATCTCCGTTTACAGCGGTGACTGCGGTGCCCTTGTGTGCGTTGCTGCCAACGACGACAACGATGACTGTAGCGGTT
>CAZBWO010000020.1:0-59713 GCA_964495885.1 uncultured Alteromonas sp. | reverse complement strand
CATAAATATTAATTGCGTCCGGCACTTTATACCCATTTTGGTTAACAAATGAATTAAACAAAGATACTTGACAACGACTCATATTAGCATAACCGTCAGGGTCTATTTCAGGATTAATACAATCATTTACTGGATTTCCCTCAGGAAGACAAACACATGTTTGCTCGTCGTAATCCCAAATTTGATGTACCAAATCCCCAGGGCTTGTAATAGTACCTAACCCTCTATATTTAAAATACACCCCCATTGAGTTAAAAGCAATGTTCATATATTGTATACTCTCAAGGGCACTTTGTTCCGTTACGTGAACCGTGTTGGGATTACCAAATTGATCATCCACACGCCAATAATAGACATTGAAAACAATAGGTCCCAAACCTTCCAAATCCTGAGGATCTGTGGAATAGGAATAAAACCCCTGCGGTTGCTCTTCCTCCGTGACACAAATATTAAGATAATCCTGTGCGAAGAGACCCGTTGCAAAAAACAATAAACAAATTGGGAGGGCAACCTTTTTTATTTCCCTCCCCAAGGAAATAATTACGTTCATGATAGAAGATTATAAAAGTTACCCCATGAAGATAGGTAATTATTCCTAACAATTGATGAAATGTAGGTTATGATTTATAAAAAGTAAGTACGATTCTCCTAGATTCCCTACTGGTCAAAAGCGGCCAAAAGTGGAAAAAAGTTGCCAAAAGTGGAAAAAAACGGCCAAAAGTGGTAAAAACCTGCTTTTTCCTGCCAAAACCTGCTTTTTGCTGCGAAATGCTGCGTAAACGGCCATAGTGGTTTGGAAATAAGAAAATTGCGCTCTAGGTTAGCCGTGTCGGATTTCCGGAAATGGATGGATAGGCGCTGTAAAATAAACAACAATGCGCTGTATTTGTCCCCGACTTTTTGAAAATAAATGTATAACCCTAAAATTGACGAATTATGGCTACCCAGGAATCCATTATTGAATTGAAAGGAACCATCGGAAAAATGACGTTTTTCAAAAGAGATGGTGAATATTATGTACGGAAACGTGGCGGGATTACCCGCGACCGTATCCTGAACGACCCCGAGTTTAGCCGGACCCGTGAGAATATGAGCGAGTTTGGTGCGGCGGCGGTGCTTACCCGGATCTTTCGGGATAAGCTATCCCCGTTGTTTAAGAGCTTAGGGGATCGTAAGATGAGCTCCCGTTTAACGGGTGCCTTACGTAAAATTAATACGGCCGGTGTGGGCAAACGTGGGCAACGCCCATTTCATATCTTTCCCAACAAGCGATTTTTGGAAGGGTTTGAATGTAACCGCAACCAGCGGTTTGGCGAGGTGTTCCAGGTGATTACCCCAGACCCGGTGACGGATGCTACCCGTGGCGTGGCGACGTGGACGGTGCCCGTCTTTCATGCCGGGAACCAGTTGTTGGTACCCAAGGGGGCGACGCATTTCCAACTGTTGTTGGCGAGCAAAGTACTGCCGGATTTTGAATATGACGAAACCGACAAGTCCTTTGCGATTGTGGAGCCCGATTTATTGAACAAGTTGGCTGTGGCGTATAGCGAACACATGCCGGTGGACGAAGCCGTGACCCAGGAGACGGTATTGAGTACCGATGTGGGGCTTACGGATGTACTGCCGGACACGGCGGGACTGGTGAACTTTGTGGGGATCCAGTTCTTCCAAGAGGTGCATGGGGAACTGTTGCTCTTTCAAGGAGGACAGGCCATGCAACTGGTGAATGTGCTATAGCTTGCTTTTTTGACTGTCTAGCTGTTGTAAAGAACCCCCCGTTTGTATGGGGGGTTTTTGTTTGTTTACTACTAGAGCAAAGGACTTTTGTCTAGAAGGCACAGACGGGGGTGGCTGTGGTAGCAATAGGTAGATTTTCTTAAATTCTAGAGTTGATTTCAATAGCGGTTACAATATTAATTGACTTTTCTTTTTTAATCTTCCTTCTTTTTAGTTTTTGGTAGTCACTGAAGTCATGCGAGACAAGTGTTTTTTCTTGGGTATTATAGGCCACACGCAGAAATATTCTGTCCTTTTTATTTCTAATTAATCGTTCAATGTAATTTTTGTCTGCGTTTGGAATTTTATTAGAGACAAAGACCAACCTTAGATTCTGAATAAAATGCAATACCAAGTTATAGCCCATTGAACCTGGCTGTAAATGCTTTATGAATTCTAAACCAATATAGCTCTCATTGGTAGACTCATCCAATGTAAACCCTTCGTCAACAACGCAGTTTATGCTGTTTGCAAACATTTTATTAATAAATTCAACGGAGTCTTCAAAATATTTCGATTTTGGATCGTTCGCATGCTTTAAGGTGCAAGTATCTATAACTATATCAATCATTCCTTTTTCTTTTAGCTTGTTCACTTGCCATTGCCATTGATTCCTTTAGGGTCTCTCCGAAAAAGCCCTTTGGCCAATCAATCTGTTTAATATGTCCATTATGTTGTAATTTGATTTCTTTTATTGATGATTCTCGATCTTCACTTTTCACAAAGTATATCGCAACATCATCTGAACTCAATTTATCCTCTGCTACAAGCCTTCTTAGTCTTAGCAACAGATGTTCACTGTGGGTCTCGGCAATGATTGTTTGTCCCTTTTCTGCCATATATGTGAATAGGTCTGCCAACTCGCATTGTATTTTAGGATTTAAATGTATTTCTGGCTGTTCTGCCAAGGTTATGCTCCTCTTGCGAGAAACAATTGCCTGTACAATTAATGGCAAAACTTGTGAGGCTCCAAAACCAGAATTTACCATCGTAGTATAGTATTTAGAATTCTTATTGATAAAACGTATTGAACAAGAATTGCTATAATGCCTTTCAATCTCTATTTTGTCACCAAAGCCAAATTTCTTAATCCAATAATTTAATTCTTCATTATCATTTCCTAACTTATTTAGTAAGTTTGGCGTATTTTCCCCTCTACTCCCAACCGTATTATATGTTTCATTTGTGAACTCATAAATCCTTTTAGGTGTATCTCTCAGAGGGCCTATAAAACTAAGTTCACCTAGATATCTTCTTACTCGCGAATTGTTAAAAGAAATTGCGCGTAAAAATTCTGAAAATCCCTCAGTAAATTGCTCATTTTTACGCTTTAGTTCCTCATTGTCTTCGTGCTCATCCTGAATAGCCTCTAAAGCAGGAAGTATCACATTTGGAGAAAAGACGAAGTTGACAGGGCTACTTTTTTTTATTGACTCTTTTTCCCATTCATTCAGGCTCTCTTCACCAATACCAGAATACTTATATCTCCCACTTTTGAGTCTAGAAAGAGTCAAATACTTTCTATTGTATATGTCATATATAGTTGTTTTCTTGAGATAGACATCACTATGTTTGGAATCTACTCCAAAAGTGACCTCAAAACCACCAGGAGAATATGTACCTATTGGGTCTAGTTGTTCATCTGTTTCATGCAAGTGATATCTGTATCCAAATTGGACATTGTTTTCTGTAATATAATCTTTAACAATTTCTTGGTAATTTCCAGCATCATAGACATCTCCTTTTAAAATCAAGGGCGAATAACTGTCTCTAGAGGTTACGGTTTGATTCATCAATAATAGAGGAGCCAGAAAATTAGTCTTCCCAGAATTATTTGGACCAAGAATAATAGTTATTGGCTTAATCTTAATCCATCCAGTATCTTTAAAACCTTTAAAGTTTTTCCACCTTACTTCGAAGTGATCTAAATGTTTATCCATTTTTTTTGTTAGTTAGAATTTAAATAAGGCCCAACATGTATTATCAACATTTTCATACTAGATATCCCATGCCGCATAGTCTTCTTATGACAAAAAGGTATAACTATGTTAGTTGTATTAACTGTGGGGAGAGCTACTAAGATAGGAAAAAGTTTCAAAGTAGCAGAGATGCAGAGCTACAAAGTGACAAAGAATCAGGAGCCAAGAATCACGAGACAGGACTGATAGGAGTTGCAGGTGTTGTTTATTGAAATATAAAATGTAAAATTCTAAATGTAAAATGTAAAAGGAAGACCTCCGCTTTTGACTTTTGCATTTTACATTTTGCTGTTTTGCGGTTTACAATGACTGAGGCTTTGGCAAGCTCAGTACAGGCTTCAATGCGAGAGTGGGGAGTTACAGGTTACAGGTTAGAGGTTGCAGGTGTTGTCTATTGAAATATAAAATGTAAAATTCTAAATGTAAAATGTAAAAGGAAGACCTCCGCTTTTGACTTTTGCATTTTACATTTTGCTGTTTTGCGGTTTACAATGACTAAGGCTTCGGCAGGCTCAGGGTGACAACCTTCAACTTGTAACTTTCAACATGCAACTTGCAACTCTATTCCTCCACAAACAAATATTCCAATTGCTTCGCATTAAAGGCCGCGTTAAAAGCGGCGATTTCTTGGGAGACCAGAGTGTCAAACTTGGCGAGTTGTACGTTGATCTCCTGCGTAAGCTGGTTTTTGACCTCCACATCCTGATCTGTTGGGGGGAAATCGTCCATGCCTACCAAGCTGTTTAAATGCGCCAGTTTGTTGGTGAGCCGTATAGGGAAGTTCAAGGGGT
Source organism: uncultured Alteromonas sp. (assembly GCA_964495885.1). GTDB lineage: Bacteria > Bacteroidota > Bacteroidia > Flavobacteriales > Flavobacteriaceae > PALG01. The sequence continues at coordinate 55,167 of CAZBWO010000020.1, read as the reverse complement.
CTTGCCTACTTTGGTTCTTGGTTTGGTATAGGGCCTCTTCTATGGCGGTAAACTCCTCGCTTAGGTCCTTGGCCTTGTCTACCAGTTCCTTTACATCTGCATTGTCTTTATACTGTTTTTGGAAGGCCCCCAACTGGTCGTTGATCTTGCGTATCTTCTTGATGCTTTGGTGGGCCTTGTCTACGGTTTCGTTGATGCTGGTGATAAAATCATATTGCTTTTGCATGCCCGCCACATCGGTTTCGGCATTAGGGTCTGGTAGGATCTTAAAGGTGCGCATCTGCACGTCCTCGCCTACCTGTAAACTCACTTTGTAGGAGCCGGGTACGGCCTTGGGGGCTTCTGTACTGGCCCACCATAGAATCATGCCTGGGAGGCGTTCTGCACCCTTGCCTTGGGTATCCCATACAAAGAGGTTGCCTCCTTGCTTGACGTCCAACTTGTCTTTCTTGCCCTTGCTACTGAAGGTCTTGATGGTATCGTTCGCCATGTTCATAAAGCTTAACTTTACTTCCTTGTCTTTGGGGTCTTCCAGATTGAAGTACACCATCACCCCATTGGGATGGTTGGTGCCCGTGGTAAGCGAACCTTTTCTGGACGCCCCGTTCATACGGTAGCTGTCCTTGGGCTGAAACAGATAGTTCCCCTTCCCTTGGGCATCTGCCAATTGGTAGAGGACGGTGAGGTCATCTATCATCCAAAGGCTTCTTCCTTGGGTGGCCACAATAAGATTGTTGTCTTTCAGTGCCAAGTCGGTAATGGGTACGATGGGCAGGTTCAGCTGAAAGGGGGTCCAGCTGTTTCCGTCATTAAAGGAGATGTACATGCCTGCTTCGGTTCCGGCATACAACAGGCCTTTCCGTGTGGGGTCTTCCCGAACGACCCGTGTAAAGTGTTCGGCAGGAATTCCGCTATTGATGCGTTTCCAGGTCTTTCCGAAGTCGGTAGTTTTATACAGATAGGGCGTATAGTCCCCCAGCTTGTAGCGCGTACCGGCAATATAGCAGGTGCCTGCATCGTATCTACTGGGTTCTACGGAATTGATCATCATCCACTCTGGCATGCCCTTGGGGGTGACGTTGTTCCAGTTCTTTCCGCCGTCTGAAGAATAGTGCACCAAGCCGTCGTCACTTCCTACCCATAGCAGGTCTTTTTGTATAGGCGACTCTGCCGCGGCGAAGATGGTACAGTAGTATTCTACGGAAGTATTGTCCTGGGTGATGGGCCCTCCACTTGATTTTAGCTTGGAAGGGTCGTTGGTGGTAAGGTCTGGACTAATGAGCTCCCAGCTTTGGCCCTCATTGTAGGACACATGCAAATGGTTGGACGCCGAATACAGTTTATTGGGGTCGTGGGGCGAAAAGAAGATGGGGAAGTTCCATTGGAAGCGGTACTTAAAATCTTCGGCACCATGCCCCATGGGGTTGTCTGGCCATACGCTTACGCTACGCACGGTGTTGTTTCGGTGGTTATAGCGGGTAAGGAACCCATCATAGCTTCCGCCGTATACAATGTCATTGTCTTCTGGGTCTACCGCAATATGGGCGCTCTCCCCCCCTGCGGTGGACTCCCAATCATCCTCACTAATGCTCCAGCCTTCCGTACGGTGTGGAATACGCAGGGTAGAATTGTCCTGCTGTGCCACGTAAATACGGTACGGAAAGGAGTTGTCTGTGGTCACCCTATAGAACTGTGCCGTGGGCTGATTGTAGTACGTACTCCAGGTGAGTCCGCCATCATAACTAATCTGCGCACCGCCGTCATCGCCAATAATCATGCGGTTGGCATCCTCTGGGGCGATCCACAGGTCGTGGTGGTCGCCATGTGGGGCATTATACGCCTCGAAGGTCTTTCCGCCATCGGTACTTTTATGGTAGCGTACGTTCATGACGTACACGGTGTTGAGGTCTTCGGTATCTGCATAGATACGGGTGTAGTACCATGCCCGTTGGCGTAGGCTTCGACTGCTGTTTACCAACTGCCAGCTTTCACCGCCGTCGTCACTACGGTAAACGCCCCCTTTTTCCTTATTCTCTACAATGGCCCATACCCTTTCGCTATCTATTGGGGATACGGTTACGCCAATGATTCCGAGGGTATCTGAAGGGAAGCCCTTGTTCTTGGAGATTTCCTTCCACGTAGCGCCGCTATCGGTACTTTTCCAGAGGGCAGAACCGTCGCCACCACTGCTTAAGCTGTAGGGGGTTCGGCGTACGTTCCAGGTAGACGCATATAGAATACGCGGATTGTTGGGGTCTAGGGTGAAATCGATAGCCCCTGCGTTCTCATTGGCAAAGAGGATGCGGTTCCATGATTGGCCGCCGTTGGTACTTTTGTACACCCCCCGCTCTTGGGTAGGCTTATAGAGGTCGCCCAGCACGGCGGCATAGACGGTATTGTAGTCTTTGGGATGGGTGGCAATCCTTGGGATGTGCCTGCTCTTGGGAAGCCCAGCTTCCTTCCAGGTCTTTCCGGCATCTTCACTGCGCCACATGCCAAAGCCCGAGGAGACATTCCCACGTACGGTTTGTTCCCCGCCCCCTACGTATATTACGTTGGGGTCATCTTCGGCCACTTCTATGGCCCCAATGGACCCACCAAAGTAGCCATCTGAAATATTCTCCCAGTGGCGCCCCCCATCCTGGGTACGCCATACCCCACCCCCTGTAGCTCCAAAATAGAACAGGTTGGGTTCGCCGGGAACGCCGGTAACCGCAGCGCTACGTCCGCCACGAAACGGGCCTACCAGACGGTATTCCAGTGCTTCGTAGAGGGCAGCATCATAGGTTTGTGCAGTGAGTGAATCGGTGAGCAAGGTACAAAAGGCCATTAGGCCCACAAGGAGCATACGTTTCATGTTGGATAGTTTAGGAAATCTAAATATACGGAAAATCTCTTCCTATTCCATATCCATAACTTCGTCTATTTCCATCACCTCCACGGAAAGGCTATCCACTATGGGTTTTGCAAGTAGATTGGGGTTTACCCAGCGCTTAACCACAATGGCATCGTTAAACACGAACGGCTTGGTCATGGTGTTCTTGGGGCGTTCGGCCATACTGAACTGCGGATGCTTGAGCAGGTCGAAGGAATATTCCAACACATTGAACTGTACCTCTAGGTCCTTCGGCACCGCATAGTCTATGCGAAGCGTGTCGTTGGGAGAGACGTAGTAACTAATGAGCCCATTGCTCACCCTATTACTGTAGACTTTTCCTGTGGAATCCTTTTTTACGGCAAGCCCATTATAGGAAAGCTCGTCAAACACAATGCTTTTATCTACATACAAGCGAAGCACATCTACGTCCCGTTTGGGTTTTAGGGTAAAGGACACCTTTCGCTGGTTGCCCAGTAAGGTGTCGTGGTTGAGGATGGCTTCCACCTGCGGAATGGCTTTATAGGGGGCCTCTGCCGCAAAGGTATAGGTGGTGTTGTACTTGCTGCCTGCGGCGTTCTCTACATAGTCTGAAGCCGGCTTGGGGTCTTCCCCTAGATAGCCGCGGGTCCAATCGTCCAGCATCTTATCATACGTGACCCAATAGGCTTTGTTTTCATCTACGTCTTGGTAGTAGATGAGGCTATTCGGTTTTTGGGTGGTGTCTGTCCATTTGCTATCAAAATGTGCACTAATAAAAAAGCCAATCCCTAAGAAGAGGAAGAGGGCCGCAAAGAGTTTCTTATAACGGTAGAAGCCTATGACCGGCTGCAGGAGCCCGAATAAAAGGACCGTAAACACCGCACTAAGGAAGACCATTTTAAGGCCTAGCCCCACTGGGAAAAACTGAATGAGCGGGGAAAAGATAAAGATGGCAGGCACCGCTAAAAGCAGCATGAGCAAGAGGTTGGGGCGTTCCTGACGGATAAGCACCCAAAGGGAAACCAGTGCAAATAATACCGGAATGATAAAAAAGGCCCCTCCTTTAAGGTAGAGTGCCAAGGCAATGTTGATGACCAACCAAAAAAACAAAGGGGCAATGAGGAGGTTGGCGGGGTGTATTTTGGTTGACTTCTTTCGGTAGATGCCAAATAAGAAAGCAAGGGTCATGACCACAAAGAAGGCAATGTAGGTGTGGCCGTTATAGGGGAAGCCGTGTTGTATTTCGTTATAGCCGGGATAAATTTTTAGGATCAACTCCCACCCGAAATACCCAAAGAGTCCGGCCAAGACCAAGGAAAGCAGGAAGGGAATAAACCCTTTGCCTATCTGCGGAAGGGTGAGCCTTCCTTTTTTCAAGCCGTAGAACAGCAGTACGATAAAGCCCAGGATGGCTAGGATGACCATAGGCCATATCCAGGAAAAGGGATAGTGTATGAGTTTTAGTAAGGGGAAGTTTACGTAGACATCATCTGTTTCACTTTGTATTTGGGTGAGGTCTGCCTGTGCAAAGTATTTAAGCAGGGGCAAGAGGTAGCTCCCTTGGTGTTGGAGGGTCTTGCGGTCCAGCCGCTCATAGTTGTCGTTCGCCGTGTGGTAATCATAATGATCATCAATAAACGCAAAGAAGTACCCATCAATGTCCCCTTCCTCCCGCAGGATGGTAGAGTCTGTATCATTGGGTAGGATCTTGTAAATGCTATACATAAGGGAAGACGCCACGGGGTAGGCTGGGTTGGCTTCCGCAAAGGCTTTGATGAGGTTGGTGTTTCCGTGGTTGGTTTCCACGATCATATTGCTGGGGCCTCCACTTCCGCGGGCTTCAAAATTAAGGGCAAGTGCGACATCCTTTGCCCAACGGTGTTCCCGTACAAAGAGTTTGGCACCGTCCAGTCCCACCTCTTCCCCATCGGTAAAGAGGATGATAATATCATTCTTTGGGGTGCTGCCAATGGCCTTATACGCCCGAAGGCTTTCCAGGATGGTCACGACGCCACTCCCGGCATCACTGGCCCCAAGGGAAGGGACTAGCGCACTATCATAATGGGAAAAGATGAGGAGGGCGGGGCCGTCTTCAGAGCCTTCCATCTTGGCGATAATATTCACGGGCTTGTCCATACCGCCCCATTTCTCGTTAAGGATGTAGCCTTCCTGGGTTTCGGGTTGAAGGCCTAGGTTGCGGAGTTCCTGCATGAGGTATTCCCGCACCCGAATGTTTTCTTCGGAACCAATATAATGCGGAGCTTTGGTGATTTCCTTGAGGGGAACGAGGGCCCTTTCCGTGGCAAATTCAGTTTCCGGAAGGGAGGCTGGCGTACCCGAACGGGGCATGAGGCTATAGAAGCTATAATAGACAAGTGCGACGAGCAGGACAACGGAGAGAAAGGCGTAAGATCGTTTCATGGTTGGAGGTTTGCAGGAAATAAAAATACAATATAATCCTTAATGGGTAGTAAATCTACTATTTGAACTTCCTATTTTACAAGAAATTGTGTATATTTCATAGGCTAAAAAACTGACATTATGGGCATTAAAAGTTACATTGGAAAGCGAAGCAAGCCCACGAAGGGCTCTTCGGAAAACATTAAAGTGAGCGATTACATGAGCACCAACTTGGTGACCTTCCGCCCGGAGCAATCGGTGATGGAAGTCATGAACACCCTTATACGGAAAAAGATCTCTGGTGGACCGGTAGTGAATGATAAAAAAGAACTGGTAGGGATTATTTCTGAAGGGGATTGTATCAAACAGATCAAGTCCAGCCGGTATTACAACCAACCCTTGGAAAACGCCAAAGTAGAAGACCATATGGTGACCAATGTGGAAACCATAGATGGGAACATGAATGTTTTTGATGCTGCCGATAGATTCCTCGAGTCTAAACGGCGAAGATTTCCTATTGTAGAAAATGGTAAACTGGTAGGACAGATTAGCCAAAAGGATGTCTTAAAAGCCGCCATCCAATTGAAAGGACATAGTTGGAAGTAGGCCATTTCTTCTAAAAATTACGCTTTACCAATAGATAGGTTTGGTCCTCCAGGGCCAAATACCCTTGATCGTACACATAGAAATAGGTACTGCCCTGTTGGGTGTGGTACAGGCCCGTGATGTACGAAAACTGAAACCCTTGTTGCATCAGTATCTCTTTATGCACCTTGGTCTTGCCTGTTGGGTTAAGGGTTTCCAAAATACAGTAGTTCTTTTTTAGGGATCTATTTACTTTCCGAAGCATGTTTCTTCGCTCCCTATTTTGTAGGTTGTGATGGGCGCTTCGGCAGGCATCCCCGCAGAACTTCTTATCGCTCCTCCCAATGAGTTTTTCCCCACATTCCTGGCATTGCTTCTCCATTTTCCGAAGCTACAAAAGATGCCTTCCACTTAAAAAAAGTGATACTGTTAATTTATAAACCGAAAGTACTAATCGATGGTTTCCACTTCCTCCTTAGACGGGAGATGAAAACGGTAGATGGCCTCGAAACGGAAAAAGAATCCGCCACTAATGGTAGGGTTCAATTGGGTGCGGTCATCCCCAAAGCTAAAGGCAGACAGCCCAAGGTCTATGGTTTCCCCTTGGTTATATACCTCAAAGTTGTTGCTGGAATAGCCCAATTTGGCGCGAAGCAACACACTTTTGTCCCAACCGTTGTATTGCAGGTAGGAGGCAAACTCCAGAGAGCTTACGTCTACATAAACGTCTGGGGTATTGGTTGCCGTTAGGTTAAAACTTCGGCCAATGCCGTAATAATCTACCCCTAGGGTAAAGACTTCCCTATTAAAGGTATAATTCATATCTGCGGAGATAGGCAGGGACATGTCCATTTCAAATTTACCGTTATTGCTAAGGTAGTACCAGCCAAAGATAGGCGTGGCGAAAAATCCGAAAGCCTCTTGGGAGCCATAGGCCCCGAAGCGGTAGATGAGGTTTTCCTTTTTGTGGTATTTCAGCAGGGCGAATCCGCCTAGGTAGAAATCGTCGCCGGTAATGTTTTCATAGTCGCTGGCAACCTTAGGCAGGAGCACAAGGGTGCTGCTCCATTTTTCGGAATAGGTGCTTGCCAATCCTACTTTCAGCAGGGTACTGTACAAGCTGCTCTCCCTAGCTTCCGGATACAGTTGCAACTGATTGTAATTAAACGAACCCCCTGTGATGAATACATGTTGGTCATTCAACACCAAAGGCACGGTAAGGTCTATATCTGCGGAAGTGACCTGGGTACTGGAGGGCACCCCTTCAAAATTATTACTGAACGTCTGCGCATAGGCCACTTTAAGAAGGTCTGCATAGTTCTGGGCCGTGAGCTGCCCAATGCAAAGAAGACAAAAGCCTAGTAGGAGGTTTTTCACACATAGGTATTTGCCCTAAAGATAGGTTTTTCCCTTAATATTGAAGTGTTCTTTTAAAAACGGTTCGTTTGTTAGGCACTTTGGAAGTTTCTATCATTTCAATCCAATTCCCTTTCTCGTCATAGGTATACTCATAAAAGAACTCTACAAAGCTGGCCTTGGTATGGAGTTTATCCCCTTTGTCATTGTAGGTATAGGTGGTTTCATACCCATGCCCCGAAGCTACTGTTTTACTTTCCTTTGAGAGCTTTCCGTTTTCATCGTATTCATAAAAGAAGGTGCTTGAAAGTTTGCCGTCCCAACCATAGTTCATTTCCTTCACCACCCCTGTCATGTTGTTCACCAAGACTTGTTTCGTGGTTCCAATATTGGGTTTATTGGTGGTTATTTCTTCACAGGTATAGACTATGCCAGATGGGAGGCCTTCTGTATAGGCTGCTTCCTTGCAATCCCCAAAATTGTAGGTAGTGGTTGCTACCAATTCATTGCGATCATTAAACAACTCCTTTTTTATCAAAAGCAATGCACGGTCATCATAGGTATTTACCTCTTTTTCCTTCAGGTTGCCCTCCATATCCTTGGTGGTCATTTCTACCAGTAGTTTATCTGCAAAGCCTTCGTAGGCATAGGTAACCTCTTTATTATAGGGGATGTTATAGATGGTATCATAGACTCGTTGGGTACGCCACCGGTATTTGGCCACGTCTATCTCGTACCTTTTGTGCTTGGTCGTGACAAACTCCCCATCCTCCTTTTTCTGCTCCATAATATCCAAGGAGAAGGATTTTGGCTTTTTGTGGAAGTTCTTTTCTGGATAGTCTGGGCTAAGTTGGGCTTGGGCGAGGAAGCTTCCGAAGAGGAACACTCCCAACAAGAATCTATTTTTCATCGTTATTGGTTTTTTACGTATGATAAATATCCTACATCATGCACGATGCAACAATAAGGCACTTGCCGTATATCCCAACTTGTTGTGTGACTAGTGGTTAGTGATTGAAAGTTGAAGGTTGAAGGTTACAGGTTGGAGGTTAGAGTAGTGAGAAGTGAAACGTTAGACGTTAGACGTAAGAGGTAATTTGTTAGGCACGGACGAGACGTCCGCGCCAGCGAGGGGGTATTACAAATACCATAGAAAATGGGCACGCTTTACAAAAACGCGCCAGCTAAGTTAGCGATTGAAAGTTGCAGGATTAGGGTGTTAGAAACACCCCATAAAATGGGATAAACATTACAAAAGTGTGCCTTCAAACAAGAAAGGTGAAAAAAAATTGTATTTTAGGGTAGGGTAGAATCTTAGCTACCTGTTCTACAATAAACTGACGTATGTCATGTTTACCATATAGCGGGATTTTTATTTTGCACTACTGAAAACAACAACTTATGAAAAGAAGAAACTTTATCAAGAAATCTGGCCAGGCACTGCTGGCAGTTTCTACTATCTCCATCACGGGAGCATTGGTTACTTCCTGCCAAAAGGATGATGACGATGACACCTTCTTTGATGATGGGTATTATGACAATGGCTATTATGATGACGGATACTACGATGATGGGTACTATGACGACGGATACTACGATGATGGGTATTACGACGATGGATACTATGACGACGGGTATTACGATGACGGGTACTATGGAGACCCTACAGAAATCACCAACATCCTATTGGATGGCACTTGGTTTGTAGCCAGTTACATTGATAGTGGTGTAGATGAAACAGCAGATTATAACGGCTACGATGTTGATTTCAACGCGGGTGACCAAGTAGTAGCTACCAATGGCTCCAATACCAACAATGGTACTTGGGTGGTAAACGGTAGCGGTACACAACTTACCCTGAATTTTACAGGGGTTCCGTTTGATGAATTCAACAGCGATTGGGATATTGTAAGTGCGCTCCCTAACCGGGTAGAGCTTCGCGATGTAAGCGGAGGTGGTAGTGGCACAGATGTCCTGGTCTTTGAAAAGCAGTAAGATTCCTCTTTACCCCAACTGTAAGATGGACATTTCTTAACTCCCTAAGAAGTGTCCTCTTCTTCTTTATAAACCTAAACGACCTTGGCACAGATACTCTTTCTTCATGACACTTCCCTTACCACCCCCCGGGGTGCTGAATTAACCATTAAGGAACTTATGCAACTTGGGGAAGCAAGGGGCCATACCGTGACCCTAGACTTGCTTCAGGATTTTAGTGCAACCCAAAAATTAGTAGCAGCTTCCCAATTAGTCGTGGTAAACAGTATGTCCCGCTGTTCCTATGAAAAGGAAGTGATTCCCTATTTGTTACAATCTGGGGTGCCTTACATCAAGGTGGAATATGACTATAATTTTTGTGTGCGGCGGAATATTTTGTGTACGGTAGATAGAGGGGTGAAAAGTTGTTGTGATCCAGATAAATTCCATTTGTACCGAAGGCTATTTGCAAACGCGTCCTTGCGGGTGTTTCAGTCTCCAAAACACTATGAAGCCCACTATGAGTTTTATGGAGCCGCTGTTGCCAATCCCTTGATTATGCCGCCAACGGTAGACATTGAAAAACTACAGGTTTCCGAGGAAAAGGACCCGAATACCATTCCTTTCTTTGGAGACTTGAATTACCTAAAAGGTGGCCATGAATATGTGACCTATGCCGAACAACATCCTGAACTTTCGTTCCCGGTCTACGGAACCAACCGATTGCGGCGGGAGCTTCCCAAAAACATTACTTTCCACCAACCAATTTCCAACACGGAAGTACTTAAAATATTAGGAAAGACCCAAACCCTACTCTGTAAGCCCGTTTGGCCTGAACCTTCAGGCAGACTTGCTGCGGAAGCTATCTTGTCTGGCTGCGAGCTTATTTCAAATGACCGAATTGGGACGCTGTCCTTTGACTATTATCCAAATGATCTTGCCAAGGCCAAGGAAGAAACAAACGCTGCTCCCTATCATTTTTGGGAAGCGATAGAAGGTATTGTGGATACACCCAAAACTACTCCTGAATCCCCTTCATTGGGAAAGGTGCTCGTTTATAAAAGCTATGGCGGACTGGGGGATATCTTTTTCTGTATTCCAGCAGTTTATAAGTTGGCGGCAGTTTCCCAGCAATTGGATTTTGCTGTAGCACCAAGGTTGGTAGATTTCTTCCGTAGGCATCTTACCCATGTGAACGTGGTAGATGAAACATGGGCAAGGCAAAATGAGGATTCCTATGACCGTCATTATGAATTGGGAAATTATCCAGCCTTTAAAGGATACCAATTACCCCATGCCTTAAAATATCCTACCCATAAAAAAGTAAAGCAGCATTCCATTCAGCATTATATTGATACGGTAGCCAAATTGCATGAAGACATAGACAATCATTTAGAAAGCTACCCTTATTTTAAACGAAAGGAAGACACTCCAAAACCCTATTTTGTCGTACACCATGGAGCAGGGTTTTTGCTGAAAATATGGCCCACGGAAAAGTATGCCCAACTTATTGAGCGGTTGTATGAGCTTTTCCCGCATTTAGACTGTAAAATCATTAAGGGCCCAGACGATCCAGATATTGAAAAATACTTTACCCAACCTATGCCCCACGTGGAAATGATTACGGGCGGTATGGTAGAGGTGGGAGATACCATGGCAGGTGCATTATTCCACATAGGAAATGACGCAGGTATTACCCATGTGGCAGGGGCATTTAATGTTCCAACGGTTGGAATATATGGCCCCACAGGACCTGGAAGCTGGGGTTCTTTTGCCCAACATAATGAATTGATATGGGGTAAGAAGGGGGTGTGTAACATCAGGTGTAATTATGATGTGATCCTTAATTGTGAGCATCGCATCTGTTTAACTTCCGTTACGGTAGATCGGGTTTTGGAAGCCCTGTATAAAGTACTGGGAAAAGCCTATCCAGATAATGATTTTACAATAAAGTGTAATCCGCAGGTACAATTCGATTTTAATGAAAACGATTGTTTGGTTCAACTTGGAGAACAGGAATTGTTATTGGAATACCATTCCCCTGAAATGAAGGCGCAAATGGAGTCCCTTTTTAAGGAAGAGCAGCTAACAGATCATCCCGACTTCCAAATGGCCGTGGATGTATTGGTGCAGCAACAGATTCTTTTTAAGGTACCTACTTTCAGTTAAAAGTATACTTCCGCCTACTATTATCTTGCCAACACTCCTTCAGCCTCCATCACCGGAAGGCGAACAGCATTGTCTTCCAGGATACTTTCCGCAGGGAATTCGAAACGCTTATCGTAAAGGGTTTCTCCAATAAAGTAGGTGACACTAAAGTAATTCGCCAATTGCAAGACACTGTCTTCCATAAACTCTACCTTGGCATAGCCCTTTGTAGGCAAAAAAGGAAGGGAATGGCGCATAAGGGAGGTTTCCTGCTCCCCTTTTCTCCCTTGGGAAACAATGAGTACGGTTTCCAAAGGATCGTGACTATCGTTGATAATGTAGACATTCCAGTCATGGGTTCGGAAATCTGCATTGTACTCCCGTACGGCAGCAATGTATACATCCTTAACCTTGGGGATGGAAATGTCTTTTCGCATGTTTACAAGACCCCTTTGAACTGTTCCAGAAAACGTAGGTCGTTTTCACTTAGCATACGGATGTCTGGGATTTGGTACAGTAGCAGGGCAATACGGTCTATCCCCATTCCGAAGGCATATCCAGAATACTCGTCGGGATCTATATTGCAATTCTTCAGTACATTAGGATCTACCATGCCACAACCCATGATTTCCAACCAACCCGTTCCCTTGGTCATTTTATAATCGGTTTCTGTTTCCAGTCCCCAATACACATCTACCTCGGCACTGGGTTCGGTAAATGGAAAGTAGGAAGGACGCAATCTAATCTTGCTTTTCCCAAAAAGTTCTGTTGTAAAATATTGTAGTGTTTGTTTCAGGTCTGCAAAACTTACATCCTTATCTACATAGAGTCCTTCCACTTGGTGGAAAAAGCAATGCGAACGGGCAGAGATGGCTTCGTTCCTGTAGACCCTTCCGGGGGAAATGGTTCGGATAGGTGGTTTGTTGTTTTCCATATAGCGTACCTGTACCGAAGAGGTGTGCGTACGCAACAGGATATCTGGATTGGTCTGTACAAAGAAGGTGTCCTGCATATCCCTGGCCGGATGGTATTCTGGCAGGTTAAGGGCTGTAAAATTATGCCAGTCGTCCTCAATTTCGGGACCTTCGGAAACATTAAAACCAATGCGGGAGAAAATCTCAATGATTTTATTCTTTACAATGGTGATAGGATGTTGTGATCCTAAGGAAATAGGATCCCCGGGGCGGGATAGGTCGCCAAACTTTCCTTGTTGGTCTTCTTTGGAATCTAAGGCTTCCTTAAGGGTTTGCACCTTTTCCTCTGCAAGGTTTTTTAGCGTATTAATGGTTTGCCCAAATTCCTTTTTCTGGTCATTGGCCACATTCCTAAACTCGGCAAAAAAGCCGTTTAGGATTCCTTTCTTTCCAAGGTATTTAATTCGGAATTCCTCTACGGCTTCTTTGGTTTCTGCGGTAAAGGCTTCTACTTCTTGAATATGTGTTTTGATCTTGTCTATCATATCTCCCAACTATGAAGGGCAAAAATAGTCTTTTTTCGGCATTAATCGATGAGTTCCTTTTCCAAAAAGTACAGCACAATGGCTTCTTTCATTAGGACTGCTTGCTCGCCAGCCTTTAGAGGAGGTAAGGATTCTAATACTTTGTAGTGAGGCCATCCCTGCTCATCAAAGTATTCAAACTCATAATAACCAAACGGCTCTAAGAGTCGGCAAATGGCAATATGCATGAGGTCCAACTTCTCATCCTTCTTGAACTTACGATGCAGTTGTCCCAATTCCTGAAGCCCTATCAAGTAAATAATGGCGTCCAGTTCAAGGGTTTCCCCATCTGCAAACTGTGTACTTAGCCGTTGTACGACCGTTTCCCATCTTTGTTTTAATTGTTCATCCCTTGCCATAAGGCGCAAAGGTACAACCAAAAGTACAATCCCGCGAAGAAATACTATCTTTACCAAAACAACTGCTTTATGATCAACGGTGTAGATATAACCTTGGGGATCCTCCTAGCCCTTGCCTTTTATTCTGGTTTCCGAAAGGGACTCATGGCTACCTTGGCAGCTTTGGTAGGATTGGTGCTGGGAGTGTATGCTGCGTTGTATTTTTCAGATTATGCTGGGAGGTTGTTGGCAGGTTGGTTTGATTTTTCTGAAAGTAACCTGAAATGGATTTCCTTTGTCGTCACCTTCTTGGCGGTGGTATTCCTTGCTAATTTTGTAGGGAAACTGCTTACCAAAGTAGCCAACTTTACCGCTTTGGGCTTATTGAACAAACTTTTGGGCGGGGTACTTTCGGTATTGCAATATGCATTGATACTGAGTGTGGTTTTTTGGTTTTTCAATGGAAGCAATCTAACTGGTTATGTGATTTCCGAAGAGAAAAAGGAAAACTCCCTGCTTTACCCATACATTGCCGGTTTGGCACCCAGTATCATGCCCGCCATCATGGAAGAATACCATGAGTGGAAAAATCAACAAAATGAATCCCCAACCGAAGAACCTGCTGAAACCAATTAAAGTTCGCCTTCTTCTTCCAAGGTTGCTTTAATATAGAGAATGGCCGACTTAAAATCTTTTGCCAAGCATTCCTCTGGAACTAAATCCGGAATGATATCTATACTGGTTAAAATCGCTTCAGGCTGTTCCTGAACGCCTTCCAGCACAGGCTGGATATTTTGTTGTTTCAGGGAAAGCAACACTTCTTCCATCGCATACAATCCAGACTGATCTATGTAGGGAACCTCTGCCATTCTAATCACCGTATGGGAAGCTTCCCTTGGGATTTCCTTGGCCAATTCCTGAAAGTCTGAAGTAGACCCAAAAAAGAGCGGCCCTTTGAGTCTTTTGACAAATACTTTCTTTCGAAGGTTTTCTGGCAATTTCATCTCATCCTTCCATGGTTGATCCAGTTCATCGGCATCATCCAAAAGCACTACATTGGATTTTCGAGCCGTATTATCCCCAATCTTTTTCATAAAGATAACTGCGGCAAGTACAAACCCAATTCCAACCGCATATACCAAATTCCAAAAAACGGAAAGGATGAGCACCACCAACATTACAAAGACTTCGGCGCGGGGCATCTTCGGAATGGCCTTCAAGCCTTTGTAATCCATCACCCCAATACCCACCGTAATAAGGATTCCTGCCAAGACTGCAGCAGGAATTTGGGAGGCTACGGGACCAGCAGCCAGCAGCACCACCAACAATAATATCGCAGCAATAAGTCCGGATAGTTTTCCTGTTCCGCCCGAAGTAATATTCACCACTGTACGAATAGTAGCCCCCGCACCTGGAATTCCACCAAAAATGGCGGCAACACTATTCCCTATACCCTGTCCTATCAATTCCTGATTAGGCTTGTGTTTGGTTTTGGTCATATTATCTGCCACAACAGAGGTGAGCAAGGAATCTATTGCCCCTAGAAATGCCAAAGTTAATGCCGTAAGGATATAAGGGGAAAGGGCAGCAAAACTAAAGCCCGTGAACATTTCAAAATTAGGCAATGGGAGTCCGGCCGGGATTTCTTCAATAGGTCTATAATCTAATTTTAGAAAATACGCCCCAAAGGATACAACAAATAAGGCTACCAAGGTACTGGGCACTTTTTTAGTGATGTATTTGAACCCGTAAATGATAGCAATAGTAAGCAAGGCTAATATGAATTCCAGCCAGTTGATATTTTGAAGCGCCCGAGGCAAGGTTTTGATGGCACCAATAACACCAGAGCTGCTACTTTTGGCTAATGTAGTAGCTTCTACCAATATTTCTTCTTCGGTAATTGTTTCGGCACGGCGTACCGTTTCCCTAAAATCTTCCAATACCAAAATTCCTTCACCAGCTTCATCTTTCAGGATTTTATCTAAAAGTACTTCTTCCGCTTGCGGCTTAAATTGATGAATAAATTGGGTGTCATCTTTGGTGTAATAGCCTACTAAAGGGAGTAATTGCGTGATAAGGATGATCACCCCAATCGCCGTCATAAAACCAGATACCACTGGATAGGGAATATACCGGATGTATTTCCCAATACCGGAAAGCCCCATTACAATCTGAAACAATCCTGCCACCAAAAATACAATGAGAATATACGGCAAGGCTTTCTCTACGTTTCCTTCATGGGCGGCCAATATCCCTGCAATAATAACCATAGACACCGCTGTCATAGGAGCTGTGGGTCCTGAAATCTGCGTTGGCGTTCCTCCAAAAAGGGAAGCAAAAAACCCAATAAAGATTGCTCCGTAGAGTCCTGCACTGGGGCCTAATCCAGATTGAACACCAAAGGCCAATGCCAAAGGAAGTGCTACAATACCAGCAGTAATACCTCCCAAGAGGTTCCCCCTAAAATTGGAAAACATATTTTTGAACATAGTGAGCGTTTGTGAGCCCTTCGCATCCATAAGTAAGCACTATGGAATACGACGGTTGGTTGTTTTTTTGAAAGATGGAAGATACTAAATAATCTTAAAGTTCCTGTATGTCTGAAGCGGGAATCCAACCATCTTTTCCATCGGCTAAAACAATACGCTTCCAATCATCTTCTTGGGCCAACACCTGTACTTTGGTGCCTTCGTGAAGGATGAAACTGGTCTCGTCTCCCATGCGGGGACCGCTTTTCACTTCAGAAGATGCCGCAAAGACAATCGCATAATTGGTGTTTTGGTCTTTACTATAGGTACGGAAAGCCATGATCATTCCAGTGGCAAACACAAATAACACGACAAAAGAGCTCACAAAATATGCCCTCTTGCTGCCCGTTCCTGCCGAAAAGAAATAACCTAGAAAAAGTATGGTAAATAGCAATATGGTACTAACTGAAACCCAAGCCCAGCCATTATAATTTAAAACCCCCGAAAGGCGCTCATCCCATTTTGCAAAGAACGTTTTTGGAAGGGGTTCTATCACATCCACCTTGGCATTTTGTGCGAAAGCCAAGTTATTTTTAATGTCACTATTGGATGGGTCCAGCTGTAGGGCCTTTTCATAGTAATAAATACTGGGGCCTATTTGGTTGAGCTTGTAATAAGCATTCCCTAAATTAAAATAGAGTGCTGCAGAGTGCTGCCCATCTTCCAACACCTTTTTCCAAGAGTTAATGGCTTCTTGGTATTTCTCAGCTTTGTATTGTTCCTTGCCTTGGTCAAATACAGGTGAGTTCTGCCCCAAACCTATGGCGACACAAAAAAACAGTATGTAAGTCCACTTTTTCATGATTAGGCTCTATTAAATTGTTTATCAATTTCAGACAAGCTATTCACTGCCATATCATAGTCCTTCTGTATGGTGCCTGGATTGGCCCCTGCATACCGTGCCAGCTCACAATTCTTTAGAAGGGTGATAAACCTAGTGGTGGTTTCTGGGTCAATACGCTTTGCAGAAAGTGCATCAGAAATACGTTCCTTAGACATTTCACTGGTTTCCATCCCCAGCTTGGCTTTCAAATAATTGTGCAAGGCCCGTTCCAAGGATTCGTAGAAAGTATCTTTGTCATTGATATTCCGTTTGGCTTCGCCTAAATATTTTTTGGCCAAGGCATTTGCCCTTCTAAGTTTCAAACCTTCGGTATCATCCAATCGCTTTCTACGTTGGATTCCAAAGAAAATGAAAAGAGGAATCACCACAAAAGGGGTGGCTAGCAAGGACCAAAATAATTTGGATTGGAAGAAATCTTCCTTGGCAATAGGCTCCAATTGGGCATCCAACATGATGTACTTAAATTGGTCATTTTCCAAAGACACCACTTGCTTATTGTTTTGTTGCTGTTGTTCATTGGATGCCGTTACCGGACCATTTTCCACTCGCAAGATAATTTCTTCGGAAGACAACGTGTGATACGTTTCGGTCTTGGGATCGAAATACGAAAAGCTAATGGGCCTAATGGGGTAGTTCCCTTTAAACTGAGGGACAATGGTATAATTTTCAACAATACTTCCTGTCATCCCTTTGGGCGGGGTTTTGATATTTTCCTCACGGGTGGGTTCGTATACTTCCAAGGAACTGGGTAAGGTCACTGAAGGCACATCAAAAAGCTTCAGATTCCCTTCTCCTGCTACCGAAACTTTTAACTCCAACGACTCATTGGCATCCAATTGGGTAGGGGTTGCGGTTACATTAAAATCAAATTGACCAACTGCCCCAGTAAAGTTGGCGGGTTTACCTTCCATAGGCAAAGGTTTTACATCTATATCCCTACTTCCTGCAGAAATGGTTCGGTTTACTCGGGTCATCAAAAACCTTCCGAAGATATCCCGCTTATTGCTACGCACATCGATGGGGATGTCTAAAGTGAGTGGTTCAATATTCAACTTGCCGGTCTTTTGGGGATACAAAACCGTGGTACGAAGAATCACATACCGATAATCTTCGCCATTATACTTCCCCTCATAGATTTTTAGGTTTCCTTTATTGTCTAACGTTTGGCTCCAGAAATCGGCATACTTGGGAGAATCTATTTCCCGCCACCCACTGGAGACATTCACATCATAGGAGACATACAATTTATAGGTTACCGTGATGGCCTCGTTTAAGTAAGGATTGCTGTTGGAAACTTCAGCAATGAGGTGTACATTCTCGCTAGCCAAGTAATTGGCATTATTGCCATCCTTTGGAATATCTACTGCGGTGGTAACCGTTACTGAAATAGGAGGCGATTTGTATACTTGTCCGTCTATTTCTACCGTTGCTTGCCCAATGGTGAAACTACCCTTGGACTGCGGGGCTAAAAAATAGGAATAGGTTTTGGAAAAAGAACGCTTTCCGTTAATCCATGAATTACTGATAGATTGGTTGGGGCCTCCCACAACCCGAAAGCCTTCAAAGCTAGGCGGACTAAAATTATCGCCGTCTTGGTTCATCTCAAAATCTACCCGTAAGCGTTCGTTCACGCCCAGCTTCTTTTTGCTCACCTTGGCCTCAAACTTTACCTGTGCCTGCACAGCCATAGTGGCCATCATCACAAATAATATAAGTAGCGGCTTCATCCGTTTCATGATTACCAGTCTTTGTTCGATTTTACTTTTGCTCCTTTTTGCTTTTGCACATTAATTTTATCCTGTACCTTCTTCTCCTCATTGTTCATGGCATCCAACAAGTTCTTAACTTGCTGGGGAGACATCTGTCCCTGCTTGGGTTTTCCCTGCTCATTCTTGGGAGGCTGTTGGTTCTCTTGGGGTTGTTTATTATCCCCTTCTTCATCCCCTTTGTTCTGTTCTTCTTTGTCCTCTCCTTGATCTTTGTTGTCTTTATCTTCCCCTTCATCACCTTCCTTGTTCTGGTCTTGATTATCTTGGTTCTCCTTACTTTCTTGATCCTGGTTCTGGTCCTGATTGTCTTTCTGGTCGTTATTTTCATCTTCCCCATCGCCTCCTTGGGGTGGGTTTTTCTCCAACATTTCTTTTGCTAACGCCAAATTATATCGCGTTTCGTCATCTGTGGGGTTATTTCGAAGGGCATTTTTGTAAGCTTCCACTGCTTCTTGGTACTTTTTGGCATTCATAAAGGTATTGCCCAAATTGTGGAAGGCTTTATGTTTTTCGGGCTTTGAGGTTGCGGTGGAAGCTGCCTGCATAAAGCGCATCATAGCTTCTTCGTTTTGTTCCCTGTTATAATAGGCATTCCCCAAATTGTATTTTCCTATCTCTTCGGAAGGATATATGGAAATGGCCTTTCGGTAGTTCACTTCGGCATCTGGGAAATTATCTTTGGAAAGTTCTTCACTTCCATCTGCCAAATAGGTCTGTGCCTCCTTTTCCAGTTTCAGGAGTTCTTTATTCTTTTCCTGTTCTTGGGCAGCAAGCATTCCGAAGCTTCCCAAAAAAAACAACAATCCTATTTTAAAACTATTCTTGCTATTCATCTCCTTCATTAAATAAATTCAACTTCTGTAACCAAGCGGTCTTTCGCTCTAAAAGGAATACATCCAAGATCAGCAAAAATAATGCCCCTCCCAAAAACCATTGAAATTGGTCTTTGAAATCGGTAAATTGTTTGGCTTCAAACTCCTTTTTGTTCATCCCATTCAAAATGGCCGTAACAGTATCTACCACCTCTTGGGTATTACTTCCATCAATATATTCTCCATTGGCCTGTGAGGCAATTTCTTCCAAGGTAGCAATATCCAACTTCGTAATGACCTGCTCGTTATTATCATCCCGCTTGTAGAATTGCAATACGCCATTCCGTTTAATGGGAATGGGAGCTCCACCTTCTGAACCTACCCCAATGGTATAAATACGAATACCCATATCTGATGCTTCAGACACAGCATCTGAAACACTTCCTTCGTGATCTTCCCCATCACTAATAATGAATAAAACCCTATTGGTTTGTTCTTCATCATTGTAATAGGTTTTTGCTAAGGAAATGGCCTCGGTAATGGCTGTTCCCTGGGAGGAGACCATATCTGTGTTCATGCTGGTGAGGAACAATTTCGCCGAAGAGAAATCGGTGGTAATGGGTACCTGCGGAAAGGCACTGCCCGCATACCCAATAATTCCCACCCGGTCCCCCGCCAAGCTGTTGATGATTTGCGTAACAAGCTGTTTAGACTTTTCCAATCTATTGGGCGCTACATCTTCCGCCAGCATACTCTTGGAAACGTCCAATGCAAATACCACGTCTACCCCTTCACGTTTTACGGTTTCTATCTTGGTTCCTATTTTTGGATTCACCAGTGCCATACTGAAACAACAAATGGCCAAGGCGATGACCAGAAATTTCAGCACCGACTTAAACCTAGACCGATTAGGGCTTAGTCTTTTCAATAAATGGGCAGCCGCAAATCGTTGTTGTGTGCGTCGCTTCCACCAAGCAACCCAAAGGAATAGCAATGCCACCACCGGAATGGCAAACAGCACATAAAAATAAATGGGTTGTTCTAATTGATACATGATTTACACAAAACTTCTAAACAAGGTATAACGCAGCAAAAGTTCCAATCCTAAAAAGCCAAGGGCCCATAATAATAGGGGGCGGTACTTTTCGTCATAGCTTGTAAATTTAAATTCTTCTATTTCGGTTTTTTCCAGTTTATTGATTTCATCATAAATCTCCTGCAGCTTCGTGTTGCTCGTAGCACGGAAATATTTCCCACCAGTAGTTTCAGCAATCTCCTGCAGCAAGGCTTCATCTATCTCTACCTGCACCCGCCCGTATTGGAATTCCCCATTAGGGAGTATGCCTATAGGGGAAACCGCCATCCCATTGGTGCCTAAGCCAATAGTGTAGGTCTTAATATCAAACTCTAGTGCAAGCTCGCTGGCGGTTCGCGGATCAATAAAACCACTGTTGTTTACACCATCTGTAAGGAGAATAATCACCTTACTCTTCGCCTTGCTATCCTTTAATCTGTTTACCGCAGTAGCCAAGCCCATGCCAATGGCCGTACCACCTTCAATAATGGTGTTGTACTTAATGCTTTTTAAAGACGAAAGCACAATGCTTTTGTCACTGGTAAGCGGTGTCTTGGTATAACTTTCCCCAGCGTATTCTACCAATCCAATTCGGTCATTGGGCCGTGCATTGATAAACCGCGCTGCCACACTTTTTAATGCTTCAAGCCTATTGGGCTTTAAATCGCGCGCCAACATACTGGCCGATACGTCTATCGCCATCACAATATCAATCCCACTAGTAGTTTTAATTTTGGTAGATTCATCTACATTTCGGGGACGGGCCATGGCCACAATCATCAAGCTCAATACCACCAAACGAAGTAAGAATAATATGGGCCGAAGCGCTGCCCACCAATTCCCTGCTTTTTTAAATCCCTTTACCGTGGAAATACGAAGGGAAGCCGTTTGTTGGTTTCTTTTGAAAAAATACCATACCAATACAACCGGCAGTAGTAAAAACAGCCAGAAAAACTGTGGATTGGCAAATTCAAAATTCTGAAATATCACGATTCTTTTTCTCCTTGATTGGTTAGCCGCAATTCTACGGAATTAATAATTCTATTCTTCACGCCTTCAGCGTAGTTGTCATCGTCTTGGTAGACCACCAACACCGACTGCAACCCACCTTCCTGTGCAAACAGCAACAGTTCATAGGTGCTTTTTTCTTTCAATATTTTTCCTTCGGAAACTTCTACATTAAAGGTTCCGTGCGCCCGAAGTCCCTTGATTCCACTTCCGGTTTCAAATTCTTCCTGTTTCACTAACATATTCTTGGCGCCATTGTCTTCCATCGAAGATAAAAGGGCATCAAGGACCCCTGCTAAATCTACTTCCTGATTACTAGGAGGAAGCCCTTGAGTAGTCACTTTTACCATCAAGGCATCCGTTAGGGTTCCCCAACTAAACACGGTTGGGTTTGCCAATCCTTGTTGGGAAGCTGCGGTATCTACTTCACGCTTCAGGATTTCCGGGGTGTCCAGAATAATGGCCGGGTTCCCATATTCACTTTTATACCATCTACTTTCAGCCAGTTCCCGCATTTCGTTGCCAAATACTTTGTCACGTAGATTATCAAATCCGGTAAGGCTTCCGTAAATAAGCGCGGCCAACAAAACTGCCCCAACCCCAGAGGCAATCCCAATCGTCCAACGTCTACGCTTCCTTCGTTGGGCCATCATTTCCAAATAGGCTTCATTTTGTTGCAATTCCTCTTCAGAAGGTGCCGGCAATGCAGCTTTGGTTTCATGGATAATCTGTTCAATAGCCGCCCTGTCTGCCTTGGCCTGCCCTTCCTCCTGCGCCATCTTCGCAAACTTTACCAAATCGGCCCTTTTTAAAATGCCGTCAAGGGTTTTGATGGTTTCGGGCTTAAAATCGAATTGCCCCGCATCCTTGTGCAACTTCAACCGTTCAATAAGCTCGTCACTGGTGCTTTCCATGGCGCGGTCATCTACTTCCCTATCTAAATAGCGCTTCACGGCTTCCGTAAGGACAGAATAATAGGCTTTATATTTTCGTTCTGAAAGGTAGGGGGTGCCATCTAGCTGTTCAAGGGCCACCATGGCTTCTTCAAAAGGTGGCAATTGCCGCTCCCGTTCTTCTTTCAATTTTTTTCTTCGGAAGAAATAATACCCCAATCCCAAAAGCACAAGAAGGGGCACTAGCCAATACAATAAATGCATCCAATTGAAGGGAGGGTTTTTCACTTCAATGGCAGGTTTAATGTCAAACATTTTCTGTTTGGTGGTATCCACAGGCACATCCCGAACCTCCACTTGCATGGAGTCTGTATCAAATGCACGGTCATCAATCATCACCCGAAGCGAAGGAATGGTATACTTTCCAGAATCAAATTGGGTCAAGCCGTACTTTTTCAGTAATTGATAGCGGGCATTGGTTTTGGTGGTATCAACCGGATAGGAATCAATGACTTCCAAAGCGCCAAATGTTTTGCCTTCTGGGAAAAGCACCAAGGCGGTAGTATCTGCCTCAACTTTTATGGAATAGGTAATTTGCTCCCCAATTCGTATTTCAGTAGTATCAATAGCCGTTTGCACTTGGGCCTGTGCCATGGTCGTGCATAGCAACCCAAGGAACAATATCATGATTGTCCGTTGCAACTTCCAATTTAGATGCCACTGCTGTTGCTTCATTTAGGTTCTTCGTTTAAAATAGCCCAATAGCTTTTTTACATAACTTTCATCTACCCTGCAATCCATCGTTCCTGCCCCACTCTTCCGAAAGGCCTCCACAAAAGCATCGGCTCGCTCACGATGGAAGTTGTGATACGCCTGCCGAACGTTTTTAGAGAGGGTGTTCACCCACATGCCTTCACCGGTTTCTTCATCGGTCATTTGTACAACACCCAGATTAGGAATTTCCTCCTCCCGTGGGTCATACACCCGTATACCCGTTACATCATGCTTTCCAGCCACAATCTTAAGGGTATCTGCGTAGCCATCCGTAATGAAGTCGGAAAGCACAAAAACAATGGCTTTCTTTTTCATCACATTGGTGAGGTACTTTAATGCTTGCGCCAAATCGGTTTGATGGCTCTGGGGTTCAAATTCCAAGAGTTCGCGGATGATTCGGAGTACGTGCGACTTCCCTTTTTTGGGTGGAATGAATAATTCTATCTGATCTGAAAAGAGAATCAACCCTATCTTGTCATTATTCTGAAGGGCCGAAAAAGCCAAGGTAGCTGCAATTTCGGTAACAATTTCATTTTTAAACTGGTTCTGGGTCCCGAAGAATTCTGAACCACTAATATCTACCATGAGCATCATGGTAAGTTCCCGCTCTTCCTCAAACACTTTTACATAGGGTTCATTATAGCGGGCCGTAACGTTCCAATCGATACTTCGCACATCATCCCCGTATTGGTACTGACGTACCTCACTAAACGTCATCCCCCTACCCTTAAAGGTACTATGATACTCCCCACCAAAGACATGATCGCTCAATCGGCGGGTCTTGATTTCTATCTTTCGTACTTTCTTTAGTAATTCTTTGGTATCCACTTTAGGGCTTAATTTCAGGTTACAAACGGCGTCCTCTGGTTGTGTAAAGCCTAGGGTACTTCTATTTCGTTCACGATTTGGTTGATAAGATCTTCTGAAGTGACATTCTCGGCCTCGGCCTCATAGGTGATCCCAATACGGTGCCTTAGCACGTCGTGTACCACCGCCCGAACGTCTTCAGGAATCACATAGCCTCTTCGCTTGATAAATGCATAACATTTTGCTGCAAGGGCTAAATTGATACTTCCCCTTGGCGAAGCACCAAAACTCACCAATGGTTTGATGCTGGAAAGATTGTATTGCTCTGGGTTTCTGGTAGCGAAGATGATATCTAAAATATACTTTTCAATTTTCTCGTCCATGTAGACTTCCCGCACCACCGCTTGGGCCTTCTTGATCTGCTCCAAACTCACTACTTGATTCACCTTTTCAAAACTTCCTTTCAAATTCTGACGAATAATCAACTGCTCCTCGGCAATTTTTGGATATTCAATTACCGTTTTCAGCATGAAACGGTCTACCTGTGCTTCGGGAAGCGGATAGGTTCCTTCCTGCTCAATAGGGTTTTGGGTAGCCATTACCAAAAAGGGCTTTTCCAAAATAAAGGTTTCATCACCAATGGTAACCTGTTTCTCCTGCATGGCTTCCAGTAAAGCCGATTGCACCTTGGCAGGCGCCCTGTTAATCTCATCTGCCAATACAAAATTGGCGAAGATGGGGCCCTTTTTAATACTAAAGTCATTGGTCTTCATGTTGTAAATGAGCGTTCCAATAACATCTGCAGGGAGTAAATCTGGTGTAAACTGAATCCTACTAAAACTGCCATGCACCGCTTGGGAAAGGGTGTTGATGGCTAAGGTCTTTGCCAAACCGGGGACTCCTTCCAATAAGATATGTCCCTGCGCCAACAAGCCAATAAGCAGCCGTTCTACCATGTGCTTTTGGCCTACAATTACTTTGTTCATCTCTAGGGAGAGAAGGTCTACAAAGGCGCTTTCCTTTTCAATCTTTTCGTTCAATGCACTCATGTCCATTGCAGTCGTTGTTGCTTCCATAGAATCGTTTTTTCAGAATAAAATAGTGAATGAAATGCAGCTGCAAATTGACTATTATTAATGAATTAAGCTGTTAACAATTGGTTAAAAAATCGCTTAAATAAAGGGCTTCCCGATGGGGTAAACCATTTCAATTGTGTATTTTTAATTTCCTAAAAACTATTTTGATGAAGACTACTTTTTCAAACATTATTCAAGGCTGTATGGGATGGGGTGCATGGGGAAAACAACTCACCACCCAAGAAATGGCCCAACGTATTGAACACTGCCTTTCAGTGGGGATTACGAGTTTCGACCATGCCGATATCTACGGCGATTACACTACTGAAAAGGAATTTGGCCGCGCTTTCAAGGAAAGCGGGGTGGCTAGGGAGGACATTCAGCTTATTTCCAAATGCGGCATTCAATACGTAGGGGAAACCAGAAACAACTCCATCAAGCATTACCAATACGATGCCGAATACATTATCTGGAGTGCCGAAAAGTCTATCGAAGACCTTCAAGCAGACTATTTAGATTTACTATTGCTGCACCGCCCCAGCCCCTTAATGCAACCTGACGAAATCGCCAAGGCAGTAGATCAACTCCTTTCCGAAGGAAAAATAAAATCCTTTGGGGTTTCCAACTTTACCCCTTCACAAACACAGCTCGTCCAAACGCAAGCCACGGTTTCATACAACCAAATAGAGTTTTCCATCACAGCCCACGATGCGCTCTTCAATGGAAGTTTAGACCATATGATGGAACAGCATATTACCCCCATGTGCTGGAGCCCTTTGGGAGATACCTACAGAAACAAAACAGACCAGACCTATCGCATTCATGAAGTGCTTACCACATTGTCCCAAAAGTACGATGCTACCAAGGATCAATTACTGTTGGCATGGATCCTAAAACATCCCGCGGGTATCCTTCCGGTGATAGGTACCACCAACGAAGAACGTATTGCTTATGCGGCACAGGTACCACAGATTTCCCTTTCGGAAATTGATTGGTTTCAATTATTGGTCGCAAGTCAAGGCCATAAAGTCCCATAAAAAAAGGAGTGCATCTGCACTCCTTTTAGCTTTAAATGTTTGTTGTTTTTAGATTATAGTGGTTCAAATACGATGGTTTCCACGACCGTTTCCAGACCCACATTTACCTCAACATCATTCACAACAATTGGAGGTAATCCTAAAAGCGGATCAATTTCAAAACTTAGATCATAGAATCCTGCGTCCAATCCGTACAAATGGTAGTTTCCATTTGCGTCAGTATAGGTAGAAACCACATCGGTTCCATTGGAAGCGGTTACCAATATCTGGTAATTAGCGGGTAAAGCAATCCCAATGATTTCACCCACTTCGGTGTTCAAAGTCAAATTAATAACCGGCTTAAGGCTATAGCCACCATTTCCTTGCACCACGATAGACTCTTCCACATCAAAATCTAAAGTAAATTCATAAATGGCATCAGGCTCCAAGGTTTGATTCAATTGTAACTTTAATCCAGATTGTTGTGCACTGGGGGTTGCTAAATCATAGGATACCCCATCTACCACAACGGTATTGTTGGTTCCTAGAATTAAACGAATCTGACTTACATCCCCTGCAGGGATTTGGTCATTGGCCAACAAGGCAGAAGCCCCACCGGTCAATTCCAACAAATCGTAAATCCCAGCATCAACATCTCCTATTGAAACTTCTTCTTCAGATCCGTTGTATTTTACCACAACATCCTGCACGTCAATATTTACAGCGTCATAATCGCCAGGGGCATCTACCATCCGTACCAGAACTGTGGCGGTTTGATCTTGAGAAGCTCCATTGTCATCGTCATCATTACACGAAGTAAATCCAAGTACAACCAATAAGGCTAGTGTTGTTTTTAAAAGCGTTTTCATAGTATTGTTTTTAGGTTTGTGCCGTAAAATTAATTACTGTGGCCCCACAACCATAGCACTTAACAACCCTTAACAGCAACTTTAACCCACCCTTAACTTTAAATAATGTTAAAGAAGCCTTACTTTTAAACTATGAAAAATTCAGCACCAAAAACCGCCCTTATTACTGGGGCTACCTCAGGAATTGGAAAAGCCACCGCCCAGTTGTTTGCTGCCCAAGGCGTACATTTAATCCTCTGCGGAAGAAGGGTAGATCGGCTCCATGACCTCTCGCAAGAGCTTTCCCCCCAAACCAAGGTGCACACCCTTCGGTTTGATGTTCGGAATCAGGATGATGTGTTTACAGCCATCGGGCAATTGCCCGAAGCCTTTCAACAAATAGATATTCTTATTAATAATGCCGGGAATGCGCACGGACTTGACACCATCCAAGAGGGAAGCCTTTCAGACTGGGATGCGATGATGGATATTAATGTAAAAGGACTCCTTTATGTGACCAAGGCGGTACTGCCCACCATGCTGAAAAGGGGAAGTGGCCATATCATTAACATAGGGTCTACCGCAGGGAAGGAAGTCTATCCCAAAGGCAATGTGTATTGTGCCAGCAAACATGCCGTAGATGCCCTTAATGTTGGGATGCGTATCGATTTAAACGGAAAGGGAATCAAAGTAGGAGCCATCCACCCAGGATTGGTGGCCACGGAATTCAGTGAGGTGCGATTTAAAGGAGACCACGAACGGGCCGAAAAGGTATACCAAGGCTACACCCCCCTGCAACCCCAAGATATTGCAGAGATTATTTGGTTCGCCGTGACACGCCCACCCCACGTAAATATTGCAGACCTCACCGTAATGTGTTTAGATCAAGCTACGAGTACGATTGTAAATAAAAACTAATGTTTTTATTTACAATTATTTATTGTTATTAATTATTATTAAATGGCTCATTATACCACTTTTGAAGATCTGGAAATCTATCAGCACTCAAGGGATATAAGTATCATTATTTGGGGGTTCATTAAAAACACCTCTTTGTCAAAAGATTTTGCACTACGGGATCAAATCAACAAATCCTGTGGCTCCATTATGGATAATATTGCAGAAGGTTTCGGCAGAGGGGGTAACAAGGAATTCATTAACTTTTTAAGTATTGCGAGAGGATCTTGTTCAGAAACAAGAGCTCAATTGCAAAGGGCGCAAGACCGTAATCATATTACTGAAAACGAATATGCTGAAACCCATGAAAAATGCTTGGAACTGGAAGAACAAATTTCCAAATTTATCAACTACTTGAAGAAGTCTGAAAGGAAGGGATCTAAATATGATTAATTCTGAAACATTCAATAAATAATAACAATAAAAAATAAAGAATAACTTTGATAAATAAACGCCTTCTCATCAAAAACCTGCTCGCCCATAATGACGAGAGCAGTTTCTATGACAAGAAGCGGAAGATTGATTTGGGAAGCAAAGAAGGGAAGGCCAAATTCCTGAAACATATCTGCGCACTAAGCAATAGCAACCCAAAGAACAATAGCTATATCGTGGTGGGGGTTGAGGATGAAAGCAATGAGATTACGGGGGTCGATTTCTTTGATGATAGTAAAATCCAGAACCTCATCAATGCTTACCTCACCAATGCGCCTTTAGTCTCCTATGAAAATGTGATGTTTCCCCACCTTTCGGATGACAAAGTGGTAGGGCTGGTGACCATTCGGCCGACGGGCGAAATCACTTCCCTTCGGAAAAATATTTGGAAATACTGGGGCGGCTCTATTTTTCTTAGGGATGGGAGTATCTCCATGCCCAAGGATTTCGATATTGAAATCAAGGACGTGAACTCAGGGATTGTCCGTTCCATAGAAAACCAAAGCAAGAACAACATCGAACATACCCTGGATGGGGTCATGGACTTTATCAACCATCGGCATGCCGACCTCCCTTCAGAATACAAAGTATTTAAGGAACAGTTTGTGGTGTGCTGGGCGGGGCTTACCAAGGAGGTAAAAGGCAACACCTACTATTCAAGGGTAGATATTGAGCTCATCAACGAGCAAGTTCGGTTGTTTTATTCAGCCTTGGATGAGAT
Organism: uncultured Alteromonas sp.; assembly: GCA_964495885.1. Lineage (GTDB taxonomy): Bacteria > Bacteroidota > Bacteroidia > Flavobacteriales > Flavobacteriaceae > PALG01. The sequence goes on along the minus strand of CAZBWO010000020.1, from coordinate 26,451 downwards.
TAGCATTGAATATAATTCAGATTATTTCAAAATCACCGAATATGTACACCTGGGCCTCAATGAACAATACAAATATTACCCCTTGGAAGAGGTCACCATTACCTTCCGTGAAAACGGGTCCTATAGCATAGACTCCCAATTGATCTTTGAACCCCCTCAGTTCAATAAACGGGACCTGTTTCATATCTACAATGCCAACAATGCCCTCTTGGAAAAACTGGAAAAGAACATCCCGCTAAGCCCTAGGGAAGAAAACGACCTGCAAAAACTGCCCGCTACCTATTTAATCTGTTACCTCAACGACTTTGAAGATGCCAGGGACAAATTGATGGAAAGCAAATCCTATCTAAAAGAAATCAACGGCCCCGTCTACCAATCGTTTAAGGATGCCACGCGTATTCTTCGGAAGGTGAAATACAGCTAAGTATTGGTTATTGTTTATTCTTATTTTTTATTGAAATGTCATACAGAGCATAGGGAAGAATCTTAGCTGGAGGTCTTTTGCAAAGTATGCCCATTTTCCAATTAGAAAACAGCGACAACCTGTAACTTCTAACCTGCAACTTTCAACCTTTAACCGTCAACATTTCTGTCCATTTTGGCCGATTTTGACCAATTTGGCCGAAAATGACCAGTAATTCCCAAGGGAGTTAACCCGTACCTAAAGCGTAGGAGAAGCGTACCTAAAGCGTACCAAAGCCGTATAAGACCCGTACGAAAGGTAAATTAGTCCTATTTAAACCTTTTTAAAGACATCACAGCACCCAATAAAGAATAACAATAATTAATAAAAAATAGTGACAAACTTCTGCCTGTAACATCTCCCCCCTCCCACCGACCCATAAATGTAACTGAAGCATAACCTTTCATTACCCAAGAATTACTATCTTTAAATCATCAAATTCTAAAACACTACACCATGGGCATTTTCGATAAGATCAAAGAGAAACTCACCAACGAATTTATAGACATTATTGAGTGGCTGGACTATACAGATGGTACCATCTGCCACCGCTTTGAACGCTACCAAAACGAAATTAAGAACGGCGCCAAGCTTATTGTACGCGAAGGACAGACCGCCGTCTTTGTAAACGAAGGGCAACTGGCAGATGTATTTACGCCCGGCACCTATACCCTGAACACCCAAAACCTGCCTATCCTCGCTACACTAAAAGGATGGAAGTATGGTTTCAATTCGCCTTTCAAAGCCGAAGTATACTTTGTAAACACCCACCTCTTTACCGATGAGAAATGGGGCACCAAAAATCCTATTACCCTTAATGATGAGCGTTTCGGACTGGTAGAAATACGGGCCTTCGGAACCTATGCCTTTAGAATTAGTGATGCAGGACTCTTCGTAAAGGACATCGTGGGTACAGATAACAACTTCACCAACTTTGAGATTAACGAGCACCTCAAGAGCCTTATCGCCACCCGTTTTACCGATACCGTTGGGGAGGCCAACCTGCCTATTGAATTGTACGCCGCCAATACGTCAGAATTGAGCGAAACCTGCAAGGAAGTTATGCAGCCAGAGTTCCAGAGTGTGGGGATCTCCTTGGAGAAATTCTTTATTGAAAATGTCTCCATGCCCGAAGACCTCAAAAAAGAGATTTTTGAATACAGCCGTATTGATAAGCTAGACCTAGACAAGCTTACCAAGTTCAAGACTGCCAAGGCCATTGAAGCTGCCGCCAAACAGGAAGGTGGTACCGCCGGTGCCGGAATGGGCATGGGAATGGGCTTTGTCATGGCACAGCAAATGGGCGGACTCATGGGGCAGCAGCAACAGACTTCGGCCCCTGTGCCACAAGCAGCCGCTGTACCTCCACCAATGCCCGTGGCCGTACAATATTACTACGCCCACAATGGGCAGCAGGCAGGTCCCGCGACCTTTGAGCAATTAAGTGCATTGTTTGCCAACCGCACCGTAAACAAGGATACCTTGGTATGGAAGCAGGGCATGCAGAACTGGATGGCCTTGAAGGATGTGGAAGAACTGAAAGCCTTTTTAGGGGGCAATACCCCACCACCACTACCCGGTGCGTAAAAAAAGCCTTCGGAAAGACCCGGCCTAACCAATAGTATGGAGACAACCCCCCAACAAAAATCAGAACTCAAGAAATCCTGCGTAAACTGTGGGGCAGAATTGCTCTATGCACCCGGTACGACGGAGTTGAAATGCGAGTACTGTGGCTACACCCAGGAAATAGCCCCTTCTGAAAGTACCTTTGAGGAGTTGGAACTAAAAGCGTATTTAGATGAGCTTGGGGAGCAATCGCACAGTGAGGCCATTACCCTTTTGGAATGTAAAAGCTGCGGGGCCAACCAGCATATTGAGGAAAATTATAAGTCGCTGCATTGCGTGTACTGTGGTTCCCCCTTGGTGATAGAAGATGCCCATACAGAGGAGTGGATCCTGCCGGGTGCGGTATTGCCTTTCCAGCTGAACCAACAAAAGGCGCATCAGATATTTCAGCAGTGGGTAAAGAAACTTTGGTGGGCACCCAATAAATTGAAAAAAGCCAGCCTAGACCCTGAAAAAACCAAAGGACTCTATTCCCCCTATTGGACGTTTGACGCGCAATTATATGCCACCTACACAGGGCAACGGGGTGATTATTACTATGTCACTGTTCCCTATACTACCACCGTTAACGGAAAGACCGTCACCCGTACACGACAGGAACGCCGTACCCGTTGGACACCTGTTAGCGGAAGCATTTCCGGCTTTGTGGATGACACCCTTATCAAGGCCTCCCAGCAGAAGTCGGGAAGAATCCCAAGAAAGATTGCCCGTTGGAACTTAAAGGAACTAAAACCTTTTGACAGTAGTTTCCTAGCAGGTTTTATTACTGAAAAATATACCATCCCACTGAAGGAAGGCCATTTGGAATCGAACAAAGAAGCAGAGAAAATTGCAGACCGTTGGGCGCGCAGGGACATTGGCGGGGACACTCAACGGGTGTCATCCCTAAACATGAGCCTCTCTGAAGAAACCTTTAAGCATATCCTTTTGCCCGTCTACATAAGCGCCTACCACTACAACGGAAAGCGGTATAATTTCTTTGTGAATGGGCAAACAGGCGAACTTTCTGGCGAGCGTCCCTATTCTTTCTGGAAGATCTTCTTCTTTGTGTTGTTTATCATTGCGGTGATCGCCATCATCGTGGTTATTGCCAATTACGCATGAGCACCTACATCATAGGCGATATACATAGTGGGGCAAGAGCCTTGGAACAGGTTTTGGAGCGTGTTCAACCTAGCAAGGAAGATACCTTTCTATTTTTAGGGGATTACGTAGATGGCTGGAGTGAAGCGGTGGAAACCGTAGATTTCCTATTGGATTTTGAGAAGCGCTATTCCTGTGTATTCATTAAGGGAAACCATGATTACCTCACTTATCGCTATTTAAAAAAGGGCGAACAAAATCCACTTTGGTTGGCGAGCGGCGGACAACAAACCGTGGAAAGCTATGCGGCCGTTTCCACAGAAAAGAAAAAACAGCACATGGCCTTTTACGCCCAGCTGAAAAACTACCATATTGATTCCGAAAACCGTCTTTTTGTGCATGCAGGGTTTACCAATGTGAAGGGTCCACGCTATGAGTATTTTGAAAAAATGGTCTTTTGGGACCGTACCTTGTGGGAGTTGGCAAGATCATTAGACCCCACGCTTTCACAGGACAATCCCAACTACCCCAATAGATTGCTATTATTCAAGGAAATCTACATCGGGCATACCCCCGTCACCCGATTGGGAAAAACCGTACCGCTAAACTACGCCAATGTGTGGAACCTAGATACCGGGGCCGCCTATAAAGGCCCGTTATCATTGATGGACGTAGATACGAAACAGGTCTGGCAGAGCGATCCTGTGTATACTTTATATCCTTTGGAAAGCGGACGTAATTAAGGATTTTCTTTCCTCTTTTTAGGGTTTATTTACAGTGCTCCCCTATTTATAAAATACGGTAATGCTTTTCTATTTGCCGACTTCCTTCTCTTTGAATCAGTGGAGATTCCTACTACTTTCATGTTAGTATTTCACTGATTATCAACTAAAAAGAAGAGATTATGAAGACGGACAAATTTACCTACGTAGTTACTTGTTTATTGTCTTACCTTATTGGTACGGCACAAACCTTTCACGGTTTTGGCTCCAGCAAATATGCCGGTGCCCAAAACGTCATGTTCAATCCCGCTCTAATAGGAAGCTCCCCAAACAAGATTGATATTCATCTGGTCTCCTTTCATACGGCGCTAGGAAGTGATTATACTTATTTCACTTTTAAGGACGGTCTGGGATTTAGGGATGGGTTTAAGTTTGGGGAACAGCAAAGTGCCGCCAAGGAAGACAACAACTTTTACCGAACCGTAGATTTTCTTGGGCCCTCGGTAATGTACCAAATTAATAGGAATCATTCCGTAGGGATCAACACCCGGCTTAGAGGGATTTTTAATGTGAATAATTTTGACGGAAGACTCTTCGAAAATGTGAATGAAGGATTCTTTGACCTGGATGATTTTACCACTCAAATCAACGACTTCTCTACCACTATACATGTTTGGGGCGAGCTTGGGGTTACTTATGGATATACCTTAGACAATGTGAACTATTCGCTAACGGTAGGTGCTACCGTGAAACGCCTGGAAGGTGTAGGAAGTGTATATGCCTATTCTGAAGATATTGAAGCCACTTTCAATCCGCAGGACCGCACACTTTCCACCTCTGGCGAACTCACCTTTGGGGAAACCCGTGACTTTACCACCAATGATTTTGAACTAAAGTCTACTTCCAATGGGCTGGGCTTTGATCTAGGAATTGCCTTTGAAACAGACTATCTTGATTTCTTAAACGGACATTCTTTTAGGATGGGAATTTCGGTACACGATATAGGAAGCCTAAACTATGAAAATGCTACTGCGGAAATATATAATCTGGATGACACAGTGGATGCCACGGTATTTCAGGATGAGGATGTAAAGGTAGCTGTTGACAAAAACTATGATGGTACGGCTGAAACCGAAGACCAACGGATTAACCTTCCAACTTCCCTTCGGGTTTTTATGGATATGGGTATTGCTGAAAACTGGTACGTAGGATTGGAGACTTCAACCTCCTTGGTACGCAAAACCGCTAAAAATAGAAACAGGATTGCCAACTACTATACCTTAAATCCCCGGTTTGAAAAAAAATGGATTAGCATATATAGCCCTATCACCCTTCAGCAGCATACGGGGATTACATGGGGTCTAGGTTTACGCGCAGGGATTATTGTGCTGGGCTCCCAATCTTTGGTGAGTAATGTTGTTTCGGCTTCCCGCGTAACCGATATCTATGCGGGAATTCGCGTTCCTATTTATAAATAATGGATTTGCTCCAAATAAAAAAACCCAGCAATAAAAGCTGGGTTTTTAGTATGTAGATTATGTTATAAATCAAATTTAATACCTTGTGCTAAGGGTAATTCGGTAGTGTAGTTAATGGTATTGGTTTGTCTACGCATGTAGATTTTCCAAGCATCGCTTCCGCTTTCACGGCCACCACCGGTTTCTTTTTCTCCTCCAAAGGCACCACCAATTTCGGCACCCGAAGTTCCAATATTCACGTTGGCAATTCCGCAGTCACTACCAGCATGACTCAAGAAACGCTCAGCCTCCCGAAGGTTATTGGTCATGATGGCACTGGACAATCCCTGTACCACACCGTTTTGGATTTCGATAGCATTTTCTACCTCTCCGCTGTATTTGATTAAATAAAGGATTGGAGCAAAGGTTTCATGCTGAACAATCTCATAACTATTTTTGGCTTCAGCAATCGCAGGTTTTACATAACAGCCACTTTCGTAACCTTCCCCTTCTAAAACACCACCTTCAACGAGAAGATTTCCGCCTTCGACTACTACTTTTTCAAGGGCTTTGTTATACATGGCCACTGCATCGGTATCAATTAATGGGCCCACGTGGTTATTTTCATCCAACGGATTCCCAATACGTAATTGCCCATACGCTGCTACCAAGGCATCCTTCACTTGGTCATAGATACTTTCGTGAATGATCAATCGGCGGGTAGACGTACATCGTTGCCCACAAGTCCCTACCGCTCCAAATACCGCTCCAATAACGGTCATTTTGATATCGGCATCTGGAGTCACGATGATGGCATTGTTCCCTCCCAATTCCAATAGACTTTTTCCTAATCGTGCAGCCACTGCTTGCGCCACTATTTTCCCCATACGGATGGAACCTGTGGCAGAAATCAATGGTACGCGGTTATCGTTGGTCATGTATTCCCCTACACGGTAATCCCCGTTAATAAGACAAGAGATGCCTTCTGGCAGGTTATTATCGCTAAATACTTTCGCAGCAATTTTTTGGCAAGCCACTCCACAAAGAGGTGCTTTTTCTGAAGGTTTCCAAACACAGACATCCCCACAAATCCACGCAAGGGCAGTGTTCCAGTTCCATACTGCTACCGGGAAATTAAAAGCAGAAATAATCCCCACAATTCCTAGTGGATGGTATTGTTCGTACATACGGTGCCCAGGACGTTCGCTGTGCATGGTAAGTCCGTGCAACTGACGGGAAAGGCCTACTGCGAAGTCGCAGATATCAATCATTTCCTGTACTTCCCCAAGACCTTCCTGATAACTTTTCCCCATTTCAAAGGATACCAATTTTCCTAAAGGTTCTTTAAGTCTTCGTAGTTCCTCTGCAAACTGACGTACAATTTCCCCTCTTTTTGGAGCAGGGGTAAGTCGCCAAACTTTAAAAGCTTCGGAGGCTGTTTCAATCATTGATTCGTATTCCTCTTTGGAAGTGGTAGTTACCTTGGCAATTAGGGAACCATCTACAGGTGAATGGGAAGCAATCAATTCTTCCCCTGGAAACCATTTGGACCCAGTGGATGTTCCGTAGTTAATCTCTTGAATACCCAAATCTTGAAGGGCCTGTTGCATATCGAAGGAGGTCGTTACCGTACTCATAGTTGCTTATTTTTTACTTTCTTAATTAGATTGCAAAGGTAGTCATTCCCCCCAAGAAAATAAAGGAATTAGACAATGGAGTAAGGAACTATTGAGGGTGTTATTAGGAATCTGAAGTAAACCTAGGATCGGTTTCCATTACGGTTCCACATTGGTCACAAGTTCGTAGGGATTCTGAATTGTAAAATTCCTTGAAATGTGGCAAGAAATCTTTTTCAATATCGTGCAATTCAAAATACACCTCATGCAGTTTATGATTACAATTATCGCAAAACCAGAGCAAGCCGTCTGTATATCCTCTCCCCGCCCTTTTACGCTCTATCACTAATCCTATGGAGCCTTCACTTCTACCAGGGGAGTGAGGTACTTTAGCAGGATGCAAGTACATATCACCAGGGCCTAATGGCATTTCTTTGCGTTGCCCATCCTCTTGAATGATAACATTGATATTCCCTTCCAACTGGTAGAATAGCTCTTCGGTTTCGTTGTAGTGGTAATCCTTTCGGGCGTTGGGACCTGCAACAATCATTACGATGTAATCATCAGATTCTACATACAGGTTTTTATTGCCAACAGGTGGTTTAAGTAGATCACGGTTTTCTTCGATCCACTTTGTTAAATTGAAAGGTTTCTGAATAGCCATAGCCGTACAATTATGCGTTTCCATAAAAGTACGGCAAATGCTTCAATTCTAAAAACCTTGTGGGCAAATTACTTTCTATAGAATAGTTGAGTGTAGTAAAACCTTCCCTGTGTATCTTGGATGACGCCAAATCCAGCGTGGGTATAATTCCCTTCCATGACTTGTCTGTGGGTTGGGCTGTTGATCCATGCTTCCACTAGTGCTTCAGCGGTTGAATACCCATAAGCTACGTTTTCACCTACTGATGAAGCGCCACGTTCTTTCATTCCTTTGGAACGTTCTCCAAAGTTGTCATGGCTAATTTTTTCTTTTTCGATCATGTACTGGGTATGATCTACCGCATATGCGGAAGCATATTGTTGGTCCTTCTTTAGGGCAGGAAGTCCCATGGATGCTCTGTGATCGTTTACAAGTTGGTGAATTTGGTTGGCCATTTGCCAATCAGTTTCGTTGGCAAGGTTGAGGTCAATGGTGAGGTTGGTAGTTTCTACCGGTTCCACACCTTCATCTTTGGAGCAAGATACGGTCATTAAAAGAACCATAGCAAGCAGGCTGGTCATAAGTAGTTTCATAATGTCGAGGGCATCAAATTTGGGGCTTGATGTGGTTCAAAGATAGAAATAATTTTGAAAAAACAAACACTTTATCGAATTAATTATGCACTTTATCGATATTTTGTGTATTTAGCGGTGAGAAAATTCACCGCCATGAATTTCAAAGAACAGCTGTAAATTCAAGTGTTTTCGTTATCTTTAGGGAAAAACAAATCCTTGTTCCTCAATGCTTAAAAAAATTTTCATATTCTTCGGGTTTTTATCCTTTTTAGCATGTCAAAACCCCTCTGATTCTACTAATAAAACCGATAAAACACCAGATACCCTACCCCAGCAAACGCCAAAAACGGCCATTGTGATCCATGGCGGGGCAGGTACCATCCTAAAGGAAAACATGACCGATTCCCTAGAACAAGCCTACATCCAAAAGCTACAAGAGGCAATTCAAAAGGGTCATGAGATTCTTCAAAATGGGGGCACTGCGCTGGAAGCGGTCACCCAAACCATCAACATATTGGAAGATTCTCCTTTGTTTAATGCTGGAAAGGGAGCTGTATTCACCCACGAAGAAACTAATGAACTGGATGCCTCCATCATGGATGGCAGCACATTAAATGCAGGAGCGGTCGCTGGGGTACAACGTATTAAAAATCCCATCAATCTAGCATTAGAAGTCATGCAGGAAAGTCCGCATGTCCTACTTTACGGAAATGGCGCTGAAGTATTTGCGCAAACCCGTGGGTTTGATTTGGTAGACCCTTCCTACTTTTATACCGAATGTAGGTTTCAATCGTTGCAAAAGTTAAAAGGAAAGGATAACAAAACGGCTTCTTTGGAAGACCCTTTCCTAAAAAATACCAAATTTGGGACCGTTGGCTGTGTGGCATTGGACTTAAACGGAAACATTGCTGCTGGGACCTCAACGGGAGGGATGACCAACAAACGCTGGAACCGTATTGGGGATTCCCCTATTATTGGGGCCGGCACCTATGCAAACAACACTACCTGCGGGGTTTCTTCTACCGGTTGGGGTGAATATTTTATTAGGGGGATGGTGGCACATGATATTTCTGCAATGATGGAATACAAAGGGGTAAGCCTTCAGGAAGCCGCGCGGGAAGTAATTCAGAAGAAGATTCCTGCCTTGGGTGGAGACGGCGGAGTAGTTGCTTTGGATAAAGATGGCAATATTGCTATGGAATTCAATACGGCGGGTATGTACCGTGCGTATATTGATACAAAAGGAACACTATATATTGGAATTTACAAGGAATGAAACCACCCTACTACGCAGTAATTTTTATCAGTACCCAAGTTGAAAATACACAAGGCTATTCTGAAATGGCCCAAAAAATGGAAGACCTTGCCTCTCAACAGCCTGGGTATCTTGGCATGGACCACGCCCGAAGTGACATTGGCATCACCATTAGTTACTGGCAAACCAAGGAAGATATCACCCATTGGAAGGAAAATCTAGCACACCAACAAGCACAACGCCTAGGAAAAGAGCGATGGTATGAAAATTATACGGTGCGCATTTGTAAAGTGGAAAAGGAATATAGTTTTACCCAATAAATGTTAAATCCGTCCCAAATCACAACACCTTCAATACTAAGTCCTTAAAAAAGGCCGTTCTATCGTAAACTTCCCTCCCAAAATTGCATAAAGTCCTTTCAGCAGTGGTTTTCCTGCTTGTTGAAAAGAATCAATCCGAATCCTTCGGAAGCAAACCCGTTTATTGTAATTTTAGTAATCCAAAACCATCAACAATGAAACAGCTCACTCGCCTATTCGCCCTAAGCCTTCTTTTTCTATGCTTTTCCTGTGACAAATCTCCAGACCCTTCAACCACCGACAATCTTTTTAAATTCAAAGAGTACCTTCAATACCACACTTATGGAAATGTGAGTATTGCAGACCCTGTAGAGATCGTGCTTTCAAAACCTTTGGAACAATTTGAAATCACCCAGGAAATTGATGCCAATTTTCTGAAAGTCTCCCCTAAAACTGAAGGCACCCTTTTAGTGGAGAACCAGCGAAAATTAATCTTTCAGCCCCATGAGTTGTTACAACCAGATACCGAATATACCTTTACCCTAGCCCTTGGCAAACTCTTCCCCGATGCCCTAAAAGAGTTTAAGGAATATACCTTCAGTTTTAAAACCATTACCCCCAATTTTAAATTGGATGTGGGTAATCTGCAATCCTACAGCAAAGAATGGCAATATCTAACAGGAACCGTTCAGTTGTCTGATATGGCTCCTTTTGATAAAGCCAAAGAACTAGTTTCTGCGTATCAAGATGGTAAACAGCTTTCCGTTCAATGGCCCGAAGAGGAAGGACTTGCCAAATATTTTCATTTTACCATTGATAGTATTCAACGGAAGATAGACGATGACAATATTGAGATTAAATGGAATGGAAAATCCATTGGTTCAGACTTTAAAGGTTCTGAAGAATTTGCCATACCTGGACAAAACAATTTTACCATTGTAGATGCCAAAGCTACCGCTTCCCCCAATGCAAGACTTACCCTTAATTTTTCAGACCCCTTGAAAGAAAATCAGGATTTTGCAGGATTGGTGAGTATTCAAAATGCAGAAAGCCTTCGTTTTGAGGTAGAGGGAAATGTACTCTATGTGTACCCTTCAAATAGGATAGTGGGAATAGTAGATGTAAATGTATTTACTGGAATCAAAAACACGAGTGACTTCGGACTTAAAAAAGAATTTAGCGAACGTATTTCCTTTGAACAGTTAAAACCTTCCGTAAAGCTACTTTCCCAAGGCGTTATTTTGCCCAACGCTACTTCTACCCCACTTTATTTTGAAGCGGTAAACCTTTCCGCCGTTGATGTGCGTATCATTAAAATTTTTGAAGACAATGTCTTACAATACCTACAAACGTCTAACCTAAATGACAACAGCCTCTACGAGCTTAGAAGGGTAGGTAGGCGTATTGCTAAAAAAACCATTGTGTTGAAAAATCACGAGATGAATTCAGACGGAACTTGGAAATCCTACGGTATCAATCTTTCGGAATATTTCAACGCAGATCCCGGTGCCATCTACCGTGTGGAAATTAGCTTCAGCAAAGACTATGCAATCTATGATTGTGCGGTTTCCGAAGCAGATACCGATACAGAGGAGGAAGAATACGAAGAATATTATGATGAATCCTATGATGAAGATTTGGAAGATGAGGAACGGGAAGAACAATATTGGGATAATGAAATTTACAATTATCGCCGCTATTCCTACAATTGGAGCGAGCGTGACAATCCGTGTCATGCTGCCTACTATAATGCAGATCGGGTAGTAAGCACCAATATATTGGGAAGTGATTTAGGCTTTATTGTAAAAAAAGGAGCAAACAAGTCGTATCACTTTGCTACCACCAATTTAATAACGGCCCAACCCGAAACCGACGTAAAAATTAAATTGTATAATTTTCAACAACAACTCATTGGAAATGCCACCACAGATGGGCAAGGACTTTCCATCATTGACTCTGAAAAGAATGCGGCCTTTGCAGTAGCTCAAAAAGGCAACCATTTTGCCTATGCTAAATTAAATGACGGCAACGCCCTTTCCATGAGTAATTTTGATGTCTCTGGAAAAAAACTCCAAAAAGGACTCAAAGGATTTTTATATACAGAACGTGGAGTACACCGCCCTGGAGATACCATTCACCTTACTTTTGTGCTTAATGACAATGGCAATCCGTTGCCCAAAGACCACCCCGTAAGTCTGAATGTGACGGATGCAAGGGGAAAACTGGTACAGCGAAGTGTGTTGAATGAAGGTGTGGAAGGATTTTATTACTTTCCTATTCCTACCAAATCCACCGATCCCACCGGTGGATGGAACGCTACCGTTTCCGTTGGAGGCGCGAAATTTTCAAAATACCTGAAGGTGGCGACCATCAAACCCAACCGATTAAAATTAAAACTTGATTTTGAAGATGAAATTTTGGATGCGACCAAACCTGTGAAAGGAACCGCTAAGGTAACTTGGCTACACGGTGCTCCAGCACGAAATCTAAAAATTGAGATGGAAGCAACCCTCCGAAGTACAGGAACTGCTTTCAAGGACTACCCCAAGTATCAATTTAATGATCCCATTCGGTCTTTTAATGAACTAGAAACCCAAGTCCTTAAAACCACCCTTAATGAAGATGGAGTCATAGATTTCAATAAGCAACTGGACATTTCCGGAAAGGCCCCTGGGATGCTTCAAGCTACGTTTCTCACCAAAGTTTTTGAGGGTGGCGGGGATTTTTCCATTGATGTTTTTTCCAAAAATCTTGCCCCCTACAGTCATTTTGTGGGATTGAAATCTCCAGAACCACACCGCTACGGATCGTATTTTACTGATGAAACAACCACCTTTGATGTTGCCACCGTAGACACCCAAGGAAAGGCTTCTGGAAGTCGAAAACTGGAAGTAAAGATTTTCAAGATGGAATGGCGCTGGTGGTGGAACAGAGGCTATGATAATCTATCCCGTTATGAAAATGCAACGGTGCATAGACCCGTGAAATCATTTACCGTAACTTCTAATGGAAGTGGGAAAACCAGTTTCGACCTCAACATTCCCGAAAATGAAGGTGGAAGGTACCTTATTCGTGTGATTGATCCCGTGTCTGGACATGCAACCGGAAGAATTGCCTATTTCTACAGAAACTGGTGGAAACGGCCAATTGGCAATGATAGTGAAAGTGCTAAAATGTTGCTCTTTTCTGCAGACAAAGAACAATACCAAGTAGGAGATGATGCCCAAATTAGTTTTCCTTCCGGAAGTAATGGAAGAGCTTTGATAAGTATTGAAAATGGCACCGAAGTCCTTTCCAGAAAATGGGTCACCACCCAAAAAGGGGAAACTACCGTGCCCATTGAACTCACTAAAGAGATGACACCTAATGTGTATGTGAATATTTCATTGCTACAGCCCCATGCGCAAACCAAAAACGATCTCCCCATTAGATTATATGGTGTCGTCCCTATTTTGGTGGAAGATCCTGCTACCATCCTGAAGCCCGAGTTGAAAATGCCTACTGTCATTCAGCCGGAAACCAACTATACGGTTCAAGTCTCTGAAAACAACAACAAAGCCATGACCTATACTTTGGCGGTGGTAGATGAAGGACTTTTGGACCTTACCCGCTTCCCTACCCCAAAAATACACGACGCTTTTTACACCCGGGAAGCTTTAGGAGTAAAGACCTTTGATATTTTTGATGATGTCATTGGGGCCTACTCTGGCAGTATTGAAAATATCTTCGCCATTGGTGGAGGTGATGCAGGTGCCGGCGCTAAAAACCGAAAAGCAGATCGCTTTAAGCCCGTTGTGAGTTATCTTGGACCTTTTGAATTAAAGGCTGGCGAAACAAAGTCACATAATTTAACCATGCCCAATTATGTTGGGTCTGTACGAACGATGGTCATTGCGGGAGATAATAAAAAAGGAGCCTATGGAGCTTCGGAGGCTACTACCCCCGTTCGCAAACCTCTTATGGTTCTTGCCTCCCTTCCGCGGAAATTATCCCCCGGGGAAAAAGTGACTTTGCCCGTCACGGTTTTTGCCATGGAAGAAAAAGTGAAAACAGCTAGAATTCAAGTGAAAGTGGGCGATGCCCTAAAACCCTTGGGGTCTAGTACACAAACCATTTCTTTTGATGGGCCGGGTGAACAGATTGTGAATTTCGAATTTGAAGTGTTGCCCGCAGACAGCTTTCAAACTATTGAAGTATTGGCAAATGGAAATGGTGAAAAGGCAAGCTACCAAGTGGAAGTAGATGTTGAAAACCCCAACCCTATTTCACAAAGAACGATATTGTATACCCTTTCGGAAAATGATTCCCAAACCTTTGAATTTTCAACCTATGGAGTGCCTGGTACCAACGGAGCTACGTTAGAATTTTCAACACTGCCTCCTATGGATTTCAATAGAAGGATGAAATACCTCATTCGGTATCCACATGGATGTATTGAACAGACCACCTCCAGTGTGTTTCCACAATTATATCTAGATGATATTTTTGACATCACCTATATGCAGAAACAAGAGATGCAAAAAAATGTGGAAGCAGCAATTCAAAAAATAGGCAATTTCCAAAGGAGTGACGGATCGTTAAGTTACTGGCCAGGGGAGAATAGTGCAAGTGATTGGGGAACCTCCTATGCCGGACATTTTATGTTGGAGGCAAAACGGAAAGGATATGCCCTTCCCATTACCTTTTTGGATCATTGGTTACGCTACCAAAAAACAGCTGCAAGGCAATGGCGCAATAGTCAAACCTCCTACAATACCAGCCATGCACAAGCTTATAGGCTATACACCTTGGCATTGGCAGGACAGCCAGAATTAGCAGCTATGAACAGATTAAGGGAATCATCTAATTTAAGCAATGAAGCCAAATGGCGTTTAGCAGCCGCGTATGCATTGGCAGGGAAAGAAAATGTAGCTTCAGATATTGCCAAAACCGCCAACATCAACTTTCAGGCAAGTCCGTATAATTATTATACCTACGGATCTCCCTTTAGAAATAAATCCATGGCATTGGAGACTATGGTTATCCTAAAGGACCCAAGGCAACGGCAAATGGCAGTTTCAGTGGCAAAAGAGCTTTCTTCCCAACGTTGGCTAAGCACACAGGAAACGGCTGTGGCGCTCATGGCAATGTCTAAAATGGTAGAACAGAACGGTGGAAAGTCTATGGAGGTTTCCTATACCCACCAAGGAAATACCACTACGGTAAAGACTTCCAAAACACTTGCAGCTAGGGAACTTGGAGTGCAAATGGGCAATCAATCTGTTACTCTTTCCAATAAGAAAGCAAACACCGTATATGTGACGCTCATACAACAGGGCAAATTGCCTTTGGGCGAAGAGCTTTCCGAACAGAAAAACCTTAGCTTGAAAACACAATTTTTGGATGGGGATGGAAACAACTTAGATGTTTCCAACCTTCGGCAGGGAACGGAAATCACCGCCAAGATAAGCGTTATGAATACCTCAAATGATAAAATAGACAACATTGCATTGACCCAAATTTTCCCAAGTGGTTGGGAGATTGTAAACACCAGTTTTACTGAATTGGGCGGAGGTGCTTCTGGCAATGCCCGTTATACGGATATTAGGGATGACCGGGTGAATTTCTATTTTGACCTACACGCCAAAAAGTCAAGGACCTTCACCGTGAAACTGAATGCTTCTTATTTAGGGACCTATTATTTGCCGGGCGCCCAAACCGAAGCCATGTATGATGCAAATTATTATGCAAGAACGAAGGGACAATGGATTTTGGTTGAGCAATAGAAATGATGGCAAAACAGAAAAAACCATATCGTACTCCATTCTGGAAACGGCATAAATGGAAACTTCCCATAGCAGCCATTCTATGCATTCTTTGGCTGTTTTGCTTGCCTCGTCCTTTATTTCAAGATCCTACTTCAACGGTAGTGGAAAGTAGGAAGGGACAGTTATTGGGTGCAAGGATTGCCACAGACGGACAATGGCGTTTTCCGCAAATTGATTCGGTACCGTATCGTTTTGAGCAATGCATCCTTCATTTTGAAGATGAATATTTTTACCAGCATCCTGGATTCAACCCCGTGTCAATGTCTAAAGCTTTTTGGCAAAACCTCACCACAGATAAACGAAGGGGAGGAAGCACACTCACCCAACAGGTAATTAGATTGGCCCGAAAAAATAGAAAAAGAACCTATTCTGAAAAATTTTTGGAAATAGCTATGGCCACACGGTTAGAGGCGGGTTATACTAAAAATGAGATTCTAAGATTCTATGCCTCGAATGCGCCTTTTGGCGGAAATGTGGTAGGATTGGAAACTGCTTCGTGGAGATATTTCGGAATTCCTTCCTCTCAGCTAAGCTGGGGACAGGCGGCATCACTTGCTGTTCTACCAAATGCCCCTTCCCTTATTTTCCCTGGAAGAAATGAAGAGATCTTCCGCAGCAAACGAAATAGATTACTTCAAAAGCTCTATAAAGAAGCAGTGATAGATTCAACCACATTTATGTTGGCCAAAGAAGAACCGCTGCCCGGGAAACCTTATCCATTGCCGGAAATTGCGTCACACTTTACTGAAAAAATCCGGCAGGAGTACCCTGGGCAACGCCTTGTGGTTACATTAGATGAAAACCTACAGCAACGCACCAATGAATTGGTGCAACAACATCATTACCTATTGCAACAGAATGAAATTTACAATGCATCGGTGTTGATTTTGGATGTTGACACAAGGGAAGTACTTGCCTATGTTGGGAATACGGGTAAAAACAAAGAACACCAACCTTTTGTTGACGTTATAGAGAGCCCAAGAAGTACCGGAAGCATTCTTAAACCTTTTCTTTATGCTGCTGCAATGGATAGCGGTGAACTGCTTCCAACCATGCTCCTAAAGGATATCCCAACAGTCATCAATGGATATCGGCCAGAGAATTTCAACAATCAGTTTAATGGAGCGGTTCCCGCAAACATGGCTCTTTCCCAGTCCTTAAATATCCCTGCTGTACGCTTGTTGCGTACCTACGGATTGGAACGTTTCCACAAACGGTTGAGCGAATTACAACTTGAAACAATTGATAAGCCCGCACAACACTATGGGCTAAGTCTTATTTTAGGTGGTGCAGAAAGTACACTTTGGGATATTACCAATGCGTATGCAGGGATGGCGGCCACCTTAAATTACTTTAATGCTACTTCCAGTGAATATCCCAGCAATGCGTTTCATTCGCCTGTTGTAAGTGCCTCGGAAGGAATTCCTCTTGGGAAAAAGCAGTCGAAACCAAAAGTAATAGACGCAGGAGCAATCTATAAAACCTTTGAAGCGTTACGCGAAGTGAACAGGCCCGAAGGTGAAGAAAATTGGAGCTTTTTTAATGAATCACAGCCTATCGCTTGGAAGACAGGCACTAGTTTCGGATTTAAGGATGCTTGGGCAGTTGGGGTCACTCCAAAATATGCCATTGGGGTTTGGGTAGGGAATGCCGATGGAGAAGGAAGGCCCGGACTTACGGGAATTCAAGCGGCAGCCCCTTTGCTGTTTGATGTCTTAAATATGTTGCCCCAAAGCGGGTGGTTTGCTGTGCCTTACGATGCTCTTTCTGAACAGGTTATTTGTGAGGATAGTGGGTACCTTGCCGGATTGTATTGCAATAAAACCTACACAGATTGGACTCCAATTGAAGCTACAAAAACAGTTGCTTGTCCTTATCACCAACGTGTATTTTTAAATGCTTCGGAAACCTATCAAGTGAATTCATCATGCTATCCCCTGTCTGAAATGATTCAGAAAAACTGGTTCTCCTTGCCGCCTGCTATGGAATTCTATTATGCAGATAGACACCCTGAATACCAACCGCTTCCTCCTTTTCATCAAGGCTGCCTGAAGGATGGAGAGCAATCCATGGAATTCATTTTTCCAAAACCCAACGAGGCAATTGTCCTCCCTAAAAACTTTAATGAAACCCTCAACGAAGTTATCTTTGCTTTGGCACATCGCATTCCCGAAACTACTGTTTATTGGTATTTGGATGACCTGTTTATTGGTTCCACAGAAACTTTCCACGAGCTTGCATATCAGCTAAGCCCTGGCACCTATACGTTAACTGCCGTTGACAAAAACGGAAATGAGATTTCACAACAAATTACCATTCGGCTTACTTCTTCATAAATTGTGTATTTTAGTTTCAAATCATCAAAAAATGAGAGGACTCCTATTATTGATTGCACTAACATTGCTTTCTTGTACCGAAACAAAAAAAGAGGTTGCTGAGGTGACACTGCCGTTGATTCCAAAACCGCAAGACATTTCGGTTTATAAAGGCTCCCACGTCCTGCAAAGCAATATTCCTATTTATACAGAAGAAGAGTTCGTCCTTGCCAAAAATTTTCTTTCTGAATATCTAAATAAAAGTGGCTTTTCCCTTCAAGATCATCTGGAAGATGATGCTCAGTTCATCATTAAAAAAGACACCCTGCTGCCAAAGGAGGGGTATTCCCTTTCCATCACGGAAGACCTCATTACGCTGAAAGCAAAGGACGCTTCTGGTGCATTTTATGGCGTGCAAACGCTTCGGCAATTATTGCCCGTTTCAATGGAACGTATGAATTCAGTTCCTACTAATTCTGTGACATTACCCCTTGTTGAAATTCATGATTTTCCCAAGTTTTCCTATCGTGGAATGCATTTGGATGTAGCACGTCATTTTTCCGACAAGGAATTTGTGAAGACTTATATTTCGTATCTATCTATGCTGAAAATGAACTATTTTCATTGGCATCTTACGGAAGATCAGGGCTGGCGGATTGAAATAAAAAAATACCCCAAATTAACTGCACATGCCGCCTACAGGGAAGAAACACTAATAGGGCATTATAGTGAAACACCACATCAATTTGACGGACAACGATACGGTGGATTTTATACCCAAGAAGATATAAAGGAAATTGTGGCCTATGCAGAAAAAATGAATGTGACCATCATTCCCGAAATTGAAATGCCCGGGCATGCGCAAGCAGCTATAAGCGCTTATCCAGAACTAGGTTGTACAGGTGAAAATATTCCTGTGGCAACTAAATGGGGGGTGTTTGAAGACATCTATTGTCCCAGTGAGAAAACCTTTGCCTTTTTGGAAGATGTACTTACGGAAATTGTTGCGCTATTCCCAGGTGAATACATCCATATTGGTGGTGATGAAGCGCCAAAAGCACATTGGGAAAACTGTTCCCATTGCCAGCAACTTATCCAAAAGGAAGGCTTGAAAGATGAGCACGAATTGCAAAGTTATTTTATCACCCGCATCGAAAAGTTCCTAAACAGCAAAGGGAAAAAAATAATTGGCTGGGACGAAATTTTAGAAGGCGGCCTTGCCCCTAATGCTACAGTGATGTCTTGGCGCGGTACCGAAGGTGGCATAGTCGCTGCCAAACAGCAACACAACGTCATCATGACGCCAGGCTCGCATTGTTACTTTGATCATTACCAAAGCCAGGAGGAAAATGAACCTTTGGCGATTGGCGGATTTACCCCTTTGGAAAAAGTATATGCCTTCAATCCTATTCCTTCAGAACTCTCTGATGAAGAAGCAGTCTATATTTTAGGAGCGCAAGGCAATGTCTGGACGGAGTATATGAAAACCGAAGACAAGATAGAATACATGGTATTCCCAAGAATATTGGCGCTAAGTGAAGTAGATTGGAAAGGGCCCACCAACAATTTTAATCAAGACTATCCTAATTTTGTAGAAAGGTTAAAAGAATTTACCCAGCGAATGGACGTGCTGCAAATTAATTATGCGCCTCATTTAGGGCAAAAAGAGACTCCTGGTCCATGATTGTGGAAGTCTGTGCAAACGGATTTGAAAGTGCTTTTGTTGCGCAACGGGCAGGGGCTCACCGAATAGAACTTTGCTCACAGCTTTCAGTGGGAGGCATTACACCTTCCAGACAAGAGATCAAAAAAGTGCTTTCGTCTATTGATCTTCCGGTGCATGTGCTCATTAGACCAAGGGCAGGAAACTTTTGTTATACTGAAAAAGAAACACACCACCTTTTGGAAGAAATTCAATTTTGTAAAGAGTTGGGTGTTTCAGGGATTGTTAGTGGCGCATTAACTTCGGAAAAGGAAGTAGACATCCCAGTAACAAAACAATTGCTTCTGGCTGCAGAAGGGATGAACTTTACCTTTCACCGTGCATTCGATGAAGTCCCCTTTCCGAAGCAAGCAATGGAAACATTAGTACAACTTGGAGTAGACCGAATCCTTACTTCAGGACAACAAAATACCGCTGTAAAAGGTCTTGCGCTATTAAAAGAACTTGCAAAAGTAGCGGCAAACCGTATTGAAATCATGCCCGGAGCTGGAATTGGGAGTCAAAATGTGAGCGTATTCAAAACGGCGGGGTTTCCCAGTATTCATTTTTCGGCAACCATGGGTAAACCTGATGCCGTTTCAGATGAAGATGAAATTAGGAAGGTCGTTCAGCTAATACAAAGCTAGCGCAATGGAAATCCTTTAGCAGCCCACCAAGGATGCACTTCTATCACGAGCCTTCCCGCTTTTACCATGGGGTCTAGATTAGCTAGGCTATCGGCCATTCTTTGGGTTGGCACATTATAAATGGTAATCCCCCGAATATCCCCGTCATCCCCAAAAGGACCAGAAATATCTGCATAGCCCTCTTCGTACATACGCCCCAAATGGGCCATGTGTAAGGCTTGAAGACTATCTGCTTCTGCCTTGGTTTGGGAACGCTGAGGGCCTTTTTTCAAAAAAGCAATGAAATACTCCTGCATAATAATGGTGTCGCCTGTTTGCTCATCCATATAATTAAACGTTTGAAATCCTTTCGCTTTAAGTGCATCCAATTGTTCTGCGATAGGTATTTTCTCTTCTTCTGGGCACGGTTCCATGATATATTCCCGTTGTATTTCCGGTTTACAGGAAATGGCGCATAAGATGAAAAATAAAGGTACGGTTACAAAACCTAATGCTTTTTTTAAACGTTCCATGATGTATAGGGTTTTTTACTAAGTTGTGAATTATAATATTTAGGGATGCCTGTAACTTCTTCTCCCAACCAGATTGGTTTGGCAAATAGTTCTGAAGCATGATTTAATTCAATTTCAGCGATAACCAATCCTTCGTTTTTTCCTAAAAATTCATCTACTTCAAACACATGATTCCCAACAGGAATTTCATAACGGAATTTTTCAATAATCGTTTCTTCACAAAGTGGAAGCAAGGCTTCAGCCTCAGCTACCGAAATTTCTTTTTCCCACTCAAAACGGCTCGTACCATCTACTGAAGAACGACCTTTTACGGTAAGAAATCCGACCTTATCTTTTACGCGTACCCGAACCGTACGATCTGGATCTAAGTTTAGAAATCCCTGAACCATGAATGTTTTGGAAGTAGCCGCTTTTTTGAAAGCATTGGAAGTCGTTAAAAACTTACGCTCAATTTCTACCATTTTGTTGTTTTAGTTGTATATCATGTAGGGTAGAGAGTGTGACTAGGGCTGCTATAGCACCTACCGTTGCAAATAAAATATCAGATTGCGTATCCCACACATAGCCTTGTGTCCCCAAAAAAGCATCTCCCCCTTCTCCGGTACTAACAGACACTCCCCATTCAATAAATTCATAGGTAACACTTATGGCCATAGTGATGGCTACGATTATAAAATTTCTCCACCCCTTCTTTTGTATGACCTCTTTTCTAATTAAAACTTCCCTAATAATAATGGCTGGAACAAATCCTTGAGCAAAGTGGCCCAATTTATCATAGTTGTTTCGGGGCTGGTTAAAGGTTTCCTGGATCCATTCAAACAGTGGCACTTCTGCATAGGTATAATGCCCTCCCACAATCAAAATAACACAATGTAAAAAGATAAGGATGTAGACCAGACTGGTAAACTGAAATTTCTTAAACGTAAAGGCCAACACCAGAATTCCGATAATCGCTGGGGAAACTTCCAAAAACCAAGTGAAATATTCCAAGGGGTTTATTGCAGACCATACAAATAGTGCCAACAATAACAACAATAAGGCATAGATTAGTTTCATAGGGTTTCTTGCATTCTCCATGGCGGATTTTTACGATTCTCACCCGCGTGGTAAATGATAATTTTATTGCCGTCCGGGTCCCTTAAACTTGCTTCGGTCCAAAGCCAAGTTTGGTTTTTCGGCTCGGTTTCAAAGGGAATTCCTTTTCCAATCAATTCTTTCACAGTGCTTCCCACATCTTCAACTTCAAAATAGATCCAAATTCCTTCTCTATGAGGTAATGCTTCAGCATAATGTAATGAAAAAGTGCTCTGCCCGTCTGGGCATTCAAATCGGGCATAACGATCATGGGTATGTACAATGAGCTGTAATCCCAATTTTTTATAAAATGCAATGCTTTCGGAAACATTACTGCAAGGGACCGTCACCTGATTTAAGTTCATGCTTTTCTTTGAAGATTGTCACTAAGATATTATAATTTTATGGGATGGCATATGACTTCCCCATCAAGAAAATCATTCATGTAGACATGGATGCCTTTTATGCTTCTGTAGAGCAGAAAGATGATCCCAGTTTGCAAGGAAAGCCTATTGCCGTAGGCGGAAGCTCCAAAAGAGGCGTAGTAAGTGCGGCAAGTTATGAAGCAAGGAAATTTGGGGTGCGTAGTGCCATGAGCGGGATGTTGGCCAGAAAACTTTGCCCCGACTTGATTTTTGTAAAACCTAGGTTTGAGCGCTATAAAGAAATTTCGCAGCAGATACGGAAAATATTTTTAGAATACACAGACTTGGTAGAACCGCTTTCTTTGGACGAAGCCTATCTAGATGTTACCGAAAACAAAAAAGGCCACCCCAGCGCAACGCTTATTGCAAAAGAGATACGTGAAAAAATCAAGTTGAAAACAGGCTTGAATGCTTCCGCAGGGATTTCCATTAATAAATTCATCGCCAAAGTAGCCAGTGATATCAACAAGCCCAACGGACAAAAAACGGTCCCTCCCGAAGAAGTTATTTCTTTTTTGGAGACATTGGATATTAAAAAGTTTTATGGCGTAGGAAAGGTCATGAAAGAAAAAATGTATCGTCATGGGATTTATACGGGAAAGGATTTAAAAGAAAGGAGTTTGGCGTATCTGGAGGAAAACTTCGGAAAGAGTGGTGCCTATTATTACCACATCGTTAGGGGAATTCACACTAGTGCGGTAAAGCCCGTGCGTACCCGAAAGTCCCTCGCGGCAGAACGCACATTTAGGGAAAATATCGCTTCGGAAATTTTTATGTTGGAGCGATTGGAAGAAATCGCCGAGGAGGTAGAAAGAAGGCTTCAAAAGAGTAAGCTAGCCGGTAAAACCATCACTTTGAAAATCAAGTACAGTGACTTCAGCATCCAAACCCGAAGCAAAACCCTTCCCTTGTTTATTTCAAGCAAGGAATTAATGATGGAAAACGTTAAAGATTTGTTATTTCAGGAAAAACCAAAAAATTCGGTACGCTTGTTGGGAATTAGTTTATCAAACCTCAACAATGAGGCGTCCAAAAAGGCAGCACAACCGCCTCCAGACGAAAGCATAGATGTACAACTTAAACTAGATTTTTAGCCTCTGAAACAACTTTACTTTTTTCAAAACGTAATATTCACCTAAAACCCATCATTATGAAAAAAGTAGTTGTAATGTTCGCCGCAGCGGCCTTGACCCTGCCCTTTGTTTCCTGCAAAGAAAACCCTAAAGATCCCATCACGGAAACCCAAGAAATCCAACAGGAAATCCCTTCCGAAGACCTCGCCCTAGCCACAGAAAATGATCTGGACTCCAAACTTGTAGAAACGTATAAATATGTGACAGCCCCAAGCGGATTGAGCCTAAGGGAGTACAACAATCTTCAAAGTAAAAAATTAGGCAAAATGCCTTACGGAACCAAGGTAAAAATCCTCACTCCAGAAGTAAAGCAAACTATGACGGTTGGTGGAATTTCTGGAGCAATGGACGAAGTGGAATTTAACCATAAAAAAGGATTTGCCTTTAATGGATATCTTTCGAAATATTTCCCTCCAGAAAGGGATATTACCGTGAATGGATATGCCGAAGAACTGCAAAGACAGTTCCCAGAAGTTAGCTATGCAAAAACTGCGGAAGGAACGGCTAGCAAACCAATCACTGTTGAAACCATCACCCTTCCCGAAGCCAATTGGCACGAAGCATTCTTTATGGCCCAGCAGTTATTTGATTTTCCAAAAGAATTCACTTTCCCAAGTGCTAAAGGAAAAGATTTCCAAGTGATTCAGGACAATATGCCCAAGAAAAATGTTTGGACAAGCCAGTTGGAAATTTCCCGTAAAGACGACGCTCTTACCAATATTGCCTATGTGTACACTTCCCAAAAGTTGATCACTACGGTTACTGTTGAAAAAGAAGGAACACTGATGAAGATCTCCCGAAAGGAAAGTATGAAGTAATCCTTCAAACTTGCTTCCAAAAGCCATTCATGAGAATGGCTTTTTTTATGCCCGTGAAACCCGTAGGGTATTTTGGATTTGCTCTTTAGGACATCCCCTTCCAAGAGGGGGAATTATTGTTTATTGTTATTCTTTATTTTTTATAACCACGCGAAAGATTGACTCCGTCGAATCTTCGATTTCGCGCGGTAGCGGGGAGCGAGTACGGAATGACCAAACAAAGGAGGTGGTTCGTGTTTCGTGACTCTTGACTCCTGTTTCTTGGCTCCTGGATAAGCCCTTGGTGGGTGGTAAGGAATGTAAAATATCAAATGTAAAATGTAAAAGTTAAAAGTGTATGCACTTAGGGTGTTGTAGAGGTGAGTAGGGGTTGTATGGGAGGTGTGTGGGAGTACCATGGGGGTTGTATGGGGATTCAAAGTTTCAGAGTTTCAAAGACACAAAGATTCAAAGGCTTAGGTTCAGAGATTATAATGCCCCTAACAAAGGGGTCTTGCCTCCTGTAAGGAAGGTGAGTGGGAGTACCATGGGGGTTGTATGCGGTATAAGTGGGGTATATATGGGGGTAGACTGCGGTATGACTGGGGTGAGAGTCAGCTTGGAGTCAGCTTAGAGTCAGCATGGACTCAGCATAAGGTCAGCATAGACTCAGCATACCTATACTTTTTTTGCGATTTTGGCGTTATTACAGAAGTAACCCTTTAAAAACGTTGCAGTTATGGCAAAGCAGGAAGGAATTATCAAATTATCCGGGACCATTGACGGGATTAACTTTTTCAAGGACAGGAACGGGATTCATAGGGCCCGTAAGGTTGGTGGCGGGTTTACCCGAAAGGCCATTAAGACCAAGCCCAGTATGAAGCCCGTACGGGACATCAACGGTGATTTTGGCCGTTGCAGTACCATGCGGAAGTATTTTAGGTGGGGGTTGGGATCTATGTTCGAGACCCTTAATGAGCCCGATCTGTTTGAGCGTATGCAAAGCCTGTTCGTAAAGATCAAGGACTTGGACAAGGAGCACGAACGTGGACAGCGGCTCATGCACCGTGGGATGAAAACCCCAACGGGCAAGTACCTGTTGCAGCATTTTACGTTTAACCCCAAGTGCCAGCCATTTCAAGTGTTATTGGACGGAAAGTGGGAGTACGATACCGAAAAGCAGTTGGTACGTTGTACGGGGTGGCAGGTGTTGGAGGATTCCTTTCCGAAGGGGGCGACGCATTTGGCGGTGCAGGTAGGAAGGATGCACTTTGATTTTGAGACGGGCGAGAGCGAAACGGTGTTTAGTGACGGGCTGTATATTAGCCCCGAGAGCGACCGTGTGCCCTTGGAGTTCCCCATAGAGACCCCGGAGTTTAAGGGGATGCAGTTTTTGCTGTTGCACGTGCATTTCCACGAGTTGGTGTGCGAGGAGTTTTATGAGCTGAAGGGGCAGGAGTCTGCGGGCTTGCAGATATTGGGGATTTTTTAGTAGGTGGTTAGGAGTAAAAACATCCCTCCAAGCCTCCTTCAAAGGGGGGCATTTTTTTTGTGGTATTGCAAATACCTTGGAAAATGAAGCACGAATCACGAGTTAGGACAAATGGTCGTTGGGAGGGTCGTGATTCTTAATGTAATGCATTGAGGGTTACACAAAAAAGCACTGCTTATTTATAAATGATAACCTACATTTCATCAATTGTTAGGGATAATTCCCTATCTTCATGGGGTAACTTTTTAATCTTCTATCATGAACGTAATTATTTCCTTGGGGAGGGAAATGAAAAAGGTTGCCCTCCCAATTTGTTTATTGTTTTTTGCAACGGGTCTCTTCGCACAGGATTATCTTAATATTTGTGTCACGGAGGAAGAGCAACCGCAGGGGTTTTATTCCTATTCCACAGATCCTCAGGATTTGGAAGGTTTGGGACCTATTGTTTTCAATGTCTATTATTGGCGTGTGGATGATCAATTTGGAAATCCCAACACGGTACACGTAACGGAACAAAGTGCCCTTGAGAGCATACAATACTTGAACATTGCCTTTAACCCGATGGGGGTGTATTTTAAATATAGGGGGCTGGGGACCATTACAAGCCCTGGGGATTTGGTACATCAAATTTGGGATTACGACGAGCAAAAATGTGTTTGTCTTCCTGAAGGAAATCCAGTAAATGATTGTATTAATCCTGAAACTGATCCTGATGGATTTGCAAATATGAGTAGATGTCAAATATCATTGTTCAATTCATTTGTTAACCAAAATGGGTATAAAGTGCCGGACGCAATTAATATTTATG
>CAZBWO010000019.1:0-68194 GCA_964495885.1 uncultured Alteromonas sp. | reverse complement strand
AGCTGCTTTACGCTACGACTCATTGAATTTTACGGAAACGCTGCTGAGGCGCAGGTTTTCCGGCGATGCCGGAATATGGTTTGTTGTCGTGCTGAGCTTCTCGAAGCATGAAGGGCTGACGGGGTGGGTTGGTCTTGGTTCTTGGTTCTTGATTCGTTTTTACAACCTCTAACCTGCAACTTGCAACCTGTAACCGGACCGAGCGTAAAGAAAAGGTATGGTATACCTTTTTAGCGAAGGTGCCAGCTTGCAACCTTCAACTTTCAAACATTAACCAATAGAAAGCTATCGTTTTTTTTTGTACATTTAGGATTCTTCCCCACACAATTATCATTAGTAAAATTTTTCGCAATGCCGGATACATTTAAACCTTTTGATACCATTGGCCTTTGTTTTAGTGGAGGAGGGTATAGGGCTACTTTCTTTGCCCTTGGGATATTATCATATCTTCATGAAACCACATATAAGGGGAAACCTTTGTTGGAATCTGTGAAGGCCATTAGCACTGTAAGTGGTGGTACATTAGCAGGAGTAGGCTATGCCAGAGCTGTGCAAATGCCCGGGTATACGTTTAAACGTTTCTTTCAATCTTTTTACCATACGTTTACGCCAGCAAACGATGTCTTGCTAAAAACGGCCATTGCTACATTGGAGGATGATGCTATCTGGAAAGCCAATGTATATAAGAAACGTTCGCTTATCAATGCATTTGCACTCACCTATGCCAACATGCCCCTGTTTGAGGGGTCTTTTGACGTCTTTCAAAAGAATAGCATCCAACAGTTGGAGCAGGTGTGCTTTAATGCTACCGACTTTTCATTTGGATTAACCTATCGTTTTCAAAATCAGGGATATTTTGGGAATAACCCCTTATACAAGCATAACCAGAAAGAAGTAAACGCCCTTCGCTACAAAGTGCAACTAGGGGATGTGGTGGCTTCTTCATCATGTTTCCCCGTAGGATTTGAACCCTTGGTGTTTCCAGATGATTATTTTAAAGATCAGCAAGACCCAGCCTATCAAAACCTAAAAGGGCTTCCGCAGTATCAAGAAGGGGTAGGAATCATGGATGGGGGCATTGCAGACAATCAAGGGATTGGCAGTATGATGCTAATTAATGAACGTATGAACGATGCGCTGGATTTGATTATTGTGAATGATGTGGGAAGCTACAAAATGCAGCCTTGGCAGCAGGACACCACTACCTTACAAAAAAGTACAACCGTTAAAAAGGCCATTCGTGGCATATTGAACTATTTTACCATAAAACCTTTGTATTGGATCACCTTCTTGGTTGGCCTTTTGCTGCTGATCTTGAATAATATGCAGGTTTTTGGTACGAAAGTCTATACAGGACTGTACATTTTGGGAGGGGCGCTATTTGGGATTGGCCTGCTGTTAACGGTGTTTGGGATAGTTGCCGCAGTGGTTAAATTAGCTGTATTCTCTAAGTTAAAGTCGGTTTTCAAAAAAAACGTACCCGAGCCCTTATTGGAGGATATCCTCACGTTTCAGAAGTTGGATATTGGTTTGATTCAGCGTATGCTTACCGAACGATTTACATCTACAATGAAAATGGTAAATGATGTGTTTTTAAAGCAAATGCGAAGGTTGAATTATGATTTGTTCTATTCGAAAGATGAATTAAAAAACAAGCGGATCACCGCCACCGTATATAAATTGAATGGTCAAAAGACCCCTTATAGCAATGGGACCGGGTATAATGAAAAAATTCATCCCAAACCCAGCAATAATTTGAAGAATGTATGTTTAACTGCTTCCGAAACCCCAACCACCTTATGGTGGGACAAGACCGATGTGGCAAAAAACCGAATGGACACGTTGATTGCCTGCGGACAGTTTACGCTTTGTTATGAGCTCATGGACTATATTCTTAAACTAAAAGCAGACATGGAAGACAGCTTGGAAGATTTGACCGCGATTGATGCATTGTATGCTTCGTTGGAAAAAGATTGGGTATTGTTTAATCAAAAACCCCTGTGGCTGGTAGATACCCTTAAAGAATGATGATGCCAAGAAAAAACGGAAACTACCCACTAGCTCTGTATTCACAATCATTTCAACTGAAAATGAGATGAATAATCACTATATTTAAAAAAACAATTATTAACCATTACAATTACATTAATTATGAGAAAAACAGGCTTAGTTGAAGTTATTAGCGAACGCACCGGAATGAGTAAAGTAAAATCCTCAAAAATGCTTTCCGTATTTATGGATGCCATTGCGGTAAGCCTTTCCAATGGGGAAGATGTTACCATTACCGGCTTTGGAACTTTTAGTGCCGTAAAAAGAGCTTCAAGAAAGGGGCGAAATCCCCAAACAGGAAAAGAAATTACCATTAGTGCAAGAACAGTAGTAAGGTTCAAGCCTGGTTCTATTCTTAAGGACACCATTAATTCTGGCGTAAAGATTAAAGGAAAAAGAGGGCCATTCACAGATGCGGTTGATGTAGATAAATGCTAGTACCCTTTTATGTACAGCATTGTTTTTGCTTGCCCAGAAGTGTTGGGTTCTAAAATCGTCACCAGGGAACACTTAGGGATTTCTTACTTACGAAGTTATTTAGAACACCACCACTTTAGTACGCGTTATCAAACGCACAGGGCTCCCCTTACCATACAGGAGTATATTGACTTTTTACAGTTGGAAGATACTCCTGTATTGGGATTTAGTGTTACGGATGATACTGCGCCCCTTGTCTTGAAAATTGTAGATAAGGTAAGGAGCCGGTTTCCGTCGCTAGTTATTGTTTTTGGGGGAGCTATTGCTTCATTAGAAGCGGCAAGGCATTTTTTAAAAATAGGTAGCTGTGATGCAATGGTTATTGGGGAAGGAGAATATCCTACCCATCAATTATTGGAAACCATCAAAGCGAAGGAGTATAATTTTTCTATTCCGGGCGTGGCCACTTGGAATCTTGAGGAAGATCGTATCAATTTTTTGGTGAATTCCAAATCGATTAAAATCAATTCATATCCTTCGCCTATTCTTTCGGGGCTTATCCCAGAAGAGGAACTCCCCGAAATAGGGATATTCACCTCCCGTGGTTGTTTTTATAAGTGTAATTTTTGCAGTTTTAGTTATAGTTCTAACTGGAAGACCCGCTATTTTGATGAGGACCGTGTCCTGCAAGAAATTGTAGTTATTGCAAATGCAGCCAAAAAGCATGGGAAGAGTAGGGTGCCTATTGCTATTTGGGATGATATTTTTACCATTGTACTCCCTAGATCAAAGCGTATCCTAAAGAAAATTATTGCCCTAAACCTGGATATTGAATTCTGGGCTCAAACACGAGTTAATAACCTAGATAGGGAAGTGGTGGGCCTTATGAAGAAAGCAGGCATACACCATGTAGGTTTAGGATTGGAAAGTGGAGCACCCTCTGTTCTAAAAATTGCACAAAAAGTACGATTGAAAGATATGGAAGAGGAGGGAACCCAACCCGAAATAGAATACCTTAAAAAGTTTGGACTTTTTAAAAAGTGGGCGGATGAAGTGCAATTAAAATATACGCTAAATGCTATTATTGGATTGCCCGGAGAAGAATATACCGAAGCCATCAAAACCATGGAATTTATTGATGCCCTTGAACCTGAATACTATTTTCATAATATTATTCGGTTTTATACAGGCACTCCATTGGCAAGGGCCAAAAATGAACACTATACCAGTGCTGGGCTTAATGTCACAACCTTTCCGAAGGATCCGGGAGTAGCTGCGGAAATCACCCAATATGCCTATGATGTGTATTCGGTGCCACCTTTACCGTATAGACGAAAATCACCCTATGAGTATTTGGTGACAGGAATTGACTTTGAACTTTTTACTGACGCCTATGCTTCAGTATTGGTTGAAGAAGCAAGTACGGTAGCCCAAGATTGGTTTGATAGCGACTATTTTTCGAACAAGCACGTCTTTACAAGGCAATATTCGGCACCCAGTACAACCTATGCGAGTAGGCTTAAAACATCTACCATCAATCAAGTAAACAACTTAGGGCCTTCTGTATCTGGGATTCAGATTTATCACGAATATGAGGTTCCGCTTTCATCTGTACAACATTTTGATGAATTGCTGGCACATTCCTTTCAAGAACCAAACACCCACCCAAAGGCAGATGAGGCAGACACCTATTATGTCTTGTCTATTGAAGACGATTTAGATTTTGAGATGGGGTACCAATTGTTTGAAACCATGAAGCAGGGGGGGAGTGTTTTGCTTCCGAACAACCTTACATCTATACAATTTAAAGGATTTCTGCTGAAGAACAGTTGCCGATGGTCTGGTACGTGTCCGGCTGAAACCATGATGAGAAATGTGCTTCAGCACAATAAAATAACAGGGTGTGATTCACCTAACTATACTGCAGGTACAACAGAGAGTGTCCTCATGCAGGAACGTGGATGCAACAGTTGTAGTGCAAAAGATCACTGTAGTAAATGCAACGCAATTCCGGCATCGTTTGTTGACAAGTACTGTGAAATACAACGCAGCGGAATTCCATTGGTTCAATTGTTTAAAGGACTGGACAAAGTGATTGCCGAAGCCATATGTACCTATAAGGATACACCACTTCACTATTCTGAAAACAGCATCATTTTCCCGAAATATAATGGTAGTTTTCAATTTGCTATTCTTATTGACGATCAATATTTTTATGTTTTCAAGTTGGGGAATTCCTTCAAGATGTACGAAATCTCTAATGTATTGTTTGAGTTATTGCCACAATACTGGGAGTTTGAATCTGAGGACCTATTGGCTGTGTTACATGAAAAATTCAACAATTCCCGGAAAGCAACGATGATTTACGAAAGTTTTAATGAGCTAACCCAACTAATTGAATTTTCCAAATGAACATTACGTTAGTTCATCCTGCCAATTCTTCGCTTTCCTTTCAAATCCCGTTAGGCATACTAGCTCTAGCATCTTACATAGATAAACATACAAACCACCATATCAAGTGTCTTCATTTGGCGCCATACATTTTAGATGGAACCATCCCAAAAAATGAACATATCTATACCAATGCCGCCCAATTCCTTTTAGAAACGTTTCCTTCAGACTGCTATGGATTTTCAACCTATGTTACCATAGAGATTCCTGCTTTGCAGATAGCCAAAGCATTAAAAAAGCTAAAACCAGAGGTCGAGATTATTTTTGGGAATCAATGGGCCGCAAGTAATGAAGTGGGGATTTTGGAACATTTTCCCCAAATAGATTGGATTATTAAAGGGGAAGCAGAGTTACCCCTGTTGCATTTATTAAACGAATTGGAAAAGGATGTTCCGGATTTCAGCACCATAGATGGAATAACCTACAGAAAAGAGGGTATGGTACATAGAAATAAATCGGAAAAAAGAATTGACCAATTAGATGAATTGCCCTTTCTTAATTTTGAGTTATTATACCCACCCCTTAAAGACTATCCTAAATCTAAATTTGGGGGAAATTATGGGCTGTTGGAATACGGTAGGGGATGCCCATATACTTGTTCATTCTGTGCCACTACCTTTCATTGGGAACCCAAAGTTTATATATACAGTGTGCAAAGGGCTATTGAAGATATAAAGTTGTACAAAAAGAACGGGGTGGATTTTATCGAGTTTACGTATGATAATTTTACGACCAAAAAGAAAGAGCTCATCCGGTTTTTAAAGGCAATCACCCCTTTAAAAATAAAGTTTTCCATTCGTTGTAGATTAGATCATCTCAACGAACCACTCATCAAGCAATTAAGTAAAGCCGGGTGTGTGTCTATTTTAGTAGGATTGGAGTCTTCTTCACAAGATGTAATTGATAGAATCAATAAGAAGTTGAGTTTAAAGAAGGCTATGGATTCTTTATTTTTATTGGTAAAACATGGAATTAGACCAGATATTAGTATCGTGACCGGCCTTCCTTTTGAGACCAATCAAGATGTACAGATGAACTTATACCTAGCGGCTATACTAAGTACATTCAAGGAAGATATTGGTTTGGGTATTCATTACTGTTCACCGCTGCCCGCAACGCCACTTACCAATGAAGCCCTTAAGAATAATACTTTGAATTATCACAAGGATATTAGCATTTCGCCCGATTTTTGTAGAAACCTAAGTTGGCTAAGACCGTTTGAGCGTTTCCCAGAAGATCAAAAGCTAATTGATCTTTATCCGGCATTATTTACAAGCTATGGCTATATTGAAAACAAGCATGTTTCTTCACATACTTTTGCAGCCCTTTCTAGTTATTTTGACCTGCTTATAAAGTTTTATCCTCTCACAATTAGTCTGTTGTTGGTGTTCTTTGAGAAACAAAACCTTGATTTTTTATCCACATTGGAAAACTACATGAAGAGGCAAGGTAAGTCGCAACATTGGTTAAGAACCATTTATGTAGAATACGCTGCTTTTGAAAAAAAGGATTGTAATGATAGCACCAAGGAGCTATTGGTGTTATTTAAGGATTTTGTTCATCAATTGGAACAATTGCCATCACCAATTATTCATACCATAACCTACGAATACTTCACTATACATATTAATCTTTTTGAACATCCAGATGAAAAACAAAATTTTAGAAGTTCAAAATTTACCGAACAAACTAAAATTTCTACCCGTGTACGACTACTTAGGGTGCACTATAATATGGAATCCATTCAAGAACATTTAGTAAACTTGTTGGTATCCCAAAACCACAACTTAAATTGGCAAGATATACCAGTAGATATTACCTATTACGGATTTACATTTTCAAAACCCAAGGGATCCACGTACAATGAAGTAATAGAGTATGAGTTTGATGAGTTAACCTATACTGTATTAAAAGGTTTAGAGCAAAGAACATCCATTCAAGATATTGTAGATGAGCTTTATGACCATGAAAGTGAATATCTTCGGAAGCAAAAAAAGAAAAAATTAGTTCAAAGTTTTAAAAGAAACCCAGAACTTTTAGAAATATAACCAAATAGCGTTGCTAAAAGGAAATTAATATGGTTCCTGTAAGTCACTGTTTGTGCAGTTATACGGAAATTACTATTCTTATCAATAGTTACTATAAGAGGGATTCCATGAGCCGTTTCTGTAAAAGAATTTCTTTGACACGTGGCGCAAGGAATTATCCAGTGGATGATTTCTTGTGACGGCGAGATGAAGCGTTGGAGAATGTTTTGAAAAGAGAATGTATTTCCTTTGACATAATCACTAACGATATAGTGCTGCGCACGATATCTGCAATTATGGTCAAATAGCATAGCTATTCCAGAAATCCTCAATAATCAATAGTTACTATAATGTTCTCGCGTTATGTAACTTGAGCTTTGGGTAAAAGCGAAAGTCCTTTCTACATTTTATTGAAAAAATTTTATCCCAAAAGTTTCTTTACTACAGGTAATGGAACACTCTTTACACGAAACGACAGTAGGAGAGTAGTGTAATGTGTGTGGAATGATTTTGAATTTGTTAATGACAAGTTGACATAAAAACACCTTTAGGATATAAAAACTAAAATATTCTTAACGTTTTTGTTAAATGGTATAGATATTGACTCAATAATTACTTAAATATTAATGGTTTAGAACATGAAATATATTACTTCAACAGACATAAAACATTGGGCTGATACTCTTGAATGCAAAAGCACTTTACCATTATTAATTCGAAAATTAATCCTTGCTGGAGTTGAAATAGAGCATATTAAAAAAATAGAGTTTCCTTATGGTGATGATGTTCAAACTGGTGGCTATGATGGTGACTTGGAAACAGAAAAAGGGAATCTTTTCATACCTATTGGCAATTCAGTTTGGGAGTTTGGAGTAACTGAAAGGAAAAAAGAAAAAGCAGACGATGATTATGAAAAAAGAAAGAAAAACCCATTAGATAAAATTCCAAATGAAACTACGTATGTTAATGTCACGGCTAAAAAATGGACCAAAAGTAAAACTTGGGCTAATAATAAATTGAAAGAAGGTTTCTGGGCTGATGTTAAAAGTTATGACGCTGTTGATTTGGAACACTGGTTAGAATTAGCTCCATCGGTAGAAATATGGTTAGCCAAACATCTTGGAAAACCTGTAAAAGGTGTTTATTCTGCTGATGATTATTGGAATGATTGGGCAACAAAAGGCGCCATGAAATTTCCAGCAAGTCTTTTGGTTGATTCTAGGTTATCACAAGTGAACAGTATCAAAGAGGCTATTTTGAGTAATAGCCCTACAATAAATTATATCCAATCTAATACAAAAGAAGGTTCTTTAGGTTTTATTTTAGCTGTTATTCAAAATTTAGATGAAAATACTAGAGACAGTATTCAAGCTAGAACTTTGGTGGTAGAAAACAGAGATAGTTTCACTCAATTAATAGAAAACAAACAACCTTTAATTCTCATACCAAAATTTGATGAAGAATATCTTGATTTAAATAAAGCAATAACTAATGGGCATTCTGTTATAGTGCCTGTAAGTAATAGTTTTACATCAAATAAAGACAACCTAATCAAACTTCCAATACTTGAACAAGAATCAATAGTTGATTGTCTTAATCTTATGGGAATTGATAAGGAAAAAGCTAGACTTTTATCTAAAAATTCAGGCAGAAATATTTCAGTCTTAAGAAGAAGTTTAGATTTTACTTCAAAAAAGCCTGGTTGGTTGCATAAACCAGATTATTTAAAATTTATTCCCTTTTTATTATTAGCAAGATTTAATTCATATTCGGATGAGGATAAAATTATAGTTGAAAATATTTCTGGAGAAAATTATTCTGACTATGAAAAATTTCTAAAAAAATTAGAATACAGTGATGAAAGCCCTATATATAATATTGGTGAAAAATGGAGATTAATTTCACATTCTGACACTTGGGTTTATTTAGCAAAATATATCTCTAGAGAGGATTTAGAAAAGTTTAAAACAATATGCATTAAAATACTCTCTGAAGAACATCCTAAATATAAGCTTGAAGCTGATAAACGCTATATGGCTTCTTTTTATAATGCAACACCAAAATATTCTTATGAAATTAAAAAAGGAGTTTCAGAAACTCTTATTATCCTATCGGTTTTTGGTAAAAAATTCGGTTTAACAGCATTGGATAACCCAAAAGTTTTTGTAGACCAAATTGTGAACTCAATATTAAATGAAGCTAGTGAGGAATTATATAGGTCATTAGGGTATAATCTAATGTTATTAGCAGAAGCAGCTCCAGAAGTATTTTTAAATCAAATTCAAGCTATTATTGATGATAAGAGAGTTATGACTTTTTTTGAGGAAGAAGGAGGTATTATGGGTTCTTCCAATGATTTACCATTTTTGCTTTGGTCTTTAGAAAGTATAGCTTGGATTCCAGAACTATTAACAAAAACTAGCTCTATTTTATGTCAATTAATTGAGCTTGCTCCAAAAAAATTACCAACTTCAAATACTCCTTATAATACTCTTAAAAGTATTTTTAAAACGTGGCATCCTCAAACTAATGCAACTTTTGAAGAAAGAAAGCAAGTGCTTAATGTAATTGCACAAAAATATCCTGCTGTGGGATTTCAATTATTAAACAGCCTAATATTCAGAAGAAATGATCATGCAATGCCAACTCATAAAATGCAATGGAGATTGTTTGAAGATACAAGAGCTGTGTCGATAACAAATCTAGAAGTTTTTGAAACAGAGAATTTTGCAGTAGACAAAATGCTAGAAATTATAAATATAAGTAATGACATTAATCAAATTTTATCGTTGATAGCAAAGTTTGATTCTTTAAGAAAGAACAATATTGATAAATTTTTAGATTGTTTAAAAAGATTAGATAGCTCAAAAATAGAAGACAGCTCTAAAATATATCATGCATTTAGAGACGTCATTGGTAGACATAGAACTCATTCAAGTCAAAATTGGGCTATTCCAGAAAATATATTATCAGAGACTCAAAAGATTGCTGAATTATTCAAACCTGATGATTTGATTTTAGCCAATGAATACTTATTTGGTAATAGTCCCATTCCTATAGAAGGTAATGATAGTAAGCTAAATTTTGAAGATAGAGCAAAAGAACTGAATAATAAGCGGAAAGAATTTGTTGAAAAAATAATTAGTCAGCATTCTATAGAAAAAGTAATTGAATTTGCTAATAAATTAGAAACACCTGGATTTGTTGGACACGCTTTGGCTGGAATAGTGCTATCCAAAGAAGATGAAAACAAATTATATGGTCTTCTAAAATCAGATAAAAAAGAAAATATAAGTCTTATTCAGAGTTATATTTATTCTAAAGATTTTAAACTAGGGCAAGAAAAAACATTAGAAATATTTAATAAGTTATTAAATGATGGTAGTTTTAGCAACCAAAGTTTAGCAAAGTTTTTTTTAGCAATAAGATTTGATGTTAATCTTTGGAAATATATTGAAGAACTTGATAACCAAGAAATTGAAAAATATTATTGGGAATATTTTAATCCACAATATGTTGGTGAAGTTGACCAAATTAAATTTAGTGTAGAAAAATTAATTCATTACAAACGTACTATTGCGGTGTTAAATCTTCTAGGTCAGATTACTGAAATTAAAAAATTGGATAGTGAGTTCGTTATGAAAACTTTAGAGAACGTATCCTTAACAGATTACGTGGAACATTCACACCGAAATTTGGATCATTATGGATTGACTTATGTTTTTGATAATTTGTTCTCTAGGGAAGATATAGATTCAGACAGGATGGCTAAAATAGAGTTTAAATATCTTTTTGTTTTTGACTCAACTGGTCATGGGGTTTTGCCAAAATTCTTATTCACTGCTATATCCAAAGATCCTGTTTTATTTATGGACTTAATCCAAAATGTTTACAAACCCGAGAATAGAGAATTCACAGAAGAGGAAAAGGAAAAACTAAAGGATCCAAATCAAAAAGTATTTATTGAGTATTCAAATACTTTACTTTGGAATTTCAATTTAATTCCTGGGCTTTCTGCTGATGGTAAAATCGATTCTGATGAATTAAATAATTGGGTCGATAAAGTTCGTGAAATAGCTAAAACATGTGATAGAGTAGGGAGTACTGACGAAAAAATCGGCCAAATATTGGCAA
This sequence comes from uncultured Alteromonas sp., assembly GCA_964495885.1. Classification (GTDB taxonomy): domain Bacteria; phylum Bacteroidota; class Bacteroidia; order Flavobacteriales; family Flavobacteriaceae; genus PALG01. The sequence goes on along the minus strand of CAZBWO010000019.1, from coordinate 57,116 downwards.
GGTATCCTAATAAGGAGCAGGATCTATTTTTTCCTGACGAAATATGTGATACAATAGAACGAATTAATAGCAAGGACGTTTATTTAGGGTTTAGAATTCAAATTTCAAATAGACTTGGATTTACATCAAGAGCTGCAGGAGCAGGAGGAGACATTGAAAGAGCAAGGGCAAAGCATTTTCATAATCTTGCCGATAAGCGGAAAATATCTCATCCAAATGTGGCTTCTGTTTTCAGGTTTATAGCCGAAAATTATGAGAGTGATGCTGAAAGAATGGATAATAGAGCAATTCAAGATAGTTTAAACTAAAAGCAATATGGAAAAAAAGGTTTGGGTATTTGCATATGGATCACTAATTTGGAATAATGAATCTTTCCAACCTTTAATTACTATAAAGGCAACTCTTAAAGGAGCAAAAAGAAGTTTTAATAAAAAGTCGATTAAATCTAGAGGAACTAAAAGTAAGCCAGGATTAGCATTAGGTCTTGAATTTGGAGGTAATTGTTTAGGAACTGCTCTAGAAATAAACGAAAGCTATTTGCCAAAATTAAAAAAAAGAGAAGGAGGTTACTTGCCAATTGAAACGCCTAACAAATCACTAAAAGTAGTTGATGATAAGGGAAATACAATAAAATGTTTGGTTTTTTTTCCTGACAATAATGGCAAAAATTTTTTGGAGAAAGATGTAAGTCTTGAAGAAAAAGCCAAGATAATAAAGGAAGGTGAAGAAGGTGAAAATGGGAATGCGCGAGATTATTTAAAAGAAATTTATGGATTTTTAAAGAAATATGAAATTGAGGATAAAAACATAAATAAACTGTATGAATTGGTTTTTCTCTAATTTCATTTAATATAGAATTCTGATGTCAAACTTGGCCTCATAAAATTTTGGGTAAAACAATAGGTGAGTGCAACGCCCATATTTTAGGGGTTTAGAAATACAGTTTCTTACTAATTCTATTTTACATAATATTTCTGCATAATCTAAATGGTTCAGATGTTTCCTAAAATATAGTGGAGCGAGCCGTTAATTGTTTCCAAAATTATATGCAGCCTTGAATTTTTGTTTCTTTTGTTTCAAGACAAAAGATAAACCCATTCGAATAACACTGTTAATCAATGACAGTTTGGTAATTCGCAGTCACAAATCAAATCAGGATTAGAATTTATTATTTCTCCAGGAATTCCGTTTCGTTTAGAAACCCATCTATTATAGCAATTTGGACAAAGATTTAATTCCACAGACTCTGTAGATGGTTCTACAAGTTTGAATTTATATGTATGAACATTTTCTGTATTTTGACAAGACATATTTATTTTATTTGTTTAAATATAACCAGAATTATTGAAGTATTAAATATAACAAGTGTATAGAAATTTGCTCGCAGAGAAATTTTATACTCTTGTGGCAAGCTTTTGAGAATCGCGTAAAATTTTTTGTGACGTATATTTTATCGAATACGCGAATTTTAAAACATGACGAAAAGCCAAGCTTTTATAATGCGCTGGCAAGCGGCTGGAAATTGTGTTTAAAATAAATTGCTAGGCAATTTGATTTTTTAAAGCAATCAACGTTGGCAGCGGATATTTTACATAACGACAAATTATAGGACAAATGAGAAAACGCCGTGCGAAGCACACCGATTTTTAGTTTAATGGCCCAAGTTCCAATTATTCTTTAGTAGCTAGATGTTTCTGGGATATTTTACATAATATCATTATAGCTTACAAATGACGATATTATTACAAACTGAACAAATGAGACATTTGTACTATAATTAGTATTATGTCAAATAGGATATTTGGAAAGCTGTTATATGGGTTCTTTTTGGGCGTTGTGTAGTTGCTTAGTCGGTGTCCTCTACTTCGCTTAGGTCTTTGGTGGGAACCAACGTAAAAGTAAACGGTTCAGATACGGGCCCAGTACCACCACCGGTCATAAGGTATTATTATTTTATATGTTCATTTTCTTTTATTCATTCTTATATATTGTCTTAGAGGAATTCATGAATGCTTCGCATTTGTCCTTCCCAAAAGAAAACGAACCAAAAGAAAAGGGAACTTCGCTGAGGAATTTTTTGCCTATGGCAAAAACCGTTCGTTCCTTCGGCGTTGTCCCGAATACTCGGGACAACTGAATCTCCTCACTCACTTCACATATTCTGCACCGAAGAGCTGCCGTGCTTCGCACGGACTATAGTTTAAAAGGAAAAGTGATTAAAAAAACAATACGTTACGGAAGCCATTCTGAGGGCCAATGCTTTCGGGCGTTGCCCGAATAGGATTGGTTTGAGAAGTTATAGAAAACATCCCCCTCGATTCCCCTTCAAAGGGGCAAGTAATAACTAAGCCCTCCCTTGGAAGGGAGGGTTTGGGAGGGATGTTCTATCCTGATTCTTGACTCTTTTTTTAGAACTTCCAGCTTTAACTGATGAGGGTTTCGTGAAAAGAGATTCTTCACCCCAACCTTGTTGGGGTTCTGAATGACAATTCTTTATCCAATTAGTCCTTACTGCTTGGGGAAAGTTCCCCTCGATAGCCAATGGCGGTACGCTGGGTACTGTTCACCCGTGCATGTACGCGCTGATTGGCCTCTACGGTGAGCCATAGGTTGTATTGCTCGCTGCGTTCCTTGAAGACTACTTTTACCGTGGAGCGTTGTTTGGCTTCATCATAGGTGACTTCGTAGGTTTCGGGGATGCCTTCAAACTCAATGGCCGCATTGTTATCGTTCATACTGGAACCTATTTGTCGGGTACCATAATACGGCAGATATACTTGTAGGCTATCGTTGTGCTTTTTGATGTAATTGGTGGTACCCACCAAATTGATCTGCCCCGCCCTGCTGTCCATTGGTAATAAATTGGCGCTACTTAACTGTGCCATTTCACTGGTGTTTAAGGGATTGGCCCTACTGAAAGTGATTTCGTAGTTGCCTTCCGTCACCAATGCCTTGGTGGCCGCGGCCTGCTCTGGTGTTGCCTTTTGGGCTGTTTTACAAGCTGTTAGAAACAGAAGTGGAATGAGTATGTATGCAATTGTTTTCATGATCTTTTTCAATATAATACACAAAAACCGTACCTCCTTCCCTATTAGGAATCCCAATCGTATACGTAGCTATCGTACACCAATACTTTCTTCCAAAGTTTGGAGGTCGTTTCAATGAATTCCAAGTGGGCAGGCTCTGTTTGATAGGCTTCCTGGTCTTCGATACTGGCAAAGGTCACTACCCAGCTAAAGGTAAAACTATCATCCACTACATCGCGCTCGCTTTTAAAGACTTCCCCTATATGGTAGGTTTGGATGTATTCTGATTCCTCTGCTAATTTCCGTAGGTTTTTAAGGAATTCCTTGCGTTGCAGCATGTTCTGCGGTTGGTTGAGCCAGATATAGACATTATGTGCGAAGGGTCCTAAACAGACTTCGGAAACCAATTCTGGTTCCCCAACGGTTTCAATGAGTTCCCCGGCGGCTTCCTGCTGGATGGTTTCCTTACAGCTGCTGCCCATAAACAGAAGGCTACATAGCCCTAGGATGATGGTTTTTTTCATGGTGGTGTAGATTAGGTTGTTTGCTATAAAAATACGCTATTATTTCTGAAAATCGCCATTAAAAGCGAAATCGGATTGCGGCTTGCGTTTCCGTTCTTCCTGCAGTTCCTGTTCCTTTAAATCGGACGGAAGCCCCTCTGCATCCCCGCCATGGTACCCAAAAGCAATGGCGGTGGCCACGTGGTAATTATCGGGGAAGTTGAATTCCTTTCGGGCGTCATTGAATTTGATTCCTGCCATTTGGTGCAGGGCAATGCCCATGCTTTCGGCCTGCATACTTACGTTGCCCATAAACAATCCTAAATCATGCAAGGCGTGGAAATTCTCCTTCTCCCCGTTGGCCATGTCCTTTTTAATACAGCCCAGCCATAACGCCTGAGTGCTGTGTTTGACCCAGCTTTTATTGAAATCGCCTAGACAGTTAAAAATACGGTCATAGGTTTCGGTGCCCTTGAGTCCCCAGATGATGCGCCATGGTTGTAGGTTGTTGCTACTGGCGGCCCATCTCCCCGCTTCCAGAAGGACGTGCATTTCCTTTTCGGTAAGCGGTGTGGTGCTGAAGGCACGCGGACTCCAACGGGATTTGATTAAAGGATGGATGTCATGTGCTGTTGGGGTGTGTTTTTTAGTTTTTGTAGATGTTGTCATGCTTTTTTCTTTTAAAATAAGAAGCTTTGTGAAAACACTCCTCCCCTTTTAAAAACATTTAACAGATCACGGTGGAAGCATCACAAAGAAATATTAAATTATAGGGAAGGTTTGAAAAGTATTGTAACTTTATAAGTAAACTAAAAAACAGCAGAACTATGGAAATAAACTTTGAATATGTTGACGTTGCTGCCAGCATGCGATTAGAGTCCTTGGCAGGTAAAAAAGTAGATGCCTTGGCCAATAAATACGATTTCATTGTAGCCACCGATATTTACTTCAAAAAAGAGAATACCTCCAGTGACACTACTGGTTTTCACTGTGTCATACGGATGAATGTACCGGGAACTTCTCTAGTCGCTAAGGCAAATAAGGACAGCTTTGAACACGCCATTAAAACAGCGGTGAATGATATTGAACGCCAACTGAAAAAGAAAAAGGAAAAAATGCAACACCCCTTGCAAAAATAATTTTTATGGAAGATGATATGCCGAAACTAGCCACAGACGACAAACAACTCACCCTTATCTACAGTGCCCAAACACGGGTAGGCAAACACGCCCTTGCCTATTTACAGGGAAGCCGAAAGAAAATTGACGCCCGGAATATAGATGAGGCTCCCCTTACGGGATCCCAGTGGGCAGCTATTGCAGATACCCTTGGAAAGAACCTTGGGGAATTGGTAGATACGGAATCTATTGAAAAAGGAAAGGATGCCAATGATTTTAGTACCGATGACTGGGTGAAAGTGTTGGAACACCAACCGCAGGTACTTACCCATCCTATTGTCATTAATGGGGAGGAAATGAAACAAGTGGCCAATCCCACCGAAGTCCTGTCCTTTTTTGGCGTAGATAGTGCCGGTATTGAAAAAACACCCTATACGGAAGAACCATCCACTCCCGATGACGTAAGTAGCTAGGGTTTTCACAAAACTTTATCATTCCCTTTATAAAAGATTAATAGGCTTCCTTCGTGGAAGCCTTTTTGGTATTGTATCTTATGATGAATCAAAAAAAGAAATTATACCATGCCATTTTTAACGAATAAACGAAAAGATCAATTAGTAGACCTCTATTTCAAAGACTACGGTCACGGAAAGCCGGTGATTCTAATCCACGGATGGCCCCTCTCCCACCGTGCCTGGGAACAGCAAATTTGGGCCATTGTTGAAGCAGGATACCGATGTATCGCCTATGATAGAAGAGGATTTGGTCATTCTGATGCTCCTTGGGAAGGCTATGACTACGATACCTTTGCAGAAGACCTAAACGAAATTATCACGCAGCTGGAATTAAAGGACGTGACCTTAGTAGGATTCTCCATGGGTGGTGGTGAAGTTGTTCGCTATTGTACCAAATACGGAACGGAAAATCTTCATAAAGTAGCATTGATAAGCTCTATCATTCCTTTGGTAACTGAAAAAGAGGATAATCCTAATGGTGTTCCACAGGAAGCCTTGACAGATATTAAAAATGCATTGCAAAATGATAGGGTAAATTTCCTGAAGGGGTTCCATAAGAATTTCTACAACTACCCCGAATTACAGGACCGTATTAGTGAAGCGCAATTGCAATACGATTGGAACATTGCCAGTATGGCTTCACCTCGAGCAACCATTCAAGCAGCGCTAGCTTGGTCTACGGCCGATTTCAGAAAGGAATTGCGAAATGTAGATGTACCTTGTTTAATTGTGCATGGCGATGCAGACAATATCGTACCGAAGGCTACTTCTGGTGATTTAGCTGCGGAAGGGATCCCCAATAATCGTTATGAAGTGATTAAAGATGGCCCGCACGGATTGAATCTAACCCATAAGAAAGAACTTAATGATCTTTTATTGGAATACCTAGCTGAGTAATATTCCCCAACTCCCCACGAAAAAAGCCGAAGCAATAAACGCTTCGGCTTTTATTATAATTGGTTAGTGAGTTGATTATTTAAGTATGAGTCGGTCTGTAAACGTCCCCTGCCCTGTCTCCCATTGCAGGAAGTAGAGTCCGTTTTGTAGGGCACTGAAGTCCAATTGCTGCGTCACCCCATTACTTAGTATTTTAGTTGAAACCAATTGACCTAATGTATTATATACTAACACCTTATTCAATTGCATATGATTGTAATTGAACACAGTGACGGTCCCTTCAGACGGATTGGGGAACCATTGGAATGAAGCCGTTGTAGTGTCGGTCACATTCAAGGTGGGTGCCCGGAATAATACTGTAAATCGGTTGGTCATTGTAGCCTTTCCTGAAGTGAAGGTATAGTCGTCTTGATCTAAACGTACCAATTCCTGTGTGAGGGCATCGTATAGATAGATTTCGGCAGTTTCAATGGCACTTCCCTCCCATTCCGTCAAGGAAATAGTGTAGGATGTTTCGGTTTCCACTAAGGTACTAAAGCCTAGGGTTACTTTTCGATCTGTATTAAAGCTTCCCAAAGATTGGATTCCTAGCTCCTCCCCGTCTTCCGTAAGGGAGAACAAGGATACCACCGTAGCAAGGCGTTTACTGTCATAACCAGCATCCAAGCCATTGCTGGCCCCTTCCATAAATCCGATCAAGGTAGTAGATTGCAGTTCATATTCTGTATTCTCTACTTGCAGCCATATTCTATTGCGTTCTTCGGAAGGCGTTCTCAAGGTATTGTTATTGCCTAACCTACGCATGCTATTGTTGAATACGGCAGTTCCTGCAGCCGTTGCTTTTACCCCGAACCCTTGTGCCGAAGCAATGTATCCGTTAGGGATGGTATTGGTTCCTGAAGGATCTGAAGCAGCGGCCACTCCGCCCATAAGATTATACATAGAGATGTCTTCCATACTAAAGTTCATAGAGTATGCCCCTGGTATGGACGGACTGGGAGGTGTAAGGTGTTCCCAAAAATACAGCGCATCCACTTCTGGGTTGGCGTTGATAAAGTCATTGGCCGATATTGCAGAAGCATAAGGGTTTCCAAGGATATTCGGACTATCATTTTGGGTGGTGTTAAAGATGAGCGGCACATTTACGATTCCGTTATTGAGGGTTCCTAGGTCATAGAGTAAGTCATAGGTGGTGTTTCCATCACCATAGCTGGATTGGGGGCGTACGAGGTATCCCTCCCCTACATTCACCAAGCCGGTATGGTGTACCCAGTTATCCTTATTGTCGTCTGCAAAGTTTTCTGCCATAGGGAAGGTTGCTGCCACAGCAGCATTAGGGACAAAATTTGGAGTAAGGTGTGCCAATACAATAAAGGCATTGTTGTATACTCCCTCACGGGTTTCAGAATCCATTGGGCTTCCCATGATCATAAAATCACGTGGTTTTAGGAATGGTGTGGTTTTCCGCACACGAATGGTTCCATTGTTTACGGCCATTGATGCATCATTGCGTTGTACCAAGCTTCCTTCGTGGTTGATATCAAGCGTACCTACTACATTCACATCGTAGGCCACTTCCACATAATCCCCTCCTCTTACAAATAGTGAGTTACCACTATTTATGGATAGACTGCAGCAAGAAAAGCTACCATCTGTTGCGGTATCATAGTTGGAACGGATGATCACATTCATGGAAAGGTCTGGAGTTCCATTGTTCCAAGCCCCTGCAATCCATTCGGTAGTAGTGGTACAGGTAGGCAATGGAGACGCCAGTGCTTCCATAAAGAATGGATCGGCATCTGCAAAAATCTCCCATCTACTCGCCCGTAGGTAATAGGTCGCCCCGCCGGTAAGTCCGAATGCGGTATTACTCCCCGAAAAACAACTTATTTCACTACCACCGCAGGCATCGAAGATGGAAAGGTAAGTACTGGAACTAACAAAGGTAAATTCTACATCCCCATCAAACGGCATTTCAAATTCGTACCATACGTCCATATTAATATTTCCGGAAGTCTCGCAGGAAGCATCCATGCTCTCTGTGGCTCCACGGTTGTCAAAACTAATTTCCGTAGGCGTTCCCACCCCAGGAATTATTATATCTGCATTGGCACATTCGTCATTGGGAGCAGTTTCGAAGGCTTGTATATTGAAATTAACCGGTCCTGCAAAGAGCGAACGTTCAGACATTCGTAGTACATAGGTAACCCCAGAAGAAAGATTATAGAAAAAACCATCATTTACTTCACAAAGTAATTCACTTCCCCCACAACTATCATAGAGTGATCTGTTGACGAAACTGGAAATTCCGGTGATACGCACATTCCCGTTTACGGGCATGGTAAATTCATACCAAACATCCTGATGAGTGTTGGAAGGTGTTTCACAGGAACCATCGGTGCTTTCAGTGGCAGTGCGTGCATCAAAGCTATAGGAAGCTGCAGATGCAGTAGGCACGGTAATGGTGGTACGGTTCACACATTCATCATTAGGGGCTACTTCAAATGCTTCAATATTGAAATTGACCACCCCAGCAAAGAGTGAGCGTTCAGACATTCGCAATACATAAGTGACCCCAGCCGATAACCCAAAGAAAAAGCCATCATCAACACCACAAATCAATTCAGTGCCTCCACAGCTATCGTACAGTACTCTGTATACTGTATTTGGAATTCCAGTGATGCGTACATTCCCATTTACAGGCATGGTAAATTCATACCATGCATCCAAGTTGGTATTTGCAGCATTTTCACAAGAGCCATCCAAACTTTCGGTAACAGCACGGGAATCAAAGTTATAAGTAGCTGGACCGCCTGTAGGTACCACAATAGAGGTCCTGCCAGCGCACTCGTCATTGGCTGGAGTAGCAAACGCCTCTATATTGAAATTTACACTACCGGCAAACAAAGAGCGTTCTGCCATTCTCAGGACATAGGTCGTTCCTGAAGTTAAATTATAGAAAAAACCATCATCATACCCACAAACTAATTCCGCCCCACCACAACTTTCAAACAGGGTGCGATTAATGGTATTTGGTATTCCCGTAATATGTACATTTCCGTTTACGGGCATGGTAAATTCATACCATATATCAAGGTTATTATTTCCAGAGGTTTCACAAGAAGCATCCATACTCTCGGTGGCCGCCCGTGTATCAAAACTATAGGTAGCTGGGCCTCCAGTTGGCACAACTATAGTAGATCGTCCCACACATTCATCATTAGTTGGTGTGGCAAAAGCTTCAATATTAAAATTGACCGTTCCCGCAAATATGTCCCGCTCTGAAAGTCGCAATACATAAGTGACCCCAGAAGTTAAATTAAAGAAAAAACCATTATTCAATCCGCAGACCAATTCTACCCCCCCACAGCTATCATATAGCGTACGCGTGACATTACTGGGGATACCGGTAATATGTACATTCCCGTCTACGGGCATGGTAAACTCATACCAAACATCCAGGTTGTTATTTCCACTCACTTCACAAGAGGCATCCAGACTTTCCGTAGCAGCTCTTAGATCAAGACTATAGCTTGCAGCCCCACCGGTTGGAACGGTAATGGTGGTACGATTTACACACTCATCATTGGCAGCAGCCTCGAAAGCCTCGATATTAAAATTGACCGTTCCGGCGAAATTAAATTGTTCTGCAATTCGTAAAACATAGGTGGTACTTGCTGTTAGATTGGAGAAAAAGCCATCATCTCCCCCACAGGCCAATTCGGTTCCTCCACAACTATCAAAAAGGCTACGGGTTACCGAATTGGGTATTCCCGTAATATGCACATTTCCATTGACCGGCATGGTAAATTCATACCACGCATCATAGTTATCATTGGCACTGTTTTCACAGGAAGCATCTAAGCTTTCAGTCGCATTGGTAAGGTCTACCGAATAACTATTGGCTCCACCAGTAGCGACGGTAATGGTAATTCTGTTGGCACAATCATCATTGGCAGGTGCTTGAGACCAACTAGTAAAAGACATTGAAATTATGGTAAGAAAGAGTAGTGTTTTTTTCATGTGTTCCCCATTTTTACGATGAATATACCAAAGGAACAGGTAGCCACGCAAATAAAAAAGTGGAACGGGTTAATTTTTTAGTTAAACGGACTAAAATCTATGATTTCATAGAGGGAAGAAAAAAAACCGAAGCAAAAAGCACTTCGGTTTTGAAATTAGGGTAGTTAGTTAGTTGTTGGGTATTATGGTTGTTGATTGGTTTTTCGTAGGTATTGGATGTATGAAATAATTTCATTGGTATTCCGAAGGTGTTCCTCAAAAATATCGGGACGGATCACGGTTGGTTTGCCATTGGTAATTTCAGTAATCTGCGGATCAAAAAATGCATAGGTATAAAAAGAAGCGGCCAAGACCTTGTCTGTGGGAATGAGTTCATCATATGCATAAATATATTGTACTACTTTTTCCTTGTTTTCCGGGTACAATGAAATCATTTGCCAAAAGGCTTTTTGAAGGTGCCACTGCTGAATACTTTCTGCTACGCCCTCGAACCCATACGGACGTTGATACACTTCTTCCCTATAGTTTGTATCTGCTATAAGGCGTTGTGCTTCCAGGTTGAATTTCATTTGGTCCCCCTCTACTTGCACTCCAGGGGTTTCCAGGGCAAGCAGCCATTCTTTGTAGTTTTCTTCATTGTCATATAGTACTTGTGCATCTGCTATGGGAATGAGTGCTTCATCATTGGTCTGTGCTTGCATGGTCCCTATGCATAGGAACAAAAGGGCCCAGAGGAACTTAATGTTTGGTTGCCATTTCATTGTCTTGTGCTTCTATGGTTTGTATTTTGTTTTGAAGTTTCGAAAGGCGTTGTTGCCATTCGGTTAATTGGGTATCTAGGTTTTGCTGTCTTTCTTCTAATGATTCCAGGGTTGCCGAAAAGTTCAATGCCTCCTGCCCTACTACTGTCAAAACAGTTTTGGGACCAGGCTTTGGGTTACTTTCCCAAGCTTTCCCTACAATAAATGGAATTTCAGCAGTTTGGATGTTACTGGGCGCTATTGCTTTTCCGTATCCAGGGACTGCAGGGTTGGCCACGATGTAATCCCCAGTTTGCACAGGCCCTAAAATTTTCACAGGAACCTGACCTGTAAATGCAATGGTATTCCCTAGGTGAAATTCCTTCTCATCTGGTACATTTCCCATAATGATTGGTCGGTGTGATACGACCATTACCTGTTGTGCTTCGGAAAGATTACGGGTGACTTTTCCACCGATGACGGCAACGATATCCCCAGCACTTATAGGCTCTTGAGGATCTAATCGTTCTAACCATTCCGCATAATCCCCATTTCCAGATTCATAGGAAACCCCTATTTTATTAAATTCATCTATCACGTTGGAAATCCCTACGGCACCTGCGGTAATCCCATCTACTAAATCCACTCCTACAAAATCTGAAAGTAGATTCATCATATATACATTATCCAATAGGGTATTGTCGCGAAAATCGGTAAGCGACTGTCCTTTAATAGCTCCTGCTGTCCTGCCGTCTTTATCCTGAAACTCCATAAATACATTTTCGCTATTCAGCGAGTTATCTACAGCACCAAGGGAGATGTTGGGCAAATCCACATTTGGAAGTCCGCCTACAGGAATATTCACTGGTAATTTAGGAAGGTACTCTGATGGATTGGGTATGGTGGGTGTTGGAATTGGGAGTGTAGGGACACTCACTCCCGGGAAATAAATCCGTGGGATAGGCCCTACACATACATTCACTGGTGGAACGCATACCGTATAACAACCTGCAAAGGGAATACACACACTGAAACAGGATTGTCCAGAGCAGATACGGCCCATTCCTCCAAAGAAGGTAATCTCATTTTGTAGGAGTTGGCCGGGCATATTCAAATCTGGAAAAGCAATAGGCAGTCCCAATTGATTATTGATTTCGTTAAACACCGTATTATTGATGTTGGTCAAGGCCCCTACTTTCATTGCTGAAGGTGAAAGCTGAAGAACCTCGGTTAGGGTAAGCGGTGTTGGTGATGGGTTATCCAGTCTGCCACGCAGTACCGTTAAAGCATCGGTAAGGGCGGTTTGAATGGCAGGATCTGAAATAGTAGTGAAAATAGGGTTTGGAATGTTGTTATAGCTAGACCCATTCCAAGCGCCGTGGGTTCTCCCCAGTTTAATGACAATTCCGTCCCCGTTACCACCATTGGTATTGGAGAAGGTTGCGATATAGGCCGCTTGATCTGAAGTGACCGCCACACTATTGGAAGTGATATTTGCAAAATTGCTAGCACCTGTTACCGATAAGTCATTGTTTATTTGCGTATTTCCAGCAATTTGAACGGTATTTAAAAAATTACTTGCTCCTTCTACGTCCAATGTTCCACTGAGTGTTGAGGAGGCGTTGTTCAACACATTCAATGCATTAAGGGTAGATTGTTGTGCTACTTCAAACCTACCGCTCAAATTGGTGCTACTTCCGTTGAGGACTTGTAGTTCGTTTTCAAATTGGGTAATGCCTTTAACGTTTAATAGTCCGGAAAGTTCGGTAGTTGCTGCGTTTGCAACTTCCACATCGCTATACATGGTGGTTGGTGAATCTACTACAAGCGTTCCGCTAAGTTTAGTGGCTGGTTCGTTTTCTACGCGAAGGCTACTATTTAAGACCGTTGCGCCATTCACAGTGAGTGTTCCTGTAAGGTTGGTGTGGGCATTATTGGCAACTTCCAGGGTATTGTTTAGGGTAGTTTCCCCCTGTACGGAAAGCTCATTAAGCAGTGTGGTAGTTCCATTCACCCCTAAACTTCCAGAAAATTGTGTAGGTTCATTGTTATGAACCGTAAGTGCCCCGAAAAGGTTGGTAATCCCCTCAACGGTTAACTGACTCCCAAAATCTATTTCCCCATTTACAATAAGCGGACCCGAGAGATATGTATCGCTGGTGTCCCCATTTACATAGAGTCCGTTATTTAGGTTTGTTGCCAAATCTACCGTCATTGCCCCTGTAAGTGTGGTACGGGCGCCGTTGTTTACTCTAAATAAATTATTGAAATTCCCTTCACCATCTACATCCAAGGTACTATTGAGCTGTGTTCTTCCTTGAACCGTTAACTCACCAGATAGCTGTGTGGGTGCATTATTATATACCCTAAAGTTATTATTTAGTTGCGTAATCCCATTCACGGTTAAGTCATCATTAAATAGGGTAAGCCCCTCTACATTAAGTCCGCCGGAAATGGAAAGCGTGCTTTCATTATTAATAGCTACATTACTATTTAAAGCACTCACCCCTCCTACTTCAAGGTTTCCAGTAAGGACTGTGTATCTATTGTTCGCTACCCTTAAGGAATCGTTTAGGGTTGTTGTCCCCGTTACCTCTAAGGTTCTTTTGAACCATGTTTGCTCGCCTACGGAAAGTGCTCCAGAGACCGCTAATTGTTTTCCGTAGTTAATAAAAACATCACTATAAAAGCTACTTTTCCCACTAACATCCAGAGTTCCTGTAAATCTGGTGGCTCCTTGCATGTTCACATAGAAATCGTTGTTAAGATTGGTGATGCCCTCTACTTTTAGATTATTGTTGAAAATAGAAGCTCCAAACACACTTAAGTCACCTGTTGCGGTAATATCCCGGTGATAGGCATATGGTATGAAAGTGAGTGGGTGTTCTCCTAGGGAGGTAAAATCATTTTCCAAAGCCACTTCCACTTGCAAGGTTTTTGGGTTGCCATCCCATACGATTTCAGTGAATGAGGTAATGGAAGTAATCTGTCCTTTCCCTATAATCACATCCACAAAACCAAAGGCATCTGTAGTGGTCTCCTGTATTTCCTGATATTCCAGACTTTCCGTAGCACTAAAAATAGAGAAGCGCAGCTGTACTGGTTTATTGGGGTAAATAAAGTCTGTAGCATTCGTGCCAGGGAGTTCAATGGTTCCTGGATCTATGATCATGGTTTGATACCTAAGTCCGTCTGTTTGGCTATGTAGCGCCAACGAGCCTAAGAAAACGAATAGGATGTAGAGGATCTTTTTCATCTTACGGACGGTTTTTCAGAAGTTGGTTGGCTTGGTCTTCCAGACTTTTTAGCTGTGATTCCATGGTTTTAAACTGGGTTTCATAGAAATCCTGTTTCGCCTTCAACTGTTGTACAATACCTACCCAATCGCCATTGTGCACCCCTACTACGGTGAGTACTGTTTTAGGACCTTCTTTTGTATTGGTTTCCCAAGACCGGCCAACGGTGTATTTAAAATCTTGGGCAGTCATGTCTTTTGGGGAAATGGCTTTCCCATATCCTTTTACAGCGCTAAGCCCTACAATATAATCCCCACTATTCACAGGGCCTATGATTTTTACAGGTACCTGCCCCATAAAGGCAACGTTGTTTCCAAGGTGCTTTTGGTTATCTGCGGGAGCGTTCCCCATGATAATGGGTCTATGGGATACCACCATTACCTGTTCGGCATTGGTGAGGTCACGTGTGATTTTACCGCCAATTACTCCTACAATATCCCCAGCGCTAATAGGTTCTTCAGTATCGATACGTTCCAGCCATTCTGCATAATCCCCATTTCCGGAAGCATACTCTACCCCTATTTTATTGAATTCGTCAATGAAGTTTGAAATTTCTACGGCACCTGCAGTGATTCCGTCCAACAAATCTACCCCAACAAAGCTGGACAGTACATTCATCATAAAAAGGTTGTCTAGTATAGTGTTGTCCCTAAAATCTGTAATAGATTGTGCCCTAATGGTCCCAGCTGTCCGTCCGTCCTTATCCTGAAAAGTCACAAACTCATTTTCGCTACTTAATGAATTTGCCACATCTGAGGTAGGAATGGGCGGTAGATTGATATTCGGTAACCCTGAAACAGGAAGATTTACCGGAAGACTAGGAATGTATTGTGCCGGATTGGGAATAGATGGCGTTGGGATTGGAATATTGGGAAGGGTTACATCTGGAATATTCCAACCTGGGATGGTAATATTTACAAACGGAATCGTAACCCCACCAAAGATAGGTTGAAAAGGAATCAAGTTTCGGCTGGGTACTGTTAGATTTGGAAACGAGACGGGCAATCTTAGATTTCCATCCCCACTTCCTGAAATAGCCCTCGTATTGATTTCTGAAAAAATAAGGTTGTTAATATTGGACATAGCCCCTACTTTCATTGCTGAGGGCGATAGTTGCAATACTTCTGAAAGGGTAATGGGACTTGGCGAAGGATTATCCAAACGTCCCCTAAGTACCGTTAAAGCATCACTAAGCGCGGTACGGATTGTTGGGTTTGAAATAGTTGAAAATATAGGGTTGTTAATGTTATAGTAATTGGAACCGTTCCATGCACCATGTGTTTTTCCTAATTTAATTAGGATTCCGTCTCCACTGCCTCCGTTATTATTGGTAAAGGTTGCCACAAAATCTGAAGCATCACTTTCAATATTCAGGCTTTGGGTATTTAAACTTGATAATACTGTGTTTCCGGTTACAGTAAGGTCATTATTGATGGTCGTTGCACCACCAACCGAAACCGTATTGTTTAAAGTGGTAGCACCTTCTACCGTTAAGGTGCCTGTTAATTGGGTTGGACTATTATTACTTACAACAAGGTCACTATACAATGCCGTAGGTCCCTGCACATTGAGTTCCCCAGACAAATCTGTATTACTGCCGTTGGTGACCTCTAATGTATTTTCTAAAGTAGTCACCCCTACAACATTTAGGGTTCCTGTAAGATTTGTAGGTGCAGTATTGGAAACCGTTAATGCATCATTTAAGGTACTTGCACCAAAGACTTCCAAGGTTCCTGTTAATTGTGTGGGACTTCCGTTAGCCACGGTTAAGCTATTGTTTAAATGCGTTTCATTGGTCACATCCAACTGGCCTGTAAGTGTTGTTGCACTTGCATTCGCTACCGTAAGATTATCGTTCAAGGTGGTTTGTCCGCTCACGGTCAACGTATTATTCAGATTGGTAGCACCGTCTGTGGTAAGTGTTCCTGAAAGATTGGTTGGGGCATTATTATTTACAAAAAGTGCTCCGTTTAAATTGGTATCGCCTTGTACTGTAAGGTTATTATTTAGCGCAATACCACCATCTACTTCCAAACTACCTGAAAGCACGGTTGGGCTACCATTGTTTACTGCTAAACTGCTATTTAAATTTGTTTCTCCGTCTACTTGTAAACTTCCAGAAAGCTGCGTGGGACTTTGGTTGTTTACATTGAAAATACTTTCAAGATTGGTTACTCCATCAACCGTTAGGTTATTTTCCAATTGGGTTGCCCCTTCCACCGTAAGTGTCCCCGATAGGAAACTTGCGCTATTATTGTTAACGTATAGTTCGTTATTTAGGTTTGTGACCCCATTTACGGTTATATCATCTTCAAGCGTAGTAGCCCCTTGAACAGTTAGTGGGCCAGAAAGGGTAAGACTACTTCCATTATTAATAAAAACATCATCGTTAAAGTTTGTAACACCGTCTACGGTAAGATTACCCGTTAAAAATGTTGGACTATTGTTGAGTACGCTTAGGGTACTATTCAAAAGGGTAATACCATCTACCTGCAGGTTAGAAAGTAGTTGAGTATTGCCATTTACGGTTAGTGCCCCTGTAACAGACAGGTCACTTTCATCATTCACAAATACATCATCATAGAAATTGGTTATTCCCAATACATCCAATGTTCCCGTAAGCTGCGTTGGACTTTCATTTCTTACAAATAAATTATTGTTTAGGGTAGTAATTCCGTTTACAGTAAGGTCGCCATCCAAAGTGGCTTCACCTTCCAACTCAAAATCACCTGAAGCTATGATATCCCTATGATAGGCATATGGAATAAAAGTAAGTTCCTGTGAACCCAAATCGCCAAATCTTCCGTTAATCCCTACTGCTACTGAGAGGTCCTTTCGGTCTCCGTCCCAATTGATTTCAGTAAATAAACGTGCACCACTAGGCACCCCTTGACCAATGATAACATTGACCATTCCATAGGCATCTGTAGTGGTTTCTTGGGTTTCCCGATACAGTGTTTGTCCGTTACTGTTAGAAATGGTAAAGCGCAAAACTACAGCGGTATTTGGTAAAATATTCCCTGTAGCGTTAGCCCCAGGGAGTTCCAGCGGATTAGGATCTATAATGACGGCCTGATAATTAAGTCCGTCTGTCTGGGCCTGCATAAACAGTGTACCCAATAAGCAAATTAATAAGCTAAGGAACTTTTTCATGGTGTTTCGTTATCTAGGGTTTCGTTGGTATCTTCGAAAGGAACTTCTTCCTCCTTTTCCTTACAAGGAATTTTGATGATGGCACCAATTCCAATATGATGTGAATTTATTTTAAGCTCTGTGACTTGTGAGTTGTTGTTATCGTTTAGCGGAAAGCCATAACCGTAGGTATAGCGTAAGTACAGGGAAGACCTTTCCGAAATTGAGAAACTAAAGCCACCACCTGTTCGAAGGAAATAGGCCGTATCATCAAATTCTTCTACCTCTTTTACATCTATCACCTGATTGTTAAGCCGTTGGGTTCCTTTCACCAAGAGTTCACCGGAACCATGAACATTCACAAAAAATGACCAGTCACCCGTTTGTAGGAAATCAAAATCAAAACCGGCATCCAATCCTAGATATTGTACATCCCATTCATACGAAAGGTCTAGTGCATTATTGCTGCCACTCGCACCATACTGATCATAAATGACTCCAGCACTAATGTGTAATCCTTTCACAAAAAATGGATGCTTATAGCCTGCAGCGATGTAATTTTTGGTTTTGCCCTGCAATCCTTCCAAGGATTGTACTTCATTGTTGGTGAATTCAAAGTTGCTGATGCCCAACCCAGTTTCCAAATAGATTTGTTGCGCATGGCTAGCACTTATCACAAATAGTGTACAGATAATGAGGTAAAAATGCTTCATGGTTAGTTTTTTACAAGGGTTGCATTAAATGATTTATTGGCATGTACCACCCGTAATACATAGGAAGCACTTGCTAGGAAACCGAAGGTTAGTTCCATTCGTTGTCCATCTACGTTTTCACTTGACTGCCAAACCAATCGGCCGTTTAAGTCGAATAATTCCACGTTCACCGTTCCTATAATGGCCTCTTCAAAAATGATGGATAGATTGCTTTCAAAAGGATTGGGGAAGAGACTAGCCTGTAGCGTTTGGTCTTCTTTATTGATAATTGCAACGGCAATAGGCGGTTGTATAAAGCCTTGTCTATATATCGTGGATTGTGATTCACGGGTTCCAATAATACTTTGCTGTCCTACCGATTGTTGCACCATGAAGGTTTGCTCCCCAACGGTTATTTGTGAGGTTCCACCAGAGGCCGAAACCGTAGAACGCATGATTTCCTGTGCTTGGAGACTAGACAGGCTGCCAATTCCTAAAAGCATACAGATTATAAAGTTCAAGTGTTTCATGCTTCTATTCTTTAATGAGTTGTGTGATAAAGTTTCCTTGCGGACTTATCACTTTTAAAAAGTATACTGCGGAAGGAAACGATTCCATAGATATGGTTAGCTCTAGTATTCCTGTTGCTTCAATTGATTGTTTCCATACAGGGCGACCCAATAGGTCATAGATTACCACCTCAGCATCCTCTAGTGCTTCGTTAGATTGTATGTGAATTTGAGAGGAAACAGGATTTGGAAAAACCTTCAACTGCAGAGTTTCCGCATCTACAATCCCTAATTCTTCCACAACGAATAAATCAAATGAACAGCTGTCTGTATTGCCACTGCCATCCTGTATGGTGATTGTCACAGGATAGGTCCCTAATTCTAAAACTGTTCCAGGAGCTGGATCTTGGCTTAAAAGGGTGATGCTATCCTCGCAATTATCGGTTCCTATGACAATTCCTTCCGTAAGGAAATTGGCTACAATGTATTCACCGTCTGAATTGATCTCAACGGCATAGTCTGGCGGACAATTTACCATTGGGTCTGTTGTATCTAAAACGGTTACGGTTGCAGTACAGGTTGCCGTGTTTCCGAAGATATCACCTGCGGAAAGGGTAACCGTGTTGGCACCAATATCATCACAAGTAAATGTAGTTTGATCTAGGGTTAGTAGCGACAATCCGCAAGCATCAAAACTACCCGCATCAATATCAATTTCAGAAATAAAAGCCACCCCAGATTCATCTAAAGTTACCGTAATATCCTGACAGTTCACTGTAGGTGCCGTCACATCCTGAACCGTGACGATAGCGGTACAAAAGCTGCTATTCCCACTTGTGTCTGTAACGGTTAAAATGACGCTATTACTTCCTACTTGGCTACAATTGAAAATAGTATTACTAAGGCTAATTGAGGCAATACCACAGGCATCAGTGCTACCGGCATCAATATCACTGGCTTGAATAAATGCAGAACCCGTAGCATCTAGATTTATGGTGATGTTTTGGCAGGAAGCAATGGGCGGGGTTGTATCTACTACGGTTACAATTGCCGTACAACTATTGGTGTTTCCAGAGCCATCTGTGACGGTAAGTACCACAGAGTTGGCACCAATATTAGAACAATCAAACGAATTCACATCAATACTTCGGGAAGTGATGCCGCAGAAGTCGGTACTTCCCCCATCAATATCCAAAGGTGTAATCGTAGCCATTCCGTTCACATCCAATGGAAGTGTGATGTTCTGACAAACAGCCGTTGGCGGAATGTTATCCATGACCGTTACAATGGCGGTACAGCTACTGGAGTTTCCATTATTGTCAACCGCTGTTAGGGTAACGGTTTGTTGCCCAATATCGGTACAATCGAAAGATGTTCTATCCAATGATAAGGAGGCAATTCCGCAGGCATCGGATGTCCCATTATCAATTTGTCCCGTACTTATGGTTCCGCTTCCACTTCCGTCTAAAATAACCGTTACGTCTTGGCATTGCACATTGGGAGGTAAATTATCTACCACGGTCACCACGGCAGTACAGCTAGCGGTAAGTCCGTTTGCATTCATCACCGTTAAAGTGACATTATTAGGACCTACCTCTGCACAGCTAAAGGAATTGACATCTATGGAAAGATTAGCGGTTCCGCAGGAAACCGAACTACCATTATCTATTTCGATTGGAGTGATGGTGGCATTTCCATTTGCATCCAACGGAAGGGTAATATTTTTACACGCGGCCTGTGGCGCAGTCGTATCTTCTACGGTCACCATTGCGGTATCTGTGGCACTATTTCCGGAGAAATCTGTTACGGTCAAGGTTACTGAAACCGCAGTTCCTGCATTGGAGCAATCGAAAGTATTAGGAGTGACTGTATAAGTATCAATACCACAATTATCGGTAGAATTATCATCCACTTGAAGTCCGCTAATACTTACACTCCCTGAAGTTCCCAAAGAAACAGTGATATCTTTTGCAATGGCAACGGGGTTTACGGTGTCTACTACGGTTACGGTAGCTTGGCAAGTGCCTATATTTCCTTCTTGATCTGTGACACTTAGCGTAACTGTATTGGGGCCTAAGTTGGTACAATCGAAATTGTTGTTGCTTATGGTCACACTTGCAATTCCGCAGGCATCAGTACTTCCGTTGTTTATATCATTTGCAGTAATGGAAGCCATTCCATTTACATCCAGGGGAACAGAAATATTTTGACAAATTGCTACTGGAGGGATGTTGTCTTCCACGGTGACTATAGCGGTACAACTGGCACTATTTCCGGAAGTATCCGTTACGGTGAGCGTGACGGTATTATTTCCCAAATTAGCACAGTTGAAGGTGTCGATGTTCAAACTTCTGGAAGCGATATTGCAATTATCAAAGCTTCCATCATCTACATCGGTTGGTACAATAGAAACTATACCAGTGGCATCTAATGAAACGGTAATATTTTTACAAGTAACTGTTGGAGGCAATAGATCTATGATTTCCACATTGGCAGTACAAGTACTGCTATTTCCAAAAGGATCTATGACCGTTAAAACCACAGGATTCATTCCTAAATCACTACAGAAAAATCCGCTGGGATCTGCCGTAAACAAAAGATTCGAAGTACAATTATCTGTGGAAGGCGAAAGGGTATTATCTAATTCTTCGGCCTGTATAAATACCTCTCCGTTCGCATCCAATTCCAAGGTAACATCTTGGCAGTTGGCAACAGGAGCAATGGTATCCTGTACAAAGACATTAGCGGTGCAACTATCGGTATTTCCTTCGGAGTCTTCTACGGTAACCGTTACCTGCACAGGCGTACTTGAACCACCGATACTTAAACTAAAGTTAGTTACTGGCATTGGCACCAAGGTATTCATGTCATAGTTGGTTACGGCATCATTCCATCCATCCTTTCCAAGGTACAACCACTCCCCTTCTGTGAATGTTCCGCTAGGTTTATTTTCATCTTTTCGATACGCCCAGCTATTGGTGTATTCCCATGGCTGGTTCGTACCATTGGTATTGATATCCCCAAAAACATCCACAACACTTGCATTTTCAAACAATTCAACGGCATCATTTCCGTTTATGTTCAAGGCCGTAAATTCAAAGTCGGCCGGAAACCCAAAAAAGGTATTGAATTCCGCAGCATCTGAAGCAATATATAAAAAGGTGCCCGCCGTTACAGATTGTACCGGAAAGTTGTATTCTACACCATCACTTCCTCCCCCATTATTGGCGATGCCGATACCAAAAACGGACAAATCAGGAATATCTTCCAACACATATAATTCAAGCATTTGCAAGCGATCTACTGGCGTCGGGAGTCCATTATCTACGTCGGCTATCCCAGTAATCATCAAATCTACTGCTTGGGGATTGTATACATCGGTACAATTAAAGGTATCTGGTGAAACGGTTATGGAAGTGATTCCGCAGTTATCGGTACTTCCATTGGCAAGTGTTGTTCTATCGGCAGCAGAAAGAGTATACATTCCACTTGCACTCAACATTACTGTGATATCCTGACAGTTAGCGGTTGGCAAAAGATCATCAACAACCGTTACAATAGCCGTACAGGTATCGGTATTTCCTGAAGTATCCTCTACGGTAAGGGTTACGCTGTTGGCCCCAATATTGGCACAGGTAAAATTACTGGGAGTGACGGTTAGGCTGGCGATTGCCACATCATCTGTAGAACCATTATCTACTTGTACCGCAGTAATGTTAATCATTCCTGTAGCATCTAGGCTTACGGTAATATCTTGGCAAACAGCGGTGGGAGGTGTAGTATCTTGGGCAATGGCATTCCCGAAAAACAAAACTGTTGTTATGAGTAAGAGGTATTTCATGCCGCGGAAAATTACATAGGTAAATGTAGTAGTTACCCATATGCTTTGAAATACGCAAGCATGTACAAAAACTACGCAGGGGTACGTATTAAAATCCTAAAGGGATAGAATAATTTCCTTATGATCACGTGCCCAAATGGAAAGAGCATCCATTTCTGGAGGCAATTCCAGTTTGGAAATAATGTTTCCACGATGCTTTTGAACAGTTCGGTGGGAGATACTTAGAATACTGCCTATTTCCTTGGAAGTTTTTCCTTGTGCCACAAGACGGATGACGGTTCTTTCTGAAGGGGAAAGAAATTTGATTTTCTGCATCTGCGGAGAGATTTCATTATCAAAAATAGCATTGAAAACCTCTGAAAAACAGGGCTCACCCCGCATGACAGATAGAATACATTCTTGAATTGCTGCAAAGGGTTCGTCTTTGAGCAAATAGCCTGAAATATTCAGCTTTTTTGCTTTTATCACAAAGGCACGTTCCTTATGGGATGTGAGGATAATGTGTTTTGTTTTGAGTTGGGAGTCCTTGCATTTTTTTATGACTTCAAAACCTGAAAGCAATGGCATTTCAATATCCAATATTGCAACATCTGGCTCATGCTTCACAATAGCATTTAATGCTTCCATACCATTGGCGACAGTTTCAACCACGTTGAATTGGTGCTCCTGCAACTGATCTACAAGCCCTTTGAGTAATAAGGGGTGATCATCTGCCACCACAATGGAAATATCTTTTTGATGCATCATTTCTCTATTTTTGCGGTAATAATCGTTCCGCTGCCAGGAGTGCTGTCTACCTGCAATATACCTTTTAAAATCCGAATTCGCTCCACCAAGGTTTTCAATCCTAAACTTTGCTGTTTTAATTGTTCCGAAAATTGAAAGCCTTTCCCGTCATCTTTAATGAATAGTTTGATATGTTGTGGTTCATCCAATAGCTGAATGGTCACCGTAGAGGCCTCGGCGTGTTTTAGGATATTGGACATCACTTCCTGTGCAAACCGATATAAATTCAAACTTTGCTCTTCATTGAAATACGAATCAACATCTTCTATTTCCGTGAAGAAATTCAATGGGGTCTTTTCATCCAACTCTATAATTAATTGTTCCAAGCTTTCTGAAAGTCCAAGTTGCTGGAGCACCACAGGATATAACCCTCTTGAGATTCCACGCACTTCCTCTAATGCAGCATTGGTTAGGCTTGCATATTCCTCTTGCGCATCGTGTTGGGCTTTTTGCTTAATGAGCGTAAGTTGTTGTCCAACGCTATCGTGTAATTCTTTGGCAATGCGCTTGCGCTCAGTTTCCTGGGCGGTTAGTAAGCCTTCGGAAAGGGATTCCTGCAATCTTCTTTTTTCTTTGGATTGCCATAACAAGTACAAGGAAAATAATATAACAAACCCAATGAACAACAAGTAAAACCAAGTGGTCTTGTAAAAGAATTGTTCTGAAACGATGGATATCTGAAGCGGAGCCGATATACTTTTTCCAGAAAGATCCAACGCCTCAATGGTTAATGCATACTCCCCCGCCGCTAGATTTGGAAACCGAATGCTTTCTTCCTGTTGCATATTTACCCAATCTTGATCATTAAGTCGGTACCGATACTTATGGCTCGCTTGCTGAAGATTATGGGTCAAAGCAAATGACAGTCCGAGTTCTTTATTTTCCTGTGGAAGAGTTATGACCTCCATGGCCTGAATGGCTTCCCTATCCTGAATTTTCCTGATTTGCCCTGTGGATTTATCGAAGTAGGAAATACCCAAAAGGGTCAATTCTTTTTGTCTACTTTTCGTGGGCAATAATGCTGGCTGAAAATAATTTAATCCATTCAATGTCCCTACCAGTAATCCATTTTGTGTATTGACAGCACTATATCTATTCGCTTCTGGGTGGCTAAAGCCGTCCTTTTCATTATACCTAAAAGTCTCTTTTGTTTCCGGATGAAAAGATACAAAGCCATTGAATGTGTTGATCCACCACCAGTCTTTATCAAATAAAATAGTGGCTATTCCAGCTTCAAGGGTATCCTCGTAGAGGGTTGTAAACTTTTGGGTTTCGGGTTGAAAACCAATGATTTTTCCAGTTCTGGAACCCAATAGAAATCCAAAGTTAGGATGATACGTAACCATCAAGAAGTAGGTGTCCGGCAAGGTATCGCCCGCATACAGCTGAAATTCTTTGGTCACTTCATTATAGGTAAAAACCCCTTTGTTAGTGGCTCCCACCCATGTATTTCCGTGATGAGCCAAATCAATGATGTCCAATTCCGGTGTTTCCACCAAAAGCCTGTGTTGTTTTGTTTTTTTGTTAAACTCTACCAATCCGTAGCCGTTGGTTCCATAAACCAACGTGCTATCCGTAGCCTTTTTTAAGCAAATTACAGGATAGTGACGATATGCATTTACGCTCCTAGTTAGCGTGTCTATTTCAATAATAGCATTATTGGTGTTACTCCAAAAGGTATTTCCGTCTGGGATTATTTCCCTTGAAGAATGGGCTGAATAGGATATTCCATCACTAAAAAGAGTATAAGGTTTTATTTTCCTTGTGGAAAGATTTAATTCATACCAACCCGAGCGTTCGGTAGCAACAATGTACTTTTCATTTTGGAGTGGAAATAGGGTTCGTATACTTTTGCCCTGAAGAAAGGATTGCACAAGCTTTGATGGAAACTGAAAGTGATGTAATTGCCTATGGTTGTTGCCAATCCACACCTCTTCTTCCAAGTTTTGTGAAATTCCTTGTATAGGAGACGAAGTCTCTAGTACTGGCATATTGTCAAGGGTTTGAAATGTTCCTTTTTCATAGCTAGCCATTTCTAAGTTCTGTGCAAATGACCCAATCCATAATGCACTGCCAACCGTATCCCGTACAATTTTAAAATTTTCATGCTTCGGTATTTTTACGGACTTAGGAGTTGGGAGTACTTTTTTATTGGAAGCAGATACATAATGAAGATAAGGTTCATTAAAGAGGACTAAAAAAGTAGTGTCTGCTTTTTGGAAGAAATCATCTATATAGGGTTTCCCAAAAAGGCTACTAGGTCTTTCACGATGAAAGAGTGTAGTTTCCACATGAAGTAGCTTTCCGTTCCAATCAAAAAAATGTACTGGAAAACGATTGTCACCAATGATTAAAAAATCTTTAAAAGGACGGAAAATGGTAAGCTCCTCCAGTGTAAATTGTTCTTTAATTCCGTTGTATCGAAATAATTCCGTTAAATTAAGATCTTCGGTAATCTGTGTAAATACCAGCTCCTGTCCCAATTGATACCAGAGGTAATCTTTCCCTTTGTAGCTAACAATTGGTGCTATATGCGACTTTCCATCACTTGAAGGAATTGCAATTTGTTGAAATTGCAAAGTATACGGATTTAGCAACAACAGAAAATTACTCCCTCCTTCATAAATACCAATCACATATATCTGGCCATCTGCGCGCTTCAAAAGCTGTCTAATGGATATGATTGGAAATTCAAGATCTGGTAAGGGTATTTTATCAAATACTTTTCCTGTGAAACGCTGAAGAAATACTTTTTGATTACTGTTAATGATTTCACGGGTATCTAAATTGGCACCCCCCAACCATAAAAAGCCATCATCATCAAATGCCATTGTATCCATGTAATCTATGGATAAGCCATCACGCTGTTGAAACAATTGATGTTTCAATCGACTTTCCTGGGAAAATGAAGTCCAAGCCAAGACCAATAAAAAGCACACACAAAGCTGTCTAATCATACTCATAACTTAAGATGGTTTTGCTTTTAAGGCCTTACGCAAAACCGTTACGGGATGTAATGCTTTTCGTTGCACACCATCTAAAATTTGATGTCTACAGGACGTTCCATTAGCTACAATAATGGTCTCCGAAGGAGTTTTCCGAAGGGTAGGAAATAACTTCGTCTCCCCTATTTTCATACTCACCTCATAGTGTTCCTTTTCATAGCCAAAACTTCCTGCCATTCCGCAGCATCCGGAAGGAATCAATACCGGGCGATAATTTATGGGAAGGTTGAGGATGTCAAAAGTTGATTTCTGTTGGCTCAAAGCTTTTTGGTGGCAATGTACGTGTATTTTTAATTCCTTATGTTCTTCCGTAAATAGGGAAGACCAATTATGTTTGGGGGCTTCCGAAGCTAAAAACTCTTCTATTAGAAAACATTGCTTCGCCACTTCCTGCGCAACTATTTTATGAGAAGTGAGCCGTAGATATTCATCCCTAACCCCCAAAATGGCAGAAGGTTCAATACCCAATATAGGGATATCATGGGAGACATACGTTTGAAGGAAACTAATATTTGTATCCACATGACTTTTTGCCTCTTTTAAGAAACCTTTGCTAATGAGTGCCCGTGCACTATCCAAGTGTGTAACGACCCCTACCCTATACCCAAGTGCAAGTAATAATTCATAGGCGTCCTGTGCAATGGAGGCATCCAAGTAATTACTAAATTCATCTACCCATAGGAGCACATCAATTTCTTCAGGATTTGGAATTTTAGGGAGGGAAGCATTCTTTTTGGCAAAACTTTTAAGACATATGTTAGGGATGCTTCGCTGTTTTGCGATTCCACTTATTCCTTTCACAATGGACGCCGTGATTGAATTTCCTACCAAACCATTGTACAATACTGGGAATTGGGAAGCTTTTTTGTAATAGTGGGTACTTTGAGCAAAAAGCTTGGTACGTCTTGATGCTGGGTGGCTTTTTTGGTATTGGTATAGAAACTCACTTTTAGCCGTAGCCATATCAACATTACTGGGACATTCGGTAGCGCAAGCTTTACATGAAACACAAAGATCAAAAGCCTCATGTAAAGTAGCATCATCAAATTTATTGGATGCAGGATTTTGGGTAAGCACTTCGCGTAATATGTTCGCCCTACCACGGGTAGTATCCTTTTCGTTTTTAGTGGCATGGTAGCTGGGACACAACATTCCTGCCGATTTTTCGGTCTTTCGGCAATCCCCACTTCCATTGCATTTTTCAGAAAGGCGAAGAATCCCTTCAGAATCCTCAAAATCCATAAAGGTGGTTACGTGGGGTTCCATTCGATCTACTTCATACCGAAGGGATTCATCCATGGGCCAAGCATCGGTGATTTTCCCGGGATTAAAAATATTTTCCGGATCGAATACTGTTTTAATCTTCCGTAGCAATTCAAAAACGGATTCCCCTACCTGCATTTTCAAGAATTCGGCACGTACGATACCATCCCCATGTTCGCCAGAAAGTGACCCATTGTATTTTTTGACCAACTGAGCGACATCTTCGGTTATCTGCCGAAATTTAAGGACATCCTCTTTCTTTTTTAGATTTAAGATGGGCCGAAGGTGCAACTCCCCTGCACCCGCATGGGCATAATAGACCGCCTCTTGGTTGTGGCGCTGCATGAGCTTTCCGAAGTCTTTAATATAGGCAGGTAAATCTTCCAGTGCCACAGCTGTATCTTCAATACAAGCGACAGCCTTTCGGTCGCCAATCATATTCCCCAACAATCCCAATCCCGCCTTGCGCAACTCCATTGCCATCTCAATCTCATTTCCCCGAAGCACCGCTTGGTGATCACAACGCTTGCTATTGGTAAGGGTTTGCTGCAGTTTGCTAATTTCAAGCTCAAGTGCTTCCTGGCTATGGGCCCGAAGTTCCAATAACAAAACTGCCTTAGGGTTTCCCTTGATGAAAAATCGGTAGGGCTCGTAAGTTTTATTTTGTTGAGTGCAATTCAGGATGACTTCATCCATCAATTCGCAGGCATACAATGGATGCTGCATGACTTCCACTACATCTTCCATACAATCCTGTAAATCTAAGTATTGTGTAGTGATCATGGCCTCATGAGTTGGAGGCAACTCATCCAATTGCAAGGTAATTTCGGTAATAAAGGCCAAAGTACCTTCACTTCCGCAAAGGAGTTTGGAAAAATTGAATGGGCGTTGCGAGTCTTGACTTAATATGGCAGTATCTAATAAGGCATCAACTGCATAGCCTGTGTTTCTTCGATGTATGGACTTTTTAGGAAATGCATTTTGAATATCCTTTTGAATGTCCTTGGGGCTAAGCAATGCCAATAACTCTTTATAAATTTGGCCTTCTGTAGTGTTCTGTTGTGACTTCTGAAGAAAAGTTTCCTTGGTACAATCTTCAAACAACACCGTTTCACCCGTATGTAGTATGGCTTTTAGGGCTACTACTTTATCACGGGTAACCCCATATTTAATAGAGGTGGTACCGCTACTGTTATTCCCTACCATACCTCCTATCATGCATCGGTTACTGGTAGAGGTATTGGGTGCAAAAAATAGGTTGTGGGATTTTAAATAAGTGTTTAGTTCATCCCTGATTACTCCCGGCTGGACGGTCACTTGCTTATTTTCACTGTCCAAATTAATGATAGACGTAAAATATTTGGAAACATCTACGACAATTCCCTCACCCACACATTGACCAGCTAGTGATGTGCCTGCAGTTCTAGGAATAAGGGAAGTTTGTTCTTCTTTGGCGAAAGTGATGAGTTGTTTAATTGCTGTTTCCGATTTTGGATAGGCAACCGCTAAAGGCAATTTTCGGTAGACAGAAGCATCTGTAGCATAAAGACCTTTGTGCAAAGCATCCCAATATAACGAACCGTCAAAGCTTCTTGAGAGTGCTTCCAAGCTATTTTCCAAACCCATTTCGTAAAGGTATTAAAGAGAATTTAACTTCTTTAACAAAAAATTGGAAAAAGGAAAAAATACCTTGTGAGGTTGTTAACAATTTTCAATTCTCTTTTGCGCTAATTTTGAAACATAACAAAAACCAAACATTTATGAAGAAGTATTTTCTAGTAAGTATCGCCCTTATCGCATTTGCATTTACCGCACAATCTCAACGTATTTCCAAAAATGCTCTCGGACTCCGACTTGGAGACAATGATGGCTTCGGAACGGAAATTAGTTACCAACGCGGACTTAATGACAACAACCGATTGGAATTTGACCTAGGATGGCGTTCCAATGATGCTTTTGATGCCTACAGGCTCACCGGTCTGTATCAATGGGTATGGACATTAGACGGGAACTTTAATTGGTATGTAGGTGCTGGTGCGGGTGTAGCCCAAGTAGATTTTGATAATAATATCCCTGGGTTTGAAGATGACACCGAAACCTATCTATATGGTGCAGGAGATATAGGTATAGAATACAACTTTAATATACCACTGATGCTTTCCCTTGATTTTAGGCCAGAAATTGGCTTTGGTGATTACAATGATGATGTTGATTTTGATATCGCATTGGGTATACGTTACCAATTCTAAACAATACAACCCTTACAAGTAGGGTTTCTATATATACAAAAGGGGGTTTTCCCCCTTTTTTCTTTGCCCAAAATATAGCATTTTTGGAGTATAGCCTGCAGTATGAAAACAGATTATATAGATATCCACTGTCATCCATCCTTAAAACCCTACAGCAAAAGTTTTAAATATAACCCGCCCAAACAAAACGAACTTGATGCTGGAAGGAAAAATTCTATTTGGCATTATAGTCCGCCCACAGTCTTAGAGAAATTCTTGAATAGAATTGTCACCCTTACCAAGTTTTCGCAAACAGATATGACGGCGTTGGCAAAAGCGAAAACCAATATCGTCATTGTAAGCCTCTATCCTTTTGAAAAGCACTTTTTAAGCAAGCGGGTTTTCGGCTGGAAAGGCTTGACGGATGTTTTAGTGAATTTAGCTTCAAGTGTGAGCCAAAGTAGAATTGATTACGTCCTTCGCCATACCGATTACTTTCAGGATTTGATGGATGAATACGATTTCTACCTTCAATTGGATAATATGGCTCAAAAGATTGACGGAATCACCTACACTTATCGGGTTGTCAAGGACTATTCAGAAATTGAGCAAAATATTCAGAATCAAACTAAAAATCGAAAAATCATCAATATTGTTCTGAGTATCGAAGGCGGACATGCCTTTAATACTGGGCTGAAAATGTTAGAAAATACCGGAAATCGGGAAGAAGTGATTGCAAATGTAAAAAAAGTAAAACAATGGGAACATGCTCCCTTGTTTCTAACCTTTGCACATCATTTTTACAATGAACTTTGTGGTCATTCCCGTAGTATTGGTATTGGAGCTTTAAAAGAGAATCAAAACCGGGGTTTGGATACCGATATCACCAATTTGGGACTGGAAGTGATTGATTTATTATTGGATTCCGCTCAAGGTAGACGCATCTATCTGGATGTAAAGCATATGAGCTTGGCTTCCCGAAAAACCTACTACCAATTACTGGATACTAAATATGCGCAGGAAGATATCCCTGTTATAGCAAGTCATGGAGGCGTTACGGGGCATCGGTCTATCCAAACACCGGGAGTTAGTGATTACCCGAATGACGTGGAATGGTTCAATAATATTTCGATTAACTTTTATGACGATGAGTTGATTCGTATCGCTAAAAGCAAAGGGATCTTCGGAATACAATTGGATGAGCGCAGGATTGGGAGTAAAAAGGCCATTCGGAAATCTAAAATATGGTTGCCCAATAAACGGAAACAGCTTCGGAAAAAGGCTTTATTGGTTTGGCGGCAAGTAGCATATATAGCACAAATACTGAATGCAGAAGGCTTATTTTGTTGGGGGATTCAATGTATTGGAAGTGATTTTGATGGAATTGTAGATCCTATCAATGGGCTATGGACTGCCGAAAACATGAAAGACCTTGGGGAAGAACTCTTCAACCATGCCGAAGCCTATCTAAAGGAGTCCAGCCAGTTCCTGGAGCCATTTAATAGAATTACCGCTACCACTATTGTGGAAAATGTACTTCGGGAAAACGCCCTACGGTTTATCAAAAACTATTATTGATATACTTGCTTAAACTCAAACGGCAAGCTTTGTTTGTCTAGACTTACCATTACAAACGGTTGGGTGATGACCATGGTAACATTTTCCCCAGGCTTTGGGCTTTTTCCTTCCACGTAGACATCAATAGAAGCTTCAGTTTTAATAATTTTTCCCACGGAAATATGATGTCCACCTGTGCTGGATTGTCCCATATTAAGAAACAATACAGTCTTTTTTGAAAAGTCAATATCTGGAACGGGCATACTAGGTTTTCTAGTTTTGTTTATTTCCGAAAAAACCTTTTGTAAACTAGCATGATCCTGAAGTACTAGATACGCTTGTGCTTCCATATTACTATGGGAACCTTGAATGAGCACCTCAAAAGAAAGAGGCTTGCCTTGGACGGAAGGATTTTCCTGTGGAGACTGACTTTTACAACCCATTAGCAATACAAACAAAAAAAGTTTAAGATAAGACATGATCCAATGCTTTTTGATATACCTTCTCATAGAGCGGTACAATTTGATCTATTTGAAATTTGGAAGCTACCTCCCTAGCCTGTTCTTTAAATTTGGCCAAGGTTTCAGGATTTTCAAGAATGCGGATGGCATGATCTGCCATTCCGGCTACATCCCCAATATCATTCAGGAATCCACTCACCCCGTGCAAGTTTACTTCCGGGAGTCCGCCAGTATTGGAAGAAACCACCGGAACGCCACTAGCCATGGCTTCCAAAGCAGCAAGCCCGAAGCTTTCCTTTTCAGAAGGCAACAAAAACAAATCGGTAAAACTGAGAATTTTATTGACTTCACTGCTATTTCCCAAAAACAATACCTGTTGGTCAATTCCTTTTGCAATACACAGATCTTCGGCAGCTTCTTTATCTGGCCCTTCTCCTACCATAATGAGTTTAGCGGGTATTTTCTTCAGTATGCGATCAAAAACCTCAATAACATCCAATGTGCGCTTTACAGGCCGTAAATTACTTACGTGTGCCACAATACGCTCATTTGATGCTGCCATCATTGCCCGTTGGCAATCTGTGTAATGCACATTGTACTTTTGCATATCGATGAAGTTGGGCACTACATCAATGCCATTTTCCAAACCAAAGAGCCGAAGGGTTTCCTCTTTTAAGTTTTGTGATACGGAAGTTACGGCATCACTTTTCTTGATACTGAAGGTAACAGCTGGTTTATAGAAAGGATGACTACCTACTAAGGTAATATCCGTACCGTGTAGTGTAGTGACCATGGGTATTTTAATACCTTCTTCTTCCAAAATCTTTTTAGCCATATACCCTGCATAGGCATGCGGAATGGCATAATGTACATGTAAAAGCTCTAATTGATGTTCTTTCACCACGTTCACCAATTTACTGGAAAGCGCTAATTCATAGGGTTGATACTGAAAAAGAGGATATTGGGGAACCACCACCTCATGAAAATGAATGTGATGTGAAAGCAGTTCCAGCCTAACGGGTTGTTTGTAGGTGATAAAATGAACCTCGTGCCCTTTATCTGATAGCGCAATACCCAGTTCGGTTGCAACCACTCCACTACCTCCGAAGGTAGGATAACAAACAATCCCTATTTTCATAATTTAACGTTTAATGGCCTCATAAATCGCTTCCTGGATACGGCTTCTTAAATCACTGCTAATGAGCATTCGGTTATCGGCAGTGGGATAGGTTCTGTTAGACAGAAACACATATACAATATTTTCTTCGGGATCTGCCCATGTAAAAGTTCCAGTAAACCCACTATGCCCGAAACTTGTCATGGAAACACATCCACAGGTTGGACCAGACTCTCCTAATTGAGGTTTGTCGAAACCAACGCCCCTCCTTACATCTTCTTCGCAAAAATAACAAGTATTAAAGGCATCTATGGTACTTGGCTGGAAGTACTGTTTTCCACCGTAAGAGCCTTTCCAAAGGTACATTTGCATGATTTTAGCAATATCATTTGCATTACTGAACAACCCAGCATGACCACTTACACCTCCTAACATAGCAGCCCCTTGATCATGTACATGCCCATGTACTTTTTGCATCCTGAAATAATTATCTTCTTCAGTAGGTGGTATCTGATTTTTATTGAATTTTTTCAACGGAAGATAAGTGGTGTTATTTGCCCCTAAAGATTCATACAAATCCCTTTGTACCAAATTTTCAAGGGAAGTGCCATAGAATTCCTCAAGGTATTTTTTCATGATATAGAAAGGAAGGTCACTATACTTATAACCTACCCTTTCCCGTAAGTCACTTTTTCGGATTTGATCAAAAATAGAATCTGCATAATCTTTTCGCATGTACAAATCATCTGCTACTTCAACCGTGAAATCATCTTTCTTTTCAAAGGCATAATACTCTATGGAAGGTCCGCCTGTTACGGTATCCAGTGTCTTCGTATAAAACGGAATCCATGCGGTAAGCCTCGCATAGTGTGAAAGCATACGCTTGAGGTCGATATCTTTTTTATTGGAATTTTTATACTCTGGGAGCATTTCAGAGAGTTTGGTATCCATGTTGATGACGTTTCTATCATACAACTGCATCACCATAGGCAAGGAAGCCAGAATCTTGGTAAGGGACGCTACATCGTAGACGTGATCCTCCCGAACCCTTATTTTTTTATCATAGGTGTGATATCCAAAACTCTTGTCATACACTACTTTTCCATCTTTTGCTACCACTATTTGGCATCCTGGGTACATTCCAGACCAATACCCATGGCGTGCTAAAGTGTCTATTTTCTTTAGCTTCTCCCCATCCAAACCAACACTTTCTGGTGTTCCGTAACGTAATCGTTGCAGCGACGGGGTTTCAATGGAGGTGCCTACCGGAAATTCAGTACCAATACTTACGGGAAGTTGCCCCTTTGCTTCCAAAGCCCCAAAAATGAGCTGTGCAGAGAGTTCCTGTGCGACTTCACTATTTTGATACGAAACAATGATACTCTCAAAATTTGTAAAGGATTTAATGTCCAGTAAGGCATACGGACGTGTAAAGACATCTAAAATCACTTTGTTGTTTCGGGCGATTTCATACATCCAAACCAGTTCCTTGTCGTCTATTTTATAAGACTTCCATGGGTTGTCATTTGATTTATGAAAACCCATGATGACATAGTCATATTTTTTTAGTTTCTGAATATAACTTTCTAGATTATTGGCTTTTACCCAATCTACTTTAGTGTATTTGTTTAATGTATTTAGGAAGGTGCTTCCGTCATCATCACCAAAATTAACGTAGGCTATTTTCGAATGCTGAAGATCTCTAATTGGAAGGAGTAGCGAATCATTTTTGATAACCGTAAGGGCACTTCCCATTGCTGTTTCATAAAGCACATCATCATAGGGTGTTTGTAAGTCTATGGCAATATCCTTTTTGTCAATTGGTTTATAGTCATGCAGGCCTGCCTTATATTTCGCCATAAGGATTTTTTTAACCGAATATTCCAATCGCGCCTCTGTAATGACCCCCTCCCTGAAAGCATTCACCAATAATTTATGGGCTTTAGGGACATCTTCAGAAATGAGCAGCACATCATTGCCTGCTAAAAATGCGGCTAGGTCTATTTCCCCGGGCTCTTTAAAATTAGCTGCCCCTTTCATGTTTAGGGCATCTGTGAAAATAAGTCCGTTAAATCCAAGCTCTCCTTTCAGCAGTCCTCCCACAATATCCTTTGATATGGATGAAGGATATCCAGCCTCTGAAATGAGATAAGGAATGTTCAAATGCGCCACCATCACACTACTCAATCCTTCCCGTATCAAGTGCTTGTAAGGATATAATTCTAAGGAATCTAATCGTTCTTTATCAAAAAGTAAGGTAGGAAGTGTTTTGTGGGAATCGGCATCGGTGTCTCCGTGTCCCGGAAAATGCTTTGCATTAGCTAATATACCTGCGCTTTGCATCCCTTTCATGAAAGCAAGCGATTTTTGGGTAACCAACTCCCTATTTTCACCAAACGACCTATTCCCAATTATGGGATTGTTTGGGTTTGTATTGATATCTACCACAGGCGCAAAATTGAAATGCACTCCCAAGCGCTTACAATGTTCCCCAATACGCTTACCAACTTCATATACAATGGAATCATTTTTAATCGCACCCAAGGTCATATTCCAAGGATAGGCATAGGTAGAATCCAATCGCATAGCCAAACCCCATTCAGCATCCATGCCAATAAGTAAAGGGATTTTTGCATCTTCCTGAAATTTGTTGTGTATAACTGCTTGTCTGCCGGGACCGCCTTTCGAAAAAATAATACCGCCTATGTAATATTCCTTGATGAGCTGTTGAACCTTTTCAATCTTAGCTTCGGAATCACTTGAAAACACATCCACCATGAACAATTGCCCTACTTTTTCCTGAAGGGACATATTTCCGTAGATGCTATCTACCCAATGCTCTTGCAGTTCCACTTTATCATCGTCAACCAATAACGGATTGATTTGTTGTGAAAAAACCGAAAGAAAAAACAAGAAAAAAACGGGGGTTAATCCTATACGCTTCATACAATCGTGGTAACAAAAACTATGCTAAAAAACGGCTGTGCCAACTATCCTTTGCCGGAACTTCCCAATGTTCAAGGTATTCTGCTTTGGTATTGACCAAATTATTGAAAACTACCGTGTTTTTGGAAACCGATCTATCCTTTGCCATCTTTTTAAAATCCTGAAGACTTTTATATGCGATAAATTCACCGGTGTAAAAAGTCACGTTCATTTTATCTAATAAATCTACTCCCAATGCCTTTTCCAATGATTGTATAAATCGAACGGAAGTGTCAATGCTACAGCCCGAAGCTGATACATTGGTTTGATTCAAGCCTATCACGATAAACCGATTGTACTTAACTTCAAACCCTGCTTCTAAATCGGCCCCATGTGCGGTCCATTCTTTCAAAAACGACTTGGTTTCCCGTGTGACAAAATCTACTTCTACATCTGTTAACTTCCTATTGGATTGATAAATCCAAATACGGGCATTATCTGGAAGGGTTGAAAAATCTACAATCATAGCTCAGGTTTTTCGAACGGAAAACAACTTCAATTCAGCCGTGTTTTTCATTCTTTATGTAAAGATGATGAAAAACGTTCAGTTAGTAAAATCATTCACTAAATTCTAACAAATTTTAAGAAAATCGAGTAATAGGAAAAGTCAATTTAACGAGACCCCGTTAAAAACGTTTATCTTTGAAAGCTATGAAAATTGAAATTATGAAAATAAGATTGCTTGCAATACCCCTATTTTTTTGTGTTTCGGAATGATACAAGCGCAAGAAACGTATTCAAAACTTGCCATTGAAGTTTCAAATACTGAAGCCATAAATACGGTACGACTATTAGGAATTCCGTTAGATCATGCCCAATTAGAATACCAGCAACTTACTTTTTTTGTAAATCAAGAGGAACGAAAACAGCTGGATTCACTTGCTATTCCCTACAATATGCTTATTCCGGATTTCAGGGAGTATTACCAAAAAATGCTTACTGAAGACACTAAGAATTTAGCGAATATGAACCGATCCCAATTTGTTGGCAGTGGGTTTGGACTGGGATCCATGGGCGGGTTTTACACCTACGCGGAAATGGAAGCGAAACTAGATGAGATGTTTGCCAATTACCCCAATCTTATTACGAAAAAGGAAAGTATTGGGACTACTTTTGAAGGCAGGGATATTTGGATGGTAAAAATATCTGACAATCCCAACATAGATGAAGCAGAGCCTGTTGCTTATTTTGATGCCATGCACCATGCTCGTGAACCCCTTTCCATGGCAGTTACCTTGAATTATATGTTTTGGTTGCTGGAAAACTACGGAAACGATGACCAAGTAACATACTTGATTGATAATAGGGAGCTTTATTTTGTTCCTATTGTAAACCCAGATGGATATGAATACAATAGAAGTACTGATCCAGATGGAGGTGGTTTTTGGCGGAAAAACCGAAAGATAAATAGTGGGTCTAGCTGTGTAGGTGTAGACATTAACCGAAATTATAGCGTTTCCTTTGGGTTTGACAACTTCTGCTCTACCCCAGATCCATGCTCTGGAGTATATCGTGGAGACTTTGCATTTTCCGAAGCAGAACCTGTCGCAATCCGGGATTTCATTGCGCAAATAAACCCAGCAAGTGGTTTTACTAGTCACTCCACTGCCGGGGTTCATATTATGCCTTTTGATTTGGAAGGGAACTTTACCGATTTTAGATTGTATTCTGAATGGGGCTCTGATTTTCTTAATGAGAATGACTACCCGTATGGAACAGCTATTGATTTAATTGGGTATGCTGCCTGCGGAACTACAGACCAATATCTCTATGGGGAAGGAATTTATGCGTGGACACCAGAAATAGATGGACAGGGTTTTTGGCCACCCCCAAGTACTATTTTTGATTTAGTTGGTGAAAACATATTACCTATGTTTTTTCAATCTTGGATTGCAGGTGGTTATGTAGATGTACAAAGCTTTCAATTACTTGGTAATCCAACCCCTGGAAATGTATTATCATTAGAAGTGGAAGCTAAAAATATAGGCTTGGAAATAGCTCCCGATGTTTCAGTTCGTGTTACTGCAAACCATCCAGATGTTGTAATAAGCAATTCACAGGACTATGGAGCCCTCCCTGCCCAAACCCGAAAGGATAATGCCGGGACACCCTTTTCCGTAGAGATTCCAAACAACTTTTCAGAAGATTTCTTTACGCTAACCATTACCGTTTTTCAAGATGGAATCATCAATAAAACATTTAAAAACAGAGTACTTGTAAGCAACAAAGAAGTGCTCTTTTTTGATGATGCTGAATCTGGGGATAGTGCTTGGACTACCAATGGAAATAATATCCCATGGGGACTAGTAGGAGATGATTCTTTTAGCGGAAACATGAGTTTTGGGGATAGTAATGGAGGAAACTATCAACCCGAAACACTTAATAATTTTACTTTGGACCAACCCATAGACCTTAGCGCTACTGTAACGCCAATAGTTTCCTTTGTAGCCAAATATAGCTTGGCAGTAGGTGATTTAGTTCAATTTGAAGTTAGTGGGAATAATGGAAATACTTGGGAAGTGCTGGAGACTTTTACGGGAAATGATTCTTGGCAATTGTATCAAAAAAATCTTACCGCTTACAGTGGTCTTAGTAATGTGAGCTTCCGTTTTTCATTACAATCCTCAGAGTTTGTTCAAACTGATGGATTTTATTTTGATGATTTTGAAATTTCAAACTATGATTCAGTTTTAGGCACTGCGAATATTTTAATAGAAGGAACAGTAATTTACCCTAACCCTACCCAAAACTTGCTTCACATTCGCGTCCCTTCTTCGGTTGCCAACCAATGGAAAGTTGTGGTATACGACATTCAAGGACGGCAAGTGTTACAGCAAAATGTAAGCAATGAATTAAGCACGAGTGTTTCTATGGAAAGGATGGCTCCGGGTATTTACATGGCCGAGATAACTACGGAAAATGGGCTTTCAACTACAAAGAAAATTGTAAAGCACTAAGGATCTAAAGGTCCTTGGCGTTTGCAATCATTTCCGCAATATCCAGCACTTCCACGGAAGCCTCTTTTTCCTTGGCTTTTACTCCATCTGTCATCATGGTATTGCAAAAAGGGCAGCCAGCTGCTATGATAGCAGGCTGGGTTTCCAGTGCTTCTTCGGTACGTTCCACATTAATATCCTTGTCTCCTTTTTCGGGTTCCTTGAACATTTGGGACCCACCAGCACCACAGCAAAGACCGCGAGACTTACAGCGCTTCATTTCAATGAGTTCTACCTCTAGTTTTTTAAGTAGATCCCGGGGAGCTTCATATTCATTGTTTGCCCTCCCTAAATAACATGGATCATGGAAGGTAATGCGTTTTCCTTTAAACTTTCCACCTTCTACTTTTAGCCTTCCTTCATTTAGAAGAGACTTAAGGAATTGTGTATGATGCATCACCTCATAATGGCCTCCAAGCTCTGGGTATTCATTTTTCAAGGTATTGAAACAATGCGGGCAGGTAGTAACTATTTTTTTTACTTCATAGCCATTGAGCACCTGAATATTCATCATGGCCTGCATTTGAAACAAGAATTCATTACCCGCCCTTTTAGCAGGGTCTCCCGTACAACTTTCTTCGGTGCCTAATACGGCAAAATCAACTTTTGCTTGATGCAATAGTTTTGCAAAGGCCTTTGTAATCTTTTTAGCACGATCATCAAAACTACCGGCACAGCCTACCCAAAATAATACTTCAGGGTTTTTACCTTGCGCCAAATATTCGGCCATTGTGGGTATTTTGATTGCCTCGCTCATACAATTAATCTTTAAAAACCTGAATAGTAACTTCTTTGTCTACCAAGTCTGTAAACTTTCCTTTGTAACGGGTTGCCTTCACCAAGTGGTTATCAATCCAGTGATAGTTTCCGCCTCTGGGTTTTCCCATAAGAAGGGAGTGGTAATTAAATCCGTTTTCTTCCAGCCATTGTTCAGTTACTGCCCTGTGGTCTTCTGTTCTGGAGGTGAAAAAACAAATAACATGTCCCTCATCATACCACTTATTTAAGGTTTTAAGGGCGTCTGGATAAACCTTTGCCGTTGCCATTCGTTCTGGCTCCTCATTAGGGATATCATCGCAAATCGTTCCATCTATATCAATTAGATAGTTCTTAATGCCTTTGGGAAGTACTGGGCTTACATGTTCTCCCTGCTCTACTTTATCATGCAATAGCTTTTCAACTTCTTCTTTTTTCATTTAATCTAACTTCAAAAAATTATAATTCATTTATCCAATTTGCACGGTCCATCTGATTGAAGGGCCATGGTGCTGCATTGTTTTCTATATTGGTCATGGTAATATTCAATTCGTTTGGCGCAGCAGATTGCTCCATGACGAGATATTGTCGCATATCCATAATGATCGATAGTGGATCAATACTTACAGGACATGCCTCAACACAGGCATTGCAGGTCGTACATGCCCATAATTCTTCCCTGGAAATATAATCGTCCAACAATTGTTTACCATCAGGCTGAAAACTTCCTTGTTTATCAATTATGGCACCCACTTCCTGCAGACGATCACGGGTGTCCATCATAATTTTTCTAGGGGAAAGTTTCTTTCCCGTTTGATTGGCTGGGCACTCACTGGTACAACGACCACATTCAGTACAGGTGTATGCATTGAGTAATTGGGTAGTGGAAAGATCCATTACATCACTAGCTCCAAATTTTTCAGGGGGAGCTTCTCCTTCGGCTGGAGCTGCATAAGGATCTGCACTGGGATCCATCATAAGCTGTACCTCTTTAGTCACCGATTCCAAGTTCCGGAATTTACCTTTTGGGGTAACCCTTCCGTAATACACATTGGGAAATGCCAAAAGAATGTGCAAATGCTTACTGAAATACAAATAATTAAGAAATACCAAAATCCCTAAAATATGCAGCCACCAAGCTGTACGCTCTATGATATGTAATGTGCTTTCGGGCGTATTTGAAAACCAAGCAGCAATATACTTGGAAATAACATTTCCTTGGTTCATCTCCTGAAAGTGAATGTCTGTGGCGTTCATCACAAGGAATAAGCCCATCAATACCATTTCGAAATATAGAATGAAATCGGCATCTTTTTTAGGCCACCCTTTCATTTCGGGTTTCCAGAACCGCTTCAATTTTAGGGCATTTCGGCGTAGCCAAAAAACAATCACCGAAACAAATACCAAAACGGCAAGAATTTCAAAGCTTCCAATCAAAAAGCCATAGAAACCGCCCATAAATGAAAAAATGCGGTGTGTGCCTGCAAGTCCGTCAATAATGATTTCCAGCACTTCAATGTTAATGATAATAAAACCAACATACACAATGATGTGCAGTAAGCCTGCAATTGGACGAACCACCATTTTGGATTGCCCCATAGCGATACGTATGACATTGCTCCAACGCTGTTTTTTGTGATCTGAAGCATCTACTTCACGCCCTAATTTAACATTACGGATAACCTTTCGGATGTTTCTGGTGAAATATCCTATGCCCGCTATTAAGGCCAATAAAAACAATATGTTTGGAATGTACTCCATCATTATTTTTCATTTACCTCTTGCGGAGGGTCATACGGTTTTGGTCGTTTTCCGAAAAGGGAAAAATGCACATAACGCTTTGGGTTCAACTTCATATCCTGTAACAACTGCTCTAACTGTGAAGCGGCGCCTTCTAAATTATCATATAATTTTTCATCCTTCAATAATTTGCCAACACTTCCTTCCCCGCTTTCAATCTGTGTCGCAATATTGTTGAATTTTTCAATGCTATTTTGCAAGTCCTTCATCATTTTCCCCGTTTCAATCTGTGCAAGGGAATCTGAAAATCTGGCAAAATTTTCTGTAGTTGTATCTAAATTGGAAAACGTGTTATTGAGATTTTCTTCATTTTCCGCAAGCAGGGAATTAAATTTGGATGCAGCACCGTTAAAGGAACTCATGGTGGAATTTAAGTTGGCAATGCTTTCCCGAAGGTTCTTTTTGGTCTTTTCATCCATCACCTCATTGATGTTCAGCAAAACACTATCCAGCTTTTCCAGGGTGGACAACAAGCTTTTTTCAATAGGACTGAATTTATTCAACAAGCCATCAATCATTCCAACTTCCACATCGCCCATAAGCGTATCATTGGATTGTGCCATTTCATTGGTGGTATAATCTGGTAGAATGGCCAAGTTATTTCCGCTAATGAAACCAGGGCTATAAATCTTTACAATGCTTTTCTTTGAAAACTGAAAGTCTTTATCTATGATAAAACTCACAATCACTTTTCCACCGGTATTGGTGCTTAACTTGATGTTTTTAACTTTTCCAACCTGCATTCCATTCACGGTAACAGGCGCTCCTACGTCTAATCCTGAAACATTCTCATATTTCACGAAATAGACATCATCTGTGCTCAACAGTTCTTTTCCTTTAAGGAAATTATACCCTAAAATGAAAAGAATGATGGAAACAAGCGCGAAGATTCCGGTTTTAACTTCTTTTGAAAGTTTCAATAGGTTGGTTTTTTGAATTTCAACAAATTTAGAAATAAATATCCGTTCAAGGGATGAAATTATAAATTTAACGGGAACTTATTGGTCATCTTCACTTAGTACTTCGGAAAGCTTTACACGTTTTCCATCGCGATACGCTACCACAAAGCAAGAAGGATATCCCTTTTCACTTGCAAAGGTCTTCATTAATTGTATTTTATTGTAATCTGAAGTTTCTCCATAAAAATATTTATAAAACTCCCCTTCTTGGGTCCTTGAAACTTCTTTTAATCCTTTAAAATTATAAGGTTTTGGATCAATTTTTTTGCTGCTAGCCGCTAGTTGAACTTTAAAAGTAATCCCGTCATAGATTTTAGTTTCTGTGGTTTCAATAGCTTCGTTTATTTCTTCTTCCGTAATGGTTGGATTTTGAGAGTTTACGGTAGCCAAGCTAAGATTTTTCCGATAGGCAATGATCGCATCTGCAATAGACTCTGCCATCTCTTTCTGTCCTTTTTTGGAATTGAGATATGCACCTTCTTTGTTGTTGGTTAAAAAACCAGTTTCAATGAGCACGCTGGGCATATAGCTTTGATGTAACACAATAAATCCTGCTTGCTTTACACTTCGGTCTTTACGTTTTAGTCTATGGGTAAAGTTGTTTTGCACCAAACCTGCCAACATGATACTTTGGTCCAGGTATTCTTCTTGCATCAATGTGAGGCCAATAAATGATGCTGGGTTATTGGGATCATAACCTGCATAGTTTTCTTCATAGTTTTCTTCCAGGAAGATTACCTCATTTTCTTTTTTTGCAACTTCAAGGTTTCGCTTGTTGGCATGTAGCCCTAGTACAAAAGTCTCGGTACCATAGGCTTGCGAATTGTGTGCGTTACAATGAACCGAAACAAATAAGTCTGCATCTGCCCTATTGGCTATGGCCCCACGCTCGCTTAGGTTTACAAAGGTGTCGTCATCACGAGTATAAATTATTTTAAGCTGGGATTCCTTTTTAAGGATTTTACCTACTTCCAAGACAATTTTTAGGGCAATATCCTTTTCTTTGTAGCCGTTTCCTAGGTTACCGCTATCATGCCCACCATGTCCTGCATCCAATACCACTACAAAGGGTTTTGTGGTATCATTGTTGCGGACTGCATTTTGTGCCAAGGGCAAAAATGAAGTGAAAGTGAGGATAAAACTAAACAGTACTATTTTCATACAATAAATAACGTTCGGTGTTTGGGGATATTTTAAATTTTGTGTTTTCAAAACGAACCAAAAAAATATATGTAATTTTGGGGTTTCAAAAACTAAGCCAATTTAAAAATCATAGTGTTTGCGAAGGCTTGTGTTTTTGGGAACTTATTAAAAAGTTGTTCACCGTAAACCGCTGCAACGCATTGCAACAGATAATAAAATCTACTTTTTTATGGTTTTGGCTGCTATTTTTTTGCAGTGCGGGAATCTTTGCCCAAGACCCACCTCCAAAGGAAACAGTAGTTCTTCCAGCTAAGGAAGATACGACGGTTGTGAAGCTTCAGGATAGTTTGTTGGTAAAACCCGAAATCAATGCTGCAGTAGTTGATACGGTTAAGGTTGACAGTATTGCCCCTAAAGAAGAATACCTTACAGATATTGTAGATTACTACGGAGACGACTATGTATTCTTAGACCGTAAAAATAACAAGGTCTATATGTACAACAAGGCCTACGTAATTTATGAGGATTACCGTATTGATGCAGGTCTAATCATTCTGGATTACAACAAAAATGAGGTCTATGCGAAGGGAATAGATAGTGCCGGAAGCTACACCCAACGTCCACTGTTTGTACAGGGAAATAATGAGGTGGAGCCTGATTCTATCCGATTTAACTTTGACACCAAGAAAGCACTGGTCTACAATTCCCGAACATTTCAAAATGAAATGAATGTTCTTTCGGAAATTACTAAAAAGGAAAATGATTCTGTGTATTTTCTTCGGAATGTAAAGTTCACTACTTCCACCAATATTGAAGATCCCGAATATTATTTCTACACCAGAAAAGCCAAATTTGTCCCCAGAAAGAAAGTAGTCACAGGACTTACCAATATGTACATTGCAGATGTCCCTACTCCTATTGGGCTTCCATTCGCTTTCTTCCCGCTCACCGAAGACCGAGCATCCGGTTTTATCATTCCTAACATTG
The DNA here is from genome assembly GCA_964495885.1 of uncultured Alteromonas sp. Classification (GTDB taxonomy): domain Bacteria; phylum Bacteroidota; class Bacteroidia; order Flavobacteriales; family Flavobacteriaceae; genus PALG01. Next base: position 12,781 of record CAZBWO010000019.1, on the reverse strand, counting down.
GGGAAAATAACGATCGTGGATTCTTCTTCCAAAATGGGGGGTACTATTTCAATATTAGTGATTATGTAGACCTTACGGTGTTGGGCGATTATTATACCAATGGAAGCTACGGATTGCGATTTGATAGCAATTATGCACTTCGGTATAAATTCAGAGGAACGTTTAGTGTTCGACTGGAGAGCTTGATTAATGAAGAAAGGGGCTTTCCGGGCTTTAGTCAGTCTTCATTGTACAACATACGCTGGAGTCATAACCAAGACCAAAAAGCGAGTCCTAGTTCACGTTTCAGTGCGTCTGTAAACTTGGGAAGTAGCCGCTATTTGCAACGATCCATCAACCAAACCAATAATGCGAGTCAGTTGGTAAACACATTAAGTTCTTCCGTTTCCTATTCCAAAAACTTTGAAACAGAACCAGCGATACAATTTTCAGTAGCGGCTACCCACACCCAAAACACCCAAACGCAGGCCATTAATATGTCCCTTCCTAATTTCAACGGGAGTGTTTCCAGAATTTTTCCTTTTGCTCCAAAAAACGGAAGTAAAAAAGGAGCCTTACAAAATATCAACTTTCAATATGATGTGACTGCCGAAAATAGAATACAAACAACAGACTCGCTCTTCTTTAAAAGTGAAATGTTTGATTCTGCCATTATGGGTGCTAGGCACTCCATTCCTATCAGCACCAACTTTAAGGCCTTAAATTATTTAAGTGTGACCATGGGAACCAATTTACGGGAAACGTGGACGGGAAACACCACACGACAACAGTATGATGCAGTAGAAGAAACTGTGGTGCGGGACACCATTAGGGGTTTTGACAGGTACTTAACCTACGGATTCAATGCAAGTTTGGGTACTACGATTTATGGAACTTTCAACTTCGGGAAGGGTAAGAAAATTGAGGCATTGCGGCATGTGGTTAGGCCTTCGGTGAGTTATAATATTAGTCCGGGATTTGACCAATACTATGATCAAATTGCAATCCCTACGGCAGATCCCGAGATTAATCAGGAAATCATTGAGTATTCCCGCTTCGAAAATACCTTGTATGGTGCACCATCCCAGACGTATTCAAGTGCGCTTAGCTTTTCTGTAAGTAATACTTTGGAAGCGAAGGTTAGAAATCCGGACACTACGGCCACCGAAGCCAAAAAGCTTACGCTACTAAACAACCTTAATTTCAATTCTGGATATAGTTTCAGTAGGGATTCCTTGAAAATAGACCCTATTTCCTTTACGGGAGGTATTCCTATTATTGAAAAATTGGACTTCAACTTTAATGGAAGGTTAGATCCCTATGCCTTAAACAACAATAATCAGCGCATAGATCAATTTAATATTGATAACGGCGGAAGTTTATTCCGGCTTACTGGTGCGAACATCAGTTTCAACTATACCTTTTCAAGCAAGGATTTTGAAGGCGATGACGAGGAGGATGATTTTGATAGTGATACCTTTCGGAATGGAGGCCGACCAGATGATTTATTCGGAGATGTGCGTGATGTTGGTGCTCCACTGGATACGTCCAAGAATAAAAAAAGGCAAGAAAACAACAACAAAGATTGGTATAATTTTGATATACCTTGGGATCTTCGGCTTGCGTATACCATTACCTACAATAATACTGCACGACAGAACGAAATTTCATCTCAATCGCTCATGTTCAGTAGCAATGTGACACTCTCCCCTAGATGGCAAATTAGGCTTTCATCTGGATATGATTTTACAAACAAGGGGGTTACTTTGACGCAATTAGGATTTGAAAGGGATTTGGAAAGCTGGGTGATGCGATTCAATTGGACTCCCATTGGAGCCCGAAATACAAGTTGGAATTTTTACATAGGAATATCAAGCGGAATACTTAGCGATATTAAGTATGAAAAACGTAGAACTCCAGACCAACAACTATAAAAACTTGCCTCATGAAGAAAATAATTTATACTGAAAAAGCACCCGCCCCCATTGGCCCTTACAGCCAGGCGGTGTTAATGGGAAACACCCTTTATACTTCCGGACAAATAGCATTGCATCCTGAAACAGGTGAATTGGTGTTGAACTCTATAGAGGCTGAAACCAAGCAAGTAATGGAAAACATGAAACAAGTCTTGGCTGCAGCCGAAATGGATTTTTCCCATGTGATTAAAACATCTATTTTTTTAAGTGACATGGCCTTATTTGCAAAAGTAAATGCGGTCTACGGAAGTTATTTTAGCGAAGCAGATGCTCCCGCCCGCGAAACGGTTGAAGTTGCGAACCTTCCCAAATACGTGAATGTGGAAATCTCAATGATTGCCTGCCGTTAGGGCAATTCCTGTTCTTCCTCCTTAATGCCTTGATTGTTGATATTTTCCTGAAGACTAGGATCAATATCATTATTGTCTGGAACAATGATAGCTTCAAGGGTTACATTTTTATTAAAGAGCTTTTTTATGAGTTCCTTCATGGTGTCAAAATCAACAGAATAAGAAACCCCTCCTCCTTGTTCAAAAATGAGATCTTCCCCAATAAATTGAATGTCAGCTTGACGGTTAAAGAAATTGATGCGCAAACTTCCATCGTCATTTACCAACAATTGTACTTCAATATCCCCTGCGACAGAGGATTCGTTAGCCCCGCCAACGGGAACCGCCACCTTACCATTAATTAAAATACGTTCTGATAATTTGGAGGAAAAATCTACCCCAACTTGATACTCCAATTGTTGGTCTAAAGATACCCTCCTAGCAGAAATGGTGGGTAACACTTTGAATCTCGCGTCTGAATCTGCAAATATTTCAGCCACTAAATTATTTACCCTATCCACTAAGGTTCCAGCCAATGCTGTTTGACCCGCACCTTGCCCTTGGAATGAATTGGTAGCAGCTAACCAGATTCCCTGTATCTCCCTTTGTTCCTTGGTTCGTAAGCGATCTATGAGTTCATTCCTTACCGTAGAAGATACGTTTGGGAAATTGAAATCAAAATCTAAATCTGGCTGTAGGATTTCGCCGGTAAGGTTTAAAAGCACTTCCACATCAATGGTTGCATTTAAATTTTGTGTTTCCAATAAGGGAGACGGATTTACATTTTCTACCACATAACGAGCTGTTAAGTCTAATCTTGCCTTGGTGGGTTCCCCATCCCATGTAATATTTCCGCCAGGCACTACATCAATGGTTTTATTCACCAAACCACCATATTTAAAATCATATTTCCCATCAATTACCAAGAAATCCCCCCACATTCTAAACTTTCCAAGCGTGTTAATTTCCAGCAATAATATTCCTGCTCCACGACCTTTAAGTGTTGATTTGTTTACGGGATCTACCAATACTTCCACCTCCGCCTTTTCATTGATCTCCAATTCAAAATTCATAGATAGGCCTTTTACTTGTTCGGCCACATAGGTTTCCCCTTTAATTCGGGCTTCTTTTTCATCTGGGGAAATAAATCGAATAAAGGAATCATCCCCAATACTTGCCGCATCACTAATTGGGATTTTGAAATTAGTTCCTTCCTCTGTTGCGGCCACCACATCTATCACTAATTCATCTACAGGTCCCTTAATGGTAGATTCGCCACTAATAAAGGCTGTTCCATAATATAGTTCATCATCATCTGGAGGGGTATTAAGCACTAAAAACTTATCGGTATCTAATTGAAAGTCCAGCCCCCAATTCGAGAAATTGGTATGGGTCACTCCGCCCGAAAAATTGGCAGTTGTCTTAAATTTGGTATCGGTAATGGTAATTGGATTGATTTGTAAACGATCTTTCGTCACAAACACGGTGGTATTTCTGGCTAAGTCGAAATCAATATTTAAATACGGGATCGTCAAACCACTTTCCAGTAAAAACAATCTTCCGTTCATATTGGGTGATTTGTAATTGCCATCTACAGTTACGGCTCCGTTCATGAATCCCCTTAAGTTGGAAATAACGTCTGCTCCCAACGGACTAAAAGCTTTAAGATTGAATTCGCTAAAGTTTACATCCAAATCAATTTGCGGATCTTCTTCTTCCACATTAATGTTTCCATTCATGGTAAAAGAACTCACATTTCCATTGATAAGTGCTGAATTAACAGTGTATTGGGTAAGATTGGTGTTTCCTTTAATATCAAGGTTTAGATCTCCAAATTCAATGTTGTTCATGCTAATATCCCTCACAACAATATCCGAGCTCGGATAATAGGCCTCCCCTTTTTTCTTTAAGTCTAAAGTACCATTGATTCGGCCCTTTAACTGTAAACTATCTACTACCGGCAATAGTTTCCCTATGTCTACATCACGGAATGCCATCTCCACATCCAAAAGACTGGAATCCTGTTTTACCCCGGCGATTTGAATCAGTTCATTTTCATGCCGAAGCGTTAGGGAATCCAAAACTATATCCCTGAAATTATCATCAAAGGTTATTTTGTTGAGATTGTTATTGCTTCGGTTTAGGAACCAATCATTCCCTTGGTAATTAATTTTAGACTTTTTTATTCCAACTACAGAATTACCATCTGGGTTGATGGTATGGTAGAATGAAAGGTTAAACTTATCCTTGGAAGCTTTCCCACCCTTAAATTCAGTTTGTACATACAAGGTATCCTTCAAAGTCTTGTTAATAAGATTTACATCTGTGAAATTGTAGGTTCCAGTGTAAATTGAATCTACAGCGATGTAAGCATTGTAAAGCGGATTGTCATTATCTAACTGCACATTTACCTTGCCCAGATAATTCTTATAGAGCAATAATTCTGGTGACTTAAAATCCAGTTGAAACTTTGATTCATCAGAATATACCGCCCCCTTGATACGGGTATTTTCACCCAGTTGCAATTCTGGGATAAAGACATCCACAATCTTATTGTAGACATCCAATTCATAAGTCAAGTATTGATCGGTAGTTACTTGAACCGGAACGTAATTGGTATAGATACTTCCAATGGAATTCCTGAAAAGATAAGGGATATCTTCAATGAGGAACTTCCCTTTAATGGTTCCGTTTACAATATCTGGGGAATTAATGGTAATAATACGCTCCTCCCCTTCAAATCTGGAATTAATGGTAAAATCATCAAAAAAGAAATCTTTTTTTGCTGTTTGATAAAATGTTTCTGAAAAATTAATTGTCCCAACTGCATCATTAATGGTAGTTCCATCCATGTCCATTTTGATGGTTCCCGCAAAAACCGAAACACTATCCCTTTTGAAAAGGTTCAGCTTGTTCAACTCTGCAAATTCAATATTGGCTTCAAAATCATAATGATTTTGTTCTTTGGAAACATCAATCAACCCGTTGAAGTCCATTTTTAAATTGGGATCATTGATACTCAACTTCCCATTAAATAAAGGATTTTCAAGATTCCCGCTTACATTGATATTTGTGTAATTGTAATCTTCAAAAACAATAGAATTAATTACCCCGTTGATTTGAGTTTTTACAGTTTCCGCAGAAAACCCACGTCCGTCCACTTTTAGATTTCCATCAATAGTTCCCAGTGAAGTAGTACCCGAAAGTTTAGCCAGGTTGAATTTTTCCAACTTAATGGTTCCGCGATAATAGGCATTTTGAAAATCGGTAATATTCCCAAGTACGGCATCAATTTTGGCTCCTCCAAGCGCACTTGAGAGCGATGAATTTGTTTGAAGGACATCCCCGTTGATTTCACTACTACCCCGTAGCGTAAAAGTCTCAAGGGATTTTAATTCTTCGGGAAGGTCGTTTCCTATGACATTGGGCAACAATCTTCGCAGATCAAAATAGTTGGTGCTAATATCATGTTGAACCCCAGATATCAGATATTCTTGTTCATTGAAAAGATTCTTAAACGCAAAATTCCCTCGAAAATGTGATTGGGCAAATTGTACATTTGCATTGTTAAAGTTGAAGTCATTCAAGGTCCCTTTTAAGTTTCCATCTAATTGTATGGTGAGGTTTTCACCAAATTCAGGGTAAAATTTATTCAAATCATTGGTGGAAAGCTTCGAGTTTTCAAAATTTGCTTCTATCACGACAGAATCCCTGAAATTAGACATCCCATTCTCAAAAGTTAGGGAGGCATTCCCTTCCAATTTAGAATATTCAGTTGCCAAATACAGATTATCCAAGAGTATCTGGGTTTCGGTATAGGTAAAATCTGCGGAAAGATCTTCCACTTTTAGGCCTCTTGACTCCAAAAAGGAAAGTGAATTAATTTCTGTAGCGATTATGGGTCCGTTAATAGAGAAATCATCGGCATCTAAATAAATATCAAGTAATTCAATGGCTAAGGGTTCTTCTTGATTTTGATCGACTACCCTAACATGGGTATTATTAAGTGTTACTTGATCTGTAAGAAGTTGAAAAGGTTCGGTGCTTGTCGTATCTCCAGTATTGAATTTTTCCGTAAAGACAGTCAAATTATCGTCATATTCGTCTTTATAAGTAGTGACATATAGTTTGGCGTTGGTTAAATCCAAAAAACCAAAATCTAAATTTCCAGCTATTAATTTTTGTACACTTTGGATGTTGGTTTGAAGGTATTGAGAATAAATTAGGGTATCTTGGTGATGGTCCCTAATCAAAACTTCGCGTAGGTCTACCTCCCCTTTCCAATTTAGCCCCAGCCTACCAATACTAATATCTGTGCCGTAGGTTTCATTTAGGTTATCTGTTACTTTTTTGGCAATCTTTGTTTGAACTGCGGGAATGGATAATAGGATGACAAGCAGTACCAACAACAGAAAAAGCACGATTAAGGTGCGCTTTAGTATTTTAATAAATTTTTTGATACGTCTTTAATGTTTAATTTTACACCCTAAATTCATCCTGTGACTTCACAAGACATTTATATCCTTGGTATTGAATCTTCCTGTGACGATACTGCTGCTGCTATTCTGCATAACGGCAAAGTATTGTCTAATGTTGTTGCCAATCAAAAAGTTCATGAAAACTACGGAGGCGTGGTTCCAGAACTTGCCTCCCGTGCACACCAACAAAATATTGTTCCGGTCATCCATGAGGCTATACGTACAGCAAATATCGATAAAAAACAGTTAAGCGCCATAGCTTTTACGCAAGGTCCTGGTTTAATGGGTTCTCTACTGGTAGGAACTTCATTTGCCAAGTCGCTTTCCTTGGGATTACAAATTCCACTCATTGCCGTTAACCACATGCAAGCGCACATCCTTGCACATTTCATTAATGATGCCGCACAGCAAATTCCAAACTTTCCTTTTATTGCGATGACCATAAGCGGAGGCCACACGCAAATTGTGAAAGTAAATGATTATTTCGATATGGAAATTCTTGGGGAAACCTTAGATGATGCCGTAGGGGAAACTTTTGATAAGGCCGCTAAGATTTTAGGACTTCCATACCCTGGAGGGCCACTTATTGATAAATATGCACAAAAAGGAAATCCGAAGGCGTTTTCCTTTACCAAGCCTAAAGTTGGAGATTTGGAGTTTAGTTTCAGTGGACTTAAAACTGCGATACTCTATTTTGTGGAACGCGAAACTGCTAAAAATCCAAACTTTGTAAAGGAGCATCTGGAGGATATTTGCGCTAGTATTCAATATACCATTGTTGATTATTTAATGGACAAACTTAAAAATGCAGTTGCGCATACCGGTATTAAAGAAGTTGCCATTGGTGGTGGTGTTTCTGCCAATTCAGGGATTAGGAAAGCGCTTCAGGAAGCAGAAAAAGAATTAGGCTGGAAAACCCATATTCCAAAATTTGAATATTGTACAGATAATGCTGCGATGATTGCCATGGTTGGGGAATTGAAATACAAGGAGGGAATTTTTGACAAACAAGATGTCATTGCTACCGCAAGAATGAAATTATCATGACCCCTGCTCATCTCATATTAGAACGCGTAAGAATGTCCCTAATTCCTTGGGAAAAGGAAATTATAGAAAAGAAAATGTTTGGAGGAACGTGTTTTCTTTTTCGGAATAAAATATGCGTAGGAGTCTATAAAGGTCAATTGTTGGTAAGGGTAGTTTCAGAAAAAATTGAAGAAGTATTTTTAAATAGGCATGTAACAGCGATGCAATTCACAGGAAGAAAGCCCATGAAAGAATTTGTCTTGGTTTCCGAAGAAGGCTTTAAAACACCTGAAGCCCTGGACCATTGGATTCACCTAGGAATTGAGCATGCTACCCTAAAAAGTGAAGAGTCATGAATCTTTTTTATCTAGATACAATCTCTGAAAATGCCTCTGAAGCAGTTTTTGATAAAGAAGAAAGCAGGCATATTACAAAAGTACTTCGCTATAAGGAGGGAGATTCGTTACACCTTACCAATGGAAAAGGAATTCTTTTCAAGGGAACTATTGCATCGCTAACCCCTAAGCAATGTATCGTAAAGATTGTTTCTTCGGAAAGGCAAACTCCACTTCCCTATTATTTGCACATGGCGGTTGCCCCTACCAAACAAAATGACCGTTATGAATGGTTTTTGGAAAAAGCCACCGAAATAGGAATTTCTGAGATAACCCCTATCATTTGTGAACATAGCGAGCGAAAGGTTGTGAAAACAAATCGTTATGAAAAGATTATTGAAAGTGCTATGAAACAATCACTTTCCTGCTATAAACCTATCTTGAATGAGCCAATCTCTTTCTCAGAATTTATAAAAAATACAACCAAATTTCAAGGTGAAAAATGTATTGCTCACTGCGAACCTTCTGAAAAACAATTGCTTAACAGTATAATTTCTCCAAAACAAAAGGTCCTTATTTTAATTGGACCCGAGGGTGATTTTTCCCCATCTGAAATTCATATGGCACTTCAACAGCAATTTTCTCCCATAAATTTGGGTACCTCACGCTTACGTACTGAAACAGCTGCTATTACGGCGTGTCACAGTATTTCTTTTATTAATTTAAGGTAACCTAAACATTATAAAATACGTATTTTAACGATAAAATATGTTTTTTATCGATAAAAAGTTTATATTGCGACTGAAAACATTGCAGTTATGAACGCTAAACAATACATTTTTACCAAATCGGCCGCCAAGTCTTATGGCGTTGATTCTCCTTTGCGTTTTCTTTCCCCTGCCCAAAAACAAAAGGCAAAAACACTTTCTAAAGACTGGAAGTCCTTCACCTATGGAATCTATGGTGACATTTTAGATAAACTTTAATTTCTTCCATTCCTTAAATTAGTACCTTTGTGTCTATGCGTTGGACACTTTTTTTTATTGTATTCTGTTCCTTTATATCCCAAGCCCAAGAAATTGCACTATTGAAATATGGTGGTGGGGGCGATTGGTACAGTAATCCCACAGCATTGCCCAATTTGATACGCTTCAGCAATGACAATATTCGTACAGCCATAAAACCATCGCCTAAAACAGTTTCCCCAAATGATGTGGAGATTTTTAATTATCCATTTCTTCATATGACTGGGCATGGAAATGTATTTTTTACCGATGATGAAGCAGAAAACCTAAGGAACTATTTATTAAGCGGAGGGTTTCTTCATATTGATGATAATTATGGGATGGATTCCTATCTTCGGAAGGAGTTGGTAAAAATCTTTCCGAACCAAGAATTGGAAGAGTTACCAGCAGACCACCCTATTTTTCACCAAAACTTCGATTTCCCAAAAGGGCTTCCAAAAATACACGAACATGACAACGGAAGGCCTCAAGCTTTTGGTATTATAATAGAAGGAAGGGTTGTATTACTCTACACCTATGAAAGTGATTTAGGAGATGGATGGGAAAATCCCGAGATTCATAACGATCCGCAAGAAGTGAGGTTAAAAGCCCTACAAATGGGAAGCAATATTTTACAGTATGCCTTCGAAAACTGAAATCAAACAGCTTTCGCATTCAGAATATGAATCAAAATCACAGCACAAAGAAATCATCGTAGCCTGTGACGATGTAAAAGGTCCGGCAAATATTGGTGCACTATTTAGAATATGTGATGCCTTCGGAATAAATAAAATTATTTTCAATAGCCCAATCAATATCACCTCTCCCCGACTCAAAAAAACAGCTAGAAACACCGAAAAGAATACCCCATACGAATCAAAGGAGGCATTCATACCTTATATTGCGAATTTAAAAGCAACAGGATACTGTGTCATTGCGGTTGAACTCACCTCCAAAAGTATTTCTGTTGATCAATGGAAGTCTCCCTCTAACAAAATGGTAGTTATCCTTGGTAATGAAGCCACAGGCGTTTCTGAAGAAATATTAGGGATGGCTGACGATACCATCCACATTTCAATGTTCGGTGAAAACAGTAGCCTTAATGTTGCTACAGCCGCGGGAATTGTTTTACATGAAATTTCCAAATCATGATTCCAAAGGAATTATTAAACAAAGAAGTGCAGGAATTCATCAAGGCTTACCGTGGAAGCATTCCTAAATTGGCTCTCAAGGGAAATCCGTTTCCGGCAATTCCATTTCCGTTACTTCTTCAGCAGATAGAAGGGTTTCATAAAGCTGAAAAAAAGTTACCAACTTGGGCTAAGCATGACAACATTGTCTATCCTCCAAAATTAAACATCGAACAAACTTCATCTGAAACAACCGCGGCCTACAAGGCTTCACTAGTGAATGGTGAGACTTTAGCAGATCTAACGGGGGGATTTGGTGTAGACACCTATTACTTTTCAAAATCCTTTAAAAAAATACATCATGTTGAGCAAAATGAAGTGTTAAGTGGTATTGCACATCACAATTTCACACAATTTGGAATACATCATATACAATGTATTAATGGCAACGGATTGGAATACATCAAAAACCAATCTTTTGACGTGATTTATATAGATCCGTCCAGAAGACATGATGCCAAAGGGAAGGTGTTTTTTTTAAAAGATTGTGAACCTAATATTGTGGAACAGTTGGATTTTATGCTGTCCAAATGCAAATCATTGCTACTAAAAACCTCCCCAATGCTCGATATTTCTGTGGGAATTTCAGAGTTGAAAAACATTTCGGAAATCCATGTAGTGGCGGTAGATAATGATGTGAAGGAAATTCTTTGGAAAATACAGGACAACCTTTCAAAAGCGATAACCATCAAAACCATTAACTTTAAAGGAGATGCAATGCAATCGTTTGATTTTACCTACCAAGGAAACGCACTTGCCACATTTTCTATCCCAAAAACATTTTTATACGAACCCAACGCTGCAATCTTAAAGGCTGGTGCATTCAATGAAATTTCAGCGTTTTATGGAACTGACAAGCTAGGAGTTCATTCACATCTTTATACTGCTGACACCCTCATAGACTTTCCGGGAAGAAGATTTAAAGTTGTTGATGTACTTCCCTACAACAAACAAAGCATGAAGCTATTGCAGGGACAAGCAGCCAATATTACCACACGAAATTTTCCTGAGCAGGTAACCCAGATTCGAAAAAAATGGAAAATTCGCGATGGCGGTTCCAATTATTTGTTCTTCACCACCTTGGAATCTGGAGAAAGAATTGTTATAAATACCTTAAAAGTGGACGAGAAATCCCTGTAAATCCTAATTCTTTATTAAACCCACTTTAAAAGCTTTTCATTCCTATCTAAAATTGTAATTTAGGAATATGATGATAGTAGGAAAACTCAAAATCGGACTTTCAATTTTATGCATTCTCTTTGCTTGTCAAGCCGGAAAGCCTAAGCTAATCAGTGAACTGCCAGACAATTTAAAAGAGCTTTCTGCTGCAGAAGTAATTATCGGGTCCTCCCTAGTCTGGAGTATTGAGGATAGTGGCCACGATCCTATTCTGTATGGATTTGACACGTATTCCGGAGAACTTAAAAAAACAATTGAAATTGTTAATGCAGAAAATAATGACTGGGAAGAACTTACCAGCGATTCAAATGGAAATCTTTACATTGGTGATATTGGAAATAACCACGGAAAAAGAAAAATATATACCATTTATAAGGTAGACAGTGTCATGCAGGCAAGTGGTTCAGCAAAAGCTGAAGAAATACATTTCACCTTACCCAAAAAACAGAAAAACTTAGACTTTGAAGCATTCTTTCTCTATGAAGACAATTTTTATTTGTTCAGTAAAGAATCTGGAAAAGTACCGCTAATGAAAGTACCCAATGAGGTAGGGACACATAAGGCAGCACTAGTGACCGAATTTAATTTGGAAGGAAGTGGCAACCGTATTACAGCAGCAGACATCAATGGAGCTGAAAACAAAATTGTTTTATTGAATCACGATAAAATATGGGTGCTTTCAAACTTTTCTGATAATGATTTTTTCTCCGGGGAAGTTGAAATAATCCCTTTGCACCACGATACCCAAAAAGAAGGTATTTGTTTTTTGGATGATGACACCCTACTAATTACAGACGAAAGAAGCGGTGGTGAGGGTGGAAACCTATATTCCCTAAGTTTATTGGAAGAATAAAAATCAGAAGTAAGACCTAAACCAGGATTGCCTTTGGCCTTCCTGATAGCACTCCGTGCTGAAAATATACAGGATTGCCTTCGGCCTTCCTGATAGCACTCCGTGCTGAAAATACACAGGATTGCCTTTGGCCTTCCTGATAGCACTCCGTGCTGAAAATACACAGGATTGCCTTCGGCCTTCCTGATAGCACTCCGTGCTGAAAATAGAAAAGCCTACCTATTATCTTCAAGCAAGCTTGAGCTAACGGTAGGCTTTTCTATTTATTCGTGATCGCGACAGGATTCGAACCTGTGACCGTCTGCTTAGAAGGCAGATGCTCTATCCAGCTGAGCTACGCGACCCAAAAGCAAAAAACCGGCACTGATGTCCGGTTTTTTTGTCGGGGTGGCAGGATTCGAACCTGCGACCTCCTGCTCCCAAAGCAGGCGC
>CAZBWO010000018.1:0-73142 GCA_964495885.1 uncultured Alteromonas sp. | reverse complement strand
CCCTGACCCCTTGGGTGTAAACCAAGTGCTCTGAACCAACTGAGCTACGCGCCCTACTTAGCGGATGCAAATATAAGTTAGTTTTTAAAACCCGCAAACAAAACATTCAAAAAAATCACAAAACCTCAGCCACCACAAAAGTACTGCCCCCTACATAAACGAGATCCTCTTTTGTTGCATGCTTCAATGTGGCTTGATATGCTTCTTGAACACTCTTATAGACGGTTCCTTTTAAACCATAAGACAATGCCTCCTCCTTCAGTTTAAAAGCCGCTAAAGCTCTTATAATATTCGGTTCACAGAAATAATATCTGGCCTCTTTTGGAAATAGCGGAAGCACTTTGGAAAGGTCCTTATCTGAAACCACACCCAACACCACGTGCAGATTCTCAAAATCTTCCTCCTTCAGTTGTTGCATCACCAATTGCAGGCCTTCCGCATTGTGTGCTGTATCACAAATTACCTTAGGCATTTGTTGAAGTACTTGCCATCTACCCTGTAATCCTGTATTAGGGATAACTTTTTGCAATCCCAATGCAATCACACGATCTGAAATCTTCCACCCCATTTTCTGAAGGACCTGTAATGTGGCCAGTACCGTTTGCCGATTCATTTTTTGATAGCTTCCTTTTAAATCGGAGGCAAACTGCGGAAGTTTCAGTTGATCGGCAAAAATAATGGGAGCTTTTTTTTGAGCAGCCTTTTTTTCAAAAACAACCTGGGTTTCGGGTTGGGTTTCACCAATCACTACAGGAATATGATCTTTAATGATTCCTGCTTTTTCCGAAGCGATTTCCGAAAGGGTATTTCCTAAAAACTGGGTATGGTCCATTCCAATATTTGTAATCACCGAAACTTCAGGAATCAATATATTGGTACTATCCAACCGGCCTCCCATCCCAACTTCCACCACGGCAATATCTACCTTTTCCTTTCTAAAATAATCAAACGCCATACCTACGGTCATTTCAAAAAAAGACAGTTGATGGGTTTCAAAAAAATCCCGATGTTTCTTCACAAAGGTAGATACGGTTCTTTTCCCTATCATTTCACCATTCACCTTGATGCGCTCCCTAAAATCTTTTAAATGGGGCGAAGTGTACAATCCAACTTTATAACCTGCCTCCTGCAACACAGAAGCCAGCATATGGCTGGTAGAGCCCTTTCCATTGGTTCCCGCAACGTGGATACTTTTAAAACTACGTTCTGGATTCCCTAAATAATTGGCAAGGTCCCAGGTATTATCCAAATTGGCTTTATAGGCTGCTTTGCCCACCCGTTGGTACATGGGCAATTGCGAAAAAAGCCACTGCAATGTTTCTTGATAGTTGATAGGAGTATCGCTTATTTTACAATTAGTTTTTTGATGACTTTTTCACGTCCTGAAATTACACTTACAAAATACACACCTTTAGAAAGATGGGAAATGGAAAGATTTTTATGTATTCCTGAAATTTCTTCGGAAAAAAGCAATGCCCCTGAAATATTGTAGACTTCTATTCTAGCTTCCAAAGGTTGGGAAAATTGTAATTGAACCGTTTCCGAAGCAGGATTAGGAAACATTTGAAAGGTATTTCCATCTGAAAAATCTTCGATCCCAATAATATAATTAATGGTGCGGTAGATGGATCTTCCATATGTAGCCGCATAAATGTGCAAATCGTCTACAAATAAATCCGTAACGGGAACAGAAGGCAGGTAACCTCCATCCAATACACCCGTGTTAATGGGACTCCATGAATTACCTGGAGAAGTGGTGAAGAATACCCCTACATCTGTGGCAATCATGTACTCATAAAGATTGGTACTAAACTCGAAATCATTCACAGGAATATCTGGCAAATCAGCTGTAATATCCTGCCAGGTTTCCCCACGATCCTCACTGTAAAACACATGGCCCAAGTTTTCGCCAAACCGATACCCAGAAAAAGTTACCATCACAGAATTTTCAGTAATGACCCCATTAATAGCCTCAAATGCAAACACTTTGGTGACCCAGCGGTTGGGTAAATCTACCGAAATATTGATCCAGTTGGTTCCTCCATCATCTGTTCTCCAAACATTCCCATCATCTGTACCTACATATATTAAATTCTGGTCTTCTGGCGAAACACTTATACTGGTAATGGTTCCAAAAGTGAGATTGCCACCGCCATCTCCATCGGTTAAATCTGGGCTTATGGGTGACCAATTTCCAGCCGCATTGGTTGTTTTATAGACCCGTTGGGTTCCCGTATAGAGAACTTGTGAATCCTGAGGGTCAAACGTAATGGGCGTATCCCAATTCTTTCGATCACCTCCAGAAATACCTGTAGTTGCATTGTTGAATGAAGCCCCGCCATTCGTTGATTTTCCTATATTACCATATTGTGAAAGAGCATAAATGACATTAGTATTATTAGGATCTACCAACGGCTGGAAACCATCCCCTCCATAAATAATCCCCCAATCATCTGTACTTCCAGACAGGGTTCGCATGGTACTATTATCTTGGGCACCAGCATATATCCTATCTTGATTCTCCACAAAAACTCTATATAATTGTGTAATGGGTAAGGTTTCGTCTTTGGTCCAGTTGGTACCACCATTAGTGCTTTTATAAAATCCGCCATCATTTCCCAGCAATACCTCTTGGGGGTCATTGGGATTAAAAGCTAAGGCGTGTTGGTCTACATGAACGTTTTGAAATACATCAAACCAAGTGTTGCCACCATCGGTTGATTTTTGCACTTCAAAATCCACGTTGTAAATCGTATTTTCATCGGTGGGGTCTACTACAATTCCACGGAACCACCAATGAAATCCAATATTGGTTAAGGAGGCTGAATTTCGGGATACCCACGTATTTCCTCCATCACTGGTTCGGTATACTCCCTGAATGCTTCCGTTGGCATCTGCATACCTTGCATACAGTACATTCGGGTTGCTTTCTGAAATCGCTAAACTAATGCGCCCCTTTTCCGAAGGAACAGTAGGCAACCCATTGGTTAATTCAGTCCAATTATCCCCTCCATCCAAACTTCTATAAATTCCAGAAGTTTCTCCTCCATATTGCCGGTATTGTGGTCTTCTAATGCGCTCCCAAGCTGCGGCATAAATAATATCCCCATTAGCAGGATGAATGACCATATCAATGATTCCAGTAGAATCACTTACAAATAGCTTTTGCTCCCAAGTGTCGCCACCATCCAAAGAACGGTAGACCCCACGGTTATTATCGTTTTCAAACAACGGACCCATTGCGCCCACATAAACAACATCATCATCATTAGGGTCCATCACAATTTTACTAATGCTGCCAACATCTGGAACTCCCTTCACTTCCCAGTTTTCACCACCATCTGTACTTTTATAGATACCATCGCCATCATAAGCTAAAGAGCCGCCACCCGCATTAACTTCCCCGGTTCCTACCCAAACCAAGCTAGGGTTATTTTTAGAAATCGCAATATCCCCAATAGATAACATTTCTTGTTCATCAAAAATAGGGGTCCAGTTGGCTCCTGCATCGGTAGTTTTAAAAATTCCTCCAGAAGCGGCACCAACGTAGTAGGTCTGTTCATCATTTATAGGAATTTCTATATCGGTAATTCGCCCACCTATGTTGATAGGCCCCACAAACTCCCAAAAGTCTTCACCCCCTGTTCTGGATTGTTGCCTTTTCCATTGAATGGCTTCTTTATAAGCTTCAGTTTTGATTTTACCAGTTGGATAGGCCCGCTGCATGAACATAAAATCATGGGGATACTCCTCTTTGGTGGGTGACCAAGATTTTGACTCCTCGGAAGGAACATTACAAGAAAAAACACAAAAAGAAATCACTAAAAGGAAAAGTTGCTTCATGCTTGAGGTATTTTTTCCTAAGATAGCGTATTTGAAATAATTCCGTTATTCGGAAAGGGCAAAATTGTAGATGATTTTTCCAATCTGTTTGGAAGGAGCATTCTCATCTGCATTGAATTTGGTAGCCAAAGCAGCCCTTTTGGCCGGCTCCAACAGGCATTTCGAATTATTCGTAGTACCCCGTACCCCTGGAACGGCACTAATGACCCTACCCGTACGGTCTACTTCTATGCTTACTACCACTCTACCCGCTTCATTACATTCCTGGACATACTTTTCCTTATTCAAAGCCTTTCTCCCTCCCAGTAAATAATTTCCGTCTCCATCCAATCCTTTGCCAGTTCCATAATAACTACTGGCATTTGGATCTCCATTGGGATTTCCTTTATCACCTGCAGTATTATCATTGCCTTCACTTCCGTCTTTCGTACCATCATTTTTAGGGCCATTTATTAAACTGGATAGCGCATCGGTGGTAGATTTATCGGGTTTTGGGTCTACTTTTTTGGGTGGTTCTTTTTTAGGGGTTTCTTTCGGGGTTTCAGAAACTACTTTTTTTGGCTCCTCTTTTTTTACAACCGGGGCTTCCTCGTTATCTTGGGTAACGACCTCTTCCTGAATTTCAGATTTGGTGTCGGGAACAGGCTCTGGGGTGGTTTGCTTGGGAGCAGTTTTTACAGGTTCGGTAGGTTGGGTATTTCCTTTTCCAACATCTGTAGTCCCAAAATTTACGGCGATTCCATTTTCGGGTGGTGGATCTAGATAGGTCATTCCGAAGAAAAACAACAACAAAAGGATCAACACGTGCAAGAGCACGGTAATGGTCATACTTTTCCGTTTATGTTTTGTATCTACTAACCCCATCCTAATTAGGCCTTACAGCCAGCACTACTTTAAAATCATTTTTATTGGCAATATCCATTACAAATACTGCGTCTTCAATAGGTACGCCCTCTTCCGCACGAAGAATAATGGTAGGCTCTTCCTGACCCGCCAATACGGCCTTCAATTCTTTTTCTACGCCATATTCACTAACCCGCTCTTTATTTACATAATACGCTCCATCCTTGGTAATACTTACGGAAGCTTTCTGCTGGTTAGAAGATTTCCCTTTAGCCTTTGGAAGAATTAAATCCAAAGCATCTGGGGTTATCGCAGGTGAGGTAAGTAGAAAAAACACCAACAACAGGAATACAATATCCGTCATGGAACTCATGCTAAATTCAGCCCTAACTTTATTTCTTCCTCGCAAATTCATTAGGCCGGTTCATTTAAAAGATCTAGAAAATCAACCGCAGTGGCCTCCATTTGGTGTACTACTTTATCGGTGCGAACAACCAAATGGTTATACCCAATATAGGCGATAATACCAACGATAAGTCCGGCTACGGTAGTCGTCATAGCTGTGTAAATTCCTTCAGCAAGATTTCCCATTTCTGCCTGACCGCTACTCGTGGCCAGTTGATGAAAGGCCAACACCATCCCTATTACAGTTCCTAAGAAACCAATCATAGGTGCCGCTCCAGCTATCGTCGCCAAAATACTTACATTTTTTTCCAGCTTGTAAATCTCCAATCTACCAGCATTTTCAATAGCAGTGTTGATATCCTCCAACGGACTCCCAATTCTGGAAATTCCCTTTTCGGTAAGTCTGGAAACCGGGGAATTTTGTTGTGCACAAAGTACCTTTGCTCCTTGAATGTTTCCACTGGACACATGATCCCTAATTTGATTCATGAAGTTATGATCCATCTTTGAAGCTGCCCGAATAGCAAACAGCCGCTCAAAATAAAGATAGACCGCTACAAAAAGTAACACGAAAAGAATAGCAATAATGATTTGTCCTCCCAATCCACCACTCATTATGAGTTCCATAATGGAAAGGGTTTTTTCTGTAGTTTCAGGATCCAAGTTTTGCACGGCTTCGCCCGTACCTTCCTGAAGAAGCATATTTAGCATAAGTAAGGTTTATAGTATTAACGAATGAACTTTGGGGAAATTGTTACACGTGGTGAAATATCACACGTTCTATAAGGAGAAACACCCCGGCTCCAGCCAAGAAACCAATAAAGGCTAACCAGGCTACTTTCCGTAGGTACCAGATAAAATCGATACGCTCCATCCCCATGGCAGCTACCCCAGCGGCAGAACCAATGATAAGCATACTTCCACCCGTTCCGGCAGAATAGGCGATGAAATGCCAAAGTACCGAATCTGTAGGAGAGGTATACATCCCCATGGAAGCAGCAACCAACGGAACATTATCAATAATTGCAGAAAGCACCCCAAGAAGCATTACTACCACATCCTGATTAGGAATGGCGGCCTGTAATACTTCAGCAAGGTATCTAAGCGTTCCTACAGGATCTCCATTTTCAGCTATTCCATAGACCAAACTTTCAAGTCCGGCCACTGCCATTAAAATCCCCAAGAAAAATAGAATACTGGAGATTTCAATTCTGGAAAGTGCTTTATGGGCAGAATATAAATGTCTTCGTTCTTTGCTGAAATCCTCTTCTGGGTGGATGTATTCGGAAACCAACCAAACTACCCCCAATGCCAACATCATCCCCATGTAAGGAGGAAGGTGGGTCAATGTTTTAAAAATAGGAACCGAAACAATCATTCCCAGTCCCAAGAATAACATGGTACGGCTACTTAATAATTTTTCGGCTGCCGTATCACTTTGGGATTCGAAATGTATTTCGCCGCGAAAAGGTTTCAAATAGGAAGCAATAAAGAATGGAAGCACAAAGCATACAATAGAAGGGATGACTACAAACTCTATAAGACCCATTGCGGTTACCTTGTTGGCAATCCAAAGCATGGTGGTGGTTACATCTCCAATAGGAGACCACGCACCTCCAGCATTGGCAGCAATTACTACAAGCGCCGCATACCAGATACGTTCTTCTTTTTTATGAATTAACTTGCGAAGTAATGTCACCAAAACAATGGTAGCGGTAAGGTTATCAATAATAGCAGATAGTATAAAAGCTAAAATTCCTATAATCCATAATAATTTTCGCTTGCTTTTTGTTTTTACGGCACTTTTAAGCACTTCAAACCCTCTGTGTAAATCGATAATTTCTACAATGGTCATGGCGCCTATAAGGAAAATTAGGATTTCGGCTGTTTTACCTAAATGATGCAGCAGGGTATTTTCAAACCCATGCATGGCTTCTTCCCCTCCCTTGGAAAAATCATACACATAATCATGGGTGTCAATCACGTTAAACCATCCAGCACTAAATCCTACCGCCAAAACGGCCCAAATTAATGCAGCCATAATTAGCGCAGGCACTGTTTTATCAAGTTTTAGGGGATGCTCAAGTGTAATTGAAAGATAGCCAAGTACAAAAATTAAAATAATGATAGATTCCATAAGAGGAGGTTGGATTAGAATTTGTCTAAATTAACTGTTTCAATGCAATTTCAAAAGCCGTTTTGCTAATATTAATTTTATCACTGTTATTATCAAACGTATTTTGAATGGCATTTTTAATAGTCATAGAGGTATCGTTAAAGATGGCCTCATCGGTCATTTGAACGCGTCGTTCCATGAAATAGGCAAATACCCTTGCCATTCCACAGTTACTAATAAAATCTGGAATAAGACTGGTACGTTCATCTGTATATTCCATGATGGGTCCAAAGAATATTTCCTTATCAGCAAAAGGTACATTGGCTCCACAGCTTACGACTTCCAAGCCTGAATCCATCATTGCAGAAATTTGATTTTTGGTAATCAAACGGGAAGCTGCGCAAGGTGCAAAAATCTCTGATGGAAGAGTCCAAATACGTTCGTTGATTTCTTCAAATGGAATCATGGCATCGTCTATCAACTGATTTCCCTTTTTCTTTAAAAACATGTCTTTTATTTCTGAAAAAGAAAATCCGTCCTCATTGATCAGTCCACCAGAACGATCAATAATCCCAACTACTTTGGCACCCATTTGTGATAAATAGTATGCCGCTGAAGCTCCAACATTTCCAAATCCTTGAATCACAGCCCGCTTTCCGGTTACATTTCCACCATAAATATCATAATAATGCCGAACCGCTTCTGCCACTCCAAAGCCAGTAATCATATCTGCTACGGTATATTTTCGGGTTACATCTGGGGAGTATTCAGGATTCTCCAAAACTTTGATTACCCCTTGGCGCAACTGACCAATCCTATTGATTTTATCTGCTTCGGTTGGTGTGAAATGACCGTTGAACACCCCTTCTTGCGGGTGCCAAACACCACTAGCTTCCGTAATGGGAATTACTTCATGAATTTCATCTACGTTTAAATCGCCACCGGTCCCGTAATACGCCTTCAGCAAAGGTGAAACGGCTTGGTACCATCGTTCCAAAACCCCTTTTTTACGAGGGTCATTTGGATCAAAATTAATCCCAGATTTCGCACCACCAATTGGCGGTCCCGAAACGGTAAATTTCACCTCCATGGTTTTAGCGAGGCTCAATACTTCATTCTGATCTAATCCTGGGCGCATTCTAGTACCACCACCCGCAGCTCCACCGCGAAGGGAGTTAATCACCACCCAGCCTTCGGCTTCGGTTTCAGGATCATTCCAATGGAAAACTATTTCGGGGGCTTTTTCTTCGTACTTTTTGAGAAGTTCTTTCATACAAAAGGTAAAGTGAACAAAGATAAAAAAATGACGGGGCTAAACTTTAATTTTAGGTAAAATTTAAGGATGAAATATGTTCCCACTGCTATGATTTTCTCTAGCACCCGTTACACTTGCCAAACAATTTACCTCATTCCGTAGCCTCAGGACGCCTAATAATCCAAATATTAACGCCTCTTTGTATTCAATAAGTTGGGAGGGTGGGATTTCTATTTTTAGGGGTTTTATCGACTTAAGCCGCTCCAGTAAATAGGTGTTGTATACTCCTCCGCCCGTCACGAGTACCATGGTGTTTTCTGGAATTTGAGCCGCCAGTTGTACTGCAACATGCTCTGTAAACGTACACAACAGGTCTTGAGCCGAAGCATTGGTTTGTTCTAAAACTGGGAAAATATGGGTCTGCACCCACTCCAATCCCAAGGACTTTGGAGGGCTTTCACTATAATAATGTAATCTATTTAAAGTTTCCAAAAGTTCAGGAAGCACCTTTCCTGAAGCCGCAATAGCCCCTCCCCTGTCAAAAGGATGACCCAACTTTTGGGCATATAGATTTAACACAATATTTACCGGGCAAATGTCATATGCCATTCGTATTCCGTCCTTTTCAAAAGAAAGATTGGCAAAGCCACCCAGATTCAAACAACAATCATATTCCCTAAAAAGCAATCGATCCCCAATTGGCACCAATGGAGCCCCTTGTCCGCCAAAAGCCACATCCTGCAACCTAAAATCGCAAACCACAGTTTGTTTCACCTTTTTAGCCAATGATGGTAAATTCCCTATCTGTAGAGTAATCCCTTCGGCTGGTTGATGTATAATAGTATGGCCATGGCTACAGATAGCATCCAAACCTGCAATATGATGGCGGTTCAAAAAAGACGAAATCACCTCCGTAAGCAATTGAGTATACGCTTCATTTAGCCTAATAAGTTTGTCTTTTGAAAAGTGAATCGCTTCTTTCAGTTTTAGTTGCCATTCTTCGGAATAGGGAATGGTTTCCGCAGCTCCAAATTTAAAATCCCATAATCCATTAGTAACCTCAAAATTACAAACAGCTAAATCAATGCCATCCAATGAGGTACCGCTCATTACTCCTATTACTGTGTACTTGCTTTGTATCATTTTTGTAAAAATAAGGGGTTTTATTGAAAAACTGTTTGCAAAAAAGTATCTTTGCAGTCCGTTACGAAAACGTTTTAGATAAAAATTTCAACCTATGGATTTTAGCCTTTCCGAAGAACACTTAATGATACGGGATGCCGCCCGTGATTTTGCCAAAACCGAACTACTCCCTGGAGTGATTGAACGTGATATCCACCAAAAGTTTCCTGCAGAACAGGTCAAGAAAATGGGAGAATTGGGCTTTTTGGGAATGATGGTAGACCCAAAATATGGCGGAGGCGGTATGGATACCGTTTCTTATGTTTTGGTCATGGAAGAATTAAGCAAGATTGATGCGTCTGCTTCGGTGATTGTTTCCGTGAATAATTCATTGGTATGCTATGGATTGCAAGCCTACGGAAACGAAGAGCAAAAACAAAAATACCTTACCAAGTTAGCCACTGGCGAAAAATTAGGGGCTTTTTGTCTTAGTGAGCCAGAAGCCGGAAGTGATGCTACATCCCAGCGAACAACCGCAATTGACAAAGGCGACCATTATGTATTGAATGGTACCAAGAACTGGATCACCAATGGAGGTAGTGCTGATATTTATTTAGTAATTGCCCAAACCGACCGTGAAAAAGGACACCGAGGAATTAACGCATTTATTGTAGAAAAAGGATGGGAAGGTTTTGAAGTAGGCCCGAAGGAAGATAAATTGGGGATTCGTGGAAGTGACACACACACCCTTAATTTCAATGATGTAAAAGTACCTAAGGAAAATAGGATTGGGGAAGACGGATTCGGATTTAAATTCGCCATGAAAACCTTGAGCGGAGGCCGTATTGGGATTGCCGCACAAGCATTGGGTATAGCCGCAGGCGCTTATGATTTGGCAAGGGAATATTCTAAAATACGTAAAGCATTTGGTACCGAAATATGCAACCACCAAGCCATTGCTTTCAAATTGGCAGACATGCACACTAAGATTGAAGCTTCCCGTCATTTGGTGATGAAAGCAGCATGGGATAAAGACCAAGGCAACAATTATGACATGAGCAGTGCCATGGCCAAACTATATGCTTCACAAACCGCTATGGAAGTCACCGTTGAGGCCGTACAGGTACACGGAGGAAATGGATATGTAAAAGAATACCACGTAGAACGTCTTATGCGTGATGCAAAAATCACGCAGATATATGAAGGAACCAGTGAAATTCAAAAAATAGTGATTTCAAGAGGGCTATTGAAAGACTAAATACAATATCAACTATTTCTAAAACCGGCTTATTGCCGGTTTTTTTTATTTTCAGAAAACCTCCTTCGTAACAAAATCATCCTTTTTTAGACCCATAGGGTGTAGTTTTTGGAAACCAAGCCTGCTAACTCAATTTTTTTACCGAAATTAACACTCCAAAATTTTAAAAAATACTAACCTTTAATAGCCATACCTATGTCTGATGATTTTGACTTACTGGAAACCGATTCCTCTAAACAAGATAAAAAAGTAGAAGTAGATTGGGGCAAAGCCGTAGACCAAATGAAGTCTAAACTGGCCCAGGAAGATGACCCCGAAATGCGCCAAAAAATATTGAACGCCACCCTAGATGATGTAGTAGGGATGGCCGAAAAGGACCGTAGCTCACTTCTGGAGGCCATTAAAGACCTTACAGACTACCAAGAAGAGGTAGGCATTATCTTTGAAAAATTCTCTACCCTCAATGCCGCAGAACAAAAAGTCATAGACGACGCCCAAAAGCGTTTAGACCGTGCAAAAAGAGAATTGGAAGAAGCCGAAGCCGTTAAAGATAATTGGTGGAACAACCTCTGGGGAAGAAAATCCCGCATCAAGAAAAAGGAAGCCGAATTACAACAAGCTCAAAAGGATCGCGAAGCTGCCGATATGAGAGCCAAGCAAATGTTTCAAGAGCGAATTGAAACGGCAGATGTTCAAACACTGCTTAGTGAGCTCTCGTATAAGAGCCAAGCGGCGGTTACCCGACTTAAAAACCGTGAAGTGGAAATCAAGGAAGTGGAAGACAAACTTCAGGAAGCAATTGTAGAAGCAAGTAAAAATCACACCAAGGCCCTTGAAAAGAAAAAAGAAACCGAAGAACAACTTGAAGAACAATATGCCTTATTAAAACAGGCTAGACAGGAGTTGGAGGAAATTGCAGACAAACAGTCTACCGAATACAGTGAGGCCATTGGCAAGATTACCAAACTGGAACAAAAAGTAGAAGAACTGGAAGGATTGAAAAATGCCTACACCACCCTTGCCGCCAGTAAGGATAGTTTTGTGCATAAACACAATCTAACCATTAAGGTACTTACCTCATTACGTAGCAACCTTCAATCCCATAGGGCCAAATTAAAAAGTGACACCGATGAGCGTCTGAAATACTACGATGGGTATGTCATTGCATTAAAGGCACGAACAGATCAAGAGTTTGCAGCAATTTTAGAACACCTTGGGGTAAAAACAGATGAGCATATTGGGCAAACCTTGGCCGCAATGCATACGGCTAGTGCCAAAGCGCGTCAAGAAATGATGGACAACATCCCAGTTCACGAAAAAGTGATGCAAGGCGTGTACAGCAGCTATGCAGAATCCCTTCAGGAAATTCGTGAAAAAGATGCTGAGATTCAGAAAAACTTTGCAGACCGTTACGGCATCGACATGAAGGAAATCTTTGAAGAATTCTACTCCAGTGATGGCAATGCGCCTTCTGGCGATGGGAAAGAAACCCCAAACAACCCTCCTTCTGAAGAGGAAGACTTATTAGGATAAAACAGCAGTACTGACGTCCCACTTATTGGGCAGGCCTACCGGCCTGCCCAATATAGGGATTTCAATCACCATAAGATCCAAGACATGGCCTTACACGATATTGTAACACCTTTAGATAGTGCAGTCCTTGAAAACAAGGAGCAGTACCAGGTGTATTTCAAAATTGTAAACCATGCCTTTGAAGCCCTTTTCAAACGTATTCAAGAACAGGAAATCTGCAACCCCTTGGAAATTTCCTTTCTGGAACAATATGCAGAACTCATTACGTATTCCCTAGAGGCTTTTAGGGTGAAGTATTTGTATAATGAAGAGGAGAAAATGAAAATCGATTTAACAGAATCGGGCTTCCCAAACTTCCTTGAATTTCGTTATCTCATCAATGATTTGGCCCTCAAACAGGAACATTTGGTAAAGCTGCCTAAAGTAGAGGTCCTACAGGAAGAATTTCTGGAAAGTATCTTAAAATACAAAACCCCAGTAAGCCGAAGAAAACTGGAACAGGCCGCCTCCATTGTCTATTATACTTCTGTGGAGGAACGCTATATTTTTAAACGTTTTGTACAAGGGAAAATTCAACGGATTGAAAATGACAGAAACAACCCCTATCTAATTAGCTGGTCCTTTTACGACGTCACACATAATAGGCCCTTCATTTGCTTTATGTATTTCGATTTGCATAAAACTACCGCAGCGGAATATACTTCGGAAATTTATGAAGTGTTGGAAAAGGTGGCAGACCGAAATATGAGTTTGGATATGATGGCATATGCCATCGATAAAAAACTCCCGAAACTCCTTCCGAAGAAACTCCGGAAAATAGACTTGGGGCCCATCCACAATGTATTTGCCAAAGACGAATTGCAAATTACTCACACCATTTTAAAAGCCATCGTGGAAAAAAACCTACCCCTTTCGGCACATGCCATTTCCCTTTCCATTGAAGAAATAGAAAGTAAAGGTCAATTTACAGAGGGAAGTTTTTTCAGCAAACAACAACTTCAAATATGGGAGACCCAAAAGAAACAACGCTACTTGTTTTGCCCACATAGGGTCATCCAATTATTGTTTGACCAAATTCCAGATCAATTAAATAACTTACATCAACCCCCAATAGAAATACCAGAATTAACACTATAACATGGAACACAACACCACATTTCCTATTAAAAATACCGAATTGGACACCCTCCGGGATGAAGCAACATCCTACTTAAAAGGGGTACAATGGGATCAAAGCTATAAAGCCAAAAACCGTGATAAAAACGGAAAGGATGATTCTATATTACTGTACTTATCCAAGGCAACTGGAAATGGGGCAACTGGTGTTACTTCGGTCTCCAAAAGCATTTTGGCGTTAAAGAAACGCTTGCTCCCAGATTCGGTAGCAATCCCGCTTTTTTTAAACCAATCATTGTATGCACTTCAGGAAGGACTTACCATGGGGTTGTGGCTTCGGGATAGTTATTACGATGCTTCAGGGCTTAGCAGCCTCAACGAACGGAAATCGGCCCTTGACAATTCCGAACGGCGGGAATTCGACAGCAAACAACAAACTGCCACGGCATTTATGCTCTTCGGAACGGCCTACCATATTCTCTATGGCCTTAAACCCCTTACCGATGATTTGAGCGTGATGAAAAATAAGTTTGCAGGCATTCCAGAGCTTTCACTGCTCTCCCCAATTAAGGGGATTTCCTGTATGCTGTTCTATTACGACAAATACCTCAACCACCCTGAAATGATTGCCAATGACAAGGACATGCTAGATTTTACCGTCGTGTTTTTTGAGGGGATCATTTCCGAAATTCAATTACGGGTCTCTTCCCTAGAATACACCGAAACCATTACAGACCGTACCTACAAACTTGAAAAAAGCGAGTTCGCGGTTTCGGGTTGGGAAAACACCATGGAAGGTACGGCCAAAAGTGTGGAGTTCAATAAAATACAATTTGAGGAAATTGTTGGAAACCGTGATGCAAAACACTTCGCCCGAAGGTTAACAGAACGCTTGTTAAGCTATGATTTCACCACCAAAAAGAATCCGTTTCAGGAATTGGGTGGTTTCATGCCCGTATTTATGGGCTACGGAATTCCAGGTACAGGAAAAAGTATGCTTATTGCCGCTATTGCTACCCGGCTGAAGGAGCATTGTGACCGATTGGAAATTCCATTTTTATTCCATCCCATGCCAGATACGCTTATCTCTACCTTCCAAGGGGGCTCTGCGGAAAAAATGGTGCAATGGATGAAACCGTTACAGGATCCTACCCGTATTATATTTGCACCCATTGACGATGCTGAAAACAACTTGCAAGAACGAACGGCACAAGGGGTTTCCGCAGGGGTTAAGGAAGTAATTGGCGTATTTTTACGATACACCGAAGGTGCTTACGCCGTAAATTACGGGAACAGTTCCGTAGGGCTTTTTACCAACCTTCCGGAAATGTTGGACAAAGCGGTGATTTCACGGGTACAGGGACGCTTTAAAATTGATGGCGCCCGAACCATTCCAGATTTTGTAGACCAAGATTATTTATGGTGGCGCAAGATTGAAAAAACAATGCCAGGATTTGTAAATATGAACAATCCCAAAGACTATGAATACCTTAGCGCCCAGGGTTTGGCTAAAAATTTGGGTGAAATCCTTCAGCTTACTGAAAAACCTTCGGAAGAACGGGTTTTGGAGATTTACGAACAAACCGAAAAAACGCATCCAACAGATGCTCATTTGTTCTACGCCGAACTGTATAAAAACATCCAAAAAGCCTTTCCGTTTTTCTCTTCCCGGGACATTCGGAATATCCAAAGTGCAGTATCGCTTCGGTTAACAGATTTCGACCTACCTAAGGATTGGTTTGAAAATTCCGAAGCCTACTTTAAAAAAGATTACGATACCAAGTTTGGCATGTTGCAGGAACTCATGAAGGAGAATATGAAAGGACTAAGTTTCTCAGATATCAGAAGGCAAGAGGTCATCCGCTATTTGGATAACGTAGCTACCATTGCCGATACCGATTTCAACCGAAAAGTAGAACAGCGTGTTCACGATATGAAAGTACAATTGAAAGCGCAGGATGCATTGAAAGAAGACCTATAATGGACAAACTAAAAGCAGCGGGATTATATGGAGGGGCCATGGTGCCTGTAGGGGGATCATTGGCCCAGCGGTACAATGAGTGCTTACATATGTTGGGCATGGAACCCACTAAGTTAGAGCGGTTTCATGTGGATGGCATGGGTTGGAGCCCTGAAATTGCAGCAGAGAAAAACAAGGACTATTACCTCAATATTGGGGAAGCAAATAGTCAAGCCATTATTATTTCCCCAGCGCAGCAAGGAAAACCGGTACACCGTCCTTTTCATAGTTTTGACCGTGATATCATGGAAGCTATTTTTGCAGCCTATAGTCAGCCCATTCGTGACATCACCAAAAGCGCCGCTATTTGTATTCAGTTGGACCAACACATGGATGCCTATTATGAACCCTTTGATTTACTGCAGTACCAAACCATTACGGTGAATTTTATGATTACCAACCGTTTGGCCAAAAAACAACAGGAACAGTTGGCTTTGGTACAAACTTTTCAAGAGGGAAATAATTTTATTGACTTAAAACTGCACGAAAAACTTTTGGAGTCGGCCAAAAAATATGGGGACTTGCGTACCCGAAAACTAAGGCTGGAGCCCATCCAACTCAAAATAGGTTCTTTCTATACCAAAGCATTTGGCGGTATTTTTGTCCTTCGGGATTTCATCAATGATATTATTGTTTTTGAATCAATGGAAACCTTTCAAAAAGCCATCAAAAACACCGTTCATGATGTTTCCCTATATCATGTAAGCCACCATGAGCTTACTGCTGCGCTGGTCAATCACCTTATTGCGGAATTCGATATAAAAAGGGCTTCGAAGACAAAGCGCTACGCCCGAATCAAAAAACACTTTTTTATAGAACACCTTCATGGCAACACCCAACATTCCTTGGAAGAAATTTTGGAGAGTCCGTTTCTGTTTAAAAAATACCTCAACGACATGGACGAGCCCACGCGGAATAAAATTTTGAGCGTGGAGCGTTACAACCAACGTAAAATAGTAGAACGTGACCTTAAAATGGATAATGTGGTGGCTATGGAATATACCAAAGCCCTTTTGGAGCCACACGCTAACTTAGAAGGGGAAGTACGCGAACTTATATGGAAATTACTTACCAAAATGATCCCTAAAGACCCCTTGCACCTTTACTGGTATAGCAAGGAGCAGTTTTACGAAGCCTTCAAAACCTGGCCTGAAAGCTATCAGGATTGGGTGATAGATTGTATCTTGGAAAATAATAAAACCCACACCTCATGACACTGGAAATCATCGTTTTTATTTTTGCCATCCTTTTCGGAATTGTCTGGTACTGGAGGGAATCGAAAAGCAACAAAACCTATCGGTTTTTCAACAAACTCACCCATTCCAAAAAGCTACAAATGACCCCAGAAAACAAAAAAGGCTTTGTACACCTACAACCATTTCTTATGCGTTTTGTATGGGTGACCTTTTTCTTTGTGGTAGGGGCGGCACTTGTAAGTTTCGCCACGTCCATCAATGCCTTTTTTATTCAATACTTTGTTTCTGCCATTGTAGGCACCTTAATTGGAACCTACCTTGCATCCATGTTTTTCTTTACTTCGGAAAGATTGAAAAAAGAAAGCCTACAGGAAGCATTTGAAAAAGGAAAAGATTTTGTGGAGGAACTTACGGAAGGTGACGCACCAGAAACCTTGGAAGTGGAAGCCAAAACCGAAGCCGAAAAGCTGGAGGCAAAAACCGAAGAGGCCCCTAAAAAAAGTGCTAGGGACCGCTTCAAGGACAAAGGAATGATTAAGTAGTGAAAATATAAACCATAAGTTGTCAACGTTATGATCAAACGCTATTGGAACAAAGGAAAAAAACAGAAACGCATTGTTATTTTCGGTGGGATAGTGCTATTGCTACTACTCTTCTTTCTTCGGGATGATTACCAACCGGCATTACTTTTCCTTCGGAAATATATTTTTATGATCCTCATTGGCATAGCTTTCCTTTGGTTCACACTAACCAAGTTTAGAAATGCCCCCAGTGCGGGTCGCCGTATTCTTATCCTTTTGGGAATCTTTGCATTTTTTGCTACGGGATGGTATTTCGGGTGGAAAATTAAGCTATATGAATACATGCAGAGTTATAACGTTTTCAAACACCTTAACCGCGTAGAACTTCACGAACTTCCGCTTACCCAAAATGAAAGAATTCAGCCTTTTAACAACATCATTACCATGGCTTACGAATCAATTGGGGAGACCCAAGAGGTTTCGCTTCCGCAGTTGGTTCGGGTAGATTCTACCAACCAGTGGACCATGGCCGTACAGCCTTCCGAAGAGTATTGGTGGCAACGTGTAAATGATGATACCGAAGAACTTTTTACCGTGGAAAGCACTTCACCATTTCCGCGATTTTCTGGGGAAAACCGTATTCCAGTGACCTTTTCCATTGGGGAATCCCTCGCATTTAGCAGAAACACCTATAATGCCGTAGTGCAACGTTTTAATTTGTTTCAGTTGTTTACCATGGAACCCAGCGATGTATTTTACATGAAAAATGATGAGGGAAAGTGGGTACAGGTGGTAAGCCTCATTAAATGGAAAGGCTTCTTTTTTCCGTATCCCACCTATGGCGGTGTTATGATTATTGACCCCGGAAAGCACACTACCGCAGATTATTTTGAACGAATCCTTATTGGAAAAGGCAGGTATATCCCAGCTTCGGAAACACAAGAGCACCCCTTCTTGGTGGGGCAAAACACCTTAGCCGAAGAAGTCTCCCGAATGCAAGCCCAATCCCTACAATTTTTGGGCGGATTTACAGATCCGCTTCCTTGGAATATGGAAACTGCAGTGAAAATCCCCGACCTGAAAGATGATGAAAACTGGCAACCGTTTGTCACCGATTTCAACTTTGACGGAATGAGTATCGATACCTACAACGGACTCTACCATTGGTTTGGATTGGAACCCATAGGCGAAGAGCGCACCAGCCTTTCGTTTAGTGTAATGATCCCCGCAGATGGTACAGACAAACTGTACTTCTACAACCATGCCGCTAAAAAAGAAGGTATGGCCGGGGTTTCGGCTATGCCATTGAAGGTTATTGAGTCCCGTAAAGAATACGACTGGGACGTGAATAAACCCGTGGAATTTAGACCGTTCATCAAAGAAATTGGAGGACGTAAACGGTTGTTTGTCTTTTGCACGGTAGCTGCACAACGGGACGATAGCAAAAAGTTTGATGGTGCCGCCACTCCAGACCTCGCCTTGGTAGATACCGAATACCGTGATGTGGTTTGGATAGATGCCAAGCATCCCTCACAATGGGAAATGACCATCTTGGAACAGTTAGGGGAAACCTGGAAGGCTTCGGAAAATTTAAAGGAGGGAGACCTTTGGCCACAACGGGAAGATTTGGATGTGAGTCCTAGGGTTGATTCTTTGAAATTATTAGACTCTATTAGATTTCCTTCAGATTAAATTAATATTTTTAAGACTGCAAAATTTATTTAACTCGCTTAATATTAGAAAATGAAAAAGGTAAAAATAATTTCACTTACAATAGGCTTGTTGTTTTTTTCATATCAAATAGCAAACGCACAAAATCTAAAAGGAATTTGGAGAAAAGCAAAAACAGAGAGTAAAAATGTTATTAAGAAAAAAGTTAGAAAAAAGAATGATGTAAAAACTATCATTGGTAACACAAGTACCAATAATGAACTAGGAAGTAAATCCTTAAAAATTGACTATCGTAATGAACTTGTGGTTAAATCGCCCTCTGAAACCTTCATGGATATAACCATTCAATCATTTAAAGGGCTTCCAAGACTTGGCGTACAAGATGATTATCAATATACATTAGCTAATATAAGTGACCATAATCAACTTACTAAAGCAAAAAATGAATTAAAACGTAAAAGATTATCTAACACCAAAGAGTTGAACAAATATTTATCTTTAGTAGAAACTAAATTTAGAATTCCGCTTTTTGAAAAAATGAATAAAAATTCACTAACAACTGCTGAAGAAATAAATAATTTAGAAATAAAAAAATCCAAAACACAAAATATTACCGAAACATATAATGATTCTGAATATCAAACACTTCAATCTTCAAGACTAGCGCAAAATCATTTACTAAACACTGTTTATAGCCTAGGATCTGTTGATATTTTACGTAAATATTTTTGTAATTCCAAAAATACGAATTGCAATGAGTTTAATGGGAATAATCAAAATAATCAAAGATATATTACTAGGAATTGGGGAGGTAGGAAATCAACAATTTTCGAACAAAACAGAATATATAGTGACTTTGTATCATCACATTTGGAAGAGTTAATAACTTGGTCAAATAGTATTTGGGATAAAAATTCAAAAGAAGTTTACTTAGTGAACTCTTTTTATATTCAACCAAATAATTATGATTTTCAAAACAAAGGATTTTGGACTAATTCGATATTGCGAAACGGTGCTTCATTCGGTCTAGACAACAAAAAAGATTCTTATTTTAGAAATTCATCTAAAAAATGGAAAGAAAATTGGGAAAAAGATATGCTTTTTAGTTTAAGTGAAGTAGAGGCAGAAAAAATTGCGGCAAATGGTCAAACAAAATTATATGCAGTTTATAAAATTAAAGTAGAATTTGATGATGAACCAATTCAAAAAAACGCATCTTTAGTCGAGATGATTGGTTATAAAATTAAATACAGATATGAAATTATAGAACCTATCATGGAAGTTTATAGCGACCTCTCTTTAGAAGAAAAAATAGGTGAAATCAATCTTAATACAGCTCTATTTAGAAATTAAATTACAAAAAGAAATTCCAGACCAACCCGAAACGGACTACCGCATCCCGATACGGATAATTGGGAGCTGAATAATGGTTGTTCGTACTGTTGAACAATTGGTTCACATGTTCCCACTTAAAGAAAATACGGGTTTGCCTAATCTTGGCATTGAAGAAAATATCTACTAACGGAAAACCTCCCAATTCTTCGGTATTCTGTACATAAAACTCTGCCAATACGGGATCGTAGGCATTCATGTTGTACGCCGTAAAGTATTTGAAGTTGATTCCCGTTTGGATAAACGCAGCTTTCTCAAACCACTCATCCTGAAAATACAACGATTGCCGCGTTACCAACTGTGGTACATTAAAGACACCTTCCCCACTTACCACCTGCTGGTACATAACGGTATTCATTAAAGCAAAGCTCTTCCAACGGAACTCGCGTTCGGCTTTTATTTTTAAGTAATCTACCCGGTCTCCAAATTGTTGCGGAGTGGGTGTAGTAGCCCCATCTGCAATGGCAAAATAGGCATAGTCATCAATTCCTGTATAACTTACCGAAGCCTTCAGCAGTTTTTTGGAATCCAATTCAAAATATAATTCCTGGGTTTTTACATTATTGAAATTGGTCTGCCAGTTATAATTCACATAGTCACTTTGGTACAACAGCAAATTAAAATTAGGAGCTACGCTATGAATCTTCACATAGCCTTCCACCCCATTGTTTTCATCTAATTGAAAGGACGCCCCAGCTTTTAAATAATTCGCATC
Source organism: uncultured Alteromonas sp. (assembly GCA_964495885.1). Taxonomy (GTDB): domain Bacteria; phylum Bacteroidota; class Bacteroidia; order Flavobacteriales; family Flavobacteriaceae; genus PALG01. Next base: position 52,136 of record CAZBWO010000018.1, on the reverse strand, counting down.
CAAATCGCCCGCCACATTAATCGCTCCTTCCCCGAAGAGGGAAAACCCGCGGTATTCTTTTTCATAACTGGCACCAGCTTGCACCAAGTTACCCTTTATACGATTGGTAATTCGGCCATCCTGCAATTCCAATACAGAATTATATCCATAGTTATAATCGGTATAGCCAACAAAAGCACCAATATTTCCTAAAATTCCATGCTGAAAATTGGCATGGGCTTTCGCCTGAAAGTCTTCCAGCTTGGTGGTTTTCTTTAAATTTTCATTTCGGAAAGTATCCCCATAACCATCATAGGGAGCGGTTTGTCTGTATTCATAAAACCGATCTTCATAGCTTAAGGTGGTCCCAACGGTTAAAACGGTAGTGTTGGTACTGTCTTTCTTCGGAATGAGATCATATTCCTGCCTTCCAAAAAACCGAAGTCCCTCCAATTTGTTTTCGGCATCTTCAAACAGCACATCCAACCTCCCACGATCATCAAACTCTGGATCTCCTATCTCAAATAACCTTTTGGAATTTTCCGTAAGTCCGCCATTTTCCTCATTCAACACATCCTGTGCCGTCATATGGGCTTTTAATCTATAGCGTTTGTTTTTGGTATGGTATAAAGTACTAAACCGAAAGTTCCCCGTACTGGTGAGAATATTTTGGTATTGCCCCAAGGAACGCACCCCTTTATAGGCCACCGAAAAATTAAACTGCTCACTGGTGTTCACCGTAAAAAAAGCATCCAATTGCTGTCCCTGTTCAAAGGCGGTTTTAAAATACAGCTCGGTAAGGGGGGTTGGGACACTGTAATACATAATATCCTTCGCATCCATGTAATTAAAATGATGCGATTGCGCCGCAAAGAGGGGTTTTAGGTTGTTTTCATCAAAAGTATAGGCCAAGGAATTGTAGGCTTGGCCCACATTGGGAAAAGGCAATAATTCAAAATCATCCTTTCGTAGGTAATTGAATTTATATTCCTTTGCAATACTCAAGGTGGTATCTACATACGTGGTATCATTTTCCAGGGAAATAATCCGGTATAAGTCAATGGGTGGCTTTTCGGGTTTTTCGTTTCCATTGGGCCTAAACTGGTTGGAAGGGGTTTGGGAAAAGACGGCTACCGTACTCCAGAGGGTTAGTAATAATACCGTAATGTGTTTCATTCCTTGTCCAGTTTGCAGCAAAGTTAAATTTTTAAACGGAATTGTGTATTTTTAATTGCAATGCTCATCTTTAAAATTCATCAACAACTAGTAGAATGCGGCACAGACGAAGCTGGAAGGGGCTGCTTGGCAGGTCCCGTCACCGCTGCCGCCATAATCCTACCGGAAGGCTTTTCACATCCTTTCTTGAATGACTCCAAACAACTTTCAGAAAAAAAGCGGGACGAACTACGCCCCATCCTGGAAACGGAAGCCATTTGCTACGGGGTAGCCCACGTAATGATGGAAGAAATAGACCAACTGAACATTCTGCACGCGTCCCATCTGGCCATGCACCGCGCTATTGCCCAAATGAAACAGACCCCACAATTCATTGCTGTAGATGGAAACCGATTCAAACCGTATGGCGATATCCCCTTTGAATGTGTGGTAAAAGGAGACGGAAAGTACATGCATATTGCCGCCGCTTCTGTGCTGGCAAAGACCCATCGGGATGAATTCATGTTGAAATTGCATCAGGAATATCCACAATACGACTGGGCCAAGAACAAAGGCTATCCTACCCAAAAACACCGTGCGGCCATACGGGAATTGGGACCTACCCCCTACCATAGAAAGAGCTTTAAACTACTACCGGAACAACTTCGGCTGGATCTGTAGACCGTTGTTAAAAACCCGTCAATAAAGTCTTGTTAACAGCAACGCTTATTGGTATTTTCCTTGCTATTTTTGTGTATGCAGACTTTCGGAAAGCTTTTAGGGTGTTTGGTACTATTGGGAATCCTGTGGGGGTGTGAAGGCAACGTAGCTACCCAACAGAATCTAGTGGACTTCGTCCCAAATACCTCCAAAAATGTACTTAAAATACATCGGTGGGAATTTACCCAAAACGAGTTTTTGGAAAACTCCCTACTCCAACAACTTCCAGCAGAACCCTACGCAAAAGTATTTAGCACCTACCGACCCCTATTTCAGCAAATCACGGCCCAGGAACAAGTGCTGCTATGTCTTTCGCCTTCAGATAGCCTCCCTATTTTCACGCTTATTTCCAAAGTGAAAAACCTAAGTCTTCCCAAAGATTCCCTATCCAATTTCAGTAGCAAGGAGGAACCCTTTGAAAAATACCGCATTACTACCAACCAGTATGAAGGGCTCTCCTTTTTTGAAACCATAAAGGATAGTATCGTCCTGCTAAGTAATTCCAAAGAAAACTTACAACAAATACTAAAAGGCAACACCCAACAAGATCCGTCTTTTTTAAAGGCCTTCAAGGTGAAGAATCAACAGGGGCTTATTGCCATTTTGCAAACTGCGTCCCTTCCCAGTGATTCTACGGCCATACCATTGGCGTCCTATACTGCCGTTGAAATGCAGATTCTTCCCAACGGACTTACCGCTAAAGGGGTGATGTTGGATAGGGATTCACTGCCAGGAAGGCTTTCGCTTTTCAAAGGACAAATCCCTCAAATAATAAAAGGGGCTGAAGTGATTCCTATTACTTCGGAAAAGGCATCCAGCTTTACCATTAGCAATCTGGATACCTTAAAAAAGCAACTCCAAACCATTAGGAAGGATTCGGTGCAACTGCATCCCGTTTTTGAAACTACTCAAGAGGTGGTGCAAATGAGCCTGAACAATGAAACCGTTACAGTGCTTAGAAGTTTGGATGTGACCCTTTCCATGGAAAGCTTGGCGAAATACCTATCGGAAACCACTACCTACCGCGAAACAGCCCGCTATGCCCTAGCAATGGAATCCTCCCCTTTTGAATCCCTAGTGCCGTGGCTGGCTTCCACGCAACCACAAACCGTATTCGCTTGGGAAGATTTTATCTTTTTTACCGAAACGGAAGCTACTTCGGAAACCCTATTGAATGCCCTTAGTAGCGGAGCCGTATTGGCCAACAGCCCCTATTATGAAGAAGCGGCAGCCGTGTTGCCACAAGCTGGATCTTGGGTGCAATATAACTTAAAAGGGGACCTCAACGGACTCTTCCCTTTGATGCTCAACACCCCACCCACCAAAGTAAAGAACTATCCCCTGGCAGTGACCCAACTCATTTACGACAGGGACTTTGCCCATGTGAACATAGTAGCCAAGGAGCAATCTGGGCAACAACCCTCTGCCGGATTGGTACAGCAATTGGCGTCTGTTACTTTGGAAGCGGATGTTTTAGGGGCACCTCAATTTTTCACCAATCACTATACCTACGGAAAGGACATCGTAGTACAGGATGTGGCAAACACCTTGTACCTTATTTCCGCCAGTGGAAAAATCCTTTGGAAGAAAAAACTGAACGGGCCTATCTTGGGAAGCATTCACGAAGTAGACTTGCTGAAAAACGGAAAGAAACAAATGGCATTTACCACCCCCAATACCCTCTATGTCCTAGATAGAAAAGGAAATGCCGTAGCGCCTTTTCCGAAGCAATTCAAGGATGAAATTACCCAAGGGCTTTCGGTGTTTGATTATGACAACAACAGGCGCTACCGCTTTTTGGTTACCCAACAAAATAAAGTCTTTATGTATGACGGGAAAGGAAAAAACGTTTCCGGTTTTACTTTTGACCAAACCCGCTCGCCCATCGTGATGCCTCCTCAGCACCTTCGCATAGGTAACAAAGACTACATCACCATTGCAGAAGAAAACGGAAAACTCAATATCCTTAGCCGAACAGGGAAATCACGGGTCAATGTCACACAAACCTTTTCATTTGCGGACATGCCCATTGAAAAGGAAGGCAGTGATTTTGTAGTCATCACCAAAGACCACCAAAAGAAAAGCATTTCCCAAAATGGGAAGGTAAGCAGCCAGTCGCTAGATGTTTCCAATAGCTATTATTTTACCATTCAAGGTGCGACCAAGGTCACATTGGATGATAACCTAATGCGCATCAATGGGAAACTTACTGAGCTTCCCATCGGGATTTACAGCAAGCCTGCCATCTTTACGGTAGGCAAAAAAATCTATATTGCCGTGACCGAACTTCAGGAACACAAAGTATACCTGTATGATAAAGCTGGGGAATTACTTAGCAATTTCCCTGTATACGGTACGTCCGTGATAGATGTAGGGGATGCCAATAAAAATGGTAAACTGAATGTAGTGGTAAAAGGAAATGACAACGAAATCATTTTATACCAAGCGCAATAGCACTTTCCAGTCTGTGAACTAATTTCTTTTGTTTTGTTAGGAGGATGAAACATCCAGTGTCTTGAGCAGTTCGGCTTCAAAGAGTTCTGAAAAGTGATGCAATAGTTTTTCCTTCACTTCTTCCATGGGTACTTCGGGACGACCCAATTCCACATTGAGGGAGGTCACCGATTTCCCCCGAATCCCACAGGGAATCATATGGTCAAAATACCCCAAGTTAGCATTTACGTTCAGGGCAAACCCATGCATGGTTACCCAACGGCTGGCACGAACACCCATAGCACAGATCTTTCGGGCAAAGGGCGTGCCCACATCCAACCATACACCTGTCTCTCCTTTGGAACGCTCTGCTTTCAGACCGTATTCCGCTAGGGTGCGGATAATCATCTCTTCCAACAACCGAAGGTATTTGTGGATATCGGTAAAGAAGTTTTCCAAGTCTAAAATAGGATAGCCTACGATCTGTCCGGGGCCGTGGTAGGTGATGTCCCCTCCCCGATTGATTTTATAAAAAGTAGCCTCAATCTCTTTCAGCTTGGCTTCGTCTATCAAGAGGTTGCTAAGATCCCCACTCTTCCCCAAGGTATACACATGGGGATGCTCTACAAAAAGAAAGTAGTTGGGAGTGGTTTCGCTTAGGTCGTTTCTTCGATTACTGATTTTAGTATCCAGTATCCCTTTAAAAAGCACCTCCTGATAGTCCCACGTTTCCTTGTAGTCCTTATAGCCTAAATCCTGTACTTGTACTTCTTTGTTGTCTGTCATCCTTAGTTTTCCAATTCCACTTCCACATCCAGTACATCTGGATTCTTCATATACTCCAAAAAGCTACGCTCCAACTCCATGGTCTTTCCATCTAAGGAAAAGGTAGCATCGTCTATTGAGGTACGCTTGATCTTTCTGGGAAAGGTATATTTTACTTTATAACGCATGCTGGACATAAACGATTCTGCCTGCTTCATGCTATCCAATTGCTGTTGGTGCCGTACTTTGTCTTTGATGTAGGCATCCCGTTTAAAAACCCCTTTGGCAAAGGAATAGTCTACCCCTACAATCTGCTCTTCCTTTTCTTGGCCTTCTTCGGAAGAAGATACATTGGCCCCGGGAATCATCCCGTCGCTCTGTTCAAAGCCCTGCATCAAATCATTGGCTTCGTTCACATTTTTGAAGTCGGTAAAGATTTCCACAATCATTTCATTGGCATCGGGGTCGCTTTTCATGCGAATCATGTAGTTCTCCATTTTCTTCAAACGGTCCTGCTCTGCTTGCGGTAATTTGGCAATGCTGTCTTTCTTTTCGGCAAAAATCTCCTTAAAGGATACAATGGAATCCATCTTTTGAAAAGAAGAATCCTGGGACATTTCGCCCCCAAAGGCCATCATTTCACTAAGGTCCATACTAATGCTCATACGGCCGGTACCATCTTCGTTAAGGGTCATGGTTTCGGTGAATTGGCAAGCCACAAGGCTCACGGAAAGGGCGAAAAGTGCAAGTATTTTACGTATCATCGGTACTGGTATTTGTCGTTGATACAAAGATAGGGAAATGTTGGTGAATAGTGAGTAGTGAGGAGTAAATTGGAGGTGTTTCCAGCGCGGCAGGCTGGCCCCTTCGCTAAAAGTGTCCACAGGACTCTTTTTTAACGCTCGGTCCGGTTACAAGTTACAGGTTAGAAAGCATTGTTTATTAGTATTGGTTATTATTTATTAGAGTATCACCCAGAGCCTGTAGAAGGGTGAGCTTGCTGAAGGGACTTGTCATTCATTGGATGCCGATGATGCATATGACAGAGATGAACCATTCCTGTCCAAAATCAGTACTTGCTCCTACAGAAAATCCCACCTTAAGTAAGGGCTTTATAATATTTCAAATGCCTGGAAATACGACCGAATACTGGGATTTGCAGTTTACTTACGAAATAGATGGCAATTCTTATGAAACCACCGAGAGAATAGAGGTGCTTGCGGCACCAAATAACAGGAAGCAAGTAAACGTATTTATGGGTTCAGATGAAGCAAAATATGTGCTTGCAATGGTGGGACCAAATAATCCAGAGGTAATGATAAACGATTTTACCGCTGCATTATACAAGATGGAAAACATGATGGCCTTTACACCTGTAGAAAATTATACCATTGCAATAGATCCTAGGATGCCAGGAATGGACAATCACGGCTCACCGAACAATGAGGATTTATCGTACAATCCAAATACTCAAATGTATGATGGAAAACTAACCTTAACAATGACAGGCTACTGGAAAGTAAATCTAATGCTATATAATAGTTCAGGCGAACTTCTAAAAGGAGAGGAAGTCACTGAAACAAATCCAGAAAGCAGTCTTTATTTTGACTTTGAGATTTAATATTTGACAAATATAAGGTCTATTGGAAATCTGTTTCTGGTAATAAAAAGGCCCCTTCAAAGAAATTTTGAAGGGGCCTTTCATATTGAAAATTTTACTTCGGAATAAGTGACAACCTATTTTGAGTTTCAACTATTCCCGCAACTGTTGCTCTAGCCTTAAAGATTTAGGAAATAGAATATTGTTTTCTAAGTGAATGTGCAAATGCAGGTCTTCTTCAAAGGCGTGTAATAGTTCATAAGTAACACGATACGTAGTGCAAGCATTTCCGGGCGGCATATAGTTATCTGTAAGCAATGCTATTTCCTTAAAAATAGTGCCGGCATGCTCGTGCTCATGTTCCATCATGGTGATAGGGTTTTCTACCATACCAAATGGTGGGCGCCGTAAGGGTTTATTTGAACGTTGGCATTGTACCATTTCCTTTATAAATGGGAAAAGGATTAATTCTTCCTTTTTCATATGTTGAGCAAGCTCACCTGCTACCGAATTAAACAAGGCGTTTATTTTTATAAGTTCGGGATGTGCTTTTCCATGTACTTTTTCAAGCTTTGCAAGAAACTGCAAAAGCACTGGAGTCTTTTCTTCAACATAGGTGTGGTGTATTTTTTCAATGTAGGTAGCTAGTAAATCCAGGGGCCATGATTTATAATCTATGCTCGCTGAATGATTGGTTTTCATCGCAATAGAAAGTTCATTAAGGATATCCCCTAAAGCAATGCCCTTTTTATTACATACCTCGGCAAGGGATCTATTGCCTCTACAACAAAAGTCTATGCCATATTTGTTAAAAATGACGGCCGTTCTATAGTCTTCTGCTACGAACTGACCAATCTCTCGATCTTGTAATGTGTCCATTTTTATGATATTAAGAATTATAGTCGTAAAAAACCTGTCCCATCCTCTATGTGTTCAGAAAGATGAAACAGAGTGGTGGTGGATAACATCTGCTTTAAACTATTGCGTATTTCCTTAAAATGAAAGTGCATGGGACAAGGCCTTTTTTCATTGCACGTTTTCAACCCCAATCCGCAACCGTTATATATTTTATCCCCATCAATAGCTTCAACTACTTGAGCCAATTTTATGGTGTTGAGTTTTTTAGGTTCTATATAAAACCCTCCTCTTGGGCCCCTAATTGATTCTACAATATTTGCTCTTACCAACTTTTGCAAAATCTTGCCAGTAAAAGCAGTAGGTGAATCAATGGCTTTAGATATATCCTTGATGTTCACCCGCCTTTCCTGTAAGGATTGGTTTGTTATAAATATCAAGGAGCGTATTCCATATTCACAGGCTTTTGAAAACATAATTTTTGTCGCTATTAATTAGCCCCAAATTAAATAAGATAAAATTGTCCTAATTATGACAAAAGTCATCTTTTAGGATAAAATTGTCCGTTATTTTTGTTGCATAAAAATCAAAGGAAATAAACCTCCTGTTTGAAGTAAAAATAAATACAATTTTCAAATTATACTATTATGAAAGCAATCCACCGAATCGCAATGCTCATCACCCTAAGTTTGTTTATAAGCTGTGGTGGTAAAGAAGAGAAAAAGAAAGAGTCTATACAAATAGGCAAAGAGCCAAAAGTAGAATCTATTAAGGTGAAGGAACCCGAATCTGAAGAAGTGCCTGCATCCAAAAGAATCACCCTAGACAATAAAGGGGTTGGAAAGATTAAAAATATAGAATTACCAGCCACTATTGATGATGCCATGGCAGAAAGAGGTGCCGAACTCTTTAAAACCAACTGTACTGCCTGTCATAAAATTGGTAAACGATTCATTGGCCCTTCCCCCTCAGGTATTATGAAGCGTAGAAGTCCTGAATGGATTATGAACATGATCCTAGACCCACAATTAATGGTTGAAAAGGACAGATGCGCAAAAGATCTTTTAATTGAATTTAATGGTGCTGCTATGGCAAACCAAAACATGACAGAAGAACAGGCACGAGAAATCCTAGAATATTTCAGAACCCTTTAATACATATATTATGAGAATCACCCACCTAACCAAAGCTGTTCCCGTATTAGCTGTACTTCTGGTTTTTACATTTAGCTGCAAAAACGAAGTAAAGCAAATAGATGCCAATACAGGCACGAGTTCACAAAAAACACCGGAGAACCAGAAAGGCCAAGCATTTATTAAAGATGAAGCTTCCACACCCAATGTATTACAAATTGCAATGGAATCGCCAGACCATACCACGCTTGTAGCCGCTGTACAAGCTGCCAATTTAGAAAATGCGCTGGTAAACGCAGGACCATTAATGGTTTTTGCACCCACAAATGCCGCCTTTGAAGCATTGCCTCCAGGTACCGTAGAAGACTTACTGAAACCGGTAAACAAGGAGAAACTAGCCTCTATTTTAAAACATCACGTTACCGCGGGTAATTATGACAAAAGCTTTCTTAAGAATTTCAAAAAACTTGGTCAAGCAGATGATACCGATGCCGTGGTGAAAGTAGAAGGAGATGACGTTTACGTTGGGGGTGCAAAAATAATTGCAAGCATCAAGGCAGGCAATGGTATCGTACATGTGGTAGACAAAGTTATTTTACCCTCAACCAACTAAATAGTACACTTAAAACAAATAAATATAGAACCCATGAAAAAATATAAATTCCATCTGTTAGCATTATTTGCAACTTCCATGTTATTAACAAGTTGTGGCAATAATAATGGCAGCACACAATCTAATGGCGCACTTAATGCCAGTGCTGCAGAAAAAGTATATGTTGCTCCAGGAGAGCAAGATGAGTATTATGCGTTCCTCTCAGGAGGGTATAGCGGTAACTTAACCGTATATGGCCTCCCTTCCGGTAGAATGTTTAAAGAGATTCCTGTATTCTCACAATTCCCTACTTCAGGATATGGCTATTCTGAAGAGACCAAACCCATGTTGGAAACCTCTCACGGTTTTATCCCTTGGGATGATTTGCATCACCCAGATATCTCACAAACTAACGGTGAGTTGGACGGCCGTTGGATTTTTGTTAACGGAAATAACACCCCCAGAATAGCTCGGGTAAGTTTGAGCACTTTTGAAACAGAAGAAATTATCGAAATTCCAAATAGTGCAGGGAATCACAGTTCCTCTTTTATCACAGAAAATACAGAATATGTAGTGGCAGGAACACGGTTTTCCGTACCTGTACCACAACGTGACATGCCTATTAGCGAATACAAAAGCAATTTTAAAGGGGCCCTCTCTTTTATAAGTGTAGACCCAGAACATGGACATATGGATATTAAATTCCAGCTCTTAATGCCAGGATTTAATTACGATCTGTCACACCCTGGTCGTGGAAAATCCCATGGATGGTTCTTTTTCACAACCTACAACACAGAAGAAGCAAACACCTTATTAGAAGTAAATGCTTCTCAAAACGACAAAGACTTTATTGCAGCTATAAACTGGAAGAAAATAGAGGAATATGTAAATAATGGAGGTGGCACAAAAATGCCCACTAAATACGCACATAATATCTATGACGAAAGCACACATACCGGTACCACAACCATGAAAAATGAAGTGCTTACCGTAAACCCAATAGATGTGCCCGGAGCCGTTTACTTTTTGCCTACACCCAAATCACCACACGGTTGCGACGTAGATCCTACAGGACAATATATTATTGGTAATGGAAAACTGTCTGCAGATTTAACCGTTCACTCCTTTGATAAAATGTTAGAAGCCATTGAAGGTGAGAAATTTGATGGAGAAGCTTATGGTATTCCTATTTTAAAATTTGAAGATGTACTCGCAGGTACTGTTAAAAGTGGTGGCTTAGGCCCATTACACACAGAATTTGACGATAAAGGAAACGCATACACCACATTCTTTATCTCTTCTGAAGTAGTGAAATGGAAACTAGGTACTTGGGAGGTAATCGATAGAAAGCCAACCTATTATTCCGTTGGGCACCTAATGATCCCTGGAGGGAATTCAAGAAAGCCTTTTGGAAAGTACGTCGTGGCCATGAATAAAATCACCAAAGATAGATATCTGCCTACGGGTCCTGAAATGGAACACTCCGCTCAGATATATGACATCTCTGGAGAAAAAATGGAGCTTATTTACGATTTTCCTACTCACGGTGAGCCGCATTATGCTGCTGGATGCCCCGCAAGTTTGCTAGCTCCGAAATCTAAGAAGTTATATAGATTAGATGAAAACAAACACCCATATGCCGTAACAAGCCCAGATAAAGCACGGGTAGAACGTAAAGGGAAGGAAGTGCACATATATATGTCTACCATACGAAGTCACTTTACCCCAGATAATATAGAAGGAATTAAGGTAGGAGATAAAGTCTATTTCCACATCACAAACCACGAGCAAGATTTTGATGTACCACACGGATTTTCAATGTTAGGACAAAACACATCGGAATTACTCATTATGCCGGGACAAACAAAAACTTCAGTTTGGGAACCTAAGCAAGTTGGGGTATGGCCATTTTACTGTACAGATTTCTGTAGTGCCCTACACCAAGAAATGCAAGGTTATGTTAGAGTTTCCCCAGCAAATTCAAACATTGAACTTAGTTGGTCTCTTGGAGACTAATGGTTTGTTGGTTTTGTAAAACAGGCAGTAGGACAACTGCTGCCTGTTACAATCAATACTTTCTCAATCTGTTAGAGAAAGAGCACAATCACCATTAAGAAAAAATACTATGAAAAAGGCGAGTATTATCATGATTCTTGGATCCCTGCTCCTATTGGGTCTATTCAAATTCCCTTTATGGAATATTATGCTAGGGGCTCCGCAATATCCCGAACCATTGGGTATAAATATTTACATAAATGGTATTCAAGGGATGAATGAATTTGATATTCAAAACATAGATGGTCTTAACCATTACATTGGGATGAAAACACTTCCCAAACCAGAAGATATGTGGGAGTTTACAGTATTTCCTATCGTGATAGGTAGTATGGCCGTCCTAGGTATTCTTATTGGGATCCTAAGTTATTTTAAAAAAGTAAATTATAAATGGTTCCTTGGCTGGTTGGTTTTAATGACAATATTGGGTATACTAGGCATGTATGATTTTAATGCCTGGATGATAGATTATGGGACAAACCTAGATCCAAACGCAATTATGAAATTGCAAAACCCAGATGGCACCCCCATGAGCTATAAGCCTCCATTGTTTGGACATAAAAAAATGCTCAACTTTGATGCCTTTTCATATCCTGCCATAGGAGGTTATCTAATGTCTGCCGGAATGCTATTAACACTCGTCGCCTTTTTTCTGGGCAAACGGGCAAAAACCACAACCCAATGAAAACAAGAATCAAAATTAGTTTCGTGCTACTTACAATAATTGTATTGAGTAGCTGTAATAAAGGACCTCAGTCTATAGAGTATGGAAATGACGGCTGCCATTATTGCAAAATGACCATTGTAGATAAAATTCACGCTTCAGAGTTAATCACCAATAAAGGAAAGGTCTATAAATTTGACGCGTCAGAATGTATGATCAATTACTTGAATGAAAACCCCAATCTGCCTGTTGGTAACTTGCTTACCAATTATTATGAAGCGCCTACAGATTTAACAGCCGCAAAAGAAGCTACATACCTTATCAGCAAAAACTTACCAAGTCCTATGGGAGCGTATCTTACCGCATTTAAATCTAAAGAGATGGCAGAAAAAGTTCAAAGCGAGAAAGGTGGAAAACTTTACAACTGGCAATCGCTGAAAGAGAAATTAAGCAATTAGTGTTTCGGTGTGGCATACCTTTTCAGCAACCCTAAGTGCTGTTTTTTTCTTTTTAACAATGATATAACTAGTAGTCTTCTGTAATAACAATAACACCGTTGAGAAATAATCCGTTACATATTATATTTTTTATTGTTTACTTCTTAGTAACCACGCTGGCAACCGCTCAAAAAGAAATAAAGGTATGTGACACTTGCACTTTCACATCCCTAAAAAAAGCGATTGCCTCTGCAACATCCGGGGATACTATTTTCGTGAAGCCTGGAAGTTATAAAGAATATAATGTAGTCATAGATAAGCCTCTTACCATAAAAGGTGAAAAATTTCCCGTAATTGATGGAGAAGACAAGGGCGAAATCATACGTGTAATGGCAGACAACGTTACCATTGACGGACTATTTATTATCAATGTAGGTACGAGTTACACCAGCGACCATGCTGCCATACGGGTTGTACAAAGTGAAAATTTCCTCATTCAAAATGTAGTTCTGGAAAAACTGTTCTTTGGTATTTATATCGAAAAATCCAATAACGGCAAAGTATATCACAACAAGGTGATAGGTGATGCCCAAGACGAATACAATTCAGGAAATGGTATTCAGCTATGGTATTCAAACAATGTAGTGGTAGAGCAAAACATTGTGCAGAAAGTAAGAGACGGCATTTACCTAGAGTTTTCCCACAACATACTTATTAAAGATAATGTGAGTACCAATAACCTACGCTATGGATTACATTTTATGTTCTCAAACGATGATACTTATAAAGGAAATACCTTTGAAAATAATGGCGCCGGGGTTGCTGTAATGTTTTCTAAACGCATCAAAATGCTCAATAATACATTTAAGGAAAACTGGGGTACCGCATCCTTTGGAATGCTACTAAAAGAAATTAATGATGCTGAAATCATAGACAATGTTTTTGAAGAAAACACTATTGGTATCAATATAGAAGGATCTAATAGAATAGTCTATTCCGGGAATAATTTTATACGTAACGGGTATGCCGTAAAAGTACTAGGTGCTTGTTATGAAAATACCTTCGAGAAAAATAATTTTTTATACAATTCATTTGATCTATCCTACAATAGTAAGATTAACGATAACATATTCAGAAACAATTACTGGAGTAGTTATACTGGCTATGACCTCAACAAGGATGGAATTGGCGACGTTCCTTTTAGACCCGTAAAACTTTTTTCTTATGTGGTGAACAAAACCCCAGAAACCATCATATTAATGCGAAGCCTCTTTATAGACCTTATCGATTTTTCTGAAAAGGTGTCACCCGTTTTTACACCAGATAACTTACAGGATTTAACTCCGCAAATGATACCCCACAAATGATACAAATAGAACAACTACATAAGAAGTTTGGAAAAAATAAAGTGCTTAAGGGTATTGATCTATCAATTACTTCACAAGGTGTTTTTGCCATCTTAGGACCTAATGGCTCTGGTAAAACCACCTTGATAAAAGCAGTCTTGGGGATGGTAATCCCAGACAAAGGAATGATAAAGGTGAACGAAAAATCTATCAAGACCAACTGGAAGTATCGGGATGAAATAGATTACCTCCCTCAAATAGCCAATTTCCCTGCAAACCTGAAAGTGAAAGAATTAATCGCAATGATCAAGGATTTGCGAAATCGAAAAGGAAATGATGAAAGGTTAATTTCATTATTTAAACTGCAACCCTTTCTGTCTAAAAAGCTAGGAAATCTCTCTGGAGGCACCAAGCAGAAAGTAAACCTCCTACTCACGCTAATGTTTGATAGCCCTATTATCATTTTAGATGAACCTACCACTGGACTAGATCCAATTGCATTGCTTCATTTAAAACAATTAATCGCTGAAGAAAAAGAAAAAGGAAAAATTATCCTAATAACTTCCCACATTATGGGTTTTGTAGAAGAAATGGCAGATGAAATTGTATTCCTCCTAGAAGGTAAGGTCTACTTTAAAGGAACCATTAACACGCTTAAATCACAAATGGAAACTTCAAATTTTGAACAAGCCATTGCTAGTCTTTTAACTTACGAAAATGCTTAAAATATTAAAATATAGTTTCTTCGATTTAATACGCAGTAGATGGAGCTACGTGTATTTCCTATTCTATCTTGGCTTAGGTAGTGTATTGCTTTTTCTAAATAATGATTTGTCTAAGGCGGTAATCACACTCATGAATGTCATCACCATCTTAGTGCCGCTTATTGGTACCGTATTTGGCGTCATGTATTATTACAACTCCAAGGAATTTACAGAGCTTTTGCTCGCACAACCCGTAAAACGTTCGTCCATTTTTATTGGGCAATACTTGGGGGTTGCTTTATCCCTTTCCATGAGTTTAATAATAGGCCTAGGAATACCCTTTGCATTGTACGGATTATTCCAGTCTGATGAAATCTGGGATTTTGGACTGTTATTAATAAATGGATTATTCTTAACACTCATCTTTACAGCCCTTGCCTTTAATATAGCACTATACAATGAAAATAAAATTAAAGGATTCAGTTATGCTATATTGTTATGGCTCTTTATGGCAGTAATCTATGACGGATTGTTTTTAATGTCGCTTATTGCTTTTCAATCCTATCCCCTCGATAGTTTTTCCTTAGCTGCAACCATGTTTAATCCAATCGATTTATCCCGTATATTGATTTTACTAAAACTTGATATTTCAGCTTTATTGGGCTATACCGGTGCGGTTTTTCAGAAATTCTTCGGAACAGGGCTTGGATTACTTATCTCTATCTCGGCCCTATCAGTTTGGGTACTTTTGCCAACTCTCAATATTTACAGAAAGAGCAAAAAGAAAGACTTTTAATCTAAATTACCTTACAAAATCATTCACTAATGGTATGACACTCCCTATTCAAAAACAAGTTCAGCTTGCTTTGCTTTACTTTTTGATCGCGGCAGCATTTGGGGTGATCCTAAGGTCATTTCAAGTATTTGACATGAACATGAACTATAGGTTCATGGTACATGGGCACTCGCATATAGCTATTTTAGGCTGGGTGTATGTGTGTATAACCGTCATCTTCTATAAGCTCTTCATTCAAAAAAACAACAAAATACGCAGAAACTATTCCCGTATTTTCATAACCACCCAGATTAGCTTGATAGGCATGTTAATCACCTTTCCACTTCAAGGATATGCCTTCTTGTCCATTATTTTTTCTACCCTCTTCTTATTCGTCTCTTATGGGTTTTGTTGGTTCTTTGTTAAAAATGTAAAAGTAGAAATCAAAAATCTGGCCTGCTACCCCTATTTAAAAGCATCATTATTTTATCTAGTTTTGTCAAGCATAGGACCTTGGACATTGGGTGGCATCATGACCACATTAGGCCCAACCTCTGTATGGTACCGGTTATCCATCTACTTTTATCTACACTTTCAATACAATGGCTGGATGTTGCTTGCAATAATAGGAATATTGCTTTTCATTCTTGAAAGAAATGGGATAGCGTTTTCGCGGAAGCACCATAAGAATATCTTCATCATCGTTAATACAAGCGTAATAACAACTTTTTTTCTCTCTACCTTGTGGACAGAACCAAAAGGGATAATGTATATACTTTCTGCTGTCGGTGGGGTATTACAAATAGTCTGTTTTTTTTATGCTCTCATGGGGATTAAAAGTAATAAAGCAGCTGTGCACAATACATTCAAGGGAGTTCAAAAAGTACTTCTTCAAATAATTTTAATTGTTTTAGGGATAAAATTAGTACTCCAATTACTAGGGTCTTTCCCCTACTTTGCAAACTTGAGTGCAACCATTATTGAGTTAACCATGGCGTACCTACATTGGATATTTTTAGGCCTAATAAGTACCAGTCTGTTTTTAGTCTTAAGCCTAACAGGATATTTAAAAGTAAATGCCAAGCATATTTACTTTTACCTAGTAGGGGTTCTATTTACAGAAGGCCTGCTCGTGTATAAAGGAATAATGATATGGGGGAAAAAACATCCCCTCATAGACCATTATAACGAATACTTGTTTGTTGCCAGTACGCTACTATTTTTGGGGATAGCCTCTATTGTTTTAAAAAAAAGGAGCCTAAAAACATAGAGCATACCCTATATATTCTCCAACTGGCGCACTGAAGCCTGTACTAAGCTTGCCGAAATACAAAGCCTGCCCAACTTCTAAGGCATTTGCAATACTTCACCCCAATAAACAATAAGAATAACAATAAAAAATAAATACCAACCTGCAACCCTATTCTTTCACTACCCGTTTTACTAGCACACCCTTTAAAGTTTGCACCTCCACAAAGTAAACTCCTGCTGGCAAGTTCGATACAGGGATGTTTTCAAAGTCTTTATGCACCGTCATCAAGGATTGTCCCAGTACGTCATAAAAAGTGACCTGTTGTAGCGGGTCCCTACTTTGGATATGGAGAATTTCCGAAACGGGGTTGGGATAGACATACACGATGGGCTCTTTAATATCTTGGTTACCAAGAATGGTAAGGTTTTCGTACCACACCAATTGCCGTTCTCCACCTCCTGGCTCGAGCGCTGCCGAAACTATATCCAAGTCCCCATCACCATCCAGATCGGCAGCAAAGACGGTTCTTGGACTTTTAAGATCTGAATCTATGACTTGCTGGGGGCCAAAATTTCCCAATCCATCGGTATTTTCGTACCAAGCTACCGTATTGTCATCGGCAGATACGGAGACCACGTCCATATCATCATCCAAATCAAAATCCCCATAATATACCTCTTGGATGTTGGAGGGCACATCACTAATTACATTGATTGGGCCAAAATTACCATTGCCATTGGTATTTGCCCTCCAAATAACTTGGCTATTGTTTTCGGAGACAACATCAAGGTTTTCGTCCCCGTCAAGGTCTACAAGTGCTAAAGTATTTTCATAGAAATTTGTAGCATCAACTACTTGGCGACTGCCAAAAACACCTTCCCCATCTGTATTTTCGAACCAAGCAACTGTTGCATCCAATTCTCCACTATTGGTAACAATATCCAAATCACCATCACCATCCAAATCACCCACTGCTTGGGTGCGTGCCTGAGCTATATTTGCATCAATGGTGAGTAAGGACCCAAAGTTCCCCGTATTCCCGATATTTTCTACCCAATACAGCCCATTGCCATTGGAAACCCCAAGAACCAGATCATTATCTGAATCACCATCAATAGGCACTATCGTAACACCACTTGCATTATTCAATCCAGAAGCAATTTCTGCAAAAGAAGCAAAACTGCCTCCACCCATATTAGAATACCAACCCACCATATCCATATCAAAATAGCTTACCACTACATCTGTACTACCGTTGTTATCCATTCGGCCTATGTCAATAGAAAATGACTGCCCCATCCCCTCATCTATAATGTGGCGCACAAAGGTACCCTGCCCGTCCAGGTTCTCATACCAGGCAATGGCCGGGGTGGCCGCTATGACCAGGTCCATATCACTGTCCCCGTCCAGGTCGGCCGCCCGCACCATCCGTAAGGCACCGGGCTGTTCATCAATGACTTGCCGTGGTCCAAAGGTCTGCGCCCAACCCATTGCCGCATACAAAAACACGAGCAGACAAATTGTTTTTATGGGTATTTGAGGTATTTGTTTTTGAAAAAGAACAGTCATTTTCTCGATCTTTTGATGCTAAAAATAAGGAATTATCGTATAATTGGCTTATTCTTCATTCTCTTTAAGGATAATGGTTTCCTTGCTACTACCGTCATCATAGTTCTTATCTACCTTATAAAGCCCAGGGTTCAACTCATTTACAAAATTGGGGTTGTTAATTTGGGTAGAATCCTGTGGGGTAATCGTTACATTGGTATTAAATACACCATCGTTGAACTGGGTAAGGCTTCCATTCATGGCCGCTTTATTCCAATTATCATAGCACCTTCTTAAGGTCTGTCCATACCCATCTGGAAATTCAAAATCAAAACCCAACTGGCGCACTTTTGCAAAGCGTGCCTAATTTTGTTGAGGCATGGGTCATGCCTATAACGCATTTACTCCCAACTGGCGCGCTTTTGCAAAGCGTGCCTAATTTTGTTGAGGCATGTGCCATGCCCACAATGGTTTACACTACCACAACCCAATAAACAATAAGAATAAGAATAAACAATGCTATCTAACCTGCAACCCTATTCTTTCACTACCCTTTTTACTAGCACACCCTTTAAAGTTTGCACCTCCACAAAGTAAACTCCTGCTGGCAAGTTCGATACAGGGATGTTTTCAAAGTCTTTATGCACCGTCATCAAGGATTGTCCCAGTACGTCATAAAAAGTGACCTGTTGTAGCGGGTCCCTACTTTGGATATGGAGAATTTCCGAAACGGGGTTGGGATATAATTGTATCTGTGCCATTTCCAATTCCTCCACTCCTAATAAATCATTCTCAAACCAGTAGATAAACCCGCTAGTCTGCGAAGCGGCTACAGGGTCCATATCACCGTCGCCATCCAAATCTGCTGCAGTCACCGTAATGGCAAAGGGAAGGTCATTGAAGATAAATTGTGGGGCGCCAAAACTGCCCTGACCGTCCAGGTTCTCAAACCACACCAGTTCACCCGTAAGTGCAAAAACCGCCAGTACGTCCATGTCATTGTCATTGTCTAGGTCTACAGGGAAGACATCATTGGGGTTGTCTTTGTCATCTATGATAACCCGTTCGGTGCTAAAATTGTATTGCCCATTAAGGTTCTCCCACCAAGCAATGAGGTCATTTGCAGAACAGGAACCCAGTACATCCACATCGTTGTCCCCGTCCATGTCTACGGCGTGTAGATAAAAGACCCCTAAATTGGAGGTTCCAAATGTAATTGGAGCGGCAAAACCACCCTCCCCATTCTGGTTAATAAATAAATCTACCGCACCACCTGATGCATTACCCGAAACTATTTCTACATCCCCATCACCATTGATATCCTTCACATCTAAACTTGATCCATCAGCTCTATTTTGTATCAAAACTGTCCCATCATTAAATGTACCGTTGCCATCCAAATTTTCATACCAAGTCACCGTCCCGTCCCCTCCGTTGGTTCCAATGGTCACCACAATATCCAAATCACTGTCACTGTTCACATAGGCAAGTGCCACGTTTACTGACCCCCCCGATTCTGTATTAGGAGTGGGTATTACCTTGGGCGCTGCAAAATTGCCCTCCCCATCCAGGTTCTCAAACCAAACCATTTGGGGGTTTGGACTAATAGTTAGCTCTGCTGAAACTCCCACAACATCTATATCGCCATCACCATCCAGGTCCCCAAGGGCAATGTCCCTGCCTTCCTCCAGGAACCCAACGGTAATCGTCGTAGTAAAGGTGCCATTGCCCGCCGTATTGGGGTACCATTCCACAAGATCTGTCCCTTGGTTCATGGAAACCACGTCCACATCCCCATCAGAGTCTATATACCCTACCACGATCTTTTGGGAGTTAGTAGCCATATTGGTCACCACATGAGGGGTCCACTGCGCCCAAACAGGGGCACAACATACCATAAGAAGGATAAGCAGCGTAGTTTTCATTGGGTGTTTAAGTTACTCATTTTCCTTGACTATAATGAGTTGCTCGGTGGGAGAATTATTCCTCTCCTTTTCAATTTTATAGAGTCCAGGGTTCAAATCGTTCACAAGGTTAGGATTATTAATCTGTGTTGAGTCTTGTGGTGTAACCGTTACATTTGTGTTAAATACCCCGTCATGAAATTCTGTAATACTTCCACTATTTGGCGAAAGATTATAATTTTCATAACAGTGACGTATTCGTTGTCCATAACTATCACAAATAATTCCTAAATCAATTTGGATTGCGGTACCATTAGGATGTGTTATTAAACTAAAGTCTGTTTCATATTTTGAAATAGTTAAAAGGCTATTGTTGGTGTATTGGAAGGAAATATCATCATATGGACTGGGTTCCGGACAATTTGCTTCACAATCACATTCCACAAAACGGTAATCAAAACCAGGTTGGAACAAAGGTGTATGTATCGCCGGATCATATGACCCTGCAAAATAATATTCCCCTGAATATGGTTGATACAACGATTCTATCCCATTTTCATTAAGTGCATCGTCAAAAACCCCATCGTCAAGTGTTTCTCTTACACGTATTCCTTGGCCTGGTGTCATATACCATTCATTCTGCACACATATATAGGCATTGGTCATTATATTCTTTACATTTTGAGGACTTGGATTATAAGCAACAGGGTCCTCACAATTATCGAATTGGGTTCCTGTTATATAAAGGCAATTTGAATCAATAAAGGGATAACACTGGGGGTCGGTTGAATCTCCACAATTGACATCGTAATATCCTGGATCAGCATCAGTATCTGCAATACGGTCACCAGCAAGTTCAGCATTGTAACAGTTTACATCCAAAGGATCCCTTGTTACATTTTCATTTCCAGAACGCGTATGTCTTAAATTTAAGTTGTGACCAATTTCATGAAGTAAGGTGGCTTTAACAAGATTTAATGAAGCTACACCACAGTGTTGTTCAAAGGTAGGTCCTAAATTCCCAAAGCCAGCATAAGCATAAGCATAAACATTCAAAGCATCTTCTTTAAAGTAATTATTACTTTGAGCCCAATTAATCATGTCTCCATATTGCCCTAGGCTTTCTAGTATATAGTAGCCATTTAAATCTCCTGATACTAATGGAGTGTTGATTTCTTCATAGCCTTGAAACTTAAAAAATACGTTGTAGTCGTTATAAGTTATATTCAGATTGGCAACCCCTTGAAGAACATCGTTTGCTCGATTAGGATAGTCGTTGGTACCATCTATTTTATTGATACCCCAAAAATATACATTTAGCACATAGGGCTCACAATCAACTTCAGGATCATAACTTGTTGAATAACTGTAAACACCTGATGGGTCTGGGCCAGACGGATCAATAGTTGCACATTCAAGAATAGAATTTTGGGCTTTTGTAGTAATACTACTTGCTAAACAAAAAAGAATAAGGAGAAGAAAAATCTTTTTCCCGCTCCCCTGGGAAAAAATTAATTTCATAATAGAAGATTAAAAAAGTTACCCCATGAAGATAGACAATTATTACTTACAATTGATGAAATGTAGGTTATGATTTATAAATAATCACCCGTAATGTGCAACTTTAAGCCATTAAGTATGCTGCCGCGCCAAAGCCTGCCTCACTTCAATCACTTTACCAGCCCCTACTCCTCCTCATGCTGCAACGGCTTGTTATTGATGGTCTTTAGCACCACCTCTTTAGGGATACCAATAAAATCAGCAAACTCACAATAACTTACCAGTTGAAATTCAGATTTCTGCAATTGCCTACGGATTTCCTGATACAGCTCCCGGCAATAACGTTCTGCCTTTCCGGTAAGGATGGCAATGTCACTTGGGTAAATACAGACGCGTTGTTGACTCATATCAAAATGTTTTAAAAGTCCTACAAGACCCAAAAGCCTAGCGGGAACGGTGAAACCATCTTGGGGCATACGGCAACGGCCCTACTCATAAGGGCTACTATCATGTGTGGGGAAATAGGTAGATAGTTAGCTGCCATGTTCACATATATTTTTTGCTATGCATGTATAACAATAAACGCAATATATAAAATATTATTATACATGCATATAATTTTTAACATTTTTATGGGCTAGTAACTAATTGGCAAGTAGCGAATTGTAGGTGGACAATCTATAAAACCCGTACTTGTTTATAGATGTGGTCAATTTCCTTACATAGTGATAGTGCAGCAGTTTCCAAGGTTTTGGCATAACTTCGGTCTGTATAAATATGCCCGCCAATATAGCTACCTTCTTCTGCATAAATGGTAATTTGGGGTTTGTAGGCATCTACATAGGTCCTAAAGTTGGCAAGATAGTCTTCCGGTAACTGCTTAAAATGTTCTATTACCTTTTTGGCAATGGGCTTAGGATATTGTAATTGCAAAACCAAACGGTTGGAAACAACAACATCTATCTGGTCATAAAAATGAAGACAGGTAGGACAAAGCCCCTCCTCTGTTTGCAATACCTGAAATTTCTTGGTAGTAAAAAACTTGGAAAGTATTTTGGCATGGTCTTCCAAGCGTTCTTTTTTCGACTTTAATACTGTAAAGTCCACTCCTTCTTCTGCTACATGGGGTGAATGGAAAACAACACTGGCCCCAGAAATAATTTGCTGAACTTCTTCCAAACAATCTTCCACCTCCTCAGAAGCCCACCCATTTCTTTGTATCATAATCCCTGCTTCCCTGTTAAAGAGCTCACTGTACTCATAGAGATTCATAGAACCTACAATTATATGCTGTTCGTTAAGATAGATCTTAGAATGAAGATTGGGATGTGCCAATATGGTAAGGTGTTCTAAACGTTGTAGTTTATCTAATTCCTTCCCCTTTACACAGTCTTCCCTACACACCATCAATACCTCCACGCCCCTTTTACTGGCTTCTTGCAAGGCCTTAAATACTTCTTTAGAGGTTTTCACATAGGGCACCACCAACACCAACTCCTTTTTGGCTTCTGCAATAAGCGCAAACAATTGCTCAATAAATAAATCTTTGTTTAAAAACATGCTAGTATAATAGACTAGTTTGTGGCCTCTTCTACAATTTGTATTTCTTCTTCCGTGAGCCCATATAGTTCATACACCATGGCATCAATTTCCTTTTCGATTTGGTCTATTTGTTGTTGCAACTCCTGGGCTTTCTTCTTGTTTTCCTCAAAAAGTTCCATCCATTCAAACTCATCTTTTTTAGAAAGCGTAGGTATCATTAAATAATCAATCATTTCACCCGATGCAGCCTGTTTGGCAAATACTCTATTGGTGGCTTTAATGGCTTTATTGAGTTCTTTAATAAACTCTGCAAAGTCTAACTCGTGCCAGTTTTCGAGTTTGCGGGAAATTTTGCTTAATGAAAAGCTATGATTAAAAAAAGTTTTGAATTTTTCAATAGTAGCAATTAGATTCGATTTTGCTGATAATAAATCATCCACCAAAATTTTTGCCTTATGTTGAACTTCTAATCTGGCTATTTTAATAGGAAGCTTTTTAAATTCTGCAACTCTTATTTTTGGAAACAAAGTATCGAACTCATTATTGGAATAACGAAAATAAAATGACATTAATTTTGAATTTAATATGCTCATTATGTATTCAATAATGAATTTTGACTGGATCTCATCATCTATTCGAGCGATATATAAACTACGGTCGATAATAAATTGCTCTCTAATCAAAGTACTAACGAGTGTCTTTCCTAATATTTCTCTAAAAACAATCCTTGGGCCTTTGAAATATTTCTCTTGACGTGGTGCAGCTAACCACTCTCCATAACTTATATAATGTTCTTCATCCCAATTGTAATTATAAGTACTTACGTGCTTTCCTTTTAATTCCGGAACAAATGACTCGTCTTTCTTAAAATTTGCGTGATAAGCTCTATTTTTAATTACTTCAGCACTTTGACCTGTATACTTATCATAAGGATTGACACCCCTTGTTACATCCATTATTTCTCCAACGGAAATAACTTCGCTTCTAACTTTTTGAATAATTGGTAGTATCGATTCGCTTATTTCAACATCAAATATGTATCCCTCATTATTTAAGAACCTATTTTGCTTTATTTCGTGTTTTAAAAATGTTTGTTTTTCAGCAATCTCAACAATATCTATCTTACCGTTTACAGTAGGGTTCTTTTGAGCAACAAACACCAAAGTATCCACTGAAGCATCAGGAAATACATTATCTAAATTTGGAATTATAACTGTTAAATGAAGATTATTTAGTACATACTTTCTACAATCAGACATTTTAAGATTTTTCAACCAAGAATTTGGAACTATATAGCTTATTGCACCATTATTATTCAAAATTTCAGTCCCCTTTTCCATAAATGATACATATAAGTCTATTTGATATTGGGCAGTTTGAAAATTTTTGTTAATATATTTTTTTGTACTATCGTCAAGCGACCTTGCAACATAAGGAGGATTTCCAATCACCACATCAAAACCTCCATCTTCAAATATTCTTGGAAATTCCTGTTCCCAATGAAAAGCTTTATCTCCTGCTACCTTTTTACTATCAATGAGCGAGTTGCCGCATTTAATGTTGCTACTTAAATCACTTAGTTTTCTTCTGGGTTGGGCAGTTCTTAGCCACAAAGACAATTTGGCGATTTCTACACTTTCCTCGTTTAAATCAACTCCGTAGATATTATTTTCAAGAATGGTGTTTTCTATATCACTTAGAATCAATCCACCCCCCAGAACCTTAGATTTCAATTCGTCTATATAATGATGCTCTTTAATTAGAAAATCCAGTGCCTGATTTAAAAATGCACCAGATCCACAGGCAGGGTCACAAATGGTAATTTGCAATAACCAATCCCTATAAGCATCCAAAACCTCCAACAACTCCTTTTTAGTACTTTGGTGGGTTCCTTTTTTTACTTCAAAATAGGCTTCCTCTTTAAAGCCAAGCGCTTCTTTCTTCTCTTGGCAAAGCTTTCCAACTGTATTTTCAACAATGTATTTAGTAATGTATTTGGGGGTATAAAACACCCCGTCTTTTTTACGCTTACTTTTCTGTTTGTCAAACTCAGCCCCTTCAATTTCAGCATTTACGCTTTCTATTTCATTAAGGGAATTTTCGAAGATATGCCCTAAAATATGTACGTCAACTTGACTGCTAAAGTCATATTTAGCAAGTTTCTTGGTATGATTATAAAGCAAATCATCATCAATTTCCAGTTGATCTAAAATACTATCGGGTTTAAACAAACCGCCATTATAGGCATAAATCTCTGCTCTAGAGGAAGTGCCTTTTCTGCCTTCATCCAAAAAATGGAAATATTGCTTGAAAAGATTGTATAGGGGTCTTTCATCACCAAAATCCATATCGGCTTTCCACTTCTCTAAAATTTGTAAGGTAGAGTTGGGTGGTAGCAAATCCCTATCTTCCGCAAAGAAGATAAACAGGAAACGGTCTATCAACTTCTGGGACTTCTTAAACAAAGAGAGTTTTACGTTTTTCTCTATCGCCTTTTGGTCATTAAGCTCATCCAACTTCGTATTGGGCAATGACGTTGCAACGTTGTTGTTTTTAAGTTGTTTGGCGTTTCGTTTTACTAAGTCCCTAAAGAGTTCCCTCTTAAACAATGAATAATCCTTGTAAAACTGCTTGGTGATCTTTTCTTCCTCTACCAAAGAAGCTTCCTTTACACTCAATGGAACGTTGTTAAGGATATTTTCTTTGTTTAGACATAAGTAAAGCAACTCAAAGTCCTGCAACGTGAGTTGAAACAAGTTAAACTCTAAAAACTCGGTAGCATCATTGATGTAGAAACGTAGTTTTTCAAAGTTGGAAGTAATAACATATACACAGTTTTTTTGGTTGGCTTTGTAATCAAAGGCCTGTTTTCGTATGCTTTCTAAGTCTTTGGTGTTTGTTCCCTTTAACTCAATTACCCCAATGGCGAAACCATCCTTTAGAATGGCTCCATCTGCTTTACCAGCCCCTTGCTGGTTTTTGTATTCGGTAGTTAAGTTGAAATTAGGGTTGGGGTTTATGGTATATCCCAACACCTTTACAAACAATTCAATAAGAAACGTTGCTTGAAACTGTTCCTCCTTGGAACCACGAATATTTTCCTGAATGGTATGGTTAAGGAAATAGGTTTGGTATTTTTTGTATTGCTTTTGTACTTGCTCTTTATCCTGTTGAGCTAAGTAACTATTGATTACTGATTTTTGGAATAGACTCATAAATAAAAAAGCTTACTGAAAAGCTTTCGATTAAATGGGGAGTACTTATGGGGAGTTAACTATGTTTTCATCTCAAATTTAGAGAATTTTTTCTATAAATAAAACTCTCTTTAAAAATACCCAAATTGGAAATATCCCATAACTTTGGAACATGTCCACTAGAATATTCTTTATCAACGAAGATCCCGCACAGGTACAAACCCTTCTTAGGGCCATACACCCCTACCGTATTCAGGAGGCCTGTGCACAAAAAGGACTGCCCCCCGCGACCAACCTCAACAACTTTTCCGTGGTCATTACCAAAGGACGTATGGACCTCTGCTACCGCTACATCAAAGGGCGCACAAGAATAATGGAACTTAGCACACAGGAACTGCCACACATAGGATGGCGGTTGTACATATCACATTAATTACTACCTTTAAACCATGTGCTTCGAAAAAACCCTCAGCAAAAAAGAAAAGGCCATTAAGGAACACCTCCTCATAGACTTTGCCATTCCCATGGAATACCAACCCTATTACCACATCACGGGCTTTACACATCCCAATATCTACATCATCCCCATGGAAGAACCAGACCTCGTTTACCCTGCTTCTTGGGGCTTGGTACCAGAATGGGGCATGAATGATATTCCGGCATTCCATAAAAAATACAACACCCTTAATGCCAAAAGCGAAACCATCTTTTCATCGGGCACCTACAAAAAAAGTGCACAATCCCAACGTTGTGTCATTCTAGCAGATGGCTTCTTTGAACCCCAAAAGAATCAAGGGGTATCCATCCCGCATTTTTGCTATATCCCCTCTAAGGAATTTGAGGACGGGCGCGACCTCTTTATGTTCGCAGGGCTATATACAGAACTGGATGATGAACTCTATACGGCCTCTATCATTACCATGCCAGCCAACGATTTCTTCGCAGAAATACACAACGTGAAAAAAAGACAACCCTTGGTCTTGGCAGAAGATTTAATAGACGAGTGGTTCAATGACCGCATGGATGAAAAAAACCTCACCGAACTCATGAAACATGGCTTTACCGCCAAGGAGTTTAAGGCCCACCCCGTTACCCGTGACCTATACAAAAGAGGCGTCAACACCAACCACGAACACATCCTCCAACCCGTCCCCAAAGAAACCCTCTTTTAATAGCAAACCACTATTACATACATCTAACTACTAACCTCTAACTATTAACTACTAACTACTCACTACTAACTCCTCACCATCACAAAAGAAAAGGCCCTTTCACAATCGAAAGGGCCCCTTCCCTGGCAACCACAAGCAGTCTAACTAAAGGACACTCGCAATCTTTAACGTCTGCTCACTTTCCAAAAGGTACATCACACCATCAGCCTCCTGAAAATATTGAACCCCTACCACATTTACCAATGCAGCGGTATCGGGCAGTGCCTCGGCTAGCCCTAAATCCAGCGTAAGGGTCACATCACCACCCAACGTACCAATGGTAGGGAAATGGTCGCTTTCCGCTACCGCTTGTAACTGGGTAAGGTCTGGCTCTACAGCCACATACTTCAAATCAGTAGGGTGATATTCATAATCACTCAACACCGTAGAGGCCAAGACCAATTGGAAGTGCGTAGCCCCTTCCGGCACCTTCATATCCTCTTCAATCACAAAATCGGGCATCGTCCATGTTACGACACTTCTATTGGCATCGGCCTCAGGAGCAATAAAGTTCTTCCGCAACACTGTATGCAACGGTTGAAAACGGTTAAACTCAAAGCCCACTAAGTGCCGTTTGTTCGCCAGCATATCAAAAGAACGCTGACCCCTACGGCCAGAACCGGCCGCATTGATTTTCCGCATGATTCCAGTGATTCGTCCGGTCACCCGGCCATCACCAAGTTTCTGAATGAGAGAGGACAGTCCCTTTCGGAACTCACTGCCCACATAGGCAGCCCCACCAAATTCACTCATGTTCTCTCGGGTACGTCTAAACGAAGGATCTTTCAAAATCCGTTCCTTGTCTAAACTTCCCTTCCCACGAACCAAGTGTTCTCCACCACTCTGGTAAAAAGTTAACTCGTCCATGGTACCTTTCAATTTAATATAACCTTTTTGTTTAGGCATAACTTTCAATTTTAAGGGTTAAACATTCCTTTCATATCGGCAGTCCTTGTAGGCTGTTTTCGTTTTTTTAAATCCTACGCAGACCCTTTTCCGGAAATCCGATGGGGCTAACCTAGAACGCAAAATTCTCATTTCCAAATACCTATGTCCGTTTAGGCAGCTTTTGGCAGGAAAAAGCAGGAAAAGGACGAAAAAAGCAGGAAAAAGCAGGTTTTGGCAGTTTTTTGCCACTTTTGGCCGTTTTTGACCACTTTCTGCAAGGGGGGCAAAGGCATGGCAAAGGCATAGCAAAGGCATGTAAAAGCCATATCAAAGGCATAGGAAAGGTATACCAAAGGCATATAAAAGGCATATAGAAAGCTATCAAGGGTACACACAACCCATTATTACGGTACACTTTCAGGGAATAAGCAATTTAAAGGAGCATACCCACTTTACATAAGGGAACAAAATACTCCCCAAAAGCACTCCAGTTTTATAAATGAAAGGGTCTTGCTGTATAAAATTGGAGTACCTTCAATTTTATATTGGTTGTACTATCCCTACATTTAACCAACTAATCAGCCAAATGAAAAACTGTTTCATCCTCTTCTTTACCTTAATTAGCTGGCTTGGACTCTCCCAGGAACCTGCTATTTCCGTATCCTATACAGATGCTCCTATGAAAGAAGTACTGGAGTTGGTAGAAGAACAGTCTGGGTACAAGTTTTATTATCTGGAACAATGGTTTGATTCCAACACGTATACGGGTGATTTTAAGGAAATTCCCCTTCAGGATTGGCTGGCAGCGTTTTTTAACGATACGGTATTCAATTATTTCTTTATGGAGGACCAAAAAATCATTCTTACCAAGAATATCGCCATTATTGATCCTTCTGCCATTGATTCTGTAGGTGTCGCCCCAGAGGTTGTTTCAAAAGACACAAAGAAGCAGCTAAAGAAAAGACAACCCGTTTATAGAAGCTCATCCCTTCCTATTTCACAAGTAGACACACTTTCCGTGTATGTAGGGAAACAACGTATCCCTTTTCGGGAGGAAGCAGAATTGGTCTATGGAACGGTATATGATGAAACATCGAAACTTCCGCTATCAAATGCTTCTGTATGGATAAAAAATACTTCCGTGGGGACTGCAACAGATAGCCTTGGTAGGTTTTCAGCACGGTTGGTACCTGGCGAATATGTAATGGAAGTAAGTCTATTAGGGTTTCAAAAAAAGGTGATTAGGATGTATTTCTTTTCTGAAGGGTCAGTAGACATTGCCTTAAAGGAATCTTACGAAAGCTTAAACGAAGTAGTCATTAGCGGCACCAAAGTATCTGCCAGAAGGGAGAATATGATGGGGGTAAACGAACTGGAAATTGAAAAAATAAAACTAATCCCCTTGGTACTGGGAGAGCGGGATATCTTTAAGACCCTCACCACCTTAGGTGGGGTTGATCAAGTTGGGGAAGGCTCATTAGGCTTTAACGTAAGGGGAGGAAAGGAAGACCAAAACTTGGTTATTCTGGATGAAGCAACCATTTACAATCCGCAACATTTTTTCGGTATCTTTTCTGCAATCAATGCCACTTCTTTGGAAGAAGCAGTTTTGTACAAGTCTTATATTCCTCCCAAGTTTGGGGGACGGCTCTCTTCTGTATTTGAGTTAAAAACCAAAAAGCCAAACATTGAAAAGTTTACCGGGGAGGTTTCCCTTGGCCCCGCAACAGGAAGTCTTCATTTGGAAGTTCCTTTAGCAAAGGAGAAAAGTGCTGTGTTCATAGGCGGAAGAAGTGTACACTCTAACTGGATTTTAAAACAGTTAAATGAAGAACAACTTCAAAAAAGCGCCGCTTCATTTTATGATGGAAACATTAAGTTTCGGCAAAAGCTTTCCGAAAATAGTGAGATGACCCTTGGCACCTATTACAGTAGGGATTCCTATAAAATAACAACAGACTCTACCAATACCTACCAAAACTTCGCCGCCTCCTTACAATGGACAAAAAAGGTAAGTGAAGACGCAACAATAGCTATTACCCTAGCTCATAGTAATTATAACTTTAATTTAGAATTTGATGGGCAGTCCAATACAGATTTCGATTTTAAATATGGGTTGCAGGAAACGAAAGTCAAGGGAGTTGTTTCACAGCAATGGTTTAAAGATCATCAATTGGAATACGGATTGGAAGGCAAGTTGTATGGAATTCAACCCGGTGAGAGAACCCCTTTGAATAGTTCTTCCATATTTGAACCGGTTTCCCTTCAAAAAGAGAAGGGCCTGGAAGGAGCCCTCTTTATCTCTGATTACTTTCTATTGGGCGAAAAAATAGAGGTAGAAGTTGGCCTGCGATTAAATGCTTTTGCCGCTATTGGTCCTTCCCAGGTTACGGTAATCAATGAAGGAAGTACCAAGAACTATTTTGGACCATCTTTTAGGACCTCATTTAAATACAATGTAAAAGAAGATTTGTCCTTAAAAGCTGGGGTAAACTCTACCTATCAGTTTATACACCAGTTATCAAGCAACACTACGGTAACTCCCTTAGACACCTGGAAACTCTCCAGTTACAATATAGAACCACAACAGGGAATGCAATATGCTCTGGGCATTTCCCAGGATTTTTCCCAACGTACTTTTTCGGCTTCCTTGGAAGGGTATTATAAAACTTCTAAAAATGTCCTGGATTACAAGGCGGGTGCAGATTTATTACTCAATGATAATTTAGAGCAGGAAGTGCTTCAGGGGAAAGGGAAAAGTTATGGAGTAGAGCTTTCAATTGAAAAAAAGAAAGGCTTTTGGAATGGCGCACTTTCCTATACCTATTCCAGGGCTTTTCTTCAGTTTAAAAATAGCCTTCCAGAATTGGAAATCAATAATGGTGACTTTT
This sequence comes from uncultured Alteromonas sp., assembly GCA_964495885.1. GTDB lineage: Bacteria > Bacteroidota > Bacteroidia > Flavobacteriales > Flavobacteriaceae > PALG01. Next base: position 20,993 of record CAZBWO010000018.1, on the reverse strand, counting down.
TCCCATCCAATTATGACAAGCCTCACAATATAAATCTTTTCAGTAATCATAAGATCACGAGGCGCTACAGTATTTCCTGGAATTTCACCTATCAAACAGGAAGGCCTGTGACCATACCCATAGGCCTTTTTAATATTAACAATGTAGAGTATTTATTATTTCAGGACAGGAATACGTTTAGATTAAGGGATTACTATAGATTGGATGTAGGCGTAAATATTGAAGGCAATCATAAAAAAAACAAAAAGGCACATGGTTTTTGGAACGTATCTATCTACAATGTTTTAGGAAGAGACAACCCTTATGCGCTTTTATTTAGCCGGCAAGACGGAATGGTAAAAGCATTTGAGAGTACCATTTTTTCCCTTCCAGTCCCAACCATTACCTATAACTTGAAGTTTTAAGTATGAAAAAATATGTTCAAATATGGTGTATAGGAATGCTAGCCATCCTTTTGCAGGGATGTATTAGGGAAGTTCCCCTTGAGTTTGAAGATTTTGACAGTTTCTTAATTGTTGATGCCACCCTAACCAATGAATTGAAACCACAACAGATTATTTTATCTAGATATGAGCAAGGAGAAGGGAGTCCGCTTGCGGAAGAAGGTGCTACGGTTGTTGTTTTTGAAGATGGGACTGCGTATGATTTTGTAGAATTGGAAAATGGGGTGTACCAGTCTAGTACTTCTTTTGAAATACAACAAAATCGGTCCTATTATTTGGAAATCACTACCAGGAACGGAAAAAGGTACCGAAGCAGCACCGAAACACTTCCTGCTACTGCAGAATTGAAATCACTTTATGCAGAACGGGAAGTAAATGATGACGGAATAGAAGGAGTTGGGATGTATGTGGATGGAGAAAGTACTTCTACTGAAGCAATGTTTTACCGATTTGATTTTGAAGAAACTTTTGTTGTTGCCCCTCCTTATTTTACCAATGATGATGTTACATTGATTTCTGGATATCCACAATGTGCAGTTTGGGTGCTCAACAATTCAAGATCGGAAAGCAAAAGGATTTGTTACAGAACCCAATATGCTGAAGGCCTAAATCTACTTGAATTAAACAATGTTTCGCAAAGCATTATAGATAGACAGTTGGTGCGCTTTATTTCACAGCAGCGTTATGAAATAAGTTATAGGTACAGCATTAAAGCAAACCAGTATGTATTGTCTGAAGGGGCATTTCGGTATTATGAAAAATTGGACAGCTTTTCTACAGAAGATAATGTTTTCTCTCAAGTTCAACCAGGGTTTGTAATAAGCAATATCACTGCAGTTGAAGATGCTAATGAACTTGTAGTAGGCTATTTTGATCTCTCAACGATTACCTCAAAGAGGATATTTTTTAATTATGAGGATTTCTTCCCCGGTGAGCCTTTGCCGCCTTTTGTAGATGAATGCATACTACAGGCACAATTACAATTTCCAACAAATAGCGCCCCAAGATGTGGTCCTTTGATCACAGTTATTGAGAGCGGTTCTTATTTATTTGTAAGACCAAATAATGGGGAAATCTCACCAGGGGGCCCTTATATTATGGCTCCAAGAATCTGTGGGGATTGTACCGTACTTGGGCAACCAGAACCTCCAGATTTTTGGATTGATTAATCATGAATATGATACGATTTATATATATATTATTATTTTCTTTTGCCTCCTGGAGTATGGTATCACAGACTACTACTTCAGACGGTGCGATATTTATTCACTACAACAAAAAAATACTTACCGCTGGGGAAACACTTTATTATCAGCTCTATTGTGCAGATAGCAATACCAATGAACTCGACAAAAGCCAAACCCTTGTTTATGTAGAATTGGTTTCAGAAGATTTAGAGAACATCTTTCTTCAAAAAGTTACTTTGCATGGAGGTCTAGGGTATAGTGATTATTTTATCCCATCCAATTTAAGTTCTGGAACTTATAAGCTTATTGCGTATTTCCCTGGCGGAAATAACCGTATCCTGTTTCAGGATGATCTTTTTATAGCAAACCCTTTTATACTTAACAGTGAAGTGAGTATAAAGAATACATCGTCCTTACCTATTTTAAAAGGGAAGAATCCTAAACACCATGAAGAGCTACTGCAATTACAAGTACCGAAGCACGTATTAAGGAAAAGGCAAAACTTTACTATAGAATTGAAAAGTTCTAAAGGCAACCAGCCAAATGGTTGGTATTCCTTGTCTGTGCACCAAATAATTAATGAGCTTGATACATTGAGTCCCATCCCAACATCTTTCTTTTCAAAAACTTTGAATACCGATGAAGGCTCCCTCCCAATTTCCAGATCTGGTGAGCGAATTGCTGGGAAAGTATTGCACAGGAAAGACAGTACCCTTGCAAAGGATGTTTCTGTAGCACTTTCAGTTGGGGGCGAAAATTTTATTTTTGAAGTCAGCAATACAAATACCAATGGAGAATTTGAATTCTGGATAGATGGAGTACCCATGAATAGAGCGGTTGTTGTTCAGGTTTTTGAAAATGAACCAGAAGAATATATGCTTCAATATCTCCCAAGACCTGCTATAGATTATTCTAAACTATCTTTTCCACCCTTCAGTTTGGATGAGTCAATGAAACCCTATTTAAGAAATCAAGTACTCTATAATCAAATTCAATCTGCCTATTCGGAAGTGTATAAAGATGAAATCCTTCCTGCAATTGAATCACCGTCTTTTGTTCATTATGAAAATAAAGAGATATATCACTTAAAGGATTATACACCCTTTTCCACTATTGGAGATGTAATTTTGGAATACGTTAAAAATGTATGGGCCACCAAAGACCCCAACACCAAAAAAACCATTGTTAGGGTAGGTGAGTCGGATTTTAAAATTCCTACATCGCTTCCTGCTTTAGTATTTGTAGATGGGATCCTATGGCAAGACACTTCCTCTTTTTTAGCATTTCAAGCTGCAAACTATAAAACCCTAAAGATTATTAGAAATAGCTACTCCTATGAAGGGAAAGACTATCAAGGAGTGGTGCTTCTTGAAAGCCTTATAGAAGACACTCCGAAACCTAAAGAAAGCCCCTTCTGCCAGTTTATAAATTTACAACCTACTACGCCCCAAAAAAAATACCATTATGAAAACTATAATTACGAAGAAAGTGGTAGGAAAACTATTCCAGATTACCGTACACAATTGCTTTGGAAACCAACTATTAAATTAGATTCGAATGTAAAACTAATTCCCGCATGCACCTCAGATGTTACTGGTGTATTTGAGGTTGTTCTCAAAGGAATTACCGAAAGTGGTATCCCAATACATCTTGTTGAAAGGATTAGAGTAGAATAAATATAACATCAACTCTTTTGGGTACTTACCTGAAAATGATTTTTAGAATAGACTCAACAGCTACTTTTAACGCTTCGGATTATTCAAGATAATCAACGCAGCCACCACCCCGGGTACCCAGCCGCAGAGGGTTAACAATAAGACAATCAGTACAGAGCCGCAGCCTTTGTCAATGACCGACAAAGGGGGAAATACAATCGCAAGAAGGACACGCCAAAAACTCATTTCACAAAAGTAAGGATTCTTAGTACCTATAAGACGCATTCCGTTGCTTTTGTTACAAACTTGTAAAAATCCCTATCTTCGTATCCCATGAAAGGCATGCTGCTTACGGCCGTTGTACTCTGTTCCCTTAGCTCCTATGGGCAATACCACTTTTCTGGGCAGGTACGGGACCCCCTTACCGAACACCGCGTGTACCTTTCCGTGGTAGAGGATTTCAGAAAGATTTCCAGCATCTATGAGGAACAAATCCTGCAACAGATTCAACCAGATAGTACAGGGTATTTTCAGTTTACAGGAAACAACCTGCCTTTGGAAAACCGTATCTACCGCATTCATGTAGACACCTGCCCCGAAAACGAGGAATCCTTCAACCATTTTATGGGCCACTGCCCCAATAGCAGGGACATTGCTTTTTTGGCCAACAACAATGACACCATTGCCTTCCCCATGGGATTTGACGAGGAAATATTCTGTAGGGTGGTCTCCCAAAATGATAAGGCGCGTACCTTGCTGAAGGTAGACTCCCTCCTTCACGACATGCAGTTCGCCTTTGCAACTTACCGAAGCGAAGCCAACCGTAAATTCAATACCGAAAAATGGTTTGGGACCTTACAGGACTACGGACAACAACTTAACGAACCCCTCGCCGAACTGTATATCTTTAACTTCCTAAGTGACAAACAAAGTTTTTTGCACAATGCCTATTTGGAAGACCTCAAGGAAAACCCCTATTACGATGAACTCTTAGAACGCTTGCAACAAAACTACCCCCAAGCACCCTATACCCCACAATACGAAGCCGAACTGGCTGCAGATCGTTTCCTCATTAACCGCAAAAAGAGTTTGCCTTGGTGGGTGTACTTTATTGGGGCGTTTGGTGCCCTTTCCATTTTGGGGAACTTTTACCTCATTGGCCAATGGCGGAAATACCAAAAGAAATCCCCTAAAGGCCCTTCCCTTTCCAAACAGGAGGAAAATGTTTTGGATTTAATCCTGAAGGATTACACCAATAAAGAGATTGCAGATGCCTTATTTATAAGTGTAAGCACGGTAAAAACCCACATCAACCACATTTACAAGAAATACAATGTGACTTCAAGGGAAGAACTTAAGTCTCTCAAAGACAAGGGGTAAGGTAAATTCATACGGGGGTCTAGTCCCTATTTCAACCCCCTAAATCCCAAATAGTTTTCAATTTTATGAGAGGTTTGTGACCATAGTAATCATAAAAACTTTTTACAATGAAAACAATTCAATTCAACTACCAAACCCTTCTTGCCAGCCTATTATTGGTCTTTATGTCCCACCTTGGTTTTTCCCAATTGGCATTTGACAAGGCCCCTACCCCCATCGCCAAACTCTCTTTGGAAAGCACTACCATAGATTATGGCGTAGTGGCCCAAAACAGTGATGGCACCCGTACCCTCTCCTTTACCAATACCGGAGATGCCCCGCTGGTTATTTCCAAAGTGAAATCAAGTTGTGGATGTACCGTACCCAGTTATTCCAAAACGCCTGTACAACCAGGGGAAAAAGGAGAAGTAACGGTTTCCTATGATACCAAAAGACTGGGAAAATTCACCAAGACCATTACCATTACTTCCAATGCAGAACAACCTGTGCATACCTTCACCATCAAAGGGGAAGTGGTAGCCAACTAATCTAAAAACCCATCATTTGAAACAACCTTTTTGGTACCCAGTGTACCAGAAAGGTTTTTTTTGTTCCTATCCGTATAAAAATCCTTAATTTTGCAGCTTAAAATTGATACTGCATGCAACTTTCTGAACTGGAACTCATCCGAAGGGAAAAACTACAGCAACTACGCCAATTGGGGATTGACCCCTATCCGGCGGCAAAATACCCGGTAGATCATACTACCAAACAAATCAAAGCCAACTTTGAAGAGGGGAAACGGGTGGTGATTGCTGGAAGGTTGATGTCCCGAAGGATTCAGGGAAAAGCATCTTTTGCTGAACTGCAGGATGCCGAAGGTCGTATACAGGTGTATTTCAACAGGGATGAGATTTGCACAGGCGAAGACAAAACCCAATACAATGAGGTTTATAAAAAACTATTGGATATTGGGGACTTCATTGGGATTGAAGGCGAATTGTTCACGACCAATGTAGGGGAAAAGACGGTTATGGTAAAAGACTTTACCTTGCTTTCCAAATCCCTGAAACCCCTTCCGCTTCCTAAAACAGATAGCGAAGGGAATGTGCATGATGAATTCAATGATCCGGAGTTACGCTATAGACAACGCTACGCAGATTTGGTCGTAAACCCCAAAGTAAAGGACACCTTTGTAAAGCGTACCAAAATCTGTAATGTGATACGGGAGTACTACAACGGTATGGACTTTTTGGAAGTGGAAACCCCTATCCTACAACCCATCCCGGGAGGTGCTGCTGCACGGCCATTTATTACCCACCACAATACCTTGGACATGCCTTTGTACCTGCGTATTGCCAATGAGTTGTATTTAAAAAGGCTCATCGTTGGTGGATTTGACGGCGTGTATGAGTTTGCCAAGGATTTTAGGAATGAAGGGATGGACCGTACACACAACCCAGAGTTTACCATTATGGAAATGTATGCTGCCTACAAGGATTATTTCTGGATGATGGACACCACGGAAGCCCTGCTGGAAAAGATTGCTATTGCCCTTCACGGAACCACCAAAGTACCCTTTGGGGAGCATACCATAGATTACAAAGCACCCTATAAGCGAATTGGTATTTTAGATGCCATTAAGGAGAAAACAGGATATGACCTGTACCAAAAATCTGAAGCAGAAGTACGCGAAGTTTGCCAAAAGCTGGAAGTGGAAGTAGATGAAAGCTTCGGAATTGGAAAAATGATCGATGAAATTTTTGGGGAAACCTGTGAAAAGGATTTTATACAACCCACCTTTATCATTGATTATCCCGAAGAGATGAGTCCGCTCACCAAAAAACACCGCAGCAAGGAAGGTCTTACCGAACGTTTCGAATTGATGGTTGCCGGAAAGGAACTCGCCAATGCCTACAGTGAGTTGAACGATCCTATAGACCAGCGCGAACGCTTTGAGGAGCAATTGCGTCTTTCAGAAAAAGGAGATGACGAAGCCATGTTTATTGACGAAGATTTCCTTCGGGCGTTGGAATATGGAATGCCCCCTACTTCGGGGATTGGAATTGGTATTGACAGGCTTACCATGTTTATGACCAACAATCAGAGCATTCAGGAAGTATTGTTCTTCCCCCAAATGAAACCCGAAAAAAAGAAAGTGGCCCTAACCGAAGAAGCCAAGATGGTATTGGACTTACTGAAAAAATCTGGACGCACCACTCTTGACAATTTAAAGGTAGCTTCTGGGCTTTCCAATAAAAAATGGGACAAATCCATTAAGGAATTGACCAAGAACAAACTCGCGAAGGTGGAGAAAACAGATGAGGGATTGTTTGTGGAAGTAGTGTAAATAAACAACTTACCCCCTCCATTATTCATAACAAACTCATTTTCAGTAATTACGTGTTTTTGCGTATAGGATGAAAGGTGCATCTTTCCTACCTTCTTTCTTGGAGAAAATTCCAGAAGGAGGGTGCCGAAAATCCTATAGAGTAGGCATAATCTAAAAATTAATGCCATGGCAAAAATTATTGTATTCAAAAAACAAAACTATGACGGGGATGCCTTAGTTATTACCGATAGCACCAACTTAAAAGGGACTGGATTTAATGATGATATCTCTTCCGTTATTGTAGTTGAAGGATCTTGGGTTCTTTACAAAGACAAGGATTACTCTGGGAATTCATTTCCGGTATGGGATAGCAGCGGACCATCTGATGATGGATGCTACCCAAGCTATAGTGATTGGGGACAAGGAAATAATAATAAAATCTCGTCCATTCAATTGGTAAGCTAGCGTATACAGCCTAAAAGGAAAGTCCCAATTTATGGGACTTTTTTTATACCTTTAAGCAACAGGTATTCGCTCATGCAACCCACAGATTCTGTTATTCATAAGATGCAAGATTACATCACTACATGGAAATCATGTGATGATTCACGACATATATTCTTGAGTTGTTATGAAATGATGAGTGCCAATATGCTACAAGCCATAGAAAGGCAGGCATTCCATGATAATAGATGGGTGCGCCAGCTTTTGGAATTATTTGCCGATTATTACTTTGAAAGCTTAGATTGTTATGACTGCGGAAAACAAACCCCGAAGGTATGGCAAGAGGTACATGAGAAATGCAAAACAAACAATTTTAGCGACTTACAATTACTAATTCTAGGAGTAAATGCCCATATCAATTATGACTTGGTGCTGACGCTTTATGATATCCTGAACCCTGAATGGGAACAACTTAATGATGAACAAAAAAGTATTCGCTATAAAGATCATACGCATGTAAATCTCATCATTGGAGATACGATTGACCGTGTTCAAGATGAAATTTTAGAACCGGGTCACCCTTCCCTTCAATGGATTGATACTTTAATGGGAAGACTGGACGAATTTCTCATTTCAAAACTAATTTCCAGTTGGCGGGAAGATGTTTGGGAAAATGCTCAAAAGTTACTTTCCTTAAAAAAGGAAAAAGATCGAGAGACCTTTATCTTGAATCTTGAAAAAGAGGTACTGCTAATTGATAAGCGTATTAGCACCTTTTAATTTTAAAAAATAACACCACCCAGAAAATCCTCCTCACATTGGCATAGGGGACCAGTATCCCTACTGGTTCATCTGGGCGGTGTTCTACCAACCTAAACTATTGTTATTTTAAAAATACGGGAGTTAAAGTTCCCGTCAAAACAAGGTTCGTCTCCATTTATAAAAACAGACTTACTGCTTGCCCACCTTGCTTAGGTATTCCATATCATTTTCTACCGTTAACAGCAGTAAACTCGTGGCTGTACAGAATACGGGACTGGTAATACAATGGTGACCGTTCCAGCTTCCATCTTTGTTCTGGATTTTTAAAATCCGACCGCTGGTTTGGTCATACCACTGTTCCCAATCCTTGTCTTGGTTCACTACCAAGGACTCTCCTGTTTGTAAAAAGCTTAGAAATTCCTCACCGCCGTTATTCCCAAATCCGTTGAGTACTTCCTCTTCTTGTGCAGCTATCTTTCCAGACTGATAAACATTATAGGAAGTAGCATATTCCATGGCTTTTGTATCTGTGTAGCCAATACGCTTTAATGTTTCGGTGGTAACCTCTGCATCTTTCTCAATGATACCTTGCTTGATCGCCTTCGTCATTTTCTCCTCTACCTCGCGGGCTTCCTTGGCACTTGCCCTAATACTATTGCTCAATGCATACAGCATGATACCGGCACCATCTTCTGTATTCACTGCGCCACTGGCAGGATTGTAATTTCCTTTTTGGTATTCTTTGGAACGCTTCAACACCTCTTTATTTACCTCAACTCCTACGGCATCTGCTGCTTCCAGGGCACTGTATGCAAGCCCACTTTGCAACACACCTGCCCAGCCTGCTCCTTTTTGCTTTCCGTAGGCATCGGTACCCGCTTCAATTTTCGCTACGCAAATATCCAAACAACGATTTACCCGTTTCTTATTGAGCCCTTTTAAGTTCCGATCCAGCAAATTTGATAACAATTGAGCCGTTAACACTGCATCAATATTTTGCCCCAGTTTGGTTTGGATTTGAGTACCTCGAACCTCGGTGATAAATTCGGCATCTTTAGGAGTTTGCTCAACAGATTCCAATAAGAAATTGATGGCCTTTTCCAGGTTTTGTGCATACTTCCCACTTTTAAGGGTAGTACCACTCCTTAAAAATGCTTGGGCCACCATGGCTGTTGTTGCGGGATCTGCAGGAACCGCATGTGGATCCATCACGTGTTGCGCATTATGACTGCCAGCACCATAGCCTCCGGAGGGCAATTGGGCATCGCTCAACCATGCAAGTCCGTCCCGAACTGCCAAAGAAACATTTTCCGAAGTCATAAATACGTCAAAGTCTTTGGAAGACTGCTCCCCCATTAGGGTCATGTACACACACCCGTCAATGGGTTCCAACACCCGTTTGGTTTCAGCATACACATCATTGTCAATACTTAGTGACCACCAAAGCCCCAAGGCTAATACTGGCAATGCCACAAATAAAAGTTTACTTTTCATTTTGCTAATTTTTAAATTCGAAGGCAATGTAGTTTTCAACTTTCCAAAGAAAAATATACTTTGAGGGAACCCCACTTTTCAATGAGGGAAATGGGTAGGGAAGATTTATTTAACATTTATTTATCAAGACGCATTTAAACCAGATGGCCTTCCGCAAGTCATAGAAGCGTTAACCTTTAAAAATTGAATCATGAAAAAAGTATTGTTTATTGCAATGATTGTGATGGGAGTTTCCCTTCAAGCACAACCTGGCCCGGGGCCCGATGGAAAACAACGTAAAGAACGTTTGGAATCCCTAACGCCTCAACAACGAGCTGAATTAAAAACAAAAAAAATGACCCTGCACCTAGACCTTACAGAGGCACAACAAAAAAAGGTGGAAGCCCTTTTGGTAAGTCAAGAAAAGGAAAGGGAAGCCATGAAATCACAATGGCAAGGAAAAAAAGAACTTTCTGATGAAGAAGCCTATGCATTGAAAACTGAACGTTTGGATAAGCAAATTGCCATGAAGAAGGAAATGCAACAAATTCTAACTGAAGAGCAGTTTGCTAAGTTCGAAAAAATGCAACACCGTAGAAATAGCAAACGTAACGAATTTAAAAAGCGGAAGGGGTAGTAATTTTTGGCGCAGTTTTTGGTTACTTGTAGGTAAAATAGTTACATTAGTAACCTAAAATTTAGAAAACCATGAAAAATGTATTGAAAATTGCTTTGTTTTCTTTAGCTATGGTGTTGGGAATGAACACCATGAGTGCTCAAGCCTTAAAGCAAAATCAAAATAGCGCAGAAGTGATTGCAAAGCAAGAAACTGCCGAGCTTTCAAGTCAGTTAGGATTAAATGGCGATCAACAAAGAGCAGTTTATAGAGCAATAGTTGTGAAGGAAAATAATTTCAGAAAGAACATTGCTGGAAAAGATGCGAAAAGTGCAGATGTTATTGCTGCAAAGGAAAAAAATCAATTACTTTTCGAGGAATCCATGAAAAAGGTCCTAACGGCAGATCAATTTAAAAAATGGAAAACCATGCAATAAGCAGGTTTCTCAAATACAAAAAAAAGCTTCCAATCCTGGAAGCTTTTTTTATGCAATAACATTAAATATGTATCAACGCCCTTTTACCGAATGTAAATACAATACCTGCCCAATAGCAATATTATTAGATTGTAGCCCATTGTATTCTTTTAGGGTTTCCACCGTCATATTGAATCTTCTGGCAATACTGTAAAGCGTATCTCCCTTCACTACGGTATACGTACTTATTTTCGACTCCTGAGTATTTACCATACTTGCTTTCCCCCCTAAGACTTCCTGATCAAAACGGGTAAGATCATTTTTTTCGATAATGGCAATGAGTTTGTTCGGATATTTAGGATCTGTAGCATATCCAGCCTTTTTTAGCCCCTTGGCCCATCCCTTATAATCATCTTTGGCTAGCTTAAATAAGTCTTGATACCTACTTCTTTGTGTCAAAAACAAAGAATGATCCCGAAAAGAATACTTAGGATCTTTATACTTTCGGAAACATTCCCCTCTTAAATCGTCATCGTGATACACTTTCTCACCCGTCCATCCCGTATGGCACTTGATTCCAAAATGATTATTGGCCTTTTTGGTAAGTTCTCCTCTTCCAGCTCCGCTTTCCAAAATCCCCTGCGCCAAGGTAATACTTGCTGGAATGCCGTATTGCAGCATTTCTTCTTTAGCAATGGCACTGTAAGTATCTATGTAAGCATTCAGTACAAGGGTATAGGGTGCATTAGAAGGCAGATTATCTATTTTGGAAATATCTGTGGTTTTTGTTGGAGTCGTTTCGGTAACTTTGGGTTCCTCCTTAATAATCACCTTTTCGGTGGTATTCCTCTTTTTTTCCTCGACGATTCTTTTTTTGGATTTACATCCTGTAAGGATCATCCCAACCACTAAAAACAGAGTAATTTTAGTCCACATATTATTGTTCGATTTGAGGTAAATTTTTCTTTTTCAATTTTTGGTTCATCCCCTCTATTCCTTGGAGACCTCCCGTATGAACCGCTAAAATACGGCTATTTTTCGGGAACGCGCCTTCCCTAATTAACGTGTACAGCCCAAAAAGCATTTTTCCCGTGTAAAGCGGATCTAATGTGATTTTAGTTTGCCGCCTAAAATCATTCATAAAACGTATCAATTGACGATCTATTTTACCATATCCACCAAAAGTGAAGGAATCGTCTAAGCTGTAATTGGTTTTAGAAGTAAACTTTGCAATGGTTTCTTTCTGAAAGGTCCCTTTCAGTGCCGAAAAGCCCATTACAAATTGATGTGCTTCAGACGCCTTTACTATTCCGGCCATCGTCCCTCCCGTTCCAACAGAAACTGCAAGAATATCATAGTTGGTGGTTTCTTCGGAAAGTATTTCCCCACAGCCCTTTATTGCCAACTCATTGGTTCCACCTTCCGGAAGGATATACGCATTACCAAATTTTGAATATAGTTTATTGATGTATTCGGAAGTATGCTTTTCTTGATATTCCTGCCTGCTTATAAAATGGAGTTGCATCCCACATGATTTTGCAAAAGACAGAGTAGGATTTAGTTTGGAGTGACTCGCTAGTTCCTCCCCCCTAATCACCCCAATGGTCTGGAACCCATATTTTTTACCAGCATAAGCCAATGCCGAAATATGATTGGAATAAGCCCCTCCAAAGCTCAAAAGGACTTTTTTATTAAGTCGTTCAGCTTTCTGTAGGTTGTATTTTAGTTTTCGGTATTTATTTCCAGAGATATGTGGATGAATCAAATCCTCCCGCAGCAAATCTAACTGTACTTCTGATATTTTGGAATCCCTTTCCGATAAGTGCACTATTTCTGGAAACGAACGTACAGAAGCTGACATAGAATTTTAAAAATTATGATTACCAAACAGTTCCACCGTATTTCAGAATAAATAAATGAATTCCTGCTTTCATTGCAAATTTCTCAAAAAAAAGGGACATAACAGGTAGGTGAGTACAAATAATGTAAAAATATACCGCTATGAATTTTAACAATTAATTTACTTATATCATGACAAAAAGTGCATTTCATCGATTTTATTTGTTTTTAATCGACTTTTTAATATATTTGTTTACCCCCTGCACTAAAACCACAAGCCTATGAAAACAACTTTACGCTATGTATGTTGGATGATGATGCTGGGGGCATCTTCCTTCATCTCCCTACAAGCTCAAGTAGGAATCAACACTACGACTCCCCAAGCAGGTTCCATGTTGGATGTAACCAGCACCAATAAAGGAATCCTCATCCCCAGGGTAAATATTTCCAATCTGGGAACAATTGCTCCCATTACTGGTGGAGCTACCGAAAGTTTATTGGTTTACAACACCAATACTACCACCGGGAAAGGATTTTATTATTGGGACAGTTCCCAATGGATTCCCCTATTAAGTGATGATTGGAAAAATAAAGGAAATATTGGAACAACTCCCGGAGTTGGAGCCGGACAGGATTTCTTGGGCACCATTGATGCGCAGGATCTTGTGATTGCAACCAATAGTACAGAACGGTACCGAGTATTAAGTGACGGACGATTTCAAGCAACTATAGCTGGTACAGCTGCAAATCCACTTTTTGCGTGGAGCGGTGATCCCGATAAAGGATTTTTCAGTTCTGGTGCCGATGGATTCGGAATTGCAACTAATGGAATTGAAAGATGGAACATCTCTAACTTGGAAACAGTTTGCAATAGCCCAGGAAATGATGTGAATTTTCGGGTGGAAACTGATGGGGATGCCAATACATTTTTTGTAGATGGCGGAAATGACAATATTGGAATAGGAACAAATTCCCCCAATACCAGTGCTCAAATGGAACTTGCTGATGACAATCGTGGAATTTTGGTAAACAGGGTAGCCCTATCGGCTACCGACAATCCTTCTCCCGTAAGTTCTCCAGCTACAGGATTACTGGTTTACAACACTGCAAACTCCAGTAGCGGAAGCACTGAAGTACTGCCTGGATTTTATTACTGGGAAGGCTCCCGATGGATCGCCATGGGAGGAACCGGAGGAAAGGATTGGTCTTTGGAAGGAAATGCAGGAACGAATACCACCACCAACTTCCTTGGAACTACAGATAACAATGGCCTAAGTGTACGTACCAATGATACCGAAAGAATGCTTATTGCCGCAGCCGGAACTGTAGGTATTGGCAATGCGCCCTATGCAGATGTAGCGTTACGTGTAAGCAATGCTGCTGTACCCTACGGTGTGGTAGCCGAAACTTCTTCCAATGGGGTTGCCCTATACGGAAGTGATACCGGAACCGGACTTGGAGTATTTGGAATCTCTTCCAATAATCACGGTATTTACGGAACTACCGCCTTTACCGGAAGTCCGTTTTTAATTGGCGGAATTATTGGTTGGGGAACTGGTGCATCCCAAGCCAATGGAGTACTTGCCGTTACAGATCAACAGGTTACATCTGCATCTAACATTGGGCTTCGTGCGGTTTCAGGTAGTACCACTTCTATTTCTTCTACCCAAGTAATGAATGTTGGTGTGAATACCAATGCAACAGACCTAGCGTTATATGCCTTAACAGAAGGCCCCATTACCAGTGGGGCAGATGTTGAAGCAGCTCGTTTTCAAACAAACTACACCGGAAATGCCATCACTGCAGACGCAAGGGACCCTAGGGCACAATTGGCAGGTTATACCACCAATAGCCTTGTGGGAGGAGCCAGTATGTATTATGGGGGATATTTTTATAGTGGAGGGTCTAGCTTTTCACCTTCCTATGCCTACGCTGGAGCAAGATACAACGGAACAAATTATAAAATCATTGGAAATGGAAATGTTTCTACCATTGTAGATGGGGCCGATGGCAACAAAAAAGTCATGTTTGCTCCAGAAGCCCCAGAGGTACTATTGGAAGACTATGGAGCCGGAAAACTCACAAACGGAAGCTCTTATATTTCCATTGACCCAGATTTTTCCAATAATATTATTGTGGATGACACCCATGCACTAAAAGTATTTATACAATTGGAAGGAGATTGCCAAGGCGTTTTTGTAAGCCAGAAATCTTCGGAAGGCTTTTTAGTAAAGGAATTGCAAGGCGGAACTTCAGATGTAGCGTTCTCTTGGCATATTGTAGCCAACCGAAAAGATGAGTTAGGAAACACCCCTGAAGAAAGCTCGCTAAATGCCGATCTGCGGTTTCCGAATGCACCAAATGAAATACTACCTAGTCAAAACATACAAACAACACTACAAGAACAGCAAAATACACTATCCTATCATACCCCTAAATAACTTGTCTTAAATAGATTGTGGAATTAAGGGCCAATACATGGCCCTTTTTTTTTATTGAAATAACATAACATCATACATTTTATAGGAATCAATTGTATTTAGCCTATTGAAAAACACTTCCTAAACTGCTTTTTTTACGAATTTTTTGTAGGAATTTTATGTATTTTATTAATATTTAGTGCTTTTTATCGATTTTTATTGCTTTTTAAAGATAGTCGTCCTATTATTGAAATCCCAAATTAATTAAATGTTATAAATAAAATTAATTGGGTAAATTTTGAACAACAGCATGAATAAGTAAAATTGCGAACTTTTGATTAAATTTTAATAATGACAAAGGTTCAAGATGTAATTCATCTAAAATATTTGCATTTCAGCTGGTTTTTTTGTTAAATTTGCATCCCAATTAATTTAAACTCAATGAACTATGAAACATCACTACTTTGCCCCCAAATGGTTCATGATCTTGATGATGATGGCCACCACCACCCTACTAGCACAAGTAGGGATTAACACTACGAGCCCCAGCGCAGGAAGTATTCTTGACGTAGATAGTAGTGACAAAGGAATCCTCATTCCTCGTGTAAACATTGCAGATTTAAGTACCATTGCACCAATTACTGGTGGAAGTACCACAAGTTTATTAGTCTATAACACCAATACTACCACAGGTCCTGGCTACTTTTACTGGGATGGAACTGTATGGGTAGATATTAAAGGCTATGACTGGAAACTGGACGGTAACGGTGGAACCACCCCTGGTACTGGTGCAGGACAGAACTTTTTAGGGACTACCGATGCCCAGGATTTAGTGGTTGCAACTGATGGAACAGAACGTTTCCGTGTATTGAGTGACGGAAGGATTCAAGCCACCATCTCTGGAAGTGCAGGTTCCCCATTATTTGGATGGACCGGTGATACCGATAAAGGTTTTTATAGTTCTGGCGCAGACCAATTTGGCATTGTTACCAATGGTGTCCAACGACTAAATGTAACCAATAATGAATTGGTTGCCAATGACCCCGGAAATGATGTAGATTTTAGGGTAGAAACCAACAATAATGCAAGTATGCTTTTTGTGGATGGAGGAAATGATGTCATAGGTATTGGAACTAATAGCCCTAACGGACTTTTAGACTTAACTTCTACAACCATGGGAATGGTACCACCAAGGGTTTCATTAACTTCTACGCTTACAGAAGCACCTGTGGTGAATCCTCAAGGAGGTGCTCTGGTAGCAGGTACCACCGTATACAATATTGCAACAGCAGGTGCTGCCCCAAATAATGTGGCTCCAGGACTCTATTTCTGGAATGGCACAAGATGGGTGGCCTTCGCAGGATCCCCTGGTGGATTAGACTGGACCCTTACCGGAAACTCCGGTACTACCGCTGGCACCAACTTTTTGGGAACCACAGATGACCAAGCCTTAGTATTCAGCACCAATTCTAACCCAAAGATCGTTATCAACTCTGATAATACTGAAAATGGTGAAGTTTATGTGAATTCTGGAGGATATTTCGCAGATAACATGCTTCAATCCTTCTCAACAGGTACCGAAACCGCCATTGCAGGCTTCGGAGCCGGTGCCGAAGAAACCATCTATGCCCAAAATACAGGAGGTGCTGAAGTAGCATTATTATTGAACACTGCAGGTGACGGAATTAGATCCTTAACTTCCTTGTCTACTGGAAACGGTGTGCAAGGTACGGGTGGTGCTTTTACATCCTACTCCTTCCCAGGCACTTCTTCTGGAGGGGTGTTTGCAGGCACCTATGGAGCCTCTGGGATTTCTACAAGTTCAACGGGTACAGGTGTTGCTGGTTTGGGACAAGGAAGAACCACCATTGTAATAGACCCTAATGGATCTGGTATTGCTGGTTCTGGAGATTCACTTGGTATTTTTGCCTATGCAGGGGATGGTTTGGTTAGTAGTTCCAACCGAGGGAATGCTGCTGGACGTTTTACCCTAGATGCCGATAACGATACGACAACCAACTCTGGGAATGATGGAGACCGTGCTTCGGCATTGATTGCTGGTTTTGATAATGTTTCGCCAGATGGCTCACAAAGTTCCCGAAACAGTTATTTTGGAGGATACTTTAGTGGAGGTAGCGAAAGCTCTGGAACGCCTAGTTATGCCTACGTAGGAATGCGCTATCGTACCAATAATGATGGAGATGGAGTATCAGGTGGTGGACAAGATTATAAGGTAATTGGGAATGGTAGTAATTCAACCATTTTTAATGATCAAAATAATACACCCCGTATCATGTTCTCCCCCGAAGCTCCAGAAATTTTATTCCAAGACTTTGGTACAGGACAATTGGTAAATGGAGAAGCCCGCATCAATATTGATCCTATCTTACAAAGTGGTATTTATGTGGATGAAAACCATCCCCTAAAGGTATATGTCACTTTAGAAGGTGATTGCAATGGAGTCTTTGTTACCAATAAATCTGCGGAAGGATTTACCGTTAAGGAATTACAAGGAGGAACGAGTAACGCACCTTTCTCTTGGCAAATTGTGGCCAACCGTGCAGACACCAAAGATGCCGCAACAGGACGCATGGTTTCGCAACACGTTGGGGTACGACTTCCAGTAGGACCTGGTCCTTTAAAAAGAAGAGACTACAAAGCAGAAACCGTAGAAGCTACAGATGGATATACCATTAAGACGGACGCTCAATACAGCACCAACAATACGGCCAACAGCAACACGGTACCTTCAAATACCGTTCAGACTGAAAATAAAATGGAGCAAAAGAACTAAAGATAACTTAACATATTCCAAAAAGACCTCTGCTTTAGATAGTGGGGGTCTTTTTCGTTTTGATACGCTTCCCTTTCAAAAGAAATGTTTCGATAGGCTTGGTAACGGTTTTTATATTGTATCCACCGAAACAGAAATTCCAAAGCATACCATAAAAAGAAGGGTATTATCAACAATTCTATCTGCTGCCTAAGATGGATCTTTTCGTGATTCAAAAAGGTAATGTCCTTTTTGAATTCCGCAGATCTCAGGATCACAAAGGGCCATAGAGCCATCCCCGTAAAGCCCTTCCGAAGCAACCAACGATTTACCACTACAATCATGGGCACAAGGTAAGAATTTGGTATTTTTGTAGCATGGGCACCTTCGGAAAAAAACCCGAACTGGAAGAAGGGGATTATTACCTTACCCCAGAAGGATATCGTTGTTTTACGGAACAATATCATCTAAAACGTGGCTATTGCTGTGAAAGTGGTTGCCGCCACTGCCCGTATGGTTATAACAAAAACACCAATTCACAATCACCACATTCATGACCTTTCAAGAAGAAATATTACACGGCATTCCTACGGAATTACCTACTCCAAAAGCATATGACCCTTCCATAAACCATGCACCCAAGCGGAAGGATATCCTTTCTGAAAGTGAACAAAAACTGGCCTTACAGAATGCACTTCGGTATTTTGAACCGAAACACCATGCTACCCTCTTACCCGAGTTTCAAGAGGAACTGAAAACCTATGGCCGTATTTACATGTACCGCTTCCGCCCGGAACATAAAATCCATGCCCGGCCTGTAGACGACTACCCCGGGAAAAGCCTACAGGCGAAGGCCATTATGTTAATGATTCAAAACAATCTAGACCATGCGGTGGCACAACACCCCCACGAATTGATTACCTACGGAGGGAATGGTGCCGTTTTTCAAAATTGGGCTCAATACCGTTTGGTGATGCAATACCTTGCCGAAATGACCAATGAACAAACCTTGGTGATGTACAGCGGGCATCCCCTAGGACTCTTCCCCTCCCACCCTAACGCACCAAGGGTAGTAGTGACCAACGGAATGATGATTCCCAATTACTCCCAACCCGATGACTGGGAAAAATTTAATGCACTGGGCGTGACCCAATACGGACAAATGACCGCGGGGAGTTACATGTATATTGGTCCGCAGGGCATCGTCCATGGCACCACCATTACCGTTTTGAATGGTTTTCGGAAAATTGGCAAAAGCCCCAAGGGAGGTTTGTTTGTGACTTCTGGTTTGGGTGGAATGAGTGGGGCGCAACCCAAAGCTGGAAACATTGCAGGCTGCGTGACGGTTTGCGCTGAAGTAAACCCAAAAGCTACCCACACCCGCCATAGCCAAGGCTGGGTAGATGAAGTGATTGGTGATGTGGCAGCCTTGGCCCAACGTGTACAACAAGCATTGAACGATAAGGAAACGGTCTCCATTGCCTATGATGGGAATGTGGTAGATGTTTGGGAATATTTTGATACGCACAACATTCACATTGATTTGGGAAGTGACCAAAGCTCCCTTCATAATCCCTGGGCAGGAGGCTATTACCCTGTGGGCATGACCTATGAGGAATCGAACGAAATGATGGCCCAAAAACCAGAATTATTCAAAGCCAAGGTACAGGAAAGTCTGCGGCGTCATGCGGCAGCCATTAACAAACATACCGATAAGGGCACCTATTTCTTTGACTACGGAAATGCCTTTTTATTGGAAGCGTCCCGTGCCGGCGCTGATGTATTTGCAAAGGATCCCAACTCCCTAAGGGAGTTTAAATACCCTAGTTATGTACAGGATATCATGGGACCCATGTGCTTTGATTATGGCTTTGGACCTTTCAGATGGGTGTGTGCTTCCGGGAAGTCCGAAGACCTAGCATATACCGATAGACTGGCATCGGAAGTTTTGCAAGCACTTATGAAAGAGGCTCCTTCAGAAATACAACAGCAAATGGCTGATAATATTCAATGGATTCAAGGGGCTCAAGAAAACAAATTGGTAGTAGGTTCGCAAGCACGTATCCTATATGCCGATAGTGACGGAAGGATACAGATTGCCAAGGCCTTCAACAAAGCCATTGCCGAAGGAAAAATTGGCCCCGTAGTACTGGGCCGCGACCATCATGATGTTTCAGGAACCGATTCCCCCTACAGGGAAACCTCCAATATTTATGACGGAAGTAGGTTTACGGCAGATATGGCCATCCACAATGTGATTGGGGATAGTTTTAGAGGAGCTACCTGGGTGAGTATTCACAATGGTGGTGGTGTAGGTTGGGGAGAAGTGATGAATGGCGGATTCGGTATGGTTCTTGATGGTAGTACAGAAGCCGAAACCCGATTGGAAAGCATGCTTTTTTGGGATGTGAACAATGGTATTGCCCGACGTAGTTGGGCGCGGAATGATGAAGCCATCTTTGCCATTCAGCGTGCCATGAAACACAACCCACAATTAAAAGTCACCCTACCCAATAAGGTGGACGATACATTATTCCATTAACCCTAATTGCAAACGCTATGAAAATTTTGAAATTTGTACCCCTGCTTCTTTTGGTAGCACTTTTTACCTCCTGTTCTACGGTACGGGTTGCTACAGATTATGACCGCAACGCTAACTTTAACAACTTTCAAAAGTATGCTTTTTACAAGCCTGGCATTGACAAAGCCGAAATTAGTGACTTGGACAAAAAGCGCATCCTACGGGCCATTGACGCTGAACTATCTGCCAAAGGCATGGTAAAAAACGAAAAACCAGACCTTTTGGTAAGTATTTTTACCAAGGAACGCGAACGTGTAGATGTGTACAATAACAACTTTGGCTGGGGCTGGGGTTGGAATCCTTGGTGGTATGGCGGTGGCTTTGGCAATACCGTTTCCCGTAGCACGGAAGGCACACTCTACATAGACCTCATTGACGCCAAGACCAATGAATTGGTTTGGCAAGGCATGGGAACTGCCCGTTTGATTACCTCTAGCGACATCGATAAAAAAGAAGCGCGTATTCGGGAAATTGTAAAGGAAATCCTTGCAGGGTATCCTCCGGAAGTAACTCAATAACCTAAAACAAAAACCCTCCCCCAAACGGGGGAGGGCTCTCCCTTGCTAACTAACTAAATTATCCATTTAATTCTACGGGAGTACTGTTATTCCCTTATCAGTTCGAAGGTGGCATAGCCGCCCTCTCCCTGTACTATTACGATATAGGTGGCCGAGGCCAGCCTTGACACGTTGA
>CAZBWO010000017.1:0-77993 GCA_964495885.1 uncultured Alteromonas sp. | reverse complement strand
TGCCCATGCCGTTGGCATCCAGCTGCACGGTGATGTCCATGCAGACCGCCACGGGCGGTACGTTGTCCTCCACCGTTACGTTGGCGGTACACGTGCTGCTGTTGCCGTTCACGTCTGTGACGGTAAGCGTTACCGTGTTTGAGCCCACATCTGAACAGGTAAATGCATTAGGGGAAACGGCCATACTAGCAATTCCACATGCATCCGTTGAACCCCCATCTACGTCTGCAGGGGTAATGGTTGCGTTGCCCGTAGCGTCCAGCTGGACGGTGATGTCCATACAAATTGCCACGGGGGGTACGTTGTCCTCCACCGTTACGTTGGCCGTACAGGTACTGCTGTTGCCGTTCACATCTGTGACGGTAAGGGTTACCGGCACCACGCCCACATCGCTGCAGTCAAAGTCTGTTTGGGAGGCCGTAATGGAAGCGATGCCACAGGCATCGGTGCTACCACCATCAATATCGGAAGCAGTGATGCTGCCCATACCGTTGGCATCCAGCTGCACGGTGATGTCCATGCAGACCGCCACGGGGGGCACGTTGTCCTCTACCGTTACGTTGGCCGTACACGTACTGCTGTTACCGTTGACATCTGTGACGGTAAGGGTTACCGGTACCACGCCCACATCGCTGCAGTCAAAGTCTGTTTGGGAGGCCGTGATGGAAGCAATGCCACAGGCATCGGTGCTACCACCATCAATATCGGAGGCCGTGATGCTCGCCATACCGTTGGCATCCAGCTGGACGGTGATGTCCATGCAGACCGCCACGGGCGGCACGTTGTCCTCTACCGTTACGTTGGCGGTACAGGTGCTGCTGTTCCCGTTCACGTCGGTCACCGTAAGGGTCACCGGTACCACGCCCACATCGCTACAGTCAAAGTCTGTTTGGGAGGCCGTAATGGAAGCGATGCCACAGGCATCGGTGCTGCCGCCATCAATATCGGAAGCTGTGATGCTGCCCATACCGTTGGCATCCAGTTGCACGGTGATATCCATGCAGATAGCGACAGGCGGAACGTTGTCCTCTACCGTTACGGTGGCCGTACAGGTACTGCTGTTCCCGTTCACGTCGGTCACGGTAAGCACGACGGGATTGGTTCCTACGTTGCTGCAATCGAAGGTATTCACATCAATGGCTAGTGAGGCAATTGCACAATTATCTGAGGAGCCCCCATCTACATCAGCAGCTGTGATGCTTGCATTTCCAGCAGCATCCAGTTGTACGGTAATATCCTGACAAACGGCTAAAGGAGGGGTATCGTCCATTACAAATGCAAAGTCATTTCCGTCACCTCCTATATATGTTATTTTTGCTGTGATTCCCCCAAAGGAAACCGAGTCCCCTTCTGCAAGACCGTTAAAGGTACCTACAATGGGGTCGGTTCCATCATTATCGATAAGGACTAAGGTATCACATGAATCTTCAGTAGTTCCAATATTATCGATTAATGTAAGGGTAGCTCCACTAATGTTTACGAGACCATTTACAACCAATTGGTCATAATCAGTCCCGGCGGTTACAAAACCATTGAATTCCATTTCCAAGGTATTTCCAGTGCCGATGTTGAAATCCCCATTCACAATTAGCTGTCCTGGGGATTGCCCGGGTGCGAAATTCCCGATTGCCGTTGTACTTGTTGCATCAAACTGGGCAACCCCTGTTACCCCGCCAGCGGTAGTAGTAGGACCGTTGAGTGCCGTTACATTAATGGCTCCACCTGCAGTGATTATTGCCGAGCTGTTTGATAGGTTTACTGCTGTCGAATTTGGGTCTGGAGTTGTCCCTGTCAAGTTAATATTTCCTGTTCCCGTTGTGGAAATGGTCGCCTGTATTCTAATTCCATCATTATTATTCCCATTGGTATCAAAGGCTGAGCCATTCACTACAATATCTCCATTTTCGGCAGAAAAAATGGAATTATTAACAAAGAAAAATCCAATATTAATACCGGCACCAATACCACCGTTTCCATTGGCTGTAATGGTTCCGTTTCCAACGGTGGAGACGGTAGAATTATCCATACGGATTCCATATTCACTATTCCCAGGAGAAGTTCCTCCTGTTCCATTCATAATAATATCCCCTCCATTGGACAAAATACCATTACTGCCCGACATAATTATACCTGGGTTAAAGGCTGAGAGTCCAGTCCCACCTGATCCAGTAACAGAGATGGTACCAGCGCCAAGGTCTTCTACCACGGGGCCGTTTAAAAACAGTACCCCAAAACTTTGTGCATCGCCACTTCCCCCTATGCCGTTGAGGGTTAAGTTTCCACCATTTACTCTTATAAAGGTATCTGCGCTCTCAATATCAATTCCCCTAGAGCTAGTTCCAGTAGTAGTAGTTCCTCCTTGCCCCATTATGTTTATATTACCCGTGCCGGTTGCTTCCACTACTGCTGCCGTAAAGATTAGAACCCCAGTATGAAAATTCCCTGTACTGGCAGCATTTCCTCCAGCAACCCCGTTCATTTGGATAGTTCCATCAACTGTTTGTACTAAGGTGTTGGTAGAGTTGATTCGAATCCCATAACTTCCTGAATCGTTATCTACGGATCCATTCCCCGAGAAAGTAATGTCCCCGGATGTGGATGTAACCGTAGTGGCATCGGCTATATAAATTCCTGCGCCCGTATTTCCTGAACCAGCTCCGGTACCATTTAGGGTAATTCCTCCTGTTGTGGAGGCAATTACACTAGAGGATCGGCAATCAATCCCCATAATTTGATTAACCCCACTACTAGGGGCTACCCCCGTCATACTGATAGCGCCTGTTCCCAAGGCTTGTACGGTTCCCGAATTGCGCATTTCGATTCCAACGGTTCCAGAAGTTGACCCGTCATTTCCACCAGTTCCATTTAGCATAATGTTTCCAGATCCTGTAGTTTGGACCACGCCACTATTCAATCTAATTCCATCAAAATTAACCCCGGCTACCGGAGCCAAACCAGCGGTCATGGAAATATCCCCATCTGAAGATTGTATGACCGCATTGTTTAAAATATAGGTATTGTTGTTGGTATTGGTTGTAATTGCTCCCGTAGTAGAGATATTGGCATTTACAAGCAGCGATTCTGAAGTTATATTTAAGTTCCCGCTACCAATAGCTGTTGGGTTATTCTGAAATTCAACTTGATCATTGGTTGCAGCATTTATGGTAAGGTCTGCATCAAATGCGGCATCGAGGCCTTCTATGCTAATCAAATCTTGTGCGGTTCCACCGTTGATAGTTAAAGAATTGGTAGGGTTTGAGAAAATGGTGTTTTCAAAAGTAGTCCCCGTAATTTCTGATTGCCCTGCTGTTGCACTATTTTGCAGGACGACATCTGTATTTGCGGTATTTGGAAGATTAAGGACAAGATCTGCCACTGTACTCCCAGACATATCTATTGGTTCCAATCCTGTATAGGTTATGGTAGAGCCGTCAAAGTTCAATGTACCATCATTGGCATTGGCATAGGTACTGGTTACCGTGGTAAAAATACCTCCCGAAACGATTAGAACATCGCCAGGTGTAGCCGTTTCCCCGGCCCCTTCATAGGTGACTTCCATTCCTAAACCAAGAAATGAATCTTCCACTGTAAGTGCATTGTTATCGCCATCCCCATTTACAAAAACCTGACCATCTATATTGTCTTTGTCAAGGGCATAAAGGATATTAGCTGTATTTCCTGTTTCCACGACCCGTACTTGGTCGCTACTGCTGTCATACAATAAGGTAACATTATCTACTGCTGATAGGTTTATAATGGCAGGACTACTTTCAAAAGCCCCCACGTCTGAGGTTGTGGTTCCATCATTGTCACCATCGCTACGTGGAAGGCCCCGCTGGTCTACAAGTGGAGCTGTTACATCATTTCCTGTATCTATAGCTGGGCTTCCTTCCAGTAAAGGACGCACATAGGTACCATTATTCATTTCCAGGGTACCCAACAAAGCATTGGTATTCCGTTGGTCGTTCCCCGAAGCTGTATGCGCTACATTGCCCATTGGGGTATCATCTAAAATATTATGATTTTGGGAAGTAATTACAAGGGATCCTGAAATCGTTCCGGCTGCATTGAAGCTCCCATTTCCATGGTTGTTGAAAATTGAATTTTGATAATTAATCGCTAGGGTGGTTCCCGAAGGGATTGCTCTTGAAGTAACACCACCACCTCCATTATCTGCAAAGGTTACATTGGTAATACTTATTGTTGTGGTATTTCCTGAAAATCCACCCCCTGGAAATATGGAGATTGCATGATTTTGATTGTTGCTAAAGGTTGTATTGACAATGTTTGCATTGGCTGTACTAAGGTCTAGCACGATACTGTGGTTATTTTCCACAAAAGCAGAATTTGTGATGTTTATGGTACAGAAACTCCCTACCATTACACTACCGGCAGAATTGGGATCGGCATTGTTACGTGCTATTATACCGCTTACGTTTAGGGTGTCATCCCCACTTCCAGCCAGGTTAAGGACATTCACCGCATTGGTTAAAGTAATGTCTATCACGTTAAATGTTTTTGAAGAGCCAGCACCACTAAATGAAAAGATGGACCCTCCATTCCCATCTATTTCCAATAGGTCTGCCCCCAACCCATTGATGTCAATGTTTTCCTGTACTTGCAGGTTCCCTGAAGTGAGCAGAATGGATGTTCCCGAGAGGGCTGGGTCAAAATTGATAATGTCTAGACCCGAAGTTCCGGCAGGGGCTTCATTTACTGCAATATTCGTGTTGGCCGCCAGTATTGCTTCACGTATACTGATAAAACCGTCTACAGCTACGGCATCGCTCGTTGTGTCTACGATGTAGGTCGTTTGACTAAAGGATTGGGTCATTCCGATGAAAATCATTAGAATGAACATGAGAATAGGTATTCGTTTTTTCATGATTGGATAAGTTAATTAACAACCTGCAAATTAACCTATCGTACGACTCCAGTAAATACGAAAAGCTACCTGAATACTACGTGGTACTACGTAGAAATCTTGCTTAGGAAAGGTCTTTTATAAGTGATTTGTTTTGTACCGCCCAGATGGTGAGTGAGTTGGGGGCATTATCTAAGTCTAGTTTAGCAATGATATTGCTTCGATGTTTTTCTACGGTGCGGACAGATATGTAGAGTTCGTCTGCAATGGTAGCGTTGTTTTTTTCTTGAGAAACCAGTTTAACAATCGTAAGTTCTGAAGGGGTAAGTTTTTTTAATTTTTGTATTTCCCATGATGCTTGGCTAAGGTTGTGCATTTCAAAGGAAGGACTAAAAAAAGTTTTGCCTTCCATCACTTTTTCGATACACTCATAAACTGTTTCAGCGGAATCCTCTTTCAGTAAATAACCACTTATCTGCAATGCCTTTGCCTGTGTGATATAGCCTTCATCCTTGAGAAATGATAAAATGATGAAATGTGTTTGGATGTCTTTGGCTTTTGCCATACGTATTACTTCCAATCCCGTGAGGTGTGGCATATCTATATCCAGCAATGCAATGGTTGGTTCGTGTTTGATAATTAACTCCAAGGCTTCCATACCATGTTTGGCCATGCCTACCATGGAATACCCATTTGCCAGAAGTTCATTGTACAATCCTTTCAGGAGGATAGGGTGATCATCTGCAACCACAATGCTTATGTTTGCTTTATCCAACATGTTGTTTAGGAATTATAAGTTCTGTGACCCACTTCTTTTCGGTGGTTTCAAAGACTAATTGTCCGTTGATTATTTTGGAACGTTCCTGCATGGTTTTCATCCCTAGGCTTTTGCCTTTTGTCTTTGCTACAGCGGTATTGTCTTTGTACCATCCTGTTTCCTCTACCCGTAATTGGATGGTCCCTTCTATTACCGAAAGTGCAATGTACACCGATTTGCTTTTCGCATGTTTTACCATATTATTGAGGAGTTCCTGTAAAATACGGTACATGTGCAGGCCTTCTTCGTTATTTACAAATTCATCTATGTTGTCCAGTTCCACCGTGAAAAAAACGTCTGAATTGGCATCTACTTCCCGGATTAAATTATTGATGGCCGAGGTGACGCCCAGCTTTTCAATGATGGAAGGGTGTAAACCCCTGGAGATTGTTCTAAGTTCCTCTAAGGTATTGGCTGCCAGTAATTCTAGGTCTGCATTCCCTGTAGATTTTGTTTTTTTGGTTAATAGCATCAACTTTTGTCCAACGCTGTCATGAAGTTCCCTTGAAACCCTGGTTTGCTGTTCTTCCTGTGATTGTATTAGCTGTTGGGAGAAATGCTCTTGGGTTTGCTTGTCTTTACGGGCTTGGTTTCGGGAACGTATCAATAGAATGGCTCCAAAAAGGAACACCAAACCTATTCCCCCTAACCACATCCATTGTTTTTTTATTCTATTTTCGGCATCCAAGAGGGCAATTTCATTTTCCTGCACCAAAATCTTAGCATCCCTTTTTTCGGTTTCATAGAGGGTTTGGTAATAACTGAGGGTATTTATTTTCTGGACATTCATCACCGAATCACGGATGTTTGCAAAAGCTTTGTAATGCGGGTAGGCTTTTTGGGGCTTCCCAGCAAGTTCATATACGTTGGACAAGAACTTTTCTGCATTCATGATATCCTCAAAATTTTCGCCTTCCCGCAATTTCCACAGATGCTGTTGCCCCAAGGTAATGGCCTTTTCATTTTGACCCTTGGCAAGTGTCAGGTATTTTTGGGCATTCAGGAATCTTACGTCATCAAGGGACAGGCTTTCCTTTACATACAGTTCCCTAAGCTTTTGAAATGTAGCCTCTGCGTTGAGTAGGTCCTTCACGGTGGCATAGGCTTCCACCAAGGTAGAGAGGATGATGGGCTTTACGTAGCCTGCTTTTTCATATTGCTCTACATATTGATTGCTTAAAAGCAGGTTGTCTATCCATTCTTGATATTTCCCTTCTTTCCTTGCATCGGTAGCGTTGTTGTAGTATATAGGGATTAAATGATCTAATTGGCCTATTTCCTTTGCAAGTTCTATGGTCTCATCCCGGATGGCCTTGGCTTCGGAAAAAAACCCATTTTGTGCGTACAGTGTAGCCAAGGATGACTGGGCGCTCATTAAGTTGGTGGTATCGTTTAATTGTTCAAACAAGTGTATTGCTTCTTGGTAATCCTTGGAGCTTTCCACGAAGTTCCCATTAAAACTATAGGACTCCCCACGGTAAAGTGTGGACAATGCCACATAATGTGCCAAATCATGTTTTGTAGCAAGCTCTTCAACCTCATTGTAATAGTCTATGGATTTTTGGTATTGATGCATATAGTAATGGGCATCCCCGAAATTTATCAATATAGAAGCGCGAGTGCCGGGATTTTTGATTCGATCTATCCAGGCTTGGTGCTTTTCATGCAAGGCAATTGATGCATCGAATTTTCCGACGTAATTGTTTAAAAAGTTTATTTGATTTGACAATTGTCGCCCCGCCAGTTCTATGGAATCCAGGCTTACGGCCAGCACAATGGTTTCGGTAAAGATGGAATCATTGGAAAGCAGGTTATTCCTATAGGAATAGCTAGCAAGGCTATCTAACCAGGTTAGTTTTTCGGCCTTTTCGGAATGGGTAATCTTTTCGAGCAATTGTTGGGAAATGGCATCCCCTTCCTTCTCTTGTGCCATTAACACAGGAATGCAGAAAAAAGCCATTAAAAAGACCCTGTACTTCATGCAGATTTTTGACTTACTAATATACATAAAATTGCATGTGTGGACCTTTATTACCCTAGCCAAATTCCATAAAAGCCCGGTGACCCCAGAAAACACTTTGGAGGTTTGGACCTAGGATTGCCAAATTGGTTTTGATGCTGTTTGGGATATTCCCTCTATTGTGTGCCGAAAGTGATGATTTCCCTATCGTGCTATTGTTCCTTTACTAGTATAATTGAAATAGTTTTAATACTATAGCTATACTATAGGTATATTGTAATTATACTATAGTTATACTAAAACTAACTATTTTCCGTTTAGGTATAAAACAGTAACAATCATGGGTATACAGAAAAGTGTTATCAAGTTTACGGGTACCGTAGGTGAATTAAACGGTTATTATGCCGATGGAAAGTACATTATTAGAAAGGCTGGAGGCGGTTTTAATGGGGAGCGGATTAAGAACGATCCCAACATGGTACGGGTACGGGAAAACTATACCGAGTTTGGGTTTTGCAGCAAGGCCAATAAGGCTTTTCGGTTTGCAATTCATGACCTCTTGCATTCCTTGCCAGACAAATATCTTTACAGAAGGCTGGTGCGTACGTTTACACATATCAAGGATTTGGATACTGAAAAACCTCGTGGAAAACGAAGGATACAAGGAGGGATTATTTCCGTGGAGGGTCAGCAAAAGCTGATGGATTTTCCCTTTACCTTGGATGAGCACCCGAAGGACCATCTTGGGGGGACATGGGAAGTAGATTGGAGTGCTGCTACCCTTACCATTACTTCTTTAAAAAGCCAGCGGGTACCTTTCCCAACAAATGCCACGCACCTTCAATTGGAGTATGGGGTATTGGCGTTTGATTTTGATACTTTTGATTATCAATTAAGATTGGAAGATCCTGTGTTATTTCCACGAGATTTTACAGATGAAGTCCTTTCCTTGCCCTTTGAAGTACCTGCGCAGGAAGGGGTAAAACATCTGTTTGTAAAGTTGCGTTATATGGAAACCCACGGCGGAGAATTGGTGCCATTGCAGGACTCCCAAGCGATGGCCTTACTTGCAATAAACGTATGATTATAATAGATACTCCTGGGCATGGCCTTCATCCAGTAGCCACTGGTTGATGTTAATTCCATCCAGGACAATCGTGGCCAAGTAACGGCCGTACTTTCCTTGCTTGTCTTTATAGGTATGGATTTCCACTTCCTTGTTAAGGATGAGTCCGCGAAGGATATCCCGAACTATAAGTCCGGCCTCACGTTCTTCCCCCCGAAGTTCTGGGGTATCAATACCGTATAGCCGCAGCTTCATTTCCTGATAATGTAGGAACCCCAAATCTACCACGGCTGTTACGGTATCGCCATCGTATACATCGATGATATTTGCCTTGTAGTGATACATACTTCCTAATTTACCCAAAGATACTCCTTAGCCTCTCTTTTTGAAAGGGGGTTTTTCCTGTTTTTGAGGGGTGTTTTTGACCGTCTAGACATGGTTCCTTCACCTTAAAAAGGGGGTTTTTCCCGAACAAAAAACAGCAAAACATTGTTGTGTACTACACACACATCCATTACATTTGTGTTGTAAAAATCTTAAAATGAAGATATTATGAAAACAACCTTTACCTTATTATTATTATTAATGACCCTTACAGGAGTAGCACAGGATGCTACCTTTGTACACACGGTTACCCCCGCTAATACCAGTGCAGATCTATCATATATAGATCATCCCATGCTAAACAACAACCCATCTGCCCAATTGGTGGTTTCGCACGTATGGAACCCACCAGGAAGTGCCGGGGTTTACAATACCCACCGTACGGGTTTGTTTTATGATAGTACGGAACAAAAATGGGGAGTGTATAATGAAGATGCTAGCAATATTATAAATGGTTCCTCCTACTTTGTATATGTGGAGCAGAACAATGAAATCTTTGAGCATATTGCTACATTGGCCAACCAAGGAAGCAGTACTTCCTATACCGTGTTGGACCATCCAGACTTAAACGGGGATCCAGAAGCCCAAGTAGTGATCACTACCTATTACAATCCTAATTCTTCCAGAAACGATTTTAACTATGGTACTTGGTATGATGGTGCTAATTGGAATGTCTTTACCGAAGACGGTTCTGCCATAGAAATTGACGATGCATTTATGGTAGCCGTGAACGGTGGAGATTTAACCCATCGTTACCGCCATGTGGCTACGGCAGCTACCATTTCCGGTAACGTCACCATTATTGACCATCCTGTTCTTAATGGTAATCCAGATGCCCGATTTGTCTTTATGCACAACTGGGGGGAAGACCCAAGTTCTGCCAACGTTATTGTAGACAAGGTATTGGGGGTTTGGTATACGGGAACCAATTGGTCTATCTATACGGAAGACACCTCTGCCTTTCCAGCAGATTCAGAATATGATTTGATTATCTTTGATCCTTCATTAGGTACCGAAGATGTAGCTGCAGCTTCCAAAGTAAGCATTTATCCGAATCCGGTACAGGAGATAGGAACCGTACAGGCAAATGCTCCCATTGAGCAAATAACCATACATAATGCCCTTGGGCAAACTGTTATGACCCTAGAAGGTTTTGGTGCCAAGCAAGAGATTAATATGGGGGACCTACCATCTGGCGCCTATTTTGTAACTGTACAAACCGAAGCAGGACAACAAGTACAAACTGTGATCAAACAATAAGAAGTATCGATTTCAATAGTTAGTAGTTTAATTCAAAAAGGTCATTCCGTTGGGATGGCCTTTTTTTAATGCAGTAAGGCTACGTTGCTACTAATAGTGAAGGATGGTAGTTATTTTTGCTTTTACTTTTTCTACGGAAGGAATCATGGTCTGTTCCAGGGTACTGTTTAACGGAATCGCAGGCATGTTTTCAGACCCTATGACCATAACGGGGCCATCTAGGTATTGGAAGCATTCCTCCTGAATACGTCCCTGTAAGGCCCTTGTAAAACTATTTTCGGAAGGCTCTTCGGTCACCAACAGGCATTTCCCGCATTTTTTGACACTTTTAAAAATGGTATCGTAATCCAATGGATGCAACGTACGCAAGTCTACTATTTCAATCTGGTCTTGCAATCCCAGCTCTTCGGAAGCATTCATGGCCCAGTGTACGCCCATCCCATAGGTGACGACACTAAGGGTTTCTACTTCTTCCTGTTTCCAAATCTCCTGTAGCACCCAAGCCTTTCCGAAAGGCAATACATAATTTTCATCTGGTTCTATACTAGTGGCTCCTTTGGTACCGGGCACCTTACTCCAATACAGTCCTTTGTGTTCAAAGATCACTACGGGATTAGGATCATAATACGCCGCTTTGAGCAACCCTTTCAAGTCGGCCCCATTACTGGGATACGCAATTTTGAGTCCGCGAATATTGGTCACCACACTCTCTACGGAAGAAGAGTGGTAGGGTCCGCCACTACCGTAGGCCCCAATGGGCACCCGTAGGATCATGGAAACCGGCCACTTGCCGTTAGAGAGATAGCAGCTGCGGCTTACCTCGGTGAATAATTGGTTGAGCCCTGGCCAGATATAATCAGCAAATTGCACCTCCACAATGGGTTTCAGTCCTGCGGCACTCATTCCAACGGTAGATCCCACAATAAAGGCTTCCTGAATAGGCGTATTGAACACCCTATTATACCCAAATTTCTGTGCGAGGGTAGCCGCCTCCCGAAACACCCCGCCAAGTCTTCCCCCAACATCCTGCCCATAGAGGAGGCATTCTGGGTGTTTGGCCATGAGTTCTTCAATAGCAAACAACGCACAATCTACCATCACGACCTTATCGGCCCCTTGGGGGCTACGTTCCCCTTGTTCTTGAGTGATAGGGGTGGGTGCAAAATCATGGGTAAAAAGGTCTTCCGGTTTGGGGTCTTCTGCTTGCAGTGCCTTTTCATAGTCTGCCCTCACTTTCTCAATACACTTGTTTTCCAAGTCTTGAATTTCGGTTTGGGAGAGTCCGTAGGTTTCTGCCAATAAGCGTTGCATTTTGGGATAGGGATCCCTATTTCGGGCTTCTTCCAAATCGTCCCGGTACCATTCCATACGCACCCCGGAAGTATGGTGGTTTAGTAAGGGAACCTTGGCATGCACTAAAATAGGTCTTCGCTCCTTTCGGATGGTTTCCAAAGCCCATTGGATGGTTTGATAGGATTCCTCGAAATCGGTTCCATCAATAGACACCGCTTCCAGCCCATGAAACCCTTGGGCATATTCTGCAGCATTTTGGGCACGGGTTTCTTCGGCATTGGCGCTAATATCCCAACCATTGTCCTGTACCAAATACAAAATGGGCAGTTGTTTAAGCGCTGCCATTTGGAAGGCTTCGGCAATCTCCCCTTCCGTTACGGAAGCATCCCCCAAGGAACACACCACTACCGGTTTTTCAGGTAAATCACATAAGCCTTCAGCCTCTTTATACCAGAATCCCATGGCTACACCCGTTGCAGGAATGGCTTGCATCCCTGTGGCAGAGCTTTGATGCGGGATTTTGGGTTTATCCTCATCCCGTAAGCTGGGGTGGGAATAATAGGTACGCCCGCCAGAGAAGGGGTCGTCCCGTTTGGCCAATACCTGAAGCATTAGTTGATAGGGTTGCATCCCAATGGCCAACAACATGCTATCATCCCGATAATAGGGGAATGCATAATCATAAGGCTTTAACTGCATGCCTACCGCTGTTTGAATTACTTCGTGTCCGCGGGAGGTAGCATGTACATATTTGGATACCACCTTGAAGTTTTCCTCATACAGGAAGGTTAGGGCCTTTGCGGTGCAGAGGGTTTGGAACGCCTTGATGGTTGTTTGTTTGGTGATATGTTTGGAAGTTTTTATCAATGAAATTTAAAATACTAAATGTAAAATGTAAAATGTAAAAGTGTATTTCCCATATTCCTTTTAAGTCTAAAAATTGTCTACTTATTCCCTATTATCTACCTTCTTTATGCTCGCTGCGAAAATAGCTACAAGTTCATCACATTCATTTACTATAGGCTCAAAGGATGTATCCTTTGCAATTAATGAAGTCTTCATAAGTATCTGTAAGTTAACCTGTGTTTCTCTCAATTCTTTTAAACAAACTTTCATTTTGTGCACAAAATCTTTCTTTGACTCTGCTGCTTGGGCTTCGCCATAATTTAAAGCAGAAGCAGTGGATGAACGTATTAGTTGCTTCATTAAATGCTGACCTGCATATGTAGCATTAAGCTTTTCAGAATGAGTAATAATGGAGGCTGAAAAAGCCACTAATCTTTCTTGTAAGTCATATTTTGATTGTTTAGTCACTTCAGTATTTTACATTTTGCGGTTTTATATTTTGCGGTTTATGTTCCACTGTTCCATATAATCTGCAATTCTTCTTAAAAACGAACCCGCAAGGTAGCCGTCTACGATACGGTGGTCAAACGAAAGGGATAGGTACATCATGCTTCTAATTTCAATGGCATCTCCATCTTCCCGTTCCATCACCTCTGCCCTTTTTTTGATGATTCCGGTCGCCAATATGGCCGCTTCCGGTTGATTAATGATAGGAGTACCCATCAAACTTCCAAAGGTTCCCACATTGCTAATGGTGAAGGTACTGCCCTTGGTTTCTTCCGCAGTGAGTTTTCCATCCCTTGCCTTTGCAGCCAAGCTATTGGTGGTTGTGGCTAATTCTGGGAGGGACATTTTATCGGCATTTCGTACAACGGGCACGATTAGGTTTCCAGACGGTAAGGCTGTTGCCATCCCAATATGGATGTACTCTTTTACAATGATGTTTTTTCCATCTAAGGAAGAATTAATCATGGGAAAATCTACAATTGCCTTCGCGATACACTCTACAAATAATGGGGTGTAGGTAAGTTTTTCATTGTATTTCTCCTGAAACGTTGCCTTTACCTTGTTCCGCCATTGTACCATTTCGGTGAGGTCTGCCTCTACATACGCAGTGACATGTGGGGAGGTATGTTTACTAAAGACCATGTGATCTGCAATCATCTGCCGCATACGATCCATCTCCACAACCTTTCCCGTTCCCTTATCAAATTCCAGTTTAGGTACCTGAAAGCCCGAATCGTTTACCGGTTGTGCAAACTGGAATGGCCTACCGTCTGAAAGGTATTGCATGACATCACTCTTTCGAAGGCGCCCGTCATTTCCAGTTGCGGGAATTCGAGCCAATTCTTCGTAGCTAATGTGGTGTTCACGAGCGATGGCATCTACCAAAGGGGAGACAAATACATTCTTATTTACCTGAAAGGCGGTTGCCTGTACTTTTCCTTTGGCAGACTTCTTCGTTTGTGTTGTTGATTCCTTCACGGAAGCCACCGGTTCTTTTCTTTTGGCTGGTTTAGTTACTGGAACACTTCCATCACTATCAATAATTGCAATGGGTTCACCAATTGTGACTACCTCATTTGGTTCATACAGCAATTCAACAATGGTCCCGGAAACGGTAGCAGGCACTTCACTATCTACTTTATCTGTAGCTACTTCCAGCAGGATATCATCTACTTCAATCGTATCCCCTACCTCTTTCCACCATTTGATAATGGCAGCTTCGGTAATACTTTCCCCCAAACGGGGCATGATGAATTCCACTTTCGGCATTAGTCTCTTTTAAATTCTTGTAGGGTTTTATAAAAATCTTCCTGTACGGGTCTGTCCTTTGGAAGCTCCCGAAGGGGCTCCACTGCTTTAAGGGTCTCGTGGCAATCTGAAGGTAACTGCTGATAGAGTTTTGTCCCTGCAGTCTTCCAAGCAATCATCTCTTCGGAAACTTCTTTGATGGCCTTCGCCGGATTCCCCACAATAAGCTGTCTTGGTTCGAAAATGGATTCAGCTTTTACAAAACTCATGGCCCCTACAATGCATTCGTCTCCAATCACCGCGTCATCCATAATCACACTGTTCATCCCTATGAGACAATTTCTACCCAATTGGGCCCCGTGAATTACTGCTCCGTGCCCTATATGGGCACTTTGCTTTAGCACGATGCTTTTACCCGGAAACATATGTATGGTACAATTCTCCTGTACGTTTACGCCATCTTCCAATATAATTTCCCCCCAATCCCCACGAATCGCTGCCCCAGGACCTATATAACAATGCTTTCCAATAATGACATTCCCCGTGACCGCTGCCAAGGGATGTACAAAACTGCTTTCATGCACCACGGGAATATGTCCTTTAAAGGCGTAGATCATGATTTATATTTCGCTAAGGTTTCTTTGGTAAAATCTGAAAGCACCAATCTACCGGAAATGGCAGCCCTTTCAGCTAATAGGGTATCCCAATCTTCGGTGCCTTTCCAAAATATCTTTTTCATTTCGGCCATGGCTTCGGGATTGTAATTGCATAAGTTTTGTGCAAATTCCTGCACTCCTTCATCCAATGCTTCGGTAGTTTCAAAAACCTGTGTGTATAGTCCTTTCCGAAGCGCCCATTCTGCGGGATAAAAAGAATTGGCATCTATGGCAATTTGCGACATGCCACTTACTCCTAATTTACGCTCTACCGCAGGGCCAACCACAAACGGGCCAATACCTAGATTCAGTTCACTTAATTTAATCGCAGCATATTGGGTAGCCATACAGTAATCTGTTGCCGAAGCAAGACCAACACCTCCACCCACGGTCTTTCCTTGGATGCGCCCAATAATAAACTTGGGGCACTTACGCATGGCATTGATTACATTGGCAAAGCCACTAAAGAATTGTTTCCCGGTTTCGGGATCATCTATGCTGATAAGCTCTTGGAAACTTGCACCTGCGCAAAAGGTACGGTTACCACCACTTTTAAGGATGATGACTTTTATGGCAGGGTTGTGTCCAGCTTCTGTAATGGTATTGGCTAGTTTTGCCAATACATCCCCCGGAAGGCTGTTATGTTCTGGATGGAAAAACTCAATGGTTCCCACGCCATGTTCATTGATATGTTGTTTTACATATGATTCTTCTTGCATATTATAACAAATTGAATTGTTCAAAATGGTGGTTGAGATGCTTGCGTTCCAGCAAGTACCATTCAAACCGATTTAATTCCCCAAACACCGGATTTTTAGCAGTCGCATCTGGGTTTTCCTTGTAATACTGAAGGTACGCTTCCCTAGCTTCCCATAATTTTTCTTTGGCCGTAGCCAAATCTGGGTGCTTGTTTTCGGTGATTTTTGATTTTTCATTCAGCGGAAATTCGTACTCCCGCGGCATTTTTTGGTAATTATAGAGCGTTGCGTGTACTTTCTCCAATATCTTTTCGGGAGTGGAAACTTCAAAATCCTGAATCTCTCCTGAAGCCACCCGATATGTAAACTCTAAGTGTTCTACCATATGCTGTGGTGTGAGGCCTCCCCATTGGGGTTTGGCATCTTCGGTAAGCTTGGCAAGAGATTCTTGTATTTTTTCCGAAGTCATTTCCACAAAAGTGGTTTGTTTTTTCTGGACCATGGTAAGTACGGTAACTACAGCTACCAATTCATCTTCTGCATCAAACACTTCCCCATACCATTTTACGATTCCAGCAGGTAGCTCGGTACCCCTTTGTTCACGGTCTATTTTCTGCTTACAGGTAAGGCGCACATAGATGGTATCATTATGATAGATGGGCCGAAGGAACCTACAATCTTCCAATCCGTAATTAGCAGCTACAGGGCCTTTATTGGGATAGACGAACAATCCCGCGGCGGCGGCTAGGATAAAATACCCATGGGCCGTACGCTTTTCGAAAATACTTCCGTCTAGGGAAGTGATATCGGTATGGGCGTAGAAGTGATCCCAAGTTAAGTTGGCAAAGTTTACAATATCACCATCCGTGATGGTACGTTTATGTGTTTGCAGGGACATCCCCACCTCAATATCTTCCCAGTGATACTGAAAAGGATGCTTTGGGGTTTCCTTGTAGGCTGCTTTGGGTTGATAGATGCCGGTGACTTCGGTTAGGGTCGTGGGAGATCCCTGTACGGCACAACGCTGCAGGTAATGCTTGATACCACGCATACCACCCATTTCCTCTCCGCCTCCAGCCCTACCGGGCCCACCGTGAATTAAGGTGGGGAGTGGAGAGCCATGTCCTGTGCTCTGTTGGGCATTCTCCCTGTTAAGGATTAGGATCCTTCCGTGATGGGAAGCTGCCCCAAGGGTATATTCCTTGGCAATAGTATCATCATAGGTGCAAATGGAAGACACCAATGACCCTTTTCCCATTTGCGATAAGGTAATGGCCTCATTGATATCTTTATAAGGCATTAAAGTACTCACAGGACCAAAGGCTTCTGTGATGTGGGCTGCTTCATTTTTAAAAGGGTTATCCTCGCGGAGGAGGATGGGGGAAAGAAAAGCCCCTTTGGAAGCATCGGCGCCTGTGGTTTCAATCTGCTCTAAATTTCCATACACGATATTAGCCGTCTGGGCGATTTTCTGTACTTGCTCCTTTACGGAAGCACATTGCTTTTGATCTACCAAGCTACCCATTCTAACTTCTTTCAATCTTGGATCTCCTATGGTTACCCTATCTAATTCCTTCCCAAGGGCAATTTGTACGTCCTCCATAAGCTTTTCCGGTACAAGGATTCGCCTTATCGCCGTACATTTTTGTCCGGCCTTGACAGTCATTTCCTTTTTCACCTCTTTGACAAACAAATTAAATTCTGGAGTTCCCGGTACCGCATCTTCCCCAAGGATGGAAGCATTCAAACTATCGGCTTCCATGGTAAAGGGTACAGACTCTTCAATAAGCCTTGGATGGTTTCGTAAGATTTTACCGGTACTAGCCGAACCCGTAAATGTCACCACATCTTGTGACTCTACAGTATCCAAAATGGTTTTGGCGGTACCGCTAATGAGTTGCAAAGCTCCTTCTGGAAGGATCCCTGATGCAATAATTTCCTTTACTACCGCTTCGGTAAGGTAGGCGGTTTGTGGTGCAGGAAGTACTACAGCTGGCATTCCTGCCATCCAGTTCACCGCACATTTTTCAAGCATTCCCCATACGGGAAAATTATAGGCATTAATATGTACCGCTACTCCCCGTCTGGGCACCATGATGTGATGGGCCATGAATCGGCCCCCACGGGACAAATCGATGGGATCCCCTTCAACATGATAGGGTTGATTGGGAAATAATTTCCGAAGGGAAGCATTGGCAAAAAGGTTTCCGAAGCCCCCTTCAATATCAATCCAGCTATCCAACTTCGTGGCCCCAGTGCGATAACTTAATTCGTAAAAAGCATCTTTGCGTTTGGTAAGATAGAGTGCTAATTTCTTCAGCATTAACCCTCGTTGCTGAAAGGTCATCTTCCGAAGGGTTTCCCCTTGTTCCCTACCATATTGAAGTACTGAAGGGATATCTAATCCTGCTGTGGTGACATTGGTAAAATGCTCCCCAGTCACCGAATCTAAAATTGGGGTTCCATCCCCTTCCCCAGACATCCACTTTCCTTGTATATAATGCTGTACTTTACTCATACTCATAAGTTTACATTTTCAATTACCATGGCATATCCCTGTCCTACCCCTACACACATGGTTACCAAAGCATATTTTTGATGGCGCTCCTTTAATTCCAAGGCGGCCGAATAGGCAATACGTGTACCTGTCATCCCCAGTGGGTGTCCTATGGCAATAGAGCCCCCATTAGGATTGATACGAGGGTCATCATCCTTCAAGCCCCATTCCCTAATACAAGCTAGTGCTTGGGAAGCAAAGGCTTCATTTAATTCAATCACATCCATATCTGCCATGGTAAGTCCGGCCTTTTTCAATGCCTTATTGCTAGCTTCAACAGGGCCTATACCCATGATTCGGGGTTCTACACCCACAACTGCCGAACTAACAATTCGCGCCATGGGATTCAAATTATATTGTTGAACAGCGGCTTCGGAAGCAATAATGGTAGCAGCTGCACCGTCGTTTAACCCAGAACTATTCCCGGCAGTTACACTTCCGTCTTTTTTAAAGGCGGGCCGAAGCTTTGCCAAAATATCTGTTGTGGTGTTGGGTTTTACAAATTCGTCTTTCGAAAAGATGATGGGCTCCTTTTTGCGCTGCGGAATTTCCACTGAAACAATTTCCGTAGCTAATCGTCCGTTTTGTTGGGCTTTTGCAGCCTTCATTTGACTTCCATAGGCAAATGCATCCTGATCCTCACGGGTAATCTTATATTTCTCAACTAGGTTTTCGGCGGTATTCCCCATACCATCGGTTCCATAAAGTTCTTCCATTTTTTGGTTTACAAAGCGCCATCCAAAGCTGGTATCATACATTTTGGCATCGGTTCCAAAACCGGTGGAAGGCTTGGCAATTACGTAGGGACCACGGGTCATATTTTCAACCCCACCTGCAATAAATACATCGCCATCCCCAGCTTTTATGGCCCTATTGGCGTGGATAATGGCTGAGAGTCCGCTGCTGCACAGTCTATTGACTGTTTCACCGGGCACGGTGAATGGCAGTCCTGCCAGCAGCAGCGCCATACGAGCGACATTTCGATTGTCCTCACCTGCTTGGTTAGCACAACCCATGATGACGTCGTCATACACTTCTTTGGGGATATTGGGGTGTCGCTGAACGATTTCAGCAATAACCAGTGCCGCCAAATCATCTGTTCGTACGGCACTTAAGGTTCCTTGGTATTTCCCAATGGGGGTTCGTACCCCATCAATAATATATGCGTCTTTCATTCTGTCCAATCTTTTTGGGTTCGGTAAACCACACCCTTAAAGAGTGCCACCAGTTCCTCGCCACGTTTTACTTCCACGACGTTAAACCCTAGTTTATTATTTACTTTTTCAATCACGCTTTCGGCTACCAGAACATCACCCAGATTCAGCGCCTCAATATGATTGATAGATGTTTCAATGGAAACGGCATATTTTCCATGGGTATTGGCTGTAAAGCCGAAAGCCGTATCTGCCAAAGCATAGGAAATTCCACCATGGGCCTTCCCCATACTGTTCAGCATTTCTTCACGTACTGTCATTTGCACCTTGCAACGGCCTACTTCACAATGTATTATTTCGATACCCATCCACCGACTAAAAGGATCCAAAGACAACATCTTGTATGGAATTTTGGCGCCCTCCATTAGAAAAAGGTTTGTTGTTCACGGTTCATTTTCCGAAGCAAGGGCGAGCATCGATAGCGGTCTTCCCGATAGGTCTCATACAATACATCCATCTGTTCTACACACCAATCCAATCCTTTTTCATCGGCCCAAGCCAACAACCCTTTAGGGTAGTTCACCCCTTTGGTCATGGCATTATCTATATCTTCTGCGGAAGCAATGTTCCAAAACAATGCATCTGCCGCTTCATTGATAAGCATCACCAAAATACGATTGAAAATTGTAGTAAGTTGTTCTTCGGAAGGTGAATCGCCTTCTGGAACCATCATTTCCCTATGGTGATATTCGTAATATCCCTTTCCGGTCTTTCTACCCAGCCAACCTGCTTCACTCAAACGCTTTTGGGTAAAGGAAGGTTTGTAGCGGGGATCAAAATAAAATGCTTTAAAAACGGTTTCGGTTACGGTATAATTTACATCGTTCCCAATAAAATCCATTAATTCAAAAGGGCCCATACGGAACCCCCCAACCTCTTTCATCGCGCGGTCTATAATATGGAAATTGGCAATTCCTTCTTCATAGATTCTTAGCGCCTCCCCGTAGAATGGCCGTGCCACCCGATTCACGATAAACCCTGGGGTATCCTTGGCAATGGCAACCGTTTTACCCCAATCTGAAATTGTCTTTGATGCTTTATTCAATACTGCTTCGGAAGTTTGTATGGCAGGCACTACCTCTACTAATTTCATCAATGGAGCAGGATTGAAAAAGTGAATACCCACACAACGATTGGGATGTTCCAAAGCCGAAGCAATAGAGGCCACCGAAAGCGAAGAGGTATTAGTCGCTAAA
Organism: uncultured Alteromonas sp.; assembly: GCA_964495885.1. Taxonomy (GTDB): domain Bacteria; phylum Bacteroidota; class Bacteroidia; order Flavobacteriales; family Flavobacteriaceae; genus PALG01. Next base: position 57,427 of record CAZBWO010000017.1, on the reverse strand, counting down.
ATTGTTTCTTCGGAAACCAATCCTTCCAATTCCTGAAACACCTTTTGTTTGATTTCCAGATTTTCTACAATGGCTTCAATGATTAATTGGGCATTGGCCATATTTTTTAAGGACGACACATATTCGATATTCCCCTGAATTCTATTTTTTTCAGTAACATCTATCCTTTCTTTTTCAATGAGTCGGTTTAAAATTTTCTCCAAACCCTTTTCTGCCTTCTCCAATGCATCTTCCTGAGTATCGAACAATTGCACGGTGCAGCCCGCCGTGGCTGCTACTTGAGCAATTCCGCTTCCCATGGTTCCGGCACCTATAACTCCTACTTTCTTAATCATTATTGTCCTTTGAAGTTTGGTTTTCTTTTTTCTACAAAAGCTGCAACCCCTTCAGCATAGTCTTCACTTTGAGCTGCCTCAATCTGCAACACACTTTCCATATCCAATTGCTGTTCTAGGGTATGATTCATAGACTGATTTAATAGTCTTTTGGTCATGCCCAAGGCCTTGGTAGGCATTTCAGAAAGGGTACTCGCAATATGATGCACTTCATCCATAAAGGTTTCTTCGGAAGCCACTTTATAGACCATACCCAGCCGTTCTGCTTCAAAAGCAGATACCTTATCACCCAACATCATTAAAGCAGATGCTTTTTGGAAGCCAATCAATCTAGGCAGAAAAAAGGTTCCAGCACTGTCTGGTATTAATCCTATTTTACTGAATGCCTGAATAAAGCTGGCCTTTTCCGAAGCAATCACTACATCACAAGCCAAGGCTATATTAGCACCGGCCCCAGCGGCTACTCCATTCACTGCAGCAATAATGGGTTTTTCAATACTTCTTATTCTACTTACAATAGGATTATAATGTTCTTCCAGTATTTTCTTGAAACCGGGATTGAGTTCTGGGCTGGTGACTTCCTTTAAATCCTGTCCCGCACAGAAGGCCTTACCCGATCCAATAAGTACAATCGCGCGAATGGAAGGATTTTCTTTTGCTTCATCCAACACGTTTTGAAGTGACAAGGCCATTTCACGGTTGAAGCTGTTGAAGACTTCGGGCCTATTTAAGGTAACCCAAGCGCTATTGGCTTTTATTTCAACGGTAATACTGCTCATTTACGGTAATTTAAAATGGGGGTTATAGATAATTCCGATGATGTTGTCCCAAGGATCCTTTACGGAAGCCACTTCAATTTCCCCTCCCACATTATGGGGTGCTTCGTGAGGACTTGCTCCTAAAGACAACAAATGTTCATAGGTTTCTTGAATTTGTTCCACTCCCCAATAAGACATCACATTATCTCCTTTTTCGGAAGCATCCGGCAAAAGTCCAAGTTCATATCCCTGAATATTGAATCCCACATAAAATGGTTCATCAAAATAGGGTTCAGTTTGAAACGCTTTCGCGTACCATTCTTTTGCTTTTTGCAAATCTGAAACTTTATATATGGTCGTGCGTAATCCTAACATTTATTTTAAGCATTTAAAATAATCAAAGGGTTCTTGGCAATCATCACATTGGAACAACGCTTTACAGGCTGTAGATCCAAACTGACTTACCATATGGGTGTTCGTGCTGCCACATTGTGGACATTTCACCAATTTCTTTTCTCCAAGTAACGCTTCCTTATCGGCACTTGCTTCCAAGGGAGCTGCAATACCATAGGCTTCCATTTTTTGTTTTCCCGCCTCCGAAATCCAATCGGTAGACCAAGCTGGCGACAACACCAAAGTAACCTTCGCCTCTTTTCCTTCCTTCTGAAAAGCAGCCTTGATATCATCGGCCATTACATCCATGGCAGGACATCCAGAATAGGTAGGTGTTAGTTTCACATACACAATCCCGTCTTTTTCCACAGCTTCGCGTATGACTCCTAAATCTAATACAGAAAGTACTGGAATTTCAGGATCTGAAACCGTTTCCAAAATGGTTTTTAAATGATGTTCGATATGTGGAGCTGTTGCCAACATTACCACTTCAAACTGGGATAGGTTCGTTGCATGTATTGAAGATCTGCTAACAAGTAGCCCATATGCTCTGTATGGATGCCTTCCTTGCCCCCTTTTTGGAAGAATGGGTTTTCAGGGACCTCCAAGGTGGCTTCCTTCAATAAGGAACTTACGGTTTCGTAATAGCTTTCCTTTAAAGATTCCAAGACAACTCCTACGCCTACTTCAGCGGCTTCCTTTTCAAAAAGTGTAGCTTCAAAAAGTTCATTGGTATACCGCCATAAATCATTTACGGCTTGCTGCATTTTTGTATGGCTTTCTGAAGTTCCATCACCCAATCGTTTCACCCAATCCCCAGAAAACCGTTTGTGATAGCTCACTTCTTTGATGGCTTTTGTGGCGATGGCCGAAAGGGTTGCATCTGTACTTTGCTGTAATTGCTCGATAAGTAGGTAATGAAATACATCAAAAAAATACTGCCGCCCAATGACATAGGCGAAATCTGTATTGGGTTGTTCTACTAAAAGTGCATTTCTATACTGACGCTCTTTCCTAAGAAACGCCACCTCATCTTCCGTATCAAAATCTGGATGCAGTTGCGCAGCATATTGGTAATAGCTTCGGGTTTGCCCAAAGAGATCCAAGGCAATGTTGGTAAGCGCAATATCTGTCTCCAAGGTGGGCCCATGACCACAAAGCTCCCCAAGGCGTTGCCCTAGGATAAGGTTATTATCTGCAATGCTTAGAATGTATTCAAAAAGTGTTTTGTTATCCATGACTTCGGAAGGATTACATGTGTTTTACCTCATCTGGGAGGTTGTAAAAAGTGGGGTGCCGATATACTTTATTCTGAGCAGGCTCAAATAACTCCCCATTTTCAGAAGGATTGGAGGCAGTAATATGTTTGCTTTCCACTACCCAAATACTCACTCCTTCGTTTCTACGGGTATATACATCCCGGGCGTTTTCCAGGGCCATTTCGGCATCGGCGGCATGAAGGCTTCCAAAATGCCGGTGTTCCAATCCGTTTTTACTTCGAACAAATACTTCCCAAAGGGGCCAATCTTTTTTCATACCTATGATCTTAACTTGCTTTCGCTATTTTTTTATCTTGTTGTTTTTCGGCGTATGACATCGCCGCATCACGAACCCATGCACCATTATCCCAAGCACTTACACGTGCGTCCATACGTTCTTTATTACAAGGGCCGTGACCTTTCACCACTTGCCAAAATTCTTCCCAATCAATCTCCCCAAAATCATATTGCCCTTTGGCCTCGTTCCATTTTAAATCGGGATCTGGAATGGTAATTCCCAATACTTCGGCTTGCGGAACCGTTTGGTCTACAAATTGTTGCCGCAGTTCATCATTGGTTTTGCGTTTCAGTTTCCATTTCATGGATTGCGCCGTATGCGGGGAGTCCTCATCCCGCGGACCAAACATCATCAAGCTAGGCCACCACCAACGATTCAAAGCATCTTGCGCCATCGCTTTTTGTTCCTCGGAACCATTGCAAAGAGTGAGCATGATTTCATATCCCTGCCGTTGGTGAAAGCTTTCTTCTTTACAAATACGAACCATAGCACGGGCATAGGGGCCAAAAGAAGTAGTGCACAATGCCACTTGATTGATAATGGCAGCGCCATCTACCAACCAACCAATGGCACCAATATCTGCCCAAGTAATGGTTGGGTAATTAAAAATGGACGAATATTTGGCTTTACCAGTATGTAATTGATCAAATAATTCTTCGCGTGAAATTCCTAGGGTTTCACAGGCAGAATAGAGATAAAGCCCATGTCCTGCCTCATCCTGTACTTTTGCTAACAATGCGGCCTTTCTGCGTAAGGAAGGCGCTCTGGTAATCCAGTTCCCTTCAGGTAGCATGCCTACAATTTCGGAATGCGCATGTTGGGAAATCTGCCGAATGTGGGTTTTTCGGTATTTTTCGGGCATCCAATCTTTCGGTTCTATTTTCTCATCCCGTTCGATGCGGTCTTCGAACATTTGTTCTAAATCTTTAATATCCTTGTCGCTCATAATTCCATTTTTTAAACGTCAAAATCTATTTTTACGGTTTCACTAATAGGCACTGCTTGGCAGCTTAAAATATAGTCCTGTTTCAGCTCCTCCTCTTCCAAAGCATAATTCACTTTCATTTCTACCTTTCCTTCCAACAACCTACATTTACAAGTACTGCAGACCCCTCCTTTACAAGCAAAGGGCAAATCGGCTCCGGCGCCTAGCGCTGCATCCAATAAGTTGTCATAATCTTTGGTCATGGTATAGTGGAACTCTTTCCCTCCATCTATCAAGGTGACTTCCACCCCTTCCACTTTTTGTGTTGCTAATCGCTCTGCTCTTTTTTTATCTTCTTCGGAAAGTCCAGACACAAACAATTCATAGTGAATATGTGTCTTCGGCATACCTGCTTTTACTAATTCGTCCCTAACCAAAAACACCATTTCTTCAGGCCCGCAAAGGAACACCTCGTTTGTTTGGGAAATATCCATTAGTTTATGAAATACTTCCTGTAATTTTTCCGAAGTAAACCTTCCGTTGAACAATTCAATATCGCGGTGTTCTTTGGTAAGGAAATAAAAGATTTCAAAACGTCCAAAATATTGGTTCCGAAGCTGTTCCAGTTCTTCCTTAAAGATAATCGATTTTACGGTTCGATTCAAATAATACAATTGAAATCTCGAGTCTGGTTCCTTTTCCAAATGTGCCTTAATCATGGAAATAACAGGCGTAATCCCACTTCCTGCAACGAAAGCAACATACAACTTGGGATCGTTGGAACAGGTGACTCCAAAAGTACCGCTGGGCGTCATCAATTCTATGGTGTCCCCTACTTGTAATTGTTCATTGACATAGGTAGAGAATTTACCTTCGGGGATTTGTTTCACCGCTACCTTCCAAGCACCTTCATAAGGACTTGAACAGAGGCTATACGAACGTCGAACATCTTCCCCATCAATCATTGCCCGTAAAGTAAGGTGTTGTCCCTGTTGAAAACTGAATTGATTGGCAAGCTGGGGAGGGATTTCAAAAGACACCACTGAACAATCTGGTGTTTCCTTATAGATATCCTGAACGTTCACAGAGTGAAATGTGGCCATAGGAAAATAGTTATGTACACAAAACTAACACTTGTTAGTTAGGAATGCAAGTTAAATGTTTCTAAACGATTCCCCTCAACAAAACTGCGGTCATATCCCGCTCCAGTATATTGATATCCAACTTCCCTCGCTTTTGATACCAAAGATAAAGCGTTCGTAAAGTAGAGAGAATTGAAAAAAGAATCACTTCTGGGTGTCGGGCTTGTATTTGCCCTACAGAAATACCTTCTTTAATGATGCTTCGGAAATGTTCTTCGTAAGCTTCCCGCATCGCTACAAATTCCTTCACTTCTGTTTCTTGCATGTGCATCCAGTCATTATTTAAAGCAGCCAATGCCTCCGATTGGTTTACCGTAATACGAATATGAAGCTTAATGAGTTGTTCAATTTTCTGTAGCGGCGAATTCGCTGTCTGCAATACCAGCTGCATGCCTTCCGTAAATTCACGGGCTAAATCCAACACCAACACCGAAAGAATTTCCTGTTTGCTTTCAATGTGATTATACAAACTGGACGCTTTGATTCCCATGGCATCCGCAATATCCCGAACCGTAACAGCACTATAACCTTTCTCCTTGAAAAGTTGGGAGGCTATGTGTATGATTTCTGCTTTACGAGGCGTAATTTTCATGGTTATGCAAGATAAGAAAACCTTGAAAAAAGAAATAAAAAACAACAACCCTTGGGTTTCAAAAGGTTTCCTTGCTATTTTTGACATCCTATGGAAACTGGATTTGAAAGCAATGCATTGATTGATCGGCTGCCACCACACTTAAAGCAGTACATCAAACCACAACATTACGAGCAGTACACGCCTATCAATCAGGCGGTGTGGCGCTTCGTAATGCGAAAAAATGTAGACTATTTAAGCAAGGTAGCCCATGAAAGCTATGTAGACGGGTTGCGCCAAACCGGGATTTCCATCAACCAAATTCCTTCTATGTATGGCATGAACCGAATCCTGAAGGAAATTGGCTGGGCAGCGGTTGCGGTAGACGGGTTTATTCCACCCAATGCTTTCATGGAGTTTCAGGCATATAAAATTTTGGTGATCGCCAGTGATATCAGGCAATTGGAAAATATTGAATACACCCCTGCCCCAGACATCATCCATGAGGGAGCTGGACACGCACCCATTATTGCAAGTCCGGACTATGCAGAATACCTTCGGCGTTTTGGGGAGATAGGTGCAAAAGCTATTTGTAGCGCCCATGACACCGAAATGTATGAAGCAGTGCGGAAGCTTTCCATCTTAAAAGAAGCAGAAGGTACCACAAAGGAAGACATTGACGATGCTGAAAAAGCGGTCTTGGCACTTCAAGAAAAAGAAGTCAACCCTAGTGAAATTGCACTTATAAGGAATTTACATTGGTGGACCGTAGAATATGGAATGGTAGGCACCGTGGAAAATCCGAAAATTTATGGAGCTGGGTTGCTTTCTTCCATTGGGGAGAGTGAATGGTGCATGAAACCCGAGGTTCAAAAAATCCCTTACAGTATTGAAGCTGCCTATCAAGATTTTGATATCACAAAACCCCAACCCCAATTATTTGTCACCCCAGACTTTGCTTATTTACAGGAAGTCTTGGAAGAGTTTGCCAATTCCATGGCGCTTCGGAAAGGAGGCTGGCGCGGACTTAAAAAATTGATTGGTTCTAAACAAATTGGTACGATTGAGTTGAGCACAGGACTTCAGATTAGTGGTGTTTTCACCCGAATGATCCAAAATGAAGACAACGAAGTAGTCTATTTTGAAACCGAAGGCGAAACGGCTTTGGCCTACCGGGAAAAAGAAGTGATTGGGCATGGGGTAGAACGTCACACCAACGGATTTAGATCACCTTTGGGAAAATTGAAAAAAATAAACCTTGCGATTGAAAATATGGGCCCCAGGGATCTTCAAGCCTATAATTTCTACGATGGAAAACCCATCGCTTTTGAATTTGAAAGCGGTATCACCGTAGAAGGTATGAACGTTACCGGAATGCGCAACCTCAACGGGAAACTGATGCTCATTCAGTTTACGGATTGTTGGGTAAAATATAAAGACGAAGTGCTATTTTCCCCAGAAATGGGTGATTTTGACCTAGCGGTTGGAAAAGAAATTATTTCTGCATTTGCGGGGCCTGCAGATTATCATTCCTTTGATTTAGTGACCCACAAAGCAAGCGCCACTGAAACTGTAAAACCTGTCTTTTCTGAAAAGGAAGACACCAAAAACCAACTTTATCAATTGGTGCGAAGTTACAGGGAACAAAACGGAACTAACAAAGATTACCTTGAAAAGGTTTTTGAGCAACTCCAAAAAGAGTTCCCAGATGACTGGTTATTACCCTTGGAAATTTATGAATTGTCCCACGCTGCAGATTCTGAATTCTCAAAGAAAGTAAAACAGCACCTCAACGACCTAAAAAAACGAAGGCCCAAAGTGGCACATCTAATTGATACTGGATTAAACTTACTATAAACTATGGGATTATTTAGTTTTCTATTTGGCAACAAAACCAAAAAAGTACAAGATTTCAAAAATAGAGGTGCTGTAATACTTGATGTACGCACCAAAGGCGAATATGCCCAGGGTGCTATTCCGGGTTCCAAACATATTCCTTTGCAACAACTTCAAGTACGGATGGACTCAATCAAAAAATGGAACAAACCCGTAATTACTTGTTGTGCCAGTGGCATGCGAAGTGGAACTGCCGCCTCCATCCTTCGATCTAACGGAGTGGAAGCTATGAATGGTGGAGGATGGGCCAATTTATACCGAAGGCTGGAAAACGACTAAGTGGTTCTTTTTTGGTATTGAGACAATACCGAACTTATAACCTCCAATACATCGCCCAATAACTTCTCATTACCCTTGAATAGTTCAAAAATTCGGGCTATTAGTTGTGTTATTTCATCGCCTGTTTCACAAAACCCCAAAAGACTTGAAACTCTTTTAGGGTTTTGAGTTACTAATTCAACGATGTCCTTTCCTGCAAGAACATTTCTCACCGCGTCTAAACGACGTTCTGTTTCTTTTACACTCATAGAGGCTACTTTTTATTACCAGATTTTCTCTTTTCTTCGGCTGCCTTTTTATTGGCTTCTTCCTCTTGCCTTCGCACTCTATATTTCTTCTCAAAGTCTATTTTCTCAAGAATTTCTTTCAGTTCAGCTAAATGAACTTTTGATTGCGAAAGCTGATCTTTAGCCTCGTCATCCTTATCTTCATTATGGTACTTTACAAAATCCCTAAATTTTTTCTTGAATTTATCCCACTCTTTTTGTGCTTCTTCAATTCGCTTTACTTCATTAGGGTCTGGAGGAAGTTTTGCGTTGTTTTTATTCATTTCCAAAAGCATGTCTGTAATGTCCATGATTTTGTCGTGAATTTTATCCTTCTCTTGATTTCGCTTGTCTTTAGATTTTTTCTTATCCAATAACTTTAGTAGATCATCAATAATACTGATGATACTTTCAATGGTGGTTGCTTCTGCCATGATACATGAATTTTAATTACTAATATTTCAATAGTATTAAAATTCATTCTAGAGAAAAAGAGGAAAATAACTGATTATCAATTAGTTATTTTCCTCTTAAGAATCAAAAAAACCATGTAGTTGATATCACTTTTGCACAGACACAGGAAAATCCTGTCCAAATCCGAAGCTTGAAGGATATTGCGGACTCCCCTTATATTTTTCAGAGATTTCGGGAACCCTAGATTCCAGATAGGCTTTTAATTCGTTTACCGTAACCCGTTGGTCACCACTGTCTGCCTTTCCGGAAAGGGCCTCCAAAAGTGCATAAGTAAATACTCCGTGGCCCAGTTCATCAAATTCGGTTGCAAATTGTTGGCTCCCACTCGCAGTTAGCCAGTGCGTCCCAGTACTTCGGGCCAATTGGGCAATTGCTTTTTCTTCCGCAGCTCCCCTAGCTAAGGTAGTCAAAGCACCGGCACTCTGGCAGGCATCCAACAAATACAATTGCTTTTGGGCGACAATACCGGAAGCAATTTTTTTCAATTCGGAAGCAGAAATCCCTTTCTGCTGGATGGCGCCATCATCCCCATACAATTGCGTAACATCTGAAGGTACTAAATAAAATTCCTGTTTGTTCCCCGGTAACACCACTCCGTGCCCCGCATAGTAGAAAATAAAAATATCCTGCGGGTTGGCAACCGCTGCGATTTCATTTAGTTTCATGACAATATTTTCACGGATGGCCTCCTTATTCTTGATGAAATATACATGGGTTTTGGATGTAATATTGATAAGACCCTCTTGTAAACTGTTTTGGAAACCAGTAGCATCAGCGACGGCATAATTGAGATTATATTTGGGGTTTTGATATTCATCAATCCCTATCACCAAAATATGCGCTTGAATTCCTTGTGGCTTAATCAACGATTGCTGGGAAGGCATATAGTTCACATTCAGCTTTTTTGGAACACTTTCTGTTCCTTGGGAATTAATCGCCACCGCTGAAAATTCATTTAAACCAGGAATCAATGAAATTTGTAATTCCTTTCTATTTGGGTCTTGATTTACATCATCTTCCACAAACAGGTTTCGGGTATTGTTGCCTACCAACTTCCCATTTTGATACAAACGTATTTCTTGAATGGCATCTTCATTGGGATTTGCCTCCAATAAAATGGTCCCTGTTTCGGTGTCTACTGTAATTTCAGCTTCGGAAGTATCATCTTCCACATACAAATTCCTCGTACCTTTTTGATATTGAATCGTTACTGTTGGCGGGGAAGCAATGGATTCGATATCAATTTCAGACTTAAATGAAACATTCGCCAATACCTGATTGATAAGCCTAGGAGTGTAGAACTGATCGAAAACACTTTCCAACGGAATGGTTTTTTGACCATTGATAAATGCAACTTTATCCCAACCTTCCTGAGAACCATCAAACAATCCTTCTGGAGTATAGGCTACCCAGCTCTCATCCTCAAAAATATATAGCCGCAACACCTCTTCTTCATTGGTGACATCTAAAAATTTAATGGCTCCAGACTCTGAAAAAGCAACAATCTTATCGGTGACGAAACCTCCATTAAAAACGGAATATTTCTTGGTGTCAAATTTTTTGATTTTCTTTTTGCTGGGAATGTGAAAAACGGAAATACCTGGATTAAATCCAGCATATAATAAATACTCTTCATTAGGGGATAGATATGCATTCATCATGATGTTTTCATACCCATTGGAAAAACTACTCAAAACATTCCCCGTCTGTACATCCATGATTTGCACCTCGCCCGTCGTTCCATTGGTTGCCAATAGCTCTTTACCTCCATTGATATGGAAGATTCCAAAATACTTTCCTTTTTTGGTCCATTTTTCGGTTTTGGAGCCGAAGTCGAAGTAATGTAATTTCTGATACATAATCTGATCCCCCAACACTTCACTGCTTGTATAAGCAACCGCATTGTTAAAAGGCGCAATGCTAAGCATGTGTTCAAAAACACCAGGTTGTATGTCTAAAGGCTGATAGATAATTTCTGAAGCAGTCTCTGTATTAATAACCCTCAAGCCCCTAGATGATAAGGTGGCCAATAATTTGGTGTGGGGGCTATAATCATATTGCTGAACATTTCTTTTGTTTTCTATGAGGTCTTCAAAGCTATTAGCCTTCCCTCTGTGGAACACCTTTATAGGGTCTACGGTAGACGTAATGGTAAATACTTTATCTGAAGAAACATCTGCCACCAATTTTCCTGCGCTAAAATCATCGCGATAATTGGTTCTATAGGTAGTAAACTGAGTTACCTTTGGATGTGCAAACAAGGAATGGGTTTTTTTTCCATAATGAGAGGAAAAGATCAATTCTATCGCATCCCCGTTTTGAAAACCAATTGTTTCCGTAGGTTCTATTATTTTATACCCATAGGAAACAATAGGAGTATCATCATAAAGCTTATATTTGGCATACCTGTTTTCATATCCCAGTTGCACGTAAATACTCTTATTATTATCTAATAACGAATAGGCATCGTCCACATCTTTTTCAAACGACCCAAGAATTGACCCAGTTTTAGCATCTAGTTGAGTTAACGGTACTGTATAGGTATGTACCCAGATTCGTTTACCATCTTTACTTTTTATTGCGTCATAAACAGTAGGAGCAATCATCCCTTCTATCTCTTCTTCCCACGTAAAAGTGGTGTTCCAAATTACTTGTCTTGTTTTAGGGTTCATGCGCATGTACAATGCTTTCTTTTCAGCCTGCTCATACACGGCACGTAATACATCGCCATTGTCAAACATGGCAATATAATCTCCTTTTAATTCAATATATTCTTTTTGGTCAATGTCATATAAAAGATAGGAACCATAGCCTGGGGTAATGAAGATGAACTTTCCATCATTACTGTATTCAAACCTATTGATTTCAATCTCTGAAGGAATGGGTGGAATATTGGAAGCTACAAACTCTCCTGTGGCTTCATTCAACATAAACAAAGAGGTCATGTAGTTTTGATCCCTCGCTAAAAGGGTTAATGCCCCTTGCCCATTAATTTCCGTATAATTGATGGCATAAATTTTATCCAGCTGGTACGATGTTATCTTTTCAAACGACGTAGTACTATAAACGGTAATCGTATTATTCCCCAACGTATAAAGCCTTCCGTCTTTCTCATTCATCTGAATCGATGAAATTGAGGACTTTAAATCAATCGTCTTGTACAGCAAACCCGTTTTTTCATTCCAAAACTTCAAAGTTGAATCATTACCGCCCGTAGTCACCAAAACCCCTCTCACTCCATCCAAGGCACTGTTGGATATTTGTCCAGAGTGATTGCCTTGCACCATGAATTCCTGTTGTGCAAATAATACATTCCATGTTAGAAAAACTAGTAAAAAAAGCGCTAGTTGCTTCATCCTATTCGTGTGTTATTTCTACCATTAAAGGTACTACATACCCTTCAGCACCTTCTTTCACTTTAAAACCAGGCGTACCGGAAGCGTAGGAAACCATGCTCTTATCTATAAGTTTATCCCCTAATGCTGCAGTTATTTTGGAGGTAAGTCCGCCCGAAGTCGCCTCCATTGTTTCCATCAACGCCTTCTCATCTAGTTTTTGCTGACTAAAGAGTATCAACAAATAATCGGTACCTGGATTGTTATCCATACGAATGACCTTCTTTTCACTTGGAAAAGCTAATTCTGAATTAGCCCCTACAAGCGGTGACATGTTATCATCAAAAGGAAGAATCTTATTGATTTTCTGGGTTAAATCGGTTGCAAATGCATAAATATATCCCTCGTGTTCATTATTCAAATAAAAACGGAAACGTGTTCCTGAAGGATATCCTTGTGTCATTCTGTATGCCACCAAATCTTCACCTTCCACATCATCTTCAACCACTAAATTTCTGGTAGAGACACGCGTGACTTCCATAGGTTGGCCCGTATTGGTTTCAAACCTAAGGCTACCTTCTGGCAATTCTGAAGCTATGGGTTCTGCATCTAAACGCATCTGCGGAATGGTAGGCTTAATAGGCTGATTTGGATTGTTGGGTTCTACCCTTGGAATGTTGGGCCTATTAGGCTGATTGGGAGTGCTGGGCTTATTGTTTGGAAGCTCTGGAACATTCACAACACTATTCCCTTTTCGCTTGTTGTAACTATAGGGCTGAATGGCTCCCATGGCCCATTGTTCATACTCTGAGTAAGGAACCCAAATAAATCCGCCATCACCCCAATTACTTCCCCAACTGTTCATTAAGCGGAAGGCGCCTCCTTCATAATTATCATCATACCCAATAACCACCATCGCATGATAGCCATGCTTTTTGGCAATTTCATTTTTATCGGAAGGCAAAGAACGCCATACCTTAGTGGCCCTAGAAAAACTTGGGGGTAACTTCATCCCTAATAGCACAGGGTATCCTTCAGAAAGGGCTTTTTTGGTAGCATTTGTTTTTACACCATAATCCTGTGTGTCAAAGAAAAATAAGGTTTGGTAATCCCGAATCCGATAATCAATTGCTTCCAATTGCACATCTGTGGAAATAGATGGATTACAACTATAGGGTAACGACTTCAAGGTAGGTGCCCCTGCCACTTTAAGGGCCTCCATTCCATATTTCGGATTAGCCCCTTTGCTACAGTTATAGTCATCCTCCCTTTTAATAATGGAATATACATAGGAAGGTGAAAGCGCATTGGCCGTAATGGTTTGTTTATCTGTAATCCCCAAATCCTTTGCCAACATAATAGTACGCAAACTGTAGGCACTAGCGTAGGCTACACAGGTACCATACTGGCCTTGATTTCCTGGGTGGGGTGCATATTTTTCCAAGGAATAACTGCTGGGCAAGTTATCATAGGTAGAGGCCGTAAATTGTACTTTGTAAGGGATACTTCGGTAGGAATCCTCATCCCAAATCATACCCGTGGGATAGTCTTGGGCAAATAAAGAAACGCTCCACAATAAGAGCCAAAAAGTTGCTAATCTCATGATTTCCAGTTTTTACTGGATAAAAGTAATTTCTTTTCAGTAAAAAGGAAATAGGGCAACTGACGTATTCTTTCTAAAAACTCAAACTACAAGTTATACTTCACCACCAACATCACAATTCGAGGTAAAACAAAATACTGATTTGTAGTGTTGAATTCATCATTAAAGCTATCATTATTGGTAAACTGTGTATTCAATAAATTGGTCCCTTGCAGTGAAAACTCCCAAGCACTGTCTTCCTGCTGAAAATATAAGGTCCCATTTAAAAAAGAATACTCATTGTTCACCGTTTCGGCTTTGTTGGTATAGTTGTAAAAATTCCAATCTGCGCTTAAAGAAAAGTACTTCAAAAAGTTAACATCCAACTCCACGAATGGGCGTTCGGTAAAGAAAGTCTGTTCCAATCCGCCATTGTTATAGTTGTTTACGGTATAATTGTATCCCACTTCAAAATTGGGCCAATTGCGGAAACTACTTCGGGCGCTCACTTGATAATTTTGGGTAAAGCTCTCACTCTCCTGAATATTCTGGTTGATGATATTATTAGACAAATTCCAACTTACATTCGCCCTGGCCGCCAATTCAATTTTCTTGACGCGTCTGCTAAATCGGCCAAATGCAGAAACGGTTTCATCAGGAAAATTACTGTTGATGTTTTCCGGCACCGTCACCTGATTAATGGCTACAATCTGGGAGTTATTTTTAATGCCTTCAATACGCCTTGTATAATTCAACGAACCCGTGATATTGGTATAATTAAACAAATTGAAATTAAAATAATTCAAACTATAACTATGGGAAAGTGCATTTTCCAAGTTTCGGTTTCCACGGAATAACCTATTGTAATTATTAAATACATAGGCCTCGGCAAAGTTGTTTACATCCGTATATTCAGCAGTGATGCCATAATTAAACCGAAGGCTCTCACTTTTTTTGATTTCCCAAAGGGCAAATACATCCGGAAGGAACATCCAATCGTTTTGGGTTTCCGAAGTGCCCAACTGCTCGTTCATTACATTGTAATTATGCAAGGTCACCCCAGGGTTAAAAGTAAACTGCCCTGTTTTAAATTTGTAATGAACTCCTAAAAACGCATCGGTAAATCCGTAGGTCACATCATTTTCCAACGACTGGCTCTCCCCATCAATTGCTGGGGTTTCTGTAAGGTTTTTTTGATTGCCGTTATCCAATAACTGAAAAATATTGGAATTGAATCGCTGTCTACTCCAAGTAGTTCCCAAGGTAAAATTGATGTGGCTTTTGTTATTGATGACGTGGAAATAATCTACTTTTCCATCTATTTTATTGGTAGTCACGTTTTTCTGCTGATTAATATTATACCGATTTTGAAGGGTGTCTACTGGTAGCACTCCCGGGAACGGCAGCAGATCGGTTACGGCATTGTAAAACGGATCTTCATCCTGCCACAGATGCTGCACATAGCCTGCAAAAATATTATCATCATCCAACGTATAGTACGCATTCACGTTTTGATTTATGGAAGCAGGCTTATTTTCCTTATTTTCTGAAATATTATTGGTGAAATCCTGAAATTGGGAAACCGTAAGATCGTTTTCGGTTTGCTTCGAAGCCTTTAGCATCACATCGTAATCCAACTGAAAGTTAGCGTTGGGCTTAAAAATACTACTCAGTTTTACCATTCCTAACTGATTGCGCTGGTCGTTGTTACTGGAAGTAGTTTCGGTCACCCCAGTGTTGATATATTGACGGATGGAGTTGGAGACAAAATTCGTTTTGTTATCTGAAAGAATCGTAAAGCCACTTAAATCCCACTTTTCCGTAACCCCCCAACTGAAGTTTCCTGCCAAGAATTTAGTTTCGATGCTATTGGCACGATTATTTTGTGCAATGGCAAATCCCAAATCACTCTCCTGAATATTGAAACTGGTACCACCACCACGATTAAAATTCCTAAAACCTCCCGTAAAATTGAAATAATCCCGCCAGGTAAAAGGTACTTCACCAATGTCGTTGACATCTGTAATGAAGTTCAAACTATATTTAGGGTTGTAATAGAATAATTTCGGGTGAATTAAATAGCGGGCATCGGGATTGTCATCTACGCCAGAACCGGCGGTAATTTCCCCAAACCAGAAGTTCTTTTTGCCTTCCTTCAGTTTGATATTAATGGCAATATTGTCTTGATTGTTGGTCACATTCCGCAGTTGCCCTACTTCACTGTAGTTTCTAAGGACCTCCACTTTATCTACCGCATCCGCAGGTATATTTTTGGTAGCTAGTTTAGAATCACCATCAAAGAAATCCTTCCCTTCCACCATCACTTTTTGCACGGTTTTCCCTTCCACCTGAATTTCCCCATCGTCGTTCACCTCGACCCCCGGAAGGTTTTTCATGACATCCCCCAGTTTCTTTTCATCTCCACGGTTAAAGGAATCTGCATTGTACACAATAGTATCCCCTTTTACGGTAACAGGCATTTCATAGACAATTTCCACCCCATCCAGTTCTGCTGCTTGGGAATTGAGGGTAAAATTCAAGGTCATATCCTGCGCATCGGCAGGAACGGTTAGTTCTTTTTCCTGAGTCTCGTACCCTAGGTAACTGGCTTTTAAAAGATAGGTGTTTCCTGTGGAAAGATCTAATTGAAAGCGACCCTCATAGTTGCTAATGGCATAGGACTCAATATCCCCGGAAGTTTTCACGGTAGCTATCACATTGGCCAATTCCAAGGGATCGCCAATACTATCCTTGATAAAACCTCGAAGTTTAATACTTTGGGCATTCGCAGCCATTGCCACCAAAAGCAGCATCCATAGCAAGTTCTTTTTCATATAAATTGGTTCCTAGATTTCAGGAAATTTTTAGTTGTTTAAAATCTTCTTCCTCCGCCTCTTCTTCCGCCGCGGTTTCTAAAATTCTCCCGCATTTCCTTGGTCTTTTCCATCACAATGGTTTGGTATTCCTCACGGGTTACTTCTTTCCCTTTGGTAGGTTTTTCAATGGTTTCACCGTCTTTTGTGTTCAACACAATTTTAGAACACAAAATAGTGGTTCGGTCTGCATTTAACTCCAAAATCAATCCTGGGAGTCCGCCATATTCCCCGGGGCCATTCTTCACTGGGATTTGCGGCGTAAACCAAGCCGTAATCAATAATTCCTTACGCATTTCTATATCGTCCATAGGATCATCACTGGCTTTGGTCGAGTCCTTTGCTACTTCGCCTTCCTTTTTTTCCTCATCATTATCCCTTCTTCGGGGGCGCCAAGCACTTATATCTGTAGAGTCTAATTGCTTCACTGCTGTTGCTTTTATTGCCAGATACTGTCCTATTTGTTTTGATTCCTTTCCTACTTTCCAATCCAGTTTCGCGAGGGTATCATTTACCAAAAATTCCTTTCCGAAGAACTCCCGCTCCTCCAGTAGCTGATTAGTTTCCAAATTCTTGTATTGATCCCCGGCTGTAAAACTTCCCATCATCATTCCAAACCCCCTTCCTGTGGCACCCGTTTCCAACTTTTCCTCTTCCTTGTAGATAGATTCAGTATTGTTAAAGGTGAGGATGAATGTTTTTTCTGATAACTTTTTCATCTGTTCCTCAATCATCTTTTTCATGTAATCCGAAACCTCTTTAGAGTTCCAATCACTAAGATCTATTTGTGTTTTTTGCACATAAATAGCTTCGCCATTTATACTTTGGCTTAATAGAATATTATGAGCAAATAAAACTATTAATATTGTTATAATACTATCAAAAATTTTCATCATTTATATTTTTAAAAAGTGTCGTTTTATTTTTTATGATTTCCCCGTTCTCAATTTTCATATAATAAGGATAAATAATTTTTTCTTCTTTAAAAGGTAATTGACCCGCTTCTATCTGGTAATAACCATGGTTATCTTTTTGCATAGGACTTGAATCATAAACTAAGACTATAAAAAAAGATTTTAGCTTTGCTAAGGAATCTTGAACGCTATTTATATAACTTAATTCTCTTTTTGTTAATTGACTGTCACTTTTCAAGAAAAAGAAATTTAGTTTTTTATTCTTAAAATCAATCTCATGAAATACATAATTTTGTTCAAGAATTATTTTTTTTTGTGTCAAACTTTGGTTCTCTTCAACAAATTCAACTTCATTAAGAATTGAATTAATTTTTGGAAAAAACCTAATTCCCATAATTACCTCGTACAAGAGAAAGAACAAAAAAGCAGCCCAAAAAACATACTTAATCTTTTTCATTTATAGATGGTTTAAAAAACCCCCCACGAAAGTGGAGGGTTATTGTTATGAATCAAAAATTTCTTAATTATAATTTTTTAAAAAAATTATACTTCTTCAATAAAAAAAGTATAATACCAAAAAAACCAAAAAAGAAATATAAGAGAAAGTTTACAAATTTCATATTATTTATTTACAAATTACAATGTGCAGCACATGCAGTAGCAATGGCAATTGGACAAGAAGGGCCTGCTAAAGCACATGTAAAGGAGCAAGCTGTATCTTGCATACATGCGTCCCATGCTATTTGTATGCAATTTGCAGTAGAACCTCCCATACAGCCAACAGCAAGTCCCATTTTAGAATCATTTTTTTCCAAATAATTTACAGATTGAACTTTATTGTCATTAATTGATACAATTACCGTGGTCAATCTATTATTTATATCCTTATAAACTATACTATCATCATTGTATTTAATAAAAAATGTAGGCTTCAATACTCCTTCACTTTTATAAGCAACCAATATATCACCTGAATTAATCATCTTGAAGGAAAAAATTTCTTCATTATTAGATTCACTTGTGATAATTTCAAAACCTGAATCAAAATCTACTTCACATAGATAATTGAAATCAACCATAACATCCTTAGGATTAAAATGATTGTCATTAGCTAATCCCAAAAACGGTAAACATAAAAAAAAGATAAACAAATTTTTCATAATAGTAAAAAAATTAATTAGACCTACTCTTTTGATAGGGTTTTCGGTTTCTCCCCAATGCAATATACTACTTTATTGTAGTAATTAATTAATGGTTACTAAATTTTTTGTATTTCCTTTTTTTTGTATATGCAAATCGATAAAGAAAAAGAGGAATTTCTTCAAAAACTTGGACAGCGAATCAAAGAACTTAGGATTGCCAAGGGATACACTAATTATGAGATATTTGCATATGACAACAACATCCCAAGAGCCCAGTACGGCAGATATGAGAAAGGAGAAAATTTAAGGATTTTTAGTTTTTTTAAAATTCTAAAAGCCCTAGAAATATCTCCAAAAGATTTTTTTAAAGAAGGCTTTGATTAATCATCCCCCTATTTTAATACTGAAACTGTTGCTGCCTCCATTCTTGCGTCCATCCCCTTGAAATTGCTCGTTCATCTCTTTCATCTTTGCCTCCATAATTTCGCGGTATTCGGCATTAGTCACTTCTTTACCCTTGCTGGGTTCTTTGATGGAAACCCCATTGTCTGGATTCAATACAATTTTACTGCAAAGAATACTTTCGGTACCATCATTAACTTCAAGGATCAAACCTGGGAGTCCGCCGTAATTTGCAGGGCCATGCTGTACGGGAATTTGAGGGGTATACCATGCAGTAACCAATACTTCCTGTTCAGATTTGCTATCGGTAGATTCACCGGTTTCACTATCACTTTCAGCGATGAGCACTGTTCGGGTATCTTTGTAGGTCGCCTTAAAACAAGTATACTCTCCAATATTTTTGGTTTCCTTGGTCATTTCCCAATCTCGTTTTTCAAGGGCATCCTTGATTAAAAATTGCTTTCCAAACATTTCATTTTGATTTACATACCTGTCTTCAGCCAAATTTTTATATAAGGCATCATTCCCCCCAGAACCAGCCACAACTATTTTCATCCCCCCGCTTTCAAACGTATTATTATCATCTAATTGTATTTCCTGTTTATACAAAGACTCCTTTCCATTAAACTCAAGGGTGAATTCTTTTTGGGATTGCTTTTTAAGCATTGCCATGATTTGTTCCTTCATAGCATCGGTAGCAGTACTGTCTAGTTCTACATCAAATTTTCGCTGACTTTTATAAGTAGCTATACCCTCTATTTGTTGGGCGAAAGAACATGTTGCCATGAATAAGGCCAATAAAAAAGTAAAATGGTGTAATGATCTCATCGTTTTCTGATTTTTTAAAATTCCTGTCACAAAGATGCATCAAGGGAATGTGTTTTTGGGTTAAGGAGTGTTAACGTGTGTTAACAGACCTGCGCCACCTAAAGATAAGTTGTTATTTTTGAATCATGAATGCACTACGCTATAGAGGAATCCTGTACTTTATTGCCCTAGTCATTGGGGCTACTCTTTGCATTCAAGGATATTGGAATTATAAAAATTATCGCTCCAGTAAGCAGCAATTGCTTAATGATGTACAGACTAGTTTAGACAATGCCGTTGATCAATATTATACCAATTTGGCTACACGGGAAACCTTTCGGTTTAAGAGTGACAGTATTCACTTTAGAGGAATAGGAAGCCAATTAAAAAGCACCATTAAATTAGATAGCTTCGCTAATGGGCATTTTCAGTTTCGGGATAGCTTGAGGGACGGAATTACCATTATTAAAAGTGGTGGACCAGACAGCATCGACTTGAATATTTCGGTGACAGACACAGTCATATCAGAAAATAGGTTTTTTGCGTTTATTGATAGTCTTGAACGTCCGGTAGAACAGCTATCTTCCAAATTAATTGTCTCTTTTTCCGAAAATCAACTTTCCCTTCAGAAAATAGATAGTCTTTTCCAACAGGAATTACTTCGGAAAAATATTCAACTTGATTATGGCCTTAGCCATGAAGGGTTTCTTCGGAAAAAAAGTGAACTACGCCCTGAGTTTATTGAAAAAGCCAGCTTGGAAACCACTTCCAAATCGCCCTATTTTTTCTACGGAAACGAACTGAAAGCCCATTTCAATAATCTTACATTTGCCGTCCTGAAACGAAACGTCTTAGGAATTTTACTCTCTTTTGTGTTATTGGCCGGAGTGATTGGTTGCTTACTATATTTACTGAAAATCATTCAGCAGCAAAAACAACTCGCCGAAGTGAAGAACGACCTCATCAACAATATTACACATGAGTTCAAAACCCCCATTGCCACCATTGGCGTTGCGATGGAAGGAATCCTTAAATACAATACACAACAAGACCCAGAAAAGACGCAGCGATATGCAAAAATGTCTGAAGAGCAACTCCAGAAACTCAATGTCATGGTAGAAAAGTTGTTGGAAACTGCTGCTTTGGACAGTGACCAATTGGTATTAAAAAAAGAAATGCAGGATATTGTAGGTTTGTTGGAACGGCTAACCCAAAATGAAGTGTTTTTGAATAGTGGTAAAACGGTTTCCTTTACTTCCTCGGAAGAAGAAATACTATTGCCCATAGATCAATTTCACATTGAAAATGCCCTCAATAACATTTTGGATAACGCCCTAAAATATGGTGGAAAAGACATCAAGGTTGAAATTGAAAAAATTACAAACCAAGTAATTATAAAAATTGCAGATAGTGGCTCAAGCCTTCAGGAATCCCACAAAAAACAGGTCTTTGAAAAATTCTACCGGGTTCCAAAAGGCAATACACACGATGTAAAAGGGTTTGGGATTGGTCTGCATTATACCCAAAAAATCATTGAAAAACACGGAGGTTCCATTATGCTCATTCCGCAACCTAATACCAGATTCAAAATCACGCTGCCCATTGGATAAAAAAATGACCATATTACTAGCAGAAGATGAACCATCCTTGGGACAGATTGTCAAGGAAAGTCTGGAAACCGAAGGCTATACCGTTCATCATTGCCTGGATGGAGTGCAGGCATTGGAAACCTATACCAAAAAGTCACCAGATCTTTTGATACTGGATGTAATGATGCCCAAAAAAGACGGATTTACCCTAGCAAAGGAAATTAGGAAACAGGATGTGCACACACCCATTTTATTCCTTACAGCCAAATCACAAACCAAAGACGTGGTGGAAGGATTCCATCTTGGAGGGAATGACTATCTAAAAAAGCCTTTTAGTATGGAAGAATTGGTGGTTCGTATCCAGCATTTGCTAAAAGAACAACATTCCAATACCCATGAAGCAATAGCGATAGGAAGGTTTCAGTTTCATTTAAAAAAACAGGAATTACAGTTTGCCACCGAAAAACCTATTCGCCTTACGCATCGTGAAGCACACCTATTATATCACTTATATCATCACCGAAACGAAGTCCTGGAGCGTTCCATTATTTTAAAAAAATTGTGGGGCGATGATGATTTTTTCAATGCACGTAGTATGGATGTTTTTATTACCAAGCTTCGGAAAAAACTAAAGAAAGACCCTAATCTTCAAATTATTAATGTGCGAGGTTTTGGATATAAGTTAGTCTGTTAAACATCGTCCCACCGAAGGGGCGGTCATTTCCTAAAAAGGATATCTTTAGAGAACAGTCTTTTCAGGAAATGGGCGTACGAACCAAAACTTTCAATACACGCAGTATGGATGTTTTTATTACCAAGCTTCGGAAAAAACTAAAGAAAGATCCTAACCTTCAAATTATCAATGTGCGCGGGTTTGGCTATAAATTGGTCTGTTAAACTTGGCAAGTATTTTGTATCTTGTTCGGCCATGAAATGGCTATTCTTTTTTTTATGTATTTCGACTGTGGGGTTTGGACAAACCCTCAAGCTAGCCAATAAAACTTCGCTAGATGCCGATGAATTTATTGGAGTTGACAGTTTTAAACATGTATATTATATTAAAAACGGAACCTTGCACAAAAAAGGGGAGCTAGGTACGTTTCAGTTTCAGGATTTCCAATTGGGACCCTTGACTTCCGTAGATATTATCAATCCGCTAAACGTAGTTCTTTTTTACGAGCAGACCAACACTGTGGTTTTTTTAGATAATAGGCTTAATGAAAAGGAACGTATTGAATTTAATGAACTACCCTCCTTTTTAAACTTAAGCATGGCAAGCAATGCGGGAAATAATAGGCTTTGGGTGTTTAATTCAGACACACAACAACTGGAGCTGTATCAATACCGCACCCAACTGCAAACCACTGTATCTCAACCACTGAAAGGTGTAGTGCAATCTTATGCCTCAAATTTTAATGATTGCACCCTACTTTCCGAAGATAAGATTAGAAAGATAAATATCTATGGAAGCCTCTTGCAAGAAATCCCCAGTGAAGGAATGGAGCGATTGGTAAAACACAATGAAATGTTGTTGGGTATTAAGGAACAACAACTCTATAAAATTGAGCAAGGAACTATTCAACCCATTCCTTTTGACTTTGGGGAAATTCCCTTGGAAGACTTGCAGCTAACGCAAGATTTCCTGTATATTTACCATGCTAAAATGCTTTACGCATATTCACTAACACAACCAAAGCAATAATTCTATGCATGTTGCCGTAGCAGGAAATATTGGCTCCGGGAAAACCACCCTAACCCGTCTATTGGCCAAGCATTATAAATGGAAAGCACATTTTGAAGATGTGGAAGACAATCCCTATTTAGACGATTTCTACAACCAAATGGAACGGTGGTCTTTTAATTTGCAGATCTATTTTTTGAATAGCAGATTTCGGCAAATCATGGAAATTCGTGAAAGCGGGAATAATGTGATTCAGGATAGAACTATTTACGAAGATGCTTACATCTTTGCGCCCAACCTACATGCCATGGGTCTCATGACGAATAGGGATTTTGAAAATTACCGCGCGTTATTTGATTTGATGGAAAGTGTTACTGAAGGTCCTGATTTGCTAATTTACCTTCGAAGTTCCATTCCAAACCTCGTGAACCAAATTCACAAGCGTGGGCGGGATTACGAGAACTCTATTAGCATTGATTACCTAAGCAGGTTGAATGAGCGCTATGAGGCTTGGATTCATGATTATTCCAAAGGAAATTTATTGATCATAGATGTAGACCATATCAATTTTGTGGATAACCCAGAGGATCTAGGGGAAGTGATCAATAAGATTGATGCAGAATTGCACGGACTCTTTTAAAACTTAACAAAACCCTCACATTTACTACGTTTCAATATGCTTATTTTGTCATAGGCATGGGAAATTTATATAGCAACAAATATTATCACCGTGACCTTTCATGGTTACGTTTCAATCATCGGGTGTTGCAGGAAGCAGCCGATATTCGGAATCCGATATACGAACGCATCAAGTTTTTGGCAATCTTCTCTTCCAACCTTGATGAATTTTACAAGGTTCGTGTTTCAGATATCCGACAAATCAAGCAAGTGGAGAAACCACTTCGGAAAAAACTCATTACCAAACCCAACAAACTGCTTCGGGAAATTAACGCACAGGTAGAAAAGCAGCAAGAGGAATTTGGGAATATTTTTCAGCAGGAGATTCTCCCAGAATTGGAGAGAAACAGGATTCACCTTATTGATTACAGGGAATTTTCTTCGGTTCACAAAGAGATTACCAAAACCTATTACCAAGAACAACTTAAGGGAAAAATAGAGATTCAAGTATCATTGGTAGCGGATTCTGAAAAAATCTTTATCGAAAACGAGGAATTATATCTCATTGGATTATTGGGAAACGAAAAACTAATCATCGTGAAAATCCCCGAAACAGAAAGTCGTTTTTTTGAATTTCCAGAATATAACGGAAAGCACTACATCACATTCATTGATGACATTCTAAAATACAATCTCAATCAAAACCCTGAAGCAGAACATAACATTTCGTTTTATGCTGTTAAAAAATCAAGGGATGCAGAATTATACATTGAAGAAGAATTTTCTGGAAATGTAAAAGATAAAATAGAGAAATCACTTTCCAAAAGAGAGACAGGGCAAGCCACCCGACTTTTAATCGATAAGCATACTCCAAAGCATTTACAGGAAATCATCCTGCAAAAACTGGAAGTTTCCAAGGCAGATATCATCATGGGAGGCACCTATCATAATTTCAAGGATTTTTTTGGGTTTCCAAATCCCACTGAGAAAAAACTCACCTATCCAACGCTTCCTCCATTGCCGCATAATACGTTAACCAACGCCCACTCTATTTTCAACTTAGTACAAGAAAAAGATAGGCTGCTTCATTTTCCATATCAAGCATTTGACCCGCTTATTGAATTACTCAAAGAAGCTGCGGAAGACCCAACCATTACAACCCTAAAGATTACTATTTACCGGGCGGCTGAAAATTCAAAACTTAATGAATATATTGCCCTAGCTGCAGAAAAAGGAAAAGAGGTCGTAATTTTTATTGAAGTAAAAGCCCGATTTGACGAACAAAACAACCTGAAATGGGGAAAAATATTTGAAGAAAACGGCGCTAAAGTAATTTATAGTTTTCCAGCCATTAAAGTGCATTCCAAAATCATGTATTTAGAACGGCAAACAAAAAATGGAACCGAATCATTGGCCTATATTTCAACGGGGAACTTTAATGAAAATACTGCAAAAGTGTATACAGATTTTGGGCTACTCACCTCACATCCTGAAATTACAGAAGACATTCATAAAGTATTTTTAGTATTGGAGGGCAAAATGATTATCCCTAGGGCCAGTAAATTATTGGTCTCTCCTTTTTCCGCAAGGGAAAATTTCCGTAAACACATTGAAAAAGAAATTGAATTCGCCCAACAAGGAAAGCAAGCCTATATCATTGCAAAAATGAACAGTCTGGAAGATAAGGAAATGATTAAAATGCTGTATAAAGCAAACAATGCAGGAGTGCAGATTAAATTGCTGGTAAGAGGAATTTGCTCTTTGATTCCAGGTATTAAAGGTCAAAGCGAACGTATCACCGCAACTAGCATCGTAGATCGTTTTTTGGAACATGCAAGGGTGTATTGCTTCGGAAATGATGGCCAAGAAAAAATGTTTATCGGATCTGCAGATTGGATGAAACGGAATTTAGACCACCGCATCGAAGTCATTACTCCTGTGCTGGATAGGGACATTCAACATACCATTAAAAAGCTCTTGGAATTTCAGCTACAAGACAATGTGAAAGCACGCGTTATTGAAGCCTTGCAGGAAAACAATTATGTTTCAAACAACCAACAACCAATGCAAGCGCAATTAGCCACTTATGAATTCTTTAAAAATCAGATATAAAAAAAGCTCAGTTTTCACTGAGCTTTTAAGTATGTTATTTGAAGGAATTTACTATCCGTTAGTTTCTTCCATTTCTTCTTTTATTTCCTTAATGACCTTCATCCCATCAGACTCTACTTCAATTTGAGCTTCCTTAAAGCTTTCCAATTGAGCCTCTACTTCTTCCTTGGTTCCTTTAAAGGTTTTGGTTTCGGAAGTAGTTTCGCCATTTTTGGTGGTTTCAATGGTTACGGTCGCAACTGTCTGCTCTCCTTCTTGTCCCATTTCAACTTTTACCTCTTTCTTCACTTCCTCAATTTCCTTGGTGCCATCTTCCGTAATGATCATTTTATTGCCTTCTGGTGTCATTCCTGAGACTTCTTCGGAATGTCCTCCCAAGATAGGAGCAATTACCAATCCAACCAGACAGGTAAGTTTAATTAAGATATTCATGGAAGGTCCTGAAGTGTCTTTAAAAGGATCTCCAACAGTATCTCCAGTTACCGCAGCCTTGTGGGCATCACTTCCTTTGAAAGTCATTTCGCCATTGATTTCCACACCTGCTTCAAAACTCTTTTTAGCGTTATCCCAGGCACCTCCAGCGTTATTCTGGAAAATCGCCCACATTACTCCACTCACACATACACCTGCCATATACCCTCCTAAAGGTTCAGCTCCAAAAACCAATCCGATGATGATTGGGGTGATAATGGTAATCAATCCAGGAAGGATCATTTCCTTAAGGGCAGCTTTCGTAGAAATTTCTACACACTTGCCGTATTCCGGCTTTCCGGTTCCTTCCATAATTCCAGGAATTTCCTTGAACTGTCTTCGTACTTCCTGAACCATTTCCATCGCAGCTTTACCAACAGATTTCATGGCCAATGCCGAAAATACTACAGGAATCATTCCACCAACAAATAGAGCGGCCAATACATCAGCTTTAAAGATGTTGATTCCATCAATTCCGGTAAAGGTTACATATGCAGCAAAAAGCGCTAGAGCTGTCAAAGCAGCAGAAGCAATTGCAAAACCTTTTCCAACAGCTGCAGTTGTATTTCCTACGGAATCCAAAATATCTGTACGCTCTCTTACATGCTCTTCCAATTCGCTCATTTCGGCAACACCACCGGCATTGTCTGCAATAGGCCCAAAAGCATCAATAGCCAACTGCATGGCTGTTGTAGCCATCATAGCAGAAGCAGCCAATGCTACTCCATAAAAACCTGCCAGCTCATAAGAACCATAGATTGCAATAGCGAAAAGCAATACACTCCAAAAAGTAGACTTCATTCCTACTGCCAAACCTGCGATGATGTTTGTAGCGGCTCCTGTAGAGGAATTTTGTACAATATCCATAACAGGTTTTTTACCCAAACTTGTATAATGTGCCGTTACAAAAGAGATAAGCGCTCCAACCGCCAATCCAATACAAGCAGAGTAAAATACATTCATGGAAGAAACTACTTTATATCCTTCCCCAAAGAACTTCATGTTCATCTCGGCAGGTAACATCCACTTAATTAAGAAATAACTAGCTGCCAACGTTAGAACAATCGCAGTCCAGTTCCCCATATCCAATGCTTTTTGCACTTGAGGTTCCTTAGCATCATTATTTTTAATACTTACCAAAAAGGTTCCAATGATAGAGGCTAATATACCAACACCGGCAATTACCAACGGTAAAAGGATGGGGCCCATTCCGTTGAAGCTATCAGTCACAAAACCGTTATCGGCCATGTCCTTAATAATATAGTTACCCAATACCATGGAAGCCAATACCGTAGCAACATAAGATCCAAATAAATCGGCACCCATTCCAGCTACATCCCCTACGTTGTCCCCAACGTTATCTGCAATCGTCGCTGGGTTTCTTGGGTCATCCTCTGGGATACCCGCTTCAACCTTACCAACTAAATCGGCTCCTACATCGGCAGCTTTGGTATAGATTCCTCCTCCCACACGGGCGAAAAGGGCAATACTTTCAGCACCTAGGGAAAATCCTGCTAATGCTTCCAATACCACGGTCATTTCGTTGTAGAAATTTCCACCTTCGGTAAGAAACTGACTTATAAAAAATAGAAAGAACAAACTAAGTCCCAATACGGCCAATCCTGCAACTCCCAACCCCATTACGGTTCCACCGCCAAAGGATACTTTTAATGCTTGTGGAAGACTGGTTTTAGCAGCTTCAGCAGTTCTTGCATTGGCTTCGGTGGCTACACGCATTCCAATATTTCCAGCAAGCGCAGAAAATATGGCTCCAAAAATAAAAGCAGGAACAATCATCCAACTTGTGGTAGGAACCAAGGTAGAAATCACGTACAATAAAACAGCTGCAACCACAGCAAAGATGAGTAGTAATCTATATTCTGCATTTAAAAAGGCCAAAGCACCTTCCTTGATGCTTTTAGAGATAGATTGCATACGTTCATTACCGGCGTTCTGTTTTTTTACCCAGCTCATTTTTACAAGCATAAACAACAAGCCAAGAACCGCTAGGGCAATGGGAACGAAAATCATGTTTTGTTCTAACATAGTTAAGTTATTTAGTAAAACGTTTTCAATTTTTGCGGTTGCAAAAGTAGTAAAATTGATTGGGAATGGAAATGTTTACTTCGGAAGAATTTACCCCTGTAGTACAGATTGCTGAAATATTTCCCGAAAATATATGCTGAAAATAATTTTCCGAATTAAAAAGAGAACCCAAAAACCCCGGTTACCCCAAAGCGTCTGGCATTGGGATTATCTAAGTAATTTCCCCTGAAATTAAAGTCTATACGGAAGATTTTGAAGATATTTCCAACCCCTACGCTCCATTCCCAATAAATATCCTCAGGGCCTTGATACAAAATAGGAATTCCAGCTGGGTCCACATTTAGCGCTTGATTGGCTTCGGAAAGCTCTCCGTAGACCGCACGGAAACCAATCACTTCCCTTAAATTAAGTTTCCGAATTCCTGGAATCCTTCCAAAGATACGTCCGCCAAAATTATGCTGCATATGAAGTGAAACATAGGTATCACTCACAAATTCGTAGAAATCTAACTGATTAAACGTATTATAAATACTGAATAACGTTTGGTTACCCGGTATTGGGCTCAATAAGCCCAACGGCACCTCTCCATAAATCTTTCCAGCTTCAACAGTAGTATACATTCTTCCAAAACCGCCAATATTCCATGGCTGTGTATACAAGCCTTGCACTTTTTGGTAATCAAAATCACCTCCCAGCACGTCTTTCAGTCCGTAAGTATAACTTGCATACAACACTGGAAAATCATCATTTACGACTTTCTTTTCAACGCCATAACCAATGGTTTTGCGCCCAGGGGTATAATTTAGGCTAAGGTCTATCTCTGGTTGTTTTATTTCATTTTGAATCGTTCCATTTTCGTCCAAATAACTCAAGCTAAAGGTATCTGTTGCAGATCGCATGGTTCTATAGGCTCCCGTTATTCTAAAAATGAAGTTTTTAGCGGGTTCCATTTCAAAACCAATAGTGCTCAAATTAATATTGGTTAATTTATCATTTGCCCCAACGGTTACCAAGGAAGAAGAAGCCAGGTTTCTTCCCAACACATCGGTACTGGATGTAAGACTAGCACCCGTTTGCTCCACATCACGGCGGTTCCCACCAAATACAATTAGTCTACTTTTACGATCTAATAACGCTTTTCCTGAAATTCCATATTTGAATTTGTCATCCCGAAATCCGTAGGCCATGAATCCTTCAATTCGCCATGGATCATTTTGGGAGAAGTAGGTTCTTCCGCCTGCCCTAATACGGATCCCTTCTGCTTCATTGAAACCAAAGGTGGAGAAAATAGGGCCAAAATCGAAATTATTAAATTCGTAATACCCAGAGGCCAATGTAGCCCCAACGTTATATAGGGTTTTAAATCTAGGGACCGTTTTAAGAGTATCCAACATTTTATAGACGCCCTGTTCATCATCACTTAGGGGTTCCATACGCCGTTCATCCCAAAAACTATCTGGCCTGTTGTAGACTTCAGGCTGAAAGGGATCTACCTCGGTATTATAGAAATCCTTCCCTTTAGGGTTGTCAAAAATATAATTATCATACAAAGTGGTACGCTTTCCGTAGACACCTCTGGCACCTTCTTTTTTCCGAAGACTAAAATCACTCATGAAATAATCCCGGGTGATAAGAAAAATGGAGTCATTCAGCACCTCAAACTCCTGTTCAATATAAACCTCCCGAACCCAGTTTAAGTTTGCGCTTTTGGAGGCTTGAAGATTGATTTCCTTAATGGCCCAAGTAGAATCATTAACCCAAAAATCACCTTTAAAAGTGAGTTCGTTTTTCCGCCTAGGGTAATAGATAATATTGTAACACCATTTGTTGTCACGGTAAGCACTATCCAATAAAACATAATTATAAACGTCTATCCCTGTTTTTGAAAGCGGACTGGTAAATGCTTTATCAAAAAATTTCAGGTAGTTATCATAAACGTTATAGTCACTGTAAAGATCTTTTACGAAAGCAATAAGTGATTGGTTATTTTCAAATCCCGAAGCCTTATTCCCCTCCAACACTTCTTTCTCTTCATCAAGCAGGTTATCGCCATATACTTTGGAATACGCCTCATTCACAAAAATAGGTAGATAGGTATTACCGGTGACATTGGATGTGTCTACTTGATCAAATACAAACTCCATTCCCTTAAACAGCTTGCTTTTAATTAGGGCAGAATCAATTGTGTTTAGATCGAATTCCTGTTTTTCGTATTTATCGTATTGATACTGATTGAATTTACGGACCCCGTTTTCACGCCTATTAGCCCAAATCTTTTTCAGGATATCAATCGCTGGATTATTCTTCTTTGAAGTTTTACCCGTGTAGATCACTACTTCATCAAGACTTTCCAATGACTCCTTTAGGATAACCTCCATTTGATAATTCACCTTTTTCTCAAGTGGAACTTCCTGAAGTTCATAACCCACAAAGGAAACCCACAAAGCAGTATGGTTGGTCTCGCTCTCTAAATAGAATCTACCATTTTCATCGGTGATAACCCCTTCATTGGAGTCCTTAAAAATAACATTAGCAAAGGCAACTGGTTCCCCAAACTCATCTTTTACCGTCCCGCTTACTTTTGTTTGTGAGCAAAGCGGAAAGGCAATCAATATAAAAAATAGGAGTAATAGTCGCTTCATAGCAATTGGGGCTAGACGAATTGAAAACGGTTAAAGATGTAAAAAAAGTACAGCTTATTCCCTGTATAACACTTTTTTAACAGCCTTTACAACATCGTCACTATTAGGAAGCCATTCTTCCAGTAACACTGGAGAATAGGGAGCAGGTGTGTCTGCTGTATTTAATTTTACAATTGGAGCATCCAGGAAATCAAATGCTTGAGATTGCACCTGGTAGGTAATTTCAGTAGCAATGTTCCCAAAAGGCCAAGCTTCTTCCAAAATTACCAATCGGTTTGTTTTCTTGACACTTTCCAAAATGGCAGCGTGATCTAAAGGACGAACAGTACGTAAGTCTATAATTTCACATTCAATCCCTTCTTTCGCCAAATCATCAGCAGCTTTGTAGGCTTCTTTGATAATTTTTCCGAAGGATACAATGGTCACATCTTTTCCTTCTCTCTTAATATCGGCAACCCCTAAAGGAATCAAGTATTCTCCTTCAGGCACCTCCCCTTTATCACCATACATTTGCTCACTCTCCATAAATATAACAGGATCATTATCCCTAATAGCACTTTTTAAAAGACCTTTAGCATCTGCTGGATTACTTGGCACTACCACTTTCAACCCAGGGCAGTTGGCATACCAGCTTTCAAAAGCTTGTGAGTGGGTAGCTGCCAGTTGGCCCGCAGAAGCAGTAGGCCCACGGAAAACAATAGGAATATTAAATTGCCCACCACTCATTTGACGCATTTTAGCTGCGTTGTTAATTATTTGATCAATTCCCACCAATGAGAAATTGAAGGTCATAAATTCTATAATAGGCCTATTACCATTCATAGCGCTTCCCACACCAATACCGGCAAAGCCCAATTCAGAAATTGGGGTATCTATTACGCGCTTAGGACCAAATTCATCTAACATGCCTTTACTGGCTTTATAGGCTCCATTATATTCAGCAACCTCTTCACCCATTAAATAAATACTCTCGTCTCGGCGCATTTCCTCACTCATGGCTTCACAGACGGCTTCACGGAATTGTAGTGTTTTCATATGACTTCCAGCTATCGATTTTGGAATTTTCGGAACACAAAAATAACACTAATTATCATTCTTAGGCAATTTTCTTACAAAGAACTCCCAATCCATACTTCCAAAGATCCCAACAAAGTCTAAATACACATCCAATCATAAGCCTAAAAGAATAATTTTCAACACTTTAAACAGAAGTAAACTTCGTTTCAAATCAACCCTTTTAAAACTTTCTAAAAAAAATATTTTTTTGCTATGTAAACATAGGAATATTGAATTGTTTATTGTATCTTCGTAGCCCTATTTTTAACGATCAAAAAAGAAGCTATATTCATGAAAATTCTAGTGTGTATTAGCCACGTACCGGATACAACCTCCAAAATTAATTTCACGGAAGGAGATACAAAATTTGACACAAACGGTGTACAATTTGTCATCAACCCAAACGATGAATTTGGATTGACCCGCGCCATGTGGTTTAAGGAAAAGCAAGGAGCCTCTGTTCACGTTGTGAATGTAGGGGGCCCAGAAACAGAACCCACTCTTCGCAAGGCACTCGCCATTGGAGCAGATGAAGCCATTCGGGTAAACACCATTCCCACCGATGGTTTTTTTGTAGCTAAACAATTAGCTGCCATCTTCAACGAAGGAGGTTACGATTTAGTAATTGCTGGCCGTGAATCTATTGATTACAATGGCGGGATGGTTCCTGGGATGGTCGCTCAATTAACCTCAACCAACTTTGTAAATACCTGTATTGGTTTAGAAGTGGAAGGGACAAACGCCACAGCAATTCGAGAAATAGATGGGGGAAAAGAAACACTAACCACCTCGCTTCCGTTAGTGATTGGAGGACAAAAAGGATTGGTGGAAGAAAGTGATTTACGCATTCCAAACATGAGAGGAATCATGCAAGCCCGTTCAAAACCACTTCATGTAAAAGAGCCCGTTGATGCGTCTGCGGAAACTTCCGTAAGCACGTTTGAAAAACCTGCCCCAAAAGGAGCAGTTAAACTGGTTGACACTGTAGATGAACTTGTAAACCTATTACACAACGAAGCTAAAGTTATTTAAAAAAGAAAAACATGTCTGTACTAGTATATACTGAATCTGATAAGGGAACCTTTAAAAAAATTGCCCAGGAAGCGGTTTCCTATGCAAAAGGAGTCGCCGAAAAAATGGGAACCACCGTTACTGCTGTTTCCATAAATGGTGAAAATACTGCTGAATTGGGAACTTTTGGCGCAGCTAAAGTTCTTGAGGTAAAAGATGATTCCCTTGAAAAATTTAACGCAGTGGCCTATGCCAAAATAGTTTCCGAAGCTGCAAAAAACGAAAACGCACAAGTGGTCATTCTTTCATCCAGCGCGAACAGTAAATTCATCGCGCCTCTGGTAGCGGTAAATTTAGAAGCTGGATATGTTCCTAATGTAACCGAACTTCCTGAAAGTACTGATCCTTTTACGGTTAAACACAGTGTTTTTACCAATAAAGCATTTGCACATACCACTATTAACACTTCAGTTAAAGTAATTGGTTTGGCTAAAAATGCTTACGGAGTTAAAGAAGCTCCCACAACTGCCACAGCAGAATCGTTCAATCCAACTATTGAAAAAGGCAATGTAACAGTTGCTTCCGTAGACAAGGCGACAGATAAAGTGACCATCGCAGATGCTGAAATTGTCGTCTCTGGTGGCCGCGGACTTAAGGGGCCGGAAAACTGGGGGATGGTTGAAGACCTTGCAGAAGTATTAGGAGCCGCAACTGCCTGCTCAAAACCTGTGAGTGATATGGGATGGAGACCCCATAGCGAACACGTTGGGCAAACAGGTAAACCCGTAGCCTCCAATTTGTACATTGCAATTGGTATTAGTGGAGCTATCCAACATTTGGCAGGAATCAATTCCTCTAAAGTAAAAGTAGTAATCAATAACGATCCGGAAGCTCCTTTCTTTAAGGCTGCAGACTACGGTATTGTTGGAGACGCTTTTGAAGTCGTTCCACAGCTTACCGAAAAATTAAAAGAGTTTAAGTCTCAAAACGCATAATTTTTTATTAATTTGTGCCTTCACAAAAAGGGCTGTATAGAATGAGGAACGTCCTTGTTTTTTACAGCCTTTTCCATTAAAGAAAATGAGTTTAGTTAAACTTAATATTAAAGGAATTTCCTATAGCCAAACGCAGAATGGTGCCTACGCATTAATTCTTAGCGAAGAAGACGGAGAACGGAAATTACCCATTGTCATTGGGGCTTTTGAAGCACAATCCATCGCCATTGCACTGGAAAAGGAAATCAAACCTCCACGGCCGCTTACCCACGATTTATTCAAGAATGTTGCAGATCGATACCAAATTGTCATCAAACAAGTCATCATACATAAATTGGTAGACGGGGTCTTTTATTCCAGTATTATTTCCGAGAGGGATGGTATCGAAGAAATAATTGATGCCAGAACGAGTGACGCTATTGCATTGGCACTTCGGTTTAAAGCACCCATTTTTACTTACAAGGAGATTTTAGAGAAAGCTGGAATCTATTTAAAAACACAGCCCAAAGAAGAAAAAATTTCGGAGGAAGAAGAAAAGGTTCTTGAAAAATTAATCGCGGAAGACGACAAGGAATCTAAAACAAGAATTACTGAAAATTACAGTAAATATACCTTGAAAGAACTCAATAAAATGTTGGATGAAGCTGTAAAAAATGAAGATTACGAAAAGGCTGCCGCTATTCGTGATGAAATCTCCAAACGTGAATAAATATCTATGCGACTATCCGCTCTTCTGTTCGTTTTTCTTTTTCCCCCATTACTTCTACTAGGCCAAACCGTTGAAAAAAACTGGTCATTTGATCGCATTGAAGACATTCAAGGGAATTCCTTAATTGAAATTACAAACGAAAAAGATCTCTTTAATTTAAAGGAAGGACACTTCAGTTATAACCTTACCGAAAAAAACAACCTGGAAGCTTCTGGGGATTATCTGGTTCAAAACGATCTCTTAGTGTTCTTTTACAATCAACCCAAAGACACTATTAGGAGATACCGTATTTTGAATCTTACAGATAGCACGATGGTGCTGAGCGAAAAAGACACCCGGTATATCTTCAGAAACACAGTAGATGTACTACCGACTGTTACGAATTCAGAAGAAAAAACAGAGGAAACACGTATTGCCCTTGACCCCAGTCAAGGAATGGGCTTCACCCTCAATGGCCTGGGACGTGGGATGCTAGGAATGGTATTTCTATTGCTGATCTGTTTTTTATTAAGCAGTAGCAGAAGAAATATCAACTGGAGACTGGTTCTTACGGGGCTGGCGCTTCAAATTGTATTTGCCGTCTTGGTTTTAAAGGTAGATTTCGTGGCTACCGGATTTGATTGGATTTCAGACAAAGTGGTAAAGTTTCTAAACTTTAGCGAAAAGGGAGCTGAATTCCTTTTTGGCGGGCTTGTTACAGACCAGGATACGTTTGGGTATATTTTTGCCTTTAAGGTACTCCCTACCATCGTGTTCTTTTCGGCATTTACCTCCCTCTTGTATTATTTAGGTATTCTACAAAAAATTGTAAAAGGCTTTGCTTGGGTGATGAGTAAGACCATGCACCTTTCCGGAGCAGAAAGTTTAGCTGCGGCAGCAAACATTTTCATCGGTCAAACCGAAGCCCCGTTAGTAGTGAAACCCTATTTAGACAAAATGACCAAAAGTGAAATGCTGTGCTTAATGGTAGGAGGTATGGCTACAATTGCTGGAGGTGTACTTGCTGCTTTTATTGCCTTTTTGGGAGGGGAAAGTGATGCTGAAAAAGTAATTTTCGCGAAACACTTATTAACCGCTTCCATTATGTCTGCCCCAGCTGCAATCATTATTGCGAAAATGCTGTATCCCGAGACCGAAAAAGTAGACAGAACCTTGGAAATTTCCAAAGATAAAATAGGAACCAATATTCTGGATGCTATCTCAAGGGGAACCACCGAAGGACTCAAACTAGCTGTTAACGTAGGAGCAATGCTGCTAGTGTTTACTGCCATCATAGCCGTTATCAATTGGATTACCCTAGATGGTATTGGAAATTTATGGGGCATCAATGAAGCAATTGTAGAAGGAACTATGAATCGATATGAAGGCTTGTCCCTTCAGTACATTTTAGGAAATCTTTTTGCGCCTGTTGCTTGGATCATAGGGGTTCCTACGGAAGACATTGTTGTAGTAGGACAGCTATTAGGGGAAAAAACCATCTTAAACGAGTTTTTTGCTTATGCTTCACTAAGTGAGCTTAAGCAATCTGGAGCAATCACTAACTACCGGAGTATTGTAATTGCCACCTATGCTCTTTGCGGTTTTGCTAATTTTGCTTCCATTGGAATTCAAATTGGCGGGATTGGAGTATTGGCCCCTTCACAAAGAACAACCTTAGCTCGGTTTGGCATCAAAGCACTTATTGGAGGAACTATTGCGGCACTTTTAACCGCCACGATTGCTGGGATGCTTATTGGTTAATAACTATTCATAAGTGATGGACACTTCTTTTTTTAAAAAGACGTTTACTTTGTTACATTTACCTCCAAATCTTTGGAAGCCCTATGAAGCAGTATCATGACCTTGTAAAACATGTGTTGGAAAACGGAACGGTAAAAGAGGACCGGACAGGAACTGGCACCAAAAGTGTTTTTGGATATCAAATGCGCTTTGACCTTAGCGAAGGATTTCCTTTGGTTACCACCAAGAAATTACACTTAAAATCAATTATTCATGAGTTACTATGGTTCCTAAAAGGGGATACCAATATTGCTTATCTTCAGGAGAATGGGGTACGTATTTGGAACGAGTGGGCTGATGAAAATGGAAATTTAGGACCCGTCTATGGTCATCAATGGAGAAACTGGAATAGCGAAGGGATCGATCAGATTTCAGAGGCGGTGCAGCTTTTGAAAAACAACCCAGATAGTAGAAGAATCATGATTACCGCATGGAATCCTTCCGTGTTGCCAGATACTTCACAGTCTTTTTCAGAAAATGTATCACAAGGGAAAGCTGCCCTCCCCCCCTGTCATGCGTTTTTTCAGTTTTATGTAGCCAACGGAAAACTCTCTTGCCAATTGTATCAACGCAGTGCCGATATTTTTTTAGGAGTACCTTTTAATATTGCTTCCTATGCCTTGTTCACAATGATGATGGCTCAAGTGTGTGGATACGAAGCAGGAGATTTCATTCACACCTTCGGGGATGCGCATATTTACAGCAATCATTTGGAACAATTGACCTTGCAATTAAGCAGGGACCCAAGACCTTTGCCAAAAATGTTGATAAATCCAGAAGTTAAAGATATCTTTGGCTTCAAATTTGATGACTTTACCCTAAATGATTATGATCCGCACCCTCACATCAAAGGGGCCGTTGCGATTTAAATTTACTTATGAAACACATCTTTTTTGCCATTTGCTTATTTATTTCGGCACATGGGATTTCCCAAGAATGGGGAACCGTAAATAAAAACTCCGTAACCCTAAAAGAAATTGCTCCTGTTTGGCCAGGTTGCGAGGGCAAATCTGGAAGTAGCATAGACCAATGCTTCAAGCAGAAGTTGGCACAACACATCGCCCAAAACTATAAATACCCCGCGCAAGCTTACAAAAACAACGAGCAAGGAAGAGTAGTTGTGGAGTTTTTTGTAAACGAACAAGGGACTATTGATATTAAGAGCGTTAGTGGTGGTTCTGCTTCATTGCAAGAAGAAGCGAAAAGGAACATTCAGCTTATTCCCAAAATGGCAAAACCTGGCATGTTTGGGGGAAAACCAAAAGCCATAAAATATATCGTACCCATTACGTTTAAAACGGGGAAATAATCTCTAGTAGTTTTTCTAAATCTGAAATACCGTTGTAAAGGTGAAAACTTACACGGATTCCCTTTCCTCGTTGACTGCAGATGATATTTGCATCATGTAATTTTCTGAACTGCGCTTTATTTCCTTTGATATTGAAAATGGTTCCATGTTGTTTTCTTTCAATTATTGTAGGCTCCAACAATTCATGCTCTGTTAATCGCTCACAAATAAACTTGGACTGTTGCGTGAGATAGGCTTCTATATTTTGTATACCTACCCTGTCCAAAAATTCAAGGGCTTTCTTCAAACTACCATAATTAAGTGTGTCTTGATGTCCAGGCTCCATTCTTCCCACCATATTTATTTGGTCTTTTTTTCCAAAAACGGCATCGGCTGAGTTAAAACCAATCGCTTTTGGAAATATATCCTCTTCCACTCCTTCTTTCAGTAGAAAAAAACCGTTGCCAAATCCAGCCAACAACCACTTATAAGCACTTGCCCCTACAATATCAAATGCGCTTTCCTGAAAGTTGAAATCTGCTGTTCCAAAATATTGGGTCCCATCCCCAATAAATAAAGTATTTGGGTAACTCTCTTTTAATTTTTTTAAAAAATCAAGATCGATACGCAAACCACTTATGTATTGCACGATACTGCACAGAAAAATATTGGGTTTATATTTTTCAAAAGCCTTTTCAATATTCTTCTCCAAATCTGCATTCAATGCGGCATAGCAAACGTCAAAATCCCTATATTCTACAGGCCAATTAACCGAAGGATAATCCCCTTCAATCATGAGCACACGTTGCCCCTTGGAAATCCCTTCCATAAGCATATTTATCCCTATAGAAAAATTAGGAACCAATGCTATACGGTCTTTTTCGGTGTGGAAAAACCGTGCTACCGTTTCCTTTATTTCCCAAATAAATGTTTTATGACCCTCACGGAAAATACTTCCCCCATTTAAAAATTCTTCATCATGTTCTCTTCTCCAATTCATTACAGAGCGCGGGAGCAATCCATTTGCTGCAGTATTAAGGTAAGTATGGCTTTCGCATACAGGGAATTCGTTTCCAAAGTTTTCTTTAAAATTCATATTCTAACTTAAATTGGGTATTTTTAACAAGAATTAAAGGTAATTCCTATGTTTTCAAAAAACAAACAAACACACCACGCAGAGGCTGCTCAACGTGAACAATATGATTATGCTCGCAGGAGAATGCTTCAGAAGAAAAAATTGATGCGGCACTTCATCCTATTCCTGGCCGGTTCCATTATACTCATCATCATCAACCCCGTCTTAGGCTACGGAAAGGATTTCTTTATCAAAAATTGGTTTGTTTGGGCTATCTTGATTTGGGCTTTGCTTTTCTTGGTACATATATTCAATGTGTTGATCATGAATAAGTTTATGGGAAAGGATTGGGAAGACCGACAAATTGAAAAACTAAAAGCCATACAGGAAGCAAGAATCGCTGAACTGGAGAAAGAGGTTCGGAAGGAAGTGATTTCCGAAGAAGTAAAAAAAAAGAAAGCCGAAACCGCCCCGAAAGAAGAAAACGAATGATTACCATCATTGCAGCTGCAGGTGAGAACAACGAATTAGGCAAAAACAATGACTTGGTTTGGCATCTGCCAGATGATTTCAAAAGGTTTAAACAACTTACTACTGGACACCATATTATCATGGGCAGGAAAACCTTTGAAAGCTTTCCAAAGCCGCTTCCCAATAGAATCCATATTGTGATTACGCGTAACCCTGAGTACCAAAAAGAAGGTGCTGTGGTTGTGGCCAGTATGGAAGAAGCCCTTGAAAAAGCCAAGGATGATGATCAACCTTTTATTATTGGCGGTGGTGAAATTTATTCTATTGGATTGCCGTTTGCACAAAAAATTGAACTTACAAGAGTGCATGGCAGTTTCGATGCCGATACATTTTTCCCGGAAATCCCTCTAACAGACTGGCAACTTGCAGAGGAGGAATTCCACCCAAAAGATGAGAAGCACCAATATGACTTTTCATACCAAACATTTCTTAGGAAATGATGGAAATCCTTCAAGAAATTGTACAAAAACATAAGCTGAAACTTCAAAAAACCAGTAAACTTACTGGCGGTGATATAAATGAGGTCTATTTATTGGAAACTTCCTCTGGAAAGTATGTGGTAAAAATACAAAAACCACAAAATCTGTTACCTAAACTATTTGAAGCCGAAGCAAAAGGGTTGCAATTACTAAGGCAAAGCAACACTTTTGTCATTCCAGAAGTTATTGCCAATGGAACAACAAAAGCAGGTACATATCTATTGTTATCATATATCCCCGATTCATTAAAAGATTCGAACTTTTGGAAAGTATTTGGGCAAAATTTAGCTCAGATGCATCGCATCACCGCACCGCATTTTGGATTGGATTATCACAACTACATTGGTAGCCTTCCGCAATACAATTCAACCTGCACTTCAGCAATAGAATTCTACATTACCCAACGCTTGGAACCTCAATTAAAAATATCGAAAGACTTGGGATACAACATCCCAAAACTCTCTATCTTTTACAAGAACATAGAAAATGAAATACCAAATGAAATTCCTTCGCTCATCCACGGAGACCTCTGGAACGGAAATTACCTTGTTGCTGCCAATGGTCTCCCAGCATTGATTGACCCAGCGGTAGCATTCGCCCCAAGGGAAATGGACCTTGCAATGATGCAGTTATTTGGAGGTTTCCCAAAGGAAACATTCAAAGCTTACGATTCACATTTTCCACTTCAGGAAGGATGGAAAGAGCGTATCCCTTTATGGCAACTCTATTATTTGTGGGTACATTTAAACCTCTTTGGAAGCGGATATCAACAAAGTGTCTTCCGCATTATTAAGCAATATTCCTAAGAAAGCTTATTTTTGTAGCAATCAAAATTTTTGACAATGAAAGCATATGTGTTTCCGGGACAAGGTGCCCAATATACTGGAATGGGAAAAGAATTATACGACGCTTCCCAAGAGGCCAAAGATTTATTTCACAAAGCCAATGAAATATTAGGGTATGATATTACCAAAATCATGTTTGAAGGTACTCAGGAAGAACTCAAAGAAACAAAAGTTACCCAACCCGCTATCTTTTTAGATTCTGTAATCCTTGCAAAAGTATTAGGAACAGATTTCCAACCAGATATGGTTGCGGGCCACTCACTGGGAGAGCTTTCTGCACTTGTCGCCAA
Organism: uncultured Alteromonas sp.; assembly: GCA_964495885.1. Taxonomy (GTDB): domain Bacteria; phylum Bacteroidota; class Bacteroidia; order Flavobacteriales; family Flavobacteriaceae; genus PALG01. The sequence continues at coordinate 16,559 of CAZBWO010000017.1, read as the reverse complement.
TAACACTTTAGCTTTTGAGGACGGACTTGAATTAGTATACAAACGAGCGATGGCCATGCAACATGCGTGCGAGCTTATTCCTTCTACCATGGCAGCAGTATTGGGATTGGAAGATGCTGTTGTGGAAACTATTTGTTCGGAAACCGAAGGTATTGTGGTAGCCGCCAATTATAATTGCCCGGGGCAATTAGTTATCTCTGGCGAAATTGAAGCTGTGAACCTCGCCTGCGAATCTTTAAAAGAAGCAGGAGCAAGAAGAGCCTTGGTTTTACCGGTAGGAGGCGCATTCCATAGTCCGCTGATGGAACCTGCCAGGGAGGAACTTGCTGCTGCTATTGAAGCTACCAATTTTAACACCCCTAGCTGCCCAATATTTCAAAATGTAAGCACAACTGCGGTTTTAGATCCGGTGGAAATAAAGAAAAATTTAATCCTTCAACTAACTGCTCCCGTAAAATGGACCCAAAGTATACAAAATATGGTTTTGGCAGGAGCAAAATCTTTTATTGAAGTGGGGCCAGGCAAGGTGTTGCAAGGACTTGTTAGAAAAATAGACGCTTCGGTAGAAACCGAAAAAGCGAAAATCTAATATTTTTTCAGCGTAAACTTTTATCGGCATTCCCCCAAATTACTCCCATAGGCACTAAGTTGGAGTCAAATTTAGGACCTATGGAAAATTTCATTGTACACTCCCGAAAGAGAAAAAATAGTGAATCAACTACATGGAACATTGCTAATTCAGTTTTAAAAATGCTGAAAGAGCAGATCATTCGCTCAAAGTATATATGGAATTCAAATAACTCCCCTTCTAAGGAAATCATAGAAAAAAGATCCCTCACAGAGGCTTCCAAAAAAATCAATATTCCTGAAGCACTCATTCAGGATATTCTTGAGAAGCTCACGCAGTTTGAAAAAGACAAAGGGTATTTAAATGCATATATTGACCTCTCTACTTTGGCGAAATCCCTGGGAACCAATCATGCCTATTTATCAAGGGTTGTCAATCACGTGAAGAACAAATCGTTTAAAAAGTATTTAAATGATTTACGGCTTGAACATGCTTTTGTGGAACTCCAAACCAATCCTCTAAAAAGGCAATATACTATAGAGGCCATTGCCCTTGATAACGGATTTAGAAGTGCGGAAAGTTTTTCAAAGAAATTCAGGTCCCACTATGGAACGTACCCTTCTGTATTTTTAAAACGATTTAAGGAAAGTGCTTAATGTTTGGAAAAGTTTTTTTCAAGTTCAGAGAACTTGGCCTCCAACTTTTCCAGTCTAGATTTTAGTATTTCGTTTTCCTTTTTTTGTTCAATGGCGTATAAGAAAAGTTCTTCTATTTTCTCCAAATTGGCTACAGATACTTCGGCAAAATTTATTTTCATTTCGTTGGCCAATATTTCGGAGTAAGATTTTACCCCTGGCAAATGTCCATTCTTTTTAAGAAAGGCTTCTACTTGAGATAAGTTTCTAAATTGATAATCTGGAGCTATTTCAGAAGTTCCCTTAAAATAATGTTCAAAAACATAATCTGGATAAGTTGTGGTGGCGCTTTGAAAAGCTATGGCTTCCGCAGTTCCATTCACAACCAAGGGATTTCCACCTCCTAGATTAATGACCACCCTGTCTAAACCACCGCGTAAAAACCTAAAACTGTCATCAGAATCACGGTACATTAAGCCCCAGTTTGAAAACAAAGGGGATTGTGAAAAAATCATTCGATCGCTATTGCTAATCCCACTATCAAATAAGTGGATCATGGTACTGGGCGAACCTGTGGTTGCTGGAAATAGGATACTGGTCTGGTCACTTGAAAACTGAATATCATCTGCAATATTAGCCACATCAAGTGTAGTTCCTGTTCGCGTCCAAAAAGAAGCTGAAGGATTATTCACCCAACTTACGTTTCCGGCTCCATCTGTTTGCATAATCTGGCCGTTGGTTCCTCTTGAAGCAGGAAGAATATAATTATTTAATGCTGTGGTTCCTATGGAAACATCCCCCAAAAAATAACCTGCAAAAGTATTAGCCCCACCCCTAAGTACTTCAGAATAAACCCCATAATGATTCAAACCACCAACTGAAGCAGGTATAATGCTCCTAAGTCCGTATTTATTTCCAGAGCCGCTATTACCCGTATGAGATGCATCAAAGGCTATGGCATTGCTATTATTGTTTGATTGAATTAATGAGTAAAAACCAATGGAAGGCCCACTTCCATTATTTAACACATCGCTATTATAGCCATAAAGGGTGCCAGAACTATTTCCGCCAGAATCCCTTAATTCTTGTTGTACTCCAAATTGAGTACCAGATCCTCCCCCTACAGATACCGTATTATAGATTCCTGAAATATTCCCAGCGGAAGTAGGTTGGTTTGAGGTACTAAGATATAAATTCCATTTACCACTACCCCCACCAACATCAGTTACCGTACTAATAATTCCTGCCTTTACGGCTGCGTTAGCGTTGTTTTCAACTTCAATGCCACTCACGTTCGTTGGAGTAGCAGAAACATCTGAATTGATTTCCAGATTAATTCCTCGCATTAAAACCCCTGAACTGGTTGTTGAACCAAGATCAATTTTAAGTCCGTTATTATAATTTTCCGAAGTTCCAGCGGTAATATTCAACTTAGATTCATCGTTTGAAGTATCGCCAATAGCCAAAGCACCTTGTGTATACATATTATCTGTAATTGCATTGGGAGCAGTTACAGTACCCACTTCGAAAAAATCTGCATCCTCGCTGCTCACCGCCGATGGATCTACCCAACTTACATTTCCGCTTCCATCGGTTTGCATGACTTGCCCATTAGTTCCTCTTGAAGCCGGAAGAATATACCAATCTGGAGTGCCTGAAATAAAACTGGATTCCCCTATTGCTACCCGCCCATTAAAGAGACCTGCAAAACTACCTGCTTTTGTTGCTTCAGAATAAATCCCAAAATGTGTACCGCCAGAAGCTGGGTTAATCACGTTATAGCTTCCAAACTTTCGTTCTGCTCCAGAGCCTAAGATACTTGTATAAGTTCCATAAATTCTTCCCGAGCTATTACTATTGATGACATTTTGTGTTCCGTAGCGACTTCCTGTACCTGTTCCATCTAGAATATTATACGTTCCCGTATTATCACTGGAGGCCGAACTAGTTATCCATTGATAATTCCCATATCTAAATCCGTTACCCGAGCCTTGAATTCGGCTATAAACTCCATACTTTGCACCATTGCCTGTGGAAGTTATGCTTTGGAAGCTTCCGTAATGGATTCCCGTTCCTGCTCCCGATAAAATACTGTAATATCCATAATGAGAACCACTTCCAGAGTTATTGTTAAGCACATAACTCCCATACTTGGCACCCCCCCCGCTTCCAGATAGTTGAGCACTAATGGCTCTTTCATCAGTATCTTCAACAATATCTAAGGCATACAATGGATTTGTTTTACCTATTGCCACATTCCCTTGGGTAAATATATTATCGTTAATATCGTTAGGTGCCGTAGTGGTTCCTTCTTCAAAGAAATCGGCATCAGTAAAGGAAGTTGCATCTACCCAACTTACGTTACCAGTAGCATCGGTTTGCATGATTTGGTTGGCAGTTCCACGAGATAGGGGTAAGGTGTAAATATTGGCAGCCGTAGAACCTATTGCCAATTTTCCCAAAAAGTAGCCAGCATAGGAATTTCCAGTTGGTCGCATTACCGAAGCATAAACTCCGTATAGGTTGCCACCTGCAGAATTGGGAATATTCACATAATGCCCATATTTGGGGCCGCTATTTGTACCAGATAGGGTAGTACTAGTTCCATAGTGAGCCCCACTTCCAGTATTGGAAATATTTACAAGTAAACCAGATTTGTTTCCATTTCCATTCCCACCAATTGTATTATAGGCTCCAATAGCATTTCCATCCCCATCATTTAAAAATTGATTATACACCCCATATTGCGATGATGGTGTGTCTCCATAATATTGATTATAAACCCCATAGGTTAAGGCGCTATCATCTGAAAAAAAACCGTTCCTCAATCCTATATGAGACCCTGCACCCCCAGAAATTGCATTGTAAACACCTGTTTTGGGCGAATTAGTATTACCTGAAATAAAACTTGAGAAGGCGGTTCTATATCCTTCGTTATCATTAGAAAAATTGGCTCTATAACCAATATGATCGTTCCCTATCGTCCCAGAGGGTCTAATATCACTAACATATGCTGTGTTATTAACATTGGTGTTTTCTAATATAGTATAATTAGCTGTAAAGCTTTTAGAAACTCCACTGCCATTGTTAACACTAGAGGCTGTTCTATTTTGCGTAAAGGAGTTTTGAGTTGCATTATAAATACCAGTCAAAGAGTTGACAATATTCCATCTATTTGGCACATAGTCGTCTATAATTCTTGATAGTGATAATCCATTGTGATTTCCGGGGGAGTCAATGGCTAAACGAGTATCTATTGGTGTTATATTGATTCCTAAATTTCCATTTGTAAATATATCATCATTAATACTATTTGGAGGACTCGTCTGCCCAACTTCAAAAAAATCGGCATCGCTTCCCCCTACACTGTCTGCGGTAGTCGTAACTTTTTCCCAATTTGTACCATTAAATACATAAAATCCTATACCATTTCCACCTATTGTAGTTGCATTTGTGTTATAGATTAAAAGTCCATTTGCAGCAGTATTTACACCATCCAATTGCGTTGAAGAAATATTAACGAGAAACACCCTAGGAATTAAAATCCCTTTGTCTGTAGCACTAATATCTAAAATTGAAGATGAATCTGGAGTTGTTGTATTTATCCCTACTTGTCCAAAAAGAGGAAGTACCATACACATACATGCTAAACTTAAAACTGTTTTCATAACTGTTGCATTTATTTAAATGGAAATCCGTCCTCCGATAAACGGTAGGCACAGGACGGATTTCAGCTAACAGTGTGTTATTGATTTGGGAGAAAAAAAGAACCTGTTTATCTATATATACATAGCTACCCTTGTGTGCCCGTAAGACATTTGGCGGCATATTTAATTATATTAATCATGCTTGAATTTGAGGAATCATTTTTCATATTAAAAATGAAACATGCTGCTAGCCTTTTCATTTTTTTAAATTTTATTTAGTTTTATAGTACAAAGCTAATCACCAGCTTAAAAGTGCAGATAAGGGTATTCAACCAAAATAAAAACTAGTGGTTTTCCACTAATAGTAGTAAATATGAAATACGCGATATCATTTTTTCTATTTTGGATCTTTGGAACAATTCACTCACAGAAAAAAATAGACTCTATTGTTAAATATTCTATTAAAGAATTTGATTCCTTGGCTAGAATTTCGCCAAAAAAAACACTAGAAGACTTTACCACCTTCTATCGTGAAAACAAAAAAGAAATAGATGAAACTCCTACTGCTTTGGAGCAGGTATATTATGCCCATGCAAAATATTTCTATTATAATTATGATTATGAAAATGCGAAACGCATTATTAAAAAGGGAACCCAACTTATTGATGATGAACAATTGGATGTCCCAAAATTTTATTACAACAACCTAATTGCCGGAATACTTGCCAATGAAGAAAAAATTGATTCGGCTGCTATTTATTACACCAACAGCATCGAAGAGCTGGAAGAAAGGGGAGAATACAATTATGCCGCTCAATTAAATTATAATATTGGCTCTCTCTACAACGAAAACCTCAATTTACAGGACGCTATGTCCTATTTTGATAAAACATTGAAATATTATGACACCATCCCAGATTCTCTAAAAGGCCCCACATATTCCTTCATGATGGGTTCTATCGCTTATTACACCGAAAAAGCTGACAGCATTGAAAGCGCAAAAAAAATAGCTGCTGAAGCGATAAAATACGGAGCAAAATTTAATGAAAAAAACGGTCTCATATTTGGTCACTTGACACTATCAGACTATTATCTAGACAATAACCAGCAAGATAGCGCAGTATACTACAGTCAAAAAGCGTACGACTTAGCAAAAGAGAATGGTTTTTCAGACTTTTATCCTAACACCTCCATACATCTAGCGAAGATTAAAGCAGATAACGATCCCAAATATGCATTGGGAATATTAGAAGCTGTGCCTAATATTGATGGAGATCGAAGTTTACGGTTTTTAGGCAATCTAGACCAACTACTCGCCAATTTGTATGCAGCCACTGAAAATCATAAAAAGGCAAATTTCCATCTAAATAGATATATGCAGTATACCGATAGTCTCCACAAAACTGAAACAAATATCAAAACTGCCGAAATCTTAGAAAAATATCAAACTGCTAGAAAAGAAATCAAAATTGCAGAGCAACAGGTAGAAATCTCTCAAAAGGAAAGTCAAAAGGAAATTTTATCAATAACAGCCTTTAGCTTAGGAATTTTTTCAATTTTAACCCTTCTCTTCTTCCATCAACGTCAAAAAACCCAAAAACAACAAATCATTTCACTTGAAAACGAAAAGGAAAATGTAGCTCTTCGTTCCCTCATGGCAGGGGAAGAAAAAGAGCGTAGCCGGATTGCCAAGGAATTACACGATGGACTGGGAGGTATCCTTGCTGCAGCTAAAATGCATGCTTCTAAAGGTGAAGATCTTACAAAAGTAGAAGAACTATTAGATACCGCTTCTAAAGAATCAAGACGTATCTCCCACAACTTACTTCCCGAAAGTTTACTAATAAAAGGACTGGATCAAGCACTTAGGGATTTTATTGTATCCATCAACGAAAGTGGTTTGATTAATGTTGAATACAATTCGGTTGAACTTCAAAATAACTTACCCAAATCTTTACAATTATCGATCTATCGCATTATTCAAGAATTAATAAATAACATAATTAAACATGCTGGAGCTACCGAAGCCTTCGTCCAAGTTCAGCAACAGGAAAACAAAAAGCTATTTATCACTGTTGAAGACAATGGAAAAGGATTTGCACACGAAGAAACTTCAAAAGGGATTGGTTTAGAAAATATTACCTCTCGATTATCGCTACTTAAAGGGACACTAGATATTGACTCACAGGAAAAGAAGGGAACTTCAGTATATATAGCACTTGAATTGAACAAATAATGACCCCCATACAACTAGCTGTACTAGATGATCATTTACTAATACTTGAAGCCGTCAAAGCTTTAGTTGAAAATGAACCTTCTATTAATTTTTTAAATGGATTCCAAACCCCAGAATCACTTCGGTCTTATTTGGAAAACAATAAAGCACCCCATATTTTACTTTTGGATATTCAGCTAAATACAGCAGACGGCATCAAGGTCTGTGCAGAACTTGCTAAAACCTACCCCAATCTTAAAATAATCATGCTTTCCAGCATGACTCAATCCGCCATGGTCATGGATGCCTTAAAGAAAGGAGCTATTGGTTATTTACCTAAAAATATTTCATTAAAAGATCTTAAAGAGGCGTGTGAAGATGTTTTAAATGGAAAAACATATATACATAAAAGTATCTCTTTCTCAGCCATCGATAAAAAGAACTCTAATTATAGCTACCTCCCCAAGCTCTCCCGCAGGGAAAAAGAAGTGCTCTCCTTAATCATGGAAGAAAAAACCACCTCCCAAATCGCTGAAACACTTCATGTAACCGTAAGTACTGTAGAAACTCACAGATCAAGTCTTTTAATAAAAACTGGAGCGAAAAATGTAGTAGGGTTAATAAAATATACTATTGAAAGGGGACTTTTAGACTAAAGTGAACGCACCTTTTTTTCCCACTCCCACGCAGATAACAAGGCCTCTTCCAAGGTATGCCCTGCTTCCCAATTTAGTTCGCGGTTTGCCTTGGAAGTATCTGCATACACAGCAACTACATCTCCAGGTCTTCGAGCTACAATTTCATAAGGTAGTTTTTGTTGTGTTACTTTTTCAAAACACTGAATAATTTCCAGGACAGAATTCCCTTTTCCAGTACCAAGGTTAAAAATCTCAAAATGATGGTTTTGCCTATTTTCAATGACTCTTTTTAAAGCGGCCACATGAGCTTTGGCAAGGTCTACCACATGGATGTAGTCCCGAATACAGCTTCCGTCTGGTGTATCATAATCTCCGCCAAATACTGAAAGTTTTTCCCTTAAACCTGCTGCTGTTTGCGTAATAAAAGGAACCAGATTTTGGGGTACGCCTTTCGGTAACTCCCCAATATACCCCGAATCATGAGCACCAATAGGGTTGAAATATCGCAAGGCAATGCTTTGAAGGGTATTACTACTTTGGCAAACATCGTAGATAATTTCTTCACTAATCTGTTTGGTATTTCCATATGGAGAAGCAGCCACCTTTACAGGCGCTTGCTCATTTACCGGAAGATGATCTGGCTCACCATAAACGGTACAAGAAGAACTAAAGATAAAAGGTCCAATCTTATATTGCTCACACTGCTGAAGCAAGTATATCAAAGAATGTAAATTATTCTCATAATACAGCAACGGTTTTTCAACACTTTCCCCAACTGCTTTACTTGCTGCAAAATGAATAATTCCATTTATGGAATATTCCTGAAATAATGAATATACGGCTTGTTTATCCCGAAGATCCAATTGCTCAAATTGAGGACGCACTCCACAAATAGCTTCAATACCATCTAATACGGTAATATCTGAGTTGGAAAGATCATCTACAATCACTACTTCATACCCCTCTTCAATAAGAGCGACTACGGTATGTGACCCAATGTAGCCCAAACCTCCCGTAACCAATATCCTTTGTTTTGACAACTTGATGAATTTATTGAGTTACAAAATCAATTACAGCTTTGGAAATATAATCTATCTGTTCATCATCCAATTCTGTGTGCATTGGCAACGAAATCACCTCTTTCACCAACTGATTGGTTACTTTAAAATCCTGTTCTTGGTACCGTTCATCCATATATGCTTTTTGAGCATGCAAAGGAATGGGATAATATACGCCACAAGGAATATCCAAGCTATTTAAATATTGTACTAATGCATCCCTATCTGTATCAAGGACTCGAAGTGTATATTGATGAAAAACATGACAATCACAAGTATCACATATCGAAATTGCACCTTTACAGAATCCCGTAGGAGTTATAATTTGAGGAATATCCTTAAAATGGGCAGTGTATTTTCTTGCGGCTTTTCTTCTTGCCTCATTGTAACTATCCAAATGTGGCAACTTTGCCCTTAAAATTGTCGCTTGAATAGAATCCAAACGGGAATTAACCCCTACTACATCATGATGGTAACGCACATACATACCATGATTCACAATTCCACGAATCATATGCGCCAAATCATCATCATTAGTGAAAATTGCTCCACCATCCCCATAGCATCCTAGATTCTTCGACGGAAAAAATGAGGTTGAAGCCACATGCCCAATTGCCCCAGTTTTGATTTTAGTTCCACTTTTGAAAGTATAGTTAGCACCTATCCCTTGTGCGTTGTCTTCAATGACATACAAATCATGGGCTTTGGCTATGGCCATAATTTCATCCATTGGTGCTGGAAGTCCAAATAAATGAACAGGCACTATGGCTTTCGTTTTAGGAGTAATAGCTTTTTCAATTGCCTTTACATCTATATTAAAAGTTACAGGGTCTACATCTACCAATACAGGCGTAAGCCCTAAAAGGGCAATCACCTCAACAGTTGCCGCAAAGGTAAAATCTGCGGTAATCACCTCATCACCTGGTTTTAGACCCAAACCCATCATCGCAATTTGGAGGGCATCTGTTCCGTTTGCACAAGGAATGACATGTTTCACTCCCAAATAGGTTTCCAATTCTTTTTGAAATTCGTGAACTTCAGGCCCATTAATGTAAGCCGTAGAAGATATTACATCAAGGACAGACGAATCAACTTGTTCTTTGATTTTCTCATATTGACCTTTAAGGTCAACCATTTGAATTTTTTTCATGGATAAATTATGAATCTTTCAAAACTACAAAAATTGGAAACGGCGTACAATGCAATTCCCTAAAGAAATGTATTTTAGCAGGGATATTTCATGAAAGCTATATTTTACAATACGTTATCCCACGCCAGTAAGTGGATCATCTGGCCAACACAATTTTTCAGCAAGAAAATGAAATTGTTTGTGAATGGCAGAAAAAACACCTTTCAGGAACTTCAGCAAAAACTTCCTAAAAACAGAAAGGAAACCGTTTGGATGCATTGTGCATCCCTTGGAGAGTTTGAACAAGGAGTCCCAGTGCTCAACGCTCTAAAACGGGAAGCTCCAGACACCACTATCTTAATTACCTTTTTTTCACCTTCTGGATATGAAGTAAAAAAAAATAGCCCTTTAGCAGATCTCGTTACATATCTCCCCATAGATACGAAGTCTAATGCAAAAAAATTCATACGCCTTGTAAAGCCCACAAAAGTTATTTTTGTAAAATATGAAATATGGCCCAACTATTTAATGGAGTTACAACGACAAAAGATCCCCACCTACCTTATCTCAGGTCTATTTCGTGCTGAACAGATTTATTTTAGGAAATGGGGTAGTTTTATGAGAAAGGCCCTGTTTTGTTTTGATCATATTTTTGTACAAAACAAAGTTTCGGAAGAATTACTAAAGAGTATTGGTTTTCAAAACATCACTGTATCTGGAGATACACGATTTGATAGGGTATCCCAACAAATTGAAAGAGACAACACCCTTGATTTTATGGAGACGTTTACCAAAGATGCTCCCCTTTGTTTGGTATGTGGCAGTACCTGGCCTGAAGATGACGCTATCATTTGGCCATTTATAATGTCTGCTGTTTCTGAAACCTTGAAAGTTGTGGTTGCACCTCATTCCATACATCAAACTAAAATAGAGAAGCTCATCACCCAATCTTCGGGAGCTGCTGTAAAACTTTCCGAAGCAACCGAAGCATCACTCTCCCAGTCCAAAATACTAATAGTTGATAGCGTTGGCCTACTTCCGAAAATTTATAGCTATGCAACAATTGCGTATGTGGGTGGAGGAATGGGCAATTCCGGACTACACAATATACTGGAGCCTGCAACTTTTGGAACACCCATCATCATAGGAAAAAACTATCAAAAATTTCCGGAGGCAGTAAAACTTCGGGAAATTGCCGGGCTTTATTCAGTTCAAAACCCCGATGAGTTTATGGACCTGATGAAAAAGTTTGTAGAAGATGCAAAGTTTAGAAGTCAGACTGGAATGATCGCCGGCCATTTTATTCAAAAAAATACTGGCGCTACACAGAAAATATTGCAAATAATACGTTAATAAGCTACACTTTATCTAAAATAAATGATAAAAAATTAGGTTTTAGGAAAATTTTAAAACCCCTTTTCACTTCATTCCCATAGTTTTACAAAAACACTAATTAAAGAACCATGAAAAAACTAGCTCTTTTTACAATGTTACTATTTACAATTGCAATTACCAGTTGTAGGGAAAAAGAAACCAAAGTAATCGTACAGGAAAAAACCACCGAAGAAGATGACAAAGGAATTTTAGAAAAAGTAGGTGAGAAAGTAGACGATGAAGTAAACAAAGAAATTAATGAAGAAATTGAAAAAATTGGTGATGACAACTAACCATTGCCAAACTAACCAATAATCACTAATCTAAAAAAGAATAATTATGAAAAAGTATGTAATTTTAGGAATATTAACCATTTTATTTGCCAGCTCTTTTACCTCTTGTAGGGAACAAAAAACTGAAGAAGAAGCCCTCATTGAAGAGATGAAAGAAGAAGGTGCTACCATCAAGGAAAAAGTTGATGGGGATGAACGAAAAATTAAGATGGAAACTGAAGAAAAAGAAGTAAAGATTAAAACCGAGGATGGAGAAACCAAAATTAAGGTTGATGAAGACACCGAAGGAGACTCCTAATCTAATCTTATAACACCATTAAGCCTGCTATACGCAGGCTTTTTTTATGCCCTCAAATCTTTAATCTGACCTTTTAACTCATCCATAGATTGCTGAAGCTGTTTGAGCAACATACTTTCTGAAGGGGCTTCCAAGCCAAAGGAAAGCTTACTGTTTACCATCCATAGTTCCTGTATCTCTGCTACTTTCACTTCAATGGGTAAATATTCAGGATTCAACGAAATGAGTTTTACTTTTTCCGGTGACTGCGGAAGTTTACGGAGTTTTTTGACCAATACCGAATCCTGGAGTACCACAATATAAATCCGGCTATCTGAAGCTTCCGAAAGGTTAGGAACGGCTTTGGCCAAGACCCAATCATTGGGACGTATATTGGGCAACATACTATCTCCTTCCACTTGGAACCCCCTATAGGTTGCATTTCGGTATTCGGGAAGTGGCATATGAAAAGAAGGAAGTGAACCCACCCATTCTGTATCCTGCACATTGTGAGGATATCCTGCCGCTGCTTTTTGATTAACCAACAGTATGGTTTCATTACCTTCCACATCTACAGAGATCACTTTAGGGCTCACATCCGCTTTATTAATATCTATATACTGCTTAAAACTTTTTCCGTAGAGCCATAAGGGATTGATTCCATATAATGACAAAAGCTGCATTACTACTTTACCGGTGATCTTGGTTTTTCCCCTTTCAATATCTGCAGTGGTATTTCCAATATCCAGTAACTCTGCAAAGGCCTGCTGGGTCATGTGTTGGTCTTCCCGAACTTTTCGGAAGCGCTTGCATTCTATAGGTAGATCTTTTTCCATGAATTAAAAATACAACATTTTGGATTTATTCCTAAATATTTATGGATTTATTCCTGATAATAGGATATTTTCCATAATTTTGGATTATTCCCTAGTTAGTATGAATTACGAAAGAATAAAAGAAAAACTTGAAATTTTGGCAGATGCTGCCAAATATGACGTTTCATGTGCTTCCAGCGGAAGTAAACGAAAAAACACAAACAAAGGTTTAGGCAATAGTAGTGCTATGGGAATTTGTCATAGCTATACAGAAGATGGAAGGTGTGTCTCGCTTTTGAAAATCCTACTTACAAACCACTGTATTTTTGATTGCGCCTATTGTGTTACACGTAAAAGCAATGATATTAAAAGGGCGGCTTTTAAAGTTCAAGAGGTGGTAGATCTAACCATACATTTTTATCGAAGAAACTACATTGAAGGCTTGTTTCTAAGCAGCGGGATATTTAAAAATGCCGATTATACCATGGAACGCTTGGTGTTGGTCGCTCAAAAACTTCGGGAGGAAGAAAATTTCAACGGCTATATACATCTTAAATCTATTCCAGGCGCCAGTGATGAATTAATGCGGAAAGCCGGATTGTATGCAGACCGGCTTTCGGTTAACATAGAAATCCCAACCCAAAAAGGGCTAAAGCTCTTAGCCCCAGAAAAAAACCGAAAGGATTTCATCAAACCCATGGCCAAAGTTCGGAATGAAATAATTCAATACAAGACAGAAAAGAAAAAATTTAAACATACTCCTCTCTACGCCCCTGCTGGTCAAAGCACACAGATGATTGTGGGCGCCGCTAAAGAATCAGACATGGAAATTATGTACACAGCCACCTATTTTTATAAAAAATTCAATCTGAAAAGGGTATACTATTCTGGCTATGTCCCAATTAGTTATGACACTAGGTTACCCATTATTGGAAGTGAAGTACCCATGCTTCGGGAGAATAGGCTTTACCAAACCGATTGGCTATTGCGATTTTACGGATTTAACATTGAGGAGATTTTAAATCCCCTGCACCCACATTTAGATACAGATATTGATCCAAAGCTTGGTTGGGCCCTTCGGAACCTAGATAAGTTTCCGATTGACATAAATACGGCAGACAAGGAAATGTTAGCCAGAATTCCGGGTGTTGGGATGCAATCTGTCTTCAAAATAATACAATCAAGGAGATATCAAACCCTTCGGGAAGAACATTTAAAAAAGATGGGGATTGCATGGAATAGGGCCCGTTTCTTTATTACTTCAAATAAACTAAAGCCACTTAGGGATTTAAACCCTGCCCAAATAAAAGGAATGATTTTAGGGGACTCAAAAAGCAAGTATGTAAACACCTACAACCATCAATTGTCATTATTTGAAAAGACTTCATGATTGCACTTTACGACCATAGTTTTGAAGGCTTTTTAACAGCGGTATTCGAAGCATTTGAATACCGTTGGGACTTTTGTGATATTCAAAAAGAAGGTCTTTCCAACAGTAGCTTGTTTGATGAGCAAAAAAGAATATTGAACGATCCATACAAAGCAGAACGGCTTTGGATAGGCATACAAAAGTATGGTGGAAAAAAAGGGCAAAATCTTGTGTATCGCGTTTTCCTTAGTGAATTGAAAGGGACAGAGCAGCTTTTACTTCAATTCATACAAAAGCTAGTCAAAACAAACGGAGATATTTTAAACAATCCCTCAGAACCAACAATGCAGGAAATGCTAAAAATCAATAGAATGGTAGGTAGGGAAAAACATCGCATGGATGCTTTTGTAAGATTCCGTGAAACCAAGGATGGATTTTATTTTGCAACGATTGAACCAGATTTCAATGTCTTACCGCTTAACATTCCCCATTTCAAAAAAAGATATGCCGACCAGCGTTGGATTATTTATGATGTTAAGAGGGATTACGGCTTTTTTTATGACCTTGAAAAAGTAGAATGGATTACTTGGGTAAACAAGAAGGCGATAAGCACCAATGCTAAGCTGGTATTTTCTGAAAGGGAACGATGGTTTGAAGAATTATGGAAAACCTATTTCAGGAAAACCAATATCAACTCCCGAAAAAACAGTAAATTACATATCAAACACATTCCAAAAAGATATTGGAAATACCTTCCGGAAAAAGAACCTATCTAAAAATTTTGATTTACTTTTACCAATAATCTATAAACCATCCAATTATGAAAAAAACACTATTAATTTTGGCTGTCGCACTATCTTCCAGTATGTTTTTTGCTTGTCGTGAAACCACTAAAGAAAAAATGGAGGATGCAGTAGAAGGAGCTGCAGAAGAAACTGAAAACGCACTTGAAGAAGCTGGCGATGCAGTTGAAGAAGCAGTAGAAGACACTGGAAATGCACTTGAAGGTGCTGTTGAAGAAGTTGAAGAAGAAGTTGAAAACTAATTCAGTTCTTCATTCCATAAAAAAGGCGGGCTAAAAGCCCGCCTTTTTTATTTCTATAAGTTAAGTTCCTCCTTTATTTCTCCACAATAATAAACTATGAGCGGTGGTTTATCTGATGTTCTGATTCAATACATGGAACTCGATTTGCATAACGATAATTTAGTTGGGGTTCTACTGATATATTAGCATATATTGCTTCTCTAGGATCTATTCAAGATACATATTTCACCTCCTTTAGAAAATAAAGCGAAGAAAAATTTCAAACAGGATCGCATCGACGAAAAACATAATTCTACGACAAAAAACAAATAACAACGTTAAATTAATTAAATTATCGTTATAGGGTTACATTTCATCGTCTAAAAGCGGGTTTTGCGATTTATAAACCCTTTTTTTTAAGGTATTTGTATTGGTAATAATAAAATTAGTTGTTTCTTTATCTGGAAATTTCAATGAACAAGCCTTGTTATATGCAGGTGGGCAGATAAAAAATTGAAATCAGAAAAAAGAATATTTTCAACAAATAATCGATAAAATGTAAGAAAAAAACCGACAAAAGTACGAAAAACATAGTTGAAATATACTATTTTTTGTTAAAGAAAAACATGTTAGGTTTGTCAAGAATTTTAACCTTAAAGCCTAACAGTCATGAAAAAACTAATGTTTATCTTAGCAGTACTTACGTTAATCATTGCAGCAAGTTGTACCCCAGAATCCCTCGCCAGTGACGAACAACAAATTGATAAAGACAAATACGAAATCCCAACGAACGGTTAGTCGTAAACAGAAGATTATAACCGGGGTGCTGATTTCTTTCCTTATAGTCATCACCCCCCTACTCTTCTACATATATCGCTTTGCTCCTTCCGATTCAAAGGAATGGGACACATGGTTTGGTATCATCCATTCTGGTGGATTTGGCAATGTGCAAATCTATATGCATGCCCTTTTCACAAAGATAATCTTTGTGTTACTTACCGGAATTTGGTTTCTAACCTCCAAAAACTGGTGGAAATATGCCATTTTGGTACCCCTTACCTTATTTTTATTTCAACTCTCCGGGGTTGTAAACGATAAAATAAAATATATTGACGAGTTTGATTTCTGGTATTCCCTACCAGTGATTCTACCTATTTTATTTTTCCTTATCTACATCTCTTATGTTATTAGTAAAAAACAGGGGGGATCAGACGACCTTAAAGATGACGTAGACCAAGAAATCAAAAAAATCCTTAGTGACGATCTATAGCACATAGATGCTATAAAATTCCAAAAAAATACTTTGCATTTCGAGCAAAAGTTTTAAATTTGCTCCCGCTCTTAAAGGAAATGCGAAAATAGCTCAGTTGGTAGAGCGCCACCTTGCCAAGGTGGAGGTCGCGGGTTCGAATCCCGTTTTTCGCTCAATTACTATGAACCGATTGTTTCGGTTTTATTTTAAAGTTCAAGCAGAAGTGGTGGAATTGGTAGACACGTTGGACTTAAAATCCAATGGA
>CAZBWO010000016.1:70033-79727 GCA_964495885.1 uncultured Alteromonas sp. | reverse complement strand
AAAAAACGGCCGGGCCCGCTGTCTTAATTCGTCTCCAATATCTCAAAGATCTTAATTTCTTTTTTTCGCTACTCTAAAACAAGATTACTGTTTCATTTTGCGGGTGCAAATATACAATTGCATTTTCCAATCTACCAAAACAATTTTGAAAAAAAATAGATGATTTTTATCAACAGTTTGTAAACAATTGACAACTTGCATTTTGCACTGTAATTTTATTTCCAGTGCGAACTACTAATTTACAAATTATCAATAAACCCTGCAAGTTAATTTTGAATATTATCCCAATGATCTGTAAGATCTAAATAATCTATATCAAAGGCGGGGTCCTGTCTTTGCAGAATATTAGACTGGAATGACCGTTCCAAGATATCTTCAATTAGATAATCTTCCTTCACTTCAAAAGGACGGTATTCTTCCTTTAAGGATATATTAAACATACTTGCAGTGGTGTTATACCAAAATGCCCGCCAACCCGTTCGTAGCTCCTTCACCAAATCAAAGGCCGTATATCCTGTTTGTCTGTGAATCAACTTCACTAAAATTTGCCCCTCGGTTCGGGTGAACTTTTTTAAGGTTTCAGAAAACTCCTCCTCTATATATCTTTGCATCCTACGGGTATACTTTCTGCGTGCGCTTTTAGACTCTACAGTTTCAAGGCGTTCATTCATGACCCGCAATCTTTCCGAAGCCAACTTGGCATAAGGATATACTTTTCTAGTTTTTCTCCTTAAGATTAGATATCTGCGTCTGTCCAATTTGGTGTCAAACTCCAACTTCTTCAATAAAATGACCTCCTGTAAATCGATAAACTCCCTTGGGATGGTATCCCCTTCTATAATATAGTAAAAGGTCTCAGTGCTATCGGTTTCGAATTCCAAGGTATCCGATTGCGCCCAAAGTGCCCCGCTTATAAAAAGGGATGCGGATAATAATAGTATAAATTGTTTTATCATTGATTTCATTTCCTCCAAAATCATTCCAAAAATACATATTGGAAATGGGTTTCTTATGAATTAATTCCTAATTTTGAATTGATAACTTTTTAAAATAGATCCATGGCAAAATCGCTACTGAATAAAAAATCAATGACGTTTTTAGAGAACTACCTAAATAATGCAGCCCCTACGGGATATGAATGGGGCGGGCAAAACCTTTGGATGGAGTATCTAAAACCTTATGTAGATGAATTTATTACAGACACCTACGGGACTGCCGTAGCAGTCATTAACCCGAAAGCTAAATATAAAGTAGTCATTGAAGGGCATGCCGATGAAATTTCATGGTTCGTAAATTATATTACAGACAATGGCTTGCTCTACGTGATTCGAAACGGCGGAAGTGATCACCAAATTGCACCTTCCAAAATTGTAGATATCCATACCAAAAAGGGAATTGTAAAAGGTGTTTTTGGATGGCCTGCCATTCATACCCGAAACAGAGCCAAAGAGGAGGCACCAAAACCAGAGAATATTTTTATTGATATAGGTGCGAAAGATAAAAAGGAAGTAGAGAAAATGGGGGTACATGTAGGATGTGTAATCACCTATCCAGACACCTTCCATATCCTTAATAAGGAAAAGTTGGTGTGTAGAGCACTGGACAATCGTATGGGTGGGTTTATGATTGCGGAAGTTGCCAGGTTATTGCACGAGAATAAAAAGAAGTTGCCTTTCGGACTTTATATCACGAATTCGGTACAAGAGGAGATTGGGCTTCGAGGGGCACAGATGATCGCAGAACGCATACAGCCGAATGTAGCCATCGTTACCGATGTAACCCACGACACCACTACCCCAATGATCGACAAGAAAAAACAGGGACTTGCCAAGATTGGGGATGGGCCCGTTATTGCATATGCTCCTGCTGTACAGCAAAAACTTCGCGACCTAATTGTGGAGACGGCAGAGAAAAAGGAAATCCCCTTTCAGCGAGCAGCACTTTCGCGTGCTACGGGTACCGATACTGATGCATTTGCTTATAGCAATTGCGGGGTAGCAAGTGCTTTGATTTCCCTTCCGCTACGCTATATGCACACCACCGTGGAAATGGTACACAAATCTGATGTGGAAAATGTCATCAAGCTTATTTACGAAACGTTGCTGCAAATTAAAGATGGAGATACGTTTAGCTATTTTGAGTAGCTAATATATGCTTAGCAATACAACAATATCTTAACATTTCCGTATTCACTGAATAACACCTCCCATGTAGTTTTGTGAAAAATCTTTTTCATGAAAAAATTATGGTTATTGGGAGTATTGATGCTTAGCGCACTATCATGCTCTGTAGACGAAGAACAAACTTCCGTAAATGAAAACCTAACAGCATCTACTACTAAAGAGTTTAGAGGAGTTTTCACAACCCTTGATGGTAGCAAAAGAGCCAAAGTGTATATTGAAATTCCCAGAAAGGGATTAGCATTGGCTCGCTTTGAAGTGCAAAACGGAGAAACCTTTTGGGTAAAATCCATCACCAAACCCAACACGTTTAGTACTAATGATGTTAGTAAGGTGATTGTTTTTGAAAATGAAAGTATTCATTTTGAAGCAAAACTAGAATCCCTTGAAAACTACATGGAAATAACCCAAGTATCATTTTTTGGAAAGCAAGGTGATATTATTGTACTACCTCATTCCACTAGAGCACCAGTGACCCCTGTAACCGGAACTTATGAATGTGGGAGCTGTAATGGACATCCAGTTCTTGGAAATGTTTCCCAAACCTTTAATATGATTTTTTCTGTGGCAGACGGAACAGGCGCTATCACTACCCAATCTACCTTAGGAGCAACCATCTACAATGGAATTGGCTTCCAAGATAACTGTGTTGCTAATGGAAACCTAACATCCTGTGAGTTGGAAAGTGGTGATGGCAGTACTACCACAACTGGTCATATAGCCAATGGAAATCCGGTAACATGGATGGGCTCCCATACTTTCAACAATGAGCCTTCAGGAGCCAATGACTGTTCTGGCGTTAACGGAACTTGGCAATGGCAATCCAATAGTTATGGATTTATAACAGGTACGTTTATAAGCGACGCAGATTGTAGTGTTACATTAGTGGAAGAAGATTTTGAGGATGCCCTAGTAACTTACGCCATTAGCGTTGCTGAATTTACTGATGGCAACAGTGATTATTTCTTACGTACCGATGGTTCAAACATTAGCAGTAATGTTAACTTCAATGCTGTTTCTGGGACCTCTTTTTTTGCGGCTCAAGATATAGATGGCGAAGTGGCTTCCCCAGAGCAAAACCTCTTGTTTTCTGCAATTCCTGTAAGTACCGTTTCTACCATCACCTTCTCTGCTTTATTTGCAGAGGATGATGACGCGGCTAACCAAGACTGGGATAATACAGATTTTCTAATAGTAGAGTATTCTTTTGATGGGGGAAGTACTTGGACCCCAATTTTTGCAATTGAAAATGATGGTGCTACTTTTAACAGCGCTCCCTTAATAGACACTAATCTTGACGGAACTGGCGACGGACCGGAGATTACAGATACTTTCACACAATATTCAGCGTCTTTTCAAAATAGCCCTATCACTAACCCTACTGCATCCCCAACAGTAGATATTCGTATTAGGATGTCAGTAGATGCGGGTGATGAGGATATCGCTTTTGACGATATTCTTATTAAAGGTTTGTAATAGTAAATATTCTTCTTTAAAAAAAGGCTGCTTTTATAAGGCAGCCTTTTTATATTTTAGCGAAAATTAATTAAGGTTCCGTGCTATTCAATTCTTTCGATTTTGGGTTTTTTCTGGTCCTTGCCTTTTTAATGTATTGGGGCATCGGTGCCAAGAGACGCAAATCGCAGAATTTATTCTTATTACTTGCCAGTTATTTTTTCTACGCTTGCTGGGATTGGCGATTCTTGGGATTGCTCATTGCTAGCTCACTAGTAGATTATTGGGTAGGGATCCAGATTGGGAAATCTAACCATTCCCTTCGGAAAAAAGGATGGTTGTCCTTTAGCATCCTATGGAACCTAGGGGTTTTGTTCACCTTCAAATATTTCGGATTCTTTGTGGAAAATTTCGAAGCACTCTTCGGAATTCCCCATACCACCGAATACAACTTTTGGAATGTAGCCATCCCGCTCGGACTTAGCTTCTACACCTTCCAAACGATGGGATATTCCATAGATGTCTACCGAAAGCATATCACCCCTACCAAAAGCCTATTGGAGTTTTCCTGTTTTGTGAGTTTCTTTCCGCAGCTAGTGGCAGGGCCCATAGAGCGCGCCAAAAAATTATTACCACAGTTTGAAAGGGAAAGACACTTTCAGCTTCAAGATGCCAAAGAGGGACTTCGGCAAATTCTTTGGGGGCTTTTCAAAAAAATCATTGTTGCTGAAAAATTGGGCATGGCCGTACAAATGGCTTTCAACCAACCAGAACAGTATCACTCCATCACTTTAATATACGCCATTATCCTGTTTTGCTTTCAAGTCTATTGTGACTTTTCAGGCTATACAGATATTGCACTTGGAACCGCCAAGCTTTTCGGATTTAAACTAAGCAGAAACTTCAACCTCCCCTACCTTTCCAAAAGCTTGAGCGAATTATGGCAACGCTGGCACATCACCCTTACGCGCTGGTTCACAGATTATGTGTATATCCCTTTTGTTAAATCATTCAAACACAGAAATGCTTTTATTAGGGCTATAGGGTTGCTAATCACCATGACTCTGGTAGGTTTTTGGCATGGTGCCAAATGGACCTTTGTGATTTTTGGGCTCCTCAACGGTTTAATCCTTGTTGTGGAACGTTTACCTCTTTTCCCCAAAAAAGAAACACTTCAAAACAAACTACAACAAGCGCCCAGATGGGTGCCATTACTATATGTGTTTGTTGTTTTTACGATTATCGGACTCTTTTTTAGGGCCGAAAGCCTGAAACAGGCGTGGACAATCATCACTCAAATCTATCATGTAGCTTCCCAAGGTGCTATTACCACGTTGATTGGCTGGAAAGTAGGATACTTGTTGTTGATGATTGCTGCTGAAATGGCATTCAGAAAGTATGAATATCCCTTGCAAAAATTAGAAACATGGCTCCCTAAACCGCTTCGGTGGGGATTGTACTACCTCGTCATATTTATCATCATTCGGTATGCCGAACCTAAAGAGGCTTTTATTTATTTTCAGTTCTAAGCATGAGAAAATTCCTTACATATTGCCTCTTATTTTTTGCACCGTTGGTGTTGGTCATATTGGGCATGGAAGGATTGGTACGAAAAATACCCAATGCCTATAAAATAAATGAAGAAATCATTGCCGAAAGAGCAGACAGTATTGAAGTAATGGTCCTAGGCTCTTCTCAAATGATGAGTGCCGTAAATCCTGCTTGGCTAAAGGCACCTACCCTCAACCTGGCTTCGGGCGACCAGCACCACGATACCGACTTCAAACTCCTAAAGGAATTACTTCCAAAGTTACCCAACGTGCACACCTTAGTGCTGGAAGTATCTTATAGTCATTTGGAACTTCCGCACAATGGCCCCGATTTCTGGAAAAACAATTTTTATCTAAAATATTATGGCGTCAATTGTTTTGAACGTCCCACCTATTTTAAGGATGAAATGTTGTTTCTATCCAATCCGCCGCTGCTATCAGAAAGGGTATATGCGCATTACATCCAAAAGGAAAATTATTCAGATTATAACATTTATGGTTTCAACATAAAGGATAGTTATGGCCAATTTGCTAAGAAAAATCACGATGCATCGCTTATCAACCAAATGAAGCATTTCAAAATCAACTTGGAAGCCAATCTGGATATCTTTCAGGAAAATTCAGCACTACTCCTCGACATACTCACCTATTTACAGCAACATAACAAAAAGGTGATTTTGGTGACACAGCCTATGTACCCAACGTATCTTCGGAAACGAAATCCAGCAATTTTGAAGAGAAGGGATAGTGTATTGCAACTTTCCGAAGAAACCTATAATAACGTACATTTATTCCTTAAGGAAACAGACACGCTATCCTATACCATAAAAGACTTTTGGAACCATAGCCACCTAAGCAATGAGGGAGCGGAAGTATTTTCGAAGCAGTTAAATACGTACTTGAACGAACATTAACCCTGCTTCTTCAATTTCCGAAAATATTCCCTAGCTTCCCGAATCACCCTTGGCGCCAGAATAATGGTTGCGAGCATGGTAGGGAAAGCCATCAAAGCAAAGAAGGTGTCAATTAAATTTATCATGGCTTTCAATCCTGCTGTTGCGCCCAATAGAATACTTGCGATATAGAGATATAAATACCAGTGTTGATACTTTGCCCCAAAAAGGAAAGACATGCATTTTGTGCCATAATAAGAATAGGAAAACAAGGAGGAAATACTGAATACAGCAATACAAAGCAATAATCCGTAGGATCCAAAAACAGGCAGTGCACTCTCAAAAGCGTTGGCGGTAAGGCTTACCCCATTATCTGATGTGGTCTGCCACACTCCCGTCACTAAAATTGCCAAAGCTGTAAGGGTACACACCACCAAGGTATCAATGGCAGGGCCCAGCATTGCCACCAATCCTTCCCGTATGGGTTCATTGGTTTTGGCAGCTCCATGGGCCATGGGTGCGGTTCCTATACCTGCTTCATTGGAAAAAGCCCCCCTGCGTATCCCCAATAGGATCAATCCGCCCAAGACTCCTCCCAAAAAAGCATCTCCTTTATAAAAATTTGCCGAAAATGCATCGGTGAAAATCATTTTCAAATAGGAAGGAACTACCTCGTAATGAACTACCAAAATTAAGAGCACCATTACAAAGTAAAGAAACACCATAGAAGGCACCAATCGCTCTGCTGTACTACTAATACGTTTAATACCCCCAAGAATCACAATGGCAGTAACTACTGCAAGAATAAGTCCGATAATCAAATTGGATTGAAAACCATTAGACCATCCCAAAGGTTGAAGCAGTAAATCATCAATGGCCTGTGTTAACTGATTTACATTAAAAACAGGAAGTGCCCCCACCAATCCCGCTACACTAAACCATACGGCCAGTGGTTTCCACTTTTTACCCAATCCTTCCGCAATAAAATACATGGGGCCTCCTTGAATTTTTCCATTGGAATCCTTCCCCCTAAAAAGAATTGCTAAGGTGGCGGTAAAGAATTTAGTAGACATTCCAATCACTGCACTTACCCACATCCAAAAGACAGCACCGGGCCCACCTAAGGAAATTGCCACCGCTACCCCAGCAATGTTTCCCATCCCCACAGTCGCAGAGAGTGCTGTAGTTAACGCTTGGAAATGACTAATTTCCCCTTCATCTTGGTCATCATCATATTTTCCACGTAAGATGGCAATGGCATGGAAAAAATAACGATATGGCAAAAACCGAATCCTAAATAGTAAATAAATGCCTCCGCCAATGAGTAAAATCAACAGCGGAAGCCCCCAAGCAAAAGAAGCCATGGAGGAAGTGATGGATTCAAAATGTTTGAAAAAATCCAATTAAACTGCTTTACTATTGCAATTTATCATTTTATAATTCAACCGAAATCATTTTATTTGTAAGTAATGAAAAACTTACTAACCAAGGTTTTCCTTCTATTTTCATGTGCCATTTGGGCCCAGGAACAACCGTTTTCAAAGCTTTCGGAATTTGTCATTACCCCAGAATTTATGATGGGTATATCGGCAGATGCCAATGAACAATTTCCCGAAAGGGACCTGCAAAAACAATTCTTGGTAAGCTTCGGAAGAAACCACTTTCAAAATCCCCAGGAATGGGCACATTGGCTTAATGCCCCTAAAACCGGACTTACCATTGGGTATACCGATTTAGGAAATACTGCTCAATTGGGATCCATCATTACGCTCATGCCTTTTATTGAATTCAATACCTTCGGAAGAACTCAACGGGACATGAAAGTATATGTAGGGATGGGCGCATCCTATTTCAATGTGACCTACGATCCTGTGTACAATCCGTTTAACCAAGCGGTGACTACCGATGTTACCTGGTCCTTCCGAACCAGTTTTCTCTATCGTTTCCTGGAAACACTCAAAGCAGATTATCGCATCGGGCTCACCTATGCACATCACTCTAATGGCCATACCCGATTGCCAAATCAAGGGCTTAATTCTTTTTTGGGAAGTCTTTCCATAGATATCAAAAACCCATACAACAAAACACTTTCTGAACCTAAAGAAGAAGGTACCCCTTTAAAAACGACTTATGACTACCTAAGTTTTAGGGCGGGCTCCGGAAGGAATGTACTGGCACTCTCCTTTAATGATAAAAAATATGTATATACGGTATCTGGGGAATACGGAAAAGTTTGGAACAAAACCTATAAACTTGGTATTGGTTTCTATTACCGGTACTACGAACATTACTTTGACTATATCAACAATAATGAATCCTTGGTACAGGATGGAAGGGAATTTGAAGAGCTTAAGTCGGCTCCTGTATGGAATGCATCTGCCTTGGGCGTACACCTAAACGCAGAAATACTCCTGAACCATATAGGACTTGAACTGCAGTTGGGTGCTAACCTATTTAAACCTTCCTATCGTTTTGATTGGCGCATTAATGAAGGTTGGGATAACACACCTAGGGATATTCCTCTGAACTGGCAATTGGGGGAATATACCTCTAAATTCAAAATGAAGCATATTCTCGCTTCAAGGATGGGACTGAAATATTATCTTTTCGGAACCAACAAAGTGCCTAAGCACAATATCTATCTTGGGGCGCACATTAATGCCAATGGCGGACAAGCAGATTTTTCGGAAGTAAGTTTAGGCTATGTGTATAGTTTCCGATTGAAGGAATAAAAAATGCTCCAACTATGGAGCATTTTTAAAAGTTTGCATGTTAGAGTCGCACTACTCAATCAACATCCGCTTGGTATCAATACGCTTTCCGTCAACATACAATGTATATAGATAAGTTGTTGATGCCATCTGGGAACGATCAATCAATAAATTCCCTTCACCAAATTGGGTGATTGGAATCTTCCAAAGATTTTGCCCTAACAAAGTAGTAATTGTAATATGCGCTGTTTTATGTTCCCACGGAATGTAATATCCAATACTGGTCGTGTTTTTAAAAGGATTTGGAGTATTTTGAAATAATAACGGCCCATCGAAAGCTCTTCCATCATTATCTGGATTATCAAGCGTACAGGCACAATCCTCTAAAGCTTCAACCCTAGCGATTAAATCATCTATCAATGTCTGTTGAGTAGCGTTTTCATCAATTAAAGGCTGAATCACTGGGGTTAAATCTATGGTAACTACATTTCCGTTGGTAATACTCAATACTAAATCATTCCCATTTAAGGCAAAACCTAATAATTGGTTATCTGTATTCTCAAAAGGAAAAAGACTCACACTTCCGCCATTTTCCAAACTCAATACATTTCCAACTAATGTAAGTTGTTGATCATCTGTATTATCCAAAAAAGGCGCTAAGTTTACGTTGCCACCATCCTCCAATGTCAAGGTGTTTCCTGCTAAAGATAGCTGTTGGTCATCTGTATTATCTAAATAGGGAGCTAAATCAACGCTTCCACCATCTTCCAACGTTAAAGTATTTCCAGCTAAAGATAACTGTTGGTCATCTGTATTATCCAAAAACTGGGAAAGATCTACCGTTTGGGTGGCAACGCCGTCATCTTCCAAGGAAAGTTCCAAGTTGTTCCCATTCATCTGAAAAA
>CAZBWO010000016.1:0-69933 GCA_964495885.1 uncultured Alteromonas sp. | reverse complement strand
TAGCAACGCCGTCATCTTCCAAGGAAAGTTCCAAGTTGTTCCCATTCATCTGAAAGACATCGGCCACTTGGTCATCTGTATTGTCCAAAAACTGGGAAAGATCTACCGTTTGGGTGGCAACGCCGTCATCTTCCAAGGAAAGTTCCAAGTTGTTCCCATTCATCTGAAAGACATCTGCCACTTGATCATCTGTATTATCCAAGAATTGAGAAAGATCTACCGTTTGGGTAGCAACGCCGTCATCTTCCAAGGAAAGTTCCAAGTTGTTCCCATTCATCTGAAAAACATCCGCCACTTGGTCATCGGTATTGTCCAAGAACTGCGAAAGATCTACAGTTTGGGTAGCCACGCCGTCATCTTCCAAGGAAAGTTCCAAATTGTTCCCATTCATCTGAAATACATCGGCTACTTGGTCATCTGTATTATCCAAAAACTGGGAAAGATCTACGGTTTGGGTAGCAACGCCGTCGTCTTCCAAGGAAAGTTCCAAGTTGTTCCCATTCATCTGAAAGACATCCGCGACTTGATCATCTGTACTCGTTCCAACAGGTTCCCATTGGACTCCATCCCAGAAGTAAGCAATATTACTGTCTGTGTCAAATACTACCATTCCCGCTTCAGTTGCTGTTAGGGATAATCCTAAAGTAGTTCGCTGTGCGCTACTAAGTCGATTTAATAACAATCCCTTATTATTTCCTCCTAAGTGTATGGATGCATTGGCATTAGGAGAATCAGTTCCTATTCCAACAGCACCACTACTGGCAATATCAATAGAACTTGTAGGAGCTCCTGGACGAATTCTAAAAGGCAATCTACTACCAGTAGTTACATCCCTAATAAAAAAGTTCGTCTCATTTCCAGCTACGTCCCAACGATAGGTGCCAAATCCGCCAACCTGATCCAAGCGAACCGTAGGGGTGTCATCATCAAAAACATGAAGTTTTACTACAGGATTCGCAATACCTATTCCTACATTTCCTCCACTTTCAATACGAATTCCATTATTACCAGCTCCCGCATCTATCCTAAAAGGTATAGTTCCAGCAGTGGCATCATCTATTGAAAAATAACTATCGCCACCATTCGTGGAAGAATTAGCCGTAAGTCGCCAATCATTTGAAGGGAAAGTACCCACACTTGTATCATCAAAATAAATACGAAGGTTATTTTCACGTAAGATAAACGTATCAAAACCATAGTTTGGAGTTCCTATATCATTCCCTATACCTAATGATCCAACAATTTCAGCATTTCCATTTTGAATGATGGTACGCTGTGGGTTATCTTGATCAACAGGTGGACTCTGATTATTCTGAGTATTATCTACAGATACAGTTTGTGCTGAAAGTGACCCCATAATAAGGACACACAGCACACTCATAAAAATGTGTTTTTGTTTCATAATTGAACTTTTAAGGTTAGTTGTGAATTAGTTCTGTAAAAGATACAATTTATTAAAACACAATTCTAAGTTGATGAGATTAAATTATTTAAAAAAAAAAGGCCCCAGTTTGGGGCCTTAAATTTGTTTTACTAAAAAGAGACTTTTATTGAGCCTATCTATCAAACTTGTTGCAAATAGCCTAAAACATTGGCTTCAATACGCTGTTGAATATTGGAAACATCTGCTTTTTCAAAAGTTTCCCCAGTAATATTTTCGTAGAGTTCAATATACCTATCGGAAATGGTTTCAATATAGGCATCACTCATTTCGGGTACTTGCTGACCTTCCTTTCCTTGAAACCCGTTCTGTATCAACCACTGCCGTACAAATTCCTTCGATAATTGCTTTTGGGGCTCGCCCTTCGCTTGACGCTCTTCATATCCTTCGGCATAGAAATATCGGGAGGAATCTGGGGTATGTATTTCATCAATCAATACAATCTTCCCGTCTACCGTCTTCCCAAATTCATACTTGGTGTCTACCAAAATCAATCCACGGGCGGCTGCGATTTCAGTACCCCGCTGAAACAATTTTCGGGTATAATCTTCCAATACTTCATAGTCTGCTTCGGAAACAATACCTCGCTTCAGAATAGCTTCTCTCGAAATATCTTCATCATGATCACCCTTTTCAGCTTTGGTTGCCGGCGTAATAATGGGCGTGGGAAAGGCATCGTTTTCTTTCATCCCTTCAGGCATGGGTACGCCACACAATTCACGCTTACCAGCCTTATACTCCCTAGCAGCATGACCACTCATATACCCACGAATCACCATTTCTACCTTAAAAGGTTCACAGGCTACCCCAACAGCTACATTGGGGTCTGGGGTTGCCATCAACCAATTGGGCACCAAGTCTTCCGTATCACGCATCATTTTGGTGGCGATTTGATTTAAAATCTGACCCTTATACGGAATACCCTTTGGCATCACTACATCAAAAGCACTAAGCCGGTCTGTAGCAATCATGACCATTAGATTATTTTGCAAACGGTATACTTCCCGTACTTTCCCTTTGTAAACCGATACTTGGTTTGGAAAATTAAAATTGGTAGTGGTTATGGTATTCTGGCTCATTAGTTTCGGTTTTCAATGGCGTCATAAGCGGCAATGACCTTTTTCACCAATCGGTGACGAATCACATCCTTGTCATCCAAATAAATCATTCCTACACCTTCAATATTCTTAAGGACCAACAAGGCTTCCTTTAAACCGGAAGTGACACGCCTTGGCAAATCAATTTGTCCTGGGTCTCCGGTAATCATAAATTTTGCGTTTTTTCCCATTCGGGTTAAAAACATTTTCATCTGGGCATGGGTGGTATTTTGTGCTTCATCCAAAATTACAAAGGCATTATCCAAGGTACGTCCGCGCATAAATGCCAAAGGTGCAATTTGAATCACTCCTTTTTCAATATGGGACTCTAACTTCTCTGGTGGAATCATATCCCGCAATGCATCGTATAAAGGCTGCATGTAAGGATCTAATTTTTCTTTTAGATCACCTGGCAAAAACCCAAGGTTTTCCCCTGCTTCCACAGCAGGACGGGTTAAAATTATACGGCGTACCTGCTTTTCTTTCAAGGCTTTCACTGCCAAAGCCACACCCGTATAGGTTTTTCCGGTACCTGCCGGACCAATGGCAAACAGCAAATCATTAGAATGCATTAGGTCTACCATCTTGCGCTGGTTGTCGGTCTGTGCTTTAATAAGTCGGCCGTTCACCCCGTGCACAATCACTTGGTCACTTTTTGCGGAACCCTTATAGTCATCCTTACTTTCGCTGGATAGGATACGCTCTATGCTATTTTCATCTATCTTGTTGTACTTCGCAAAGTGTTCCAGGATACGCGTTAGGCGTTCGTCAAATACTTCCAGTACTTCCTCATCCCCATAGGCCGTAATACGGTTGCCACGGGCTACAATCTTTAGCTTGGGAAAATGATTTTTTAGGATTTTAATATTGGCATTCTGATTTCCAAAGAAATCCCGAGGGCTTACCTCGTTTAATTCAACTACAATTTCGTTCAAAAGCAGGATAGTTTTAAATACACAATCTAATGTTCTGTAAATATAGTTTTTCTAGTCGCAAAAGTACCGTATTTTTGTACGAGTTGTTTTAACAAAATATCAACAATTAGCGCAACCCTATGCCCATAATTACATTAACGACAGATTTTGGAGAGAAGGATCACTATGTAGGGGCTGTTAAAGGGGCCATTTACAAGGAAATGGAACAAATCCGTATTGTAGATATCTCCCACTCCATATCCCCTTTTCACAATACCGAGGCGGCATACATCATCCAAAATGCCTATCATAGCTTTCCAGAGGGAAGCATCCATATCATTGGGATAGATAGTGAACTCAATCCGGAAAACCGACACATCGCCGTCTTTTTGGACGGGCATTATTTTATTTGTGCCAATAACGGAATCATTTCCCTACTTGCTTCGGAAATTAAGCCCGAAAAAATTGTGGAAATCAATATCCATGACCGGGTAGAGAGTAATTTCCCTGTACTGGATGTGTTTGTAAAAGTAGCTTGCCACATCGCCAGAGGGGGTACCTTGGAAGTGATAGGGAAAAGCATCACCGAAATTAAAGAATTAAAAGGCATTCAACCCGTTGTCAATGGGGAAAGCAACCAGATCATTGGAAACGTAATGTATATTGATAACTACGGAAATGTCATCACCAACATCCATAAAAAGTTGTTTGATAAGATTGGGAAAGGACGCGAGTTTAAGATTTCAGCCCGCACAGCTAGCTTTAAAAAAATCCATCATAACTATAGCGACGCCATTAATTTCGACCTCCCAAAGGAAAAACGGGAGGAAGATGGAAAGAAACTCGCCTTGTGGAATTCTTCCCAATACCTGGAACTGGCCATCTATAAAAGTAATCCCAGAACCGTGGGTAGTGCTTCGACGCTTTTCGGACTTGACTACTGGGATACCGTCACCGTAAATTTTGAATAATGTTCACAAGAATTGTAAAAATGGTTTTCGAACCACAGCACATTCCTACTTTTTTGAATAATTTTGAGCAAGTGAAAGCAAAGATCCGGGGCTTTGAAGGGTGTGAATTCTTAGAATTATATCAAGATAAACATGCTCCCGAAATCTTTTTCACCTATAGCAAATGGACCCACGAAGATCGCTTAGAGGCCTACCGCCATAGTGATTTGTTTAAAACCGTGTGGGGAGAAACCAAACCGCTATTCAAGGAAAAAGCGCAAGCTTGGAGTGTAGATACCATTCATCAGTTATCATAACCTATGCAAATCATTCGTACAGCAGCAACCCATAAAGATTTTCAGGCACTGGTACAACAACTGGATGCAGATCTTGCCGTACGTGATGGGGAAGACCATGCGTTCTACCATCAATTCAATGAGAGTACCAACCTACCCAATACCGTCGTGGGATATTCCAACGGGGTTCCAGTAGCGTGTGGTGCGTTCAAACCCTATGATGAAAACAGCGTGGAAATCAAACGAATGTATACGCCGCCTTCCGAAAGAGGAAAAGGGTATGCCTCCCAAATCCTTGCTTCCCTTGAAGCTTGGGCAATAGAATTGGGCTACCAACGTTGTGTACTGGAAACAGGAAAAAAACAACCGGAAGCCATTGCATTGTATCAAAAAAAAGGATATCAAACCATTCCCAACTATGGGCAATACCAAGGGGTGGAAAATAGTGTCTGCTTTCAAAAAATTGTTTCCTAATCCATGAAAGCCATCATCTCTAAAGAAATACGAAGCTTCTTTTCCTCTCCCATTGGGTATCTGGTGATTGCGGTGTTCTTAATCATCAACGGACTCTTTCTTTGGGTGTTCCAAGGAACGTTTAATATTTTTGATAATGGCTTTGCAGATCTAGCGCCCTTTTTTGAATTGGCGCCTTGGGTGTTGGTGTTTTTAATTCCTGCCCTTACCATGCGTTCCTTTAGTGAGGAAAAAAGAATGGGTACCTTAGAGCTATTATTCACCAAGCCTATTTCGGTACGGCAAATCGTTTTAGGGAAATATTTCGGGGCCCTCATCCTTATGTTATTGGCCATACTCCCTACACTACTCTACGTATGGACTATTTCCAGCTTAGGAAATCCCCCCGGAAACTGGGACGTGGGAAGCACCGTTGGCTCCTACCTGGGGCTTTTGTTTTTGGCCATGGCCTATACCGCTATTGGGATCTTTGCTTCTACCCTTACCGAAAACCAAATCGTGGCTTTTATCACCGCAGTATTGCTCTGCTTTTTGATGTACTATGGTTTTGAAGGGATTGCAAATGTATTGGGCTTAGAGATCGCTAATTTAGGATTGTTGGCACATTTCAACAATGTAGCTAGAGGGGTACTTGATACAAGGGACCTCATTTATTTCTTAAGTGTCGCTGCCTTCTTTTTGGTACTTACCTATCTAAACCTTAAAAAACGCTAATGCTGAAAAACAAGGCACATATCAAAACCTTGCTCATCACCTTAGTCGTTTTGGTGGCCCTTAACTTCTTGGGGCAATATGCCTACCATAGGTTCGATCTCACACAGGATAAACGCTACACGCTTTCCGAAGCTGCCAAAAATACCATCGCCGAAACAGACTCCCCTATCTATGTAGATATCTTCCTGAAAGGGGACCTTCCACCGGAATTCAAAAAACTGAAAGTGGAAACCGAACAGCTACTGGAATCCTTTGCGGCCTATAACAACAATATTGTCTTTCAATTTATCAATCCTATGGAAGGCGAAGAGGACCAAGCGGGAATCCAACAGCAAATGGCCGAATTTGGCCTACAAGGTGCCCAAGTGGAAATCCAACAAAACGGTAGGGTCACCACCGAAATCGTTTACCCATGGGCCCTCGCCTATCACAATGATCAAACCGTACGCATCCCACTGCTCAAAAACCAGATGGGGAGTACCTCAGAGGAACGGGTGAACAATTCCATCCAAAACTTGGAATATGCCTTTGCCGATGGCTTCAGCAAGCTTACGCAACCTAAACGACGCAAGATTGCCATCCTAAAAGGAAATGAGGAATTACAGGACGGGTACCTAGCCGACTTCCTAAACACGCTTCGGGAGTATTATTACATTGGTCCGTTTACATTGGATTCCGTAGCAGTTGACCCACAACGTACCCTAGAGGAACTGCAAAAATATGATTTGCTCATCGCTGCAAAGCCAGAAGAACCCTTTTCCGAAGCAGAAAAATATACCCTAGATCAATTTATCATGAACGGGGGTGCCTCCCTTTGGTTGATAGATGCAACCACCCAACGCCTCGATACCGTGAGTGGAAATTCCTTTGCCTTTGGGATGGATCTTAACCTTAATGATTTCTTTTTCAAATATGGGGTTCGTGTCAATCCTAACTTGGTAAAAGACGTCTATGCTGCTCCTATTTCACTAGCTTCAGGTGAAGGAAGGGAAACCCAGTACACCCAATACCCATGGTTGTACTATCCGTTGTCTTCCGCAGCCAACAATCATCCCATTGCTACCAATATTGAAGCAGTTCGGTTTGAGTATGCCAGTAGCCTGGATACCCTTCCCAATGCCATTGAAAAGACTATCCTTTTAAGTACCTCCCCCCTTTCCCAAAAAGTGGGCGTACCTACCGAAATAGACATCAACCGGGAAATCCCAAAAAACCTACGTATCATCAATGAAGGGCCTTCCCCTCAGGAATTCAACAGCGGGGAGATTCCATTAGCCGTGTTGCTGGAAGGCGAATTTACTTCGGTATACAATAACCGTATCAAACCGTTTAAAGCTGCCAAACCCTTCGAGAAAAGCCCCCCTACCAAAATGGTGGTCATTAGTGATGGGGACTTGATCAAAAACCAACTGGATCGTGGACGCCCCTTAGAGTTGGGCTTTGATAAATGGACCAACTCCTTCTACGGAAACAAGGAATTTCTCCTCAATTCGGTAAATTACCTCTTAGAGGATGACGGACTTATAAACATTCGAAGCAAGAAAGTAGCAATTCCATTCCTTGATCCACAAAAAACAGCACAGGAAAGAAGCACATGGCAAATCCTAAACCTACTGCTACCATTGGGATTGTTGTTGCTTTTCGGATTCCTGTTTAGATTCTACAGACAAAAAAAATACAGGGGCTAGTTGTTGATAAGTTTGTTTTAGCATACAAGCCTTTTAAAATATATTTGTAATGATGCGCTTCCAGCGTAGTAGAATGATATTGAAAAACAAATTACATGAAATTTATAGTATCCAGTTCTTACCTCCTGAAACAATTACAGGTCCTTGGTGGAATCATCAATAACAACAATACGTTACCTATTCTTGACAATTTTTTGTTTGAACTTGACAATAACGCCCTGAAGGTTTCGGCTTCAGACATGGAAACAACCATCATGGCGAGCTTGCAAGTGGAAAGCACCAATAAAGGAAGTGTGTGTGTTCCAGCAAGACTATTGCTGGACACCCTTAAAACCTTCCCAGAGCAACCGCTTACCTTTACCGTAGAGGATAACCACACCGTGGAAATTAGCTCCAGTAGTGGTAAGTATGCCTTGGCGTATGCAGATGGGGAAGACTTCCCAAAAGCAGTGGCCCTGAAGGATCCTTCTGAAACCAAAGTGGAAGGGGATGTATTGGCAACAGCTATTTCCAAAACCATTTTTGCCGCAGGGAATGATGATCTTCGCCCAGTGATGAGCGGGGTCTTTTTCCAGTTTTCTACGGAAGGACTTACCTTCGTGGCGACAGATGCCCACAAATTGGTGAAATACACCCGAAGCGACATTAGTGCCTCCCAAACGGCGGAATTCATTATGCCCAAAAAGCCTTTGAATCTGCTCAAAAGTATCCTAATGGGGAGCGAAGAGGAAGTAACCATTGAATACAATGAAAGCAATGCCAAGTTCAGTTTTGAGAACATGGAAATGATTTGCAGATTGATTGATGGAAAATACCCTAACTATGAAGCGGTGATTCCAAAGGAAAACCCCAATAAGTTAAGCATAGATCGAAACCAGTTCCTGAATTCGGTACGTAGGGTAAGTATTTTCAGTAACAAGACGACGCATCAAATCCGACTTAAAATTGCGGGTGCAGAATTAAATGTTTCCGCAGAGGATATTGATTACAGCAATAAAGCAGACGAGCGTCTTACTTGTGAATACCAAGGGGATGATATCCAAATTGGGTTTAACTCGCGTTTCCTTCTTGAAATGCTTAGCAACCTTACCAGTGATGCCGTATCCTTGGAAATGTCCCTTCCCAACCGCGCAGGAATCCTAACACCCGTAGACGGCTTGGATGACGGGGAACAAGTAACCATGCTGGTAATGCCCGTGATGCTCAACAACTAAAAGCAACAAACTATTGTGTACTAAAAAACCCGCCATTTGGCGGGTTTTGATGTTTTAAGGAATAAACCGTATCGTCATAAAGTGACTGGGCGATTGACCGTTACTGGCCTTTACGGCATTCACAATGGGAATGATAAACCCAATGATTCCAACAAAGATCAACATGAGGATTCCTAAGCCCAGTAATAAAATACCGGGAATACTTATAATGGTGTAAAGGATCAAACTAAGTTGAAAGTTCACGATGGATTTCCCGTGTTCATCCATGCCTTCTATCTTTTCCTTTTGGGTAAGCCAAAGAATCAACGGAACAACAAGTCCGCCAAATCCAGTGACATAATACAATAACTGTGACAGGTGGGTGATGACCAACAGGGAGTTGTCTGTGCGCTTTTGAGTGTAATGAATGGTTTCCATGGTTGAAAGAGGTTTTTTTGATTGATGACACTATATTAGTATCAAATAACGTTATATTGTTACAACACCTACAATGACCTTCCAAAAGTAGGATTCCCAAAAGTTGTATACCGTATCTATGTCGTATTTATGCCGTATATATACCGTATGTATATCGTATATATGTCGTGGTTGATCCATAGATAACCCATAGATACTCCATATCAAAGGCATATCAAAGGCATATCAAAGGCATATCAAAGGCATATCAAAGGCATATCAAAGGCATATAAGATGCCTCTTATCCCCTATTACAACTAATAATTGCTGTTAAACTTATGGTATAGTGAAGTACTTTTAAATCTTCGGAAGCACATTGCGATAGGCTATTCAGCCAATAACTCATCCAGCAACTCCCTAACATTGTCACTGTTCCAATCGGCAGCTCCCTTCTTCTTGATGACAATTTCCCCTGTTTTAGAGATTACAAAGGTGGTAGGAAACGAATGTGTACTCAACTCATCCGGGAAAGGACCCAAAGGCCTAAATACGGGAAAGAAATAGCCTTTCTTATTCATATACCCATTGAGGTGGGCAAGCTCCTCCATGGAAACAAAATAGAAGTCTACCTTTTGTTCGTAATCCTTTACCAAAGCTTGAAAGGAAGGAAGTTCGGCCACGCAGGGCGGGCACCAAGTAGCCCATACATTCACCACAACCACTTTCCCTTCCGAAAAGGAAAAGTCTACTGGCTGTCCGTGAAGGTTTTCCAAGCTCCAGGCATAACTGGAAAGTGTCTCCCTTTTTTCAGCAGGGATTTCAGAAGGTGAAAAAGCAATGAGTTTGCTAAAAAAGACTTTAATGGGCATTCCTGTCTTTGGGAATAGTAACAACCCAATAAAAATAAGGATTAGTAAAGTGCTCCAATGTTTCTTTAACAGTGCGCGTACGTTCATGCTTCTTTTTTTTCAAAAATAAATAAAAAGTCCCGCTTAACGGGACTTTTCATCACAAACAAACAAGTACACGAAAACTTAGCGGGTAACGGTCCCACTAGGAAAACTACCTAAGTTTTCCCCAAATGCATAGGATGCAGGGGCGGTATCACTTCCAGCCATGGCTGCTAGGGGCTTCAAGGTAAACGGAGCAGGACTATTATCTGGTTCTGGTTCTACGCTAATGACCACCATTCTACCCCGTATATCCAAAGGGAAGGTCTCACCGGCAGGTGCATTATTAAAGAAATCTTCTCCTGGAAGCGGTGGCCCAGCTTGTTCGGTACCCCCAAAACTAGTAGGCAATCCAGCGTTTTGGTCCATAGTATCCACATTGGTAAATCGGCCAGTAGACAAGGGACCGCTATCCCCTATCACCCAACCTTCATAGACCCAGCCCTCGGGTAAGTCGGGCAGATTCAACGTAGCAGATGGAGGCATTCCCGGAAGCCCAAACCATACACCGTATTGATCGTTTCCGTTATTGGCAGATCCTACGGGCTCATCGGTAGGGGTTCTCAAAAAGAAATCTCCTGCCACAGCATTAAAGTCCCCAATGGCAGGTGCCACATTCGTCGCAACGGAAGCGCTATTCCCAGAGAAGTCACCTGCCAAGTATTTTTGGTCAGATGGCGCAGGATCTGGATCTGGATTGGGTTCAATGGTTAGGATAAATTTAGTGGCATCGGCTAGTTGATCACTATCAATTTCAAAAGTGGTGGTTGAAAGGGCACCGCTACTTCCAACACTAAACGTGCCCGTAGAGATAGGAGTTCCATCTACCATAATCCATCCTTCATATCGAAAGTTAGCTCCTAGGTCTTCCAGTCCGTTAAGATTTAAGGTTAAATTTGAAAGGGTGGGTTCTGTAATCGTAACGGTACTATCATCATCAGAACTACAGGAATACAAGGTAATGCCCAAGGCAAGTATTCCAAACAATAATTTCTTCATAGCAGTTTATTTTAGAGTTTGTCCAAAATTACAATGCCGTAAGAAGATGAAATGTTAGCTAGCTTACATTAGACAGAAAATTTTAAACGGATTTCCTTCCTACGGAAATCTATCTTGTCTTCTTCTCTAAATTGGTTCATAATCGCATTGAAGGTGGGACGGGAAGTCCCAATGAGTGTAGCAATCTCTTTTTGGGTATAAGGATGTTTCACTACGGTATCCCCGGTTTTGGGGCAACAATACCCGTAATCCTTGGCCAATTCCTTTAAGAATTCCTCTACGCGCTTGTGTGCATCTTTGAAGAGCATGATTTCCAAGCGTCGTTCCAGTTTTTTAATCCGAAAGCCAATTAATTTATATATCCTAAAACTGAAGCTTTTATTGTCCCGCATAAGGTCATGTAAGGTTTCCACTCCCACAGGGCAAATACATGTTTCATTGTCTAAGGATTTGGCAAATTCATCACGTTTGACCTCTCCCAGTATGGCCTTTTCGCCAAATAACTCCCCACGGGAAAGAATAGCCTTAATGACTTCTTCGCCGTCTTCAGTATAGTACCCTATTTTTACTTTCCCCTTTTCTATAAGGAAAACCTTATTGGAATGATCTTCCTCAAAGTACACATAGTCTTCCTTATGATACTGCTGAAAGGTATGTTGCTCCTTATAGGATTTATATTTATGGGGGCAGAGTAGTTTGAAAAGATTCACATCCTCAAAAAACCAAAGTGTGTCCATCTGAAATTAAGATTATAACTACTACATAGTCGTATCAAGTGCTAAGGACTTACAAATGTTAAAATATTATACATTTTATCGATAATTAATCAATTTATGTAAGAATTATTCTTACAATTAACATAAAAATGATACATTTTATCTATTACATGTTGATTCATTAACAAAAACAAAATAATATGGGGAGAATATTTATTTTGGTGATGTTATTACAATCGGTATATACATCATCACAAGTGGGGATTAACACTACAAGTCCACTTGCCACCTTAGACGTAAATGGGAATATGGCCTTGCGTTCTGTAACCGAAGAACTTAAACCAAGTATTGCAAAAGATTCCATTCTTGTTGTTTCAGACGATGGCATTGTAAAAACCATAACGGCCAATACCGTGGTGAATGAAGCTATACCCTCATTGGTACGTGGGGACTTTGCATCTTCTGGGGCAATTACCCTAAGTATATTATCAGGGTCATCCATTATTCCTTTTGATCAAAAAACTATAGATGTCCTCGATGAATTCAACACAAGCACTCATGTGTATACAGCTAAAAACGATGGAATCTATCAAATCTATGTACAGATTGAAGCCAACGGGTCGTTAGCAGTGGCAACAGATTTTGGGGTTTCCATATTACACAATGGAGTAACTGTAGCAACTGCTAATTATGCAAATGTGGGTATATTGAGTATCAATGCCACTCCTCCTTTTCGAAGTACTACCACCTTACTTGTGCTTAATGCGGGAGATACCGTACAGTTTAATTTGGATTCAAGTTTGCTTACAGCAGATCTTAGCGGCAGCAACTTCAATAGTTTCTTTACCATTCATCAATTAAGATAAAATAAAAAAAGCTCCCAAATGGGAGCTTTTCTATGCTGAATAGTATAAGGATTATGCGTTTTGCTTCTTAATTAAATTTAAAGCAGAACCTTCCCGGTACCATTTTATTTGTTGGTCATTATAACTATGGTTCGCCTTAATGGTATCCTTGCTACCATCACTGTGTACCACTTCAATGGTCAACGGCGTATCTGGCGCAAAGTTTTGGATATCCACAAAGTTGAAGGTATCATCCTCCTGGATTAAATCATAATCATTTTCATTTGCAAAGGTAAGTGCCAACATTCCTTGTTTTTTCAAGTTAGTCTCGTGAATTCGTGCAAATGATTTCACCAATACAGCGGCAACACCTAAGTGTCTAGGCTGCATTGCAGCGTGTTCCCGTGATGAACCTTCTCCATAGTTATGGTCTCCCACAACTATCGTTTTAATGCCTTTAGACTTATAAACACGTTGGGTATCTGGTACACCACCGTATTCACCATCTAATTGGTTTTTCACAAAGTTGGTTTTCTTATTGAAGGCATTTACTGCTCCAATTAAAGTGTTATTGGATATGTTATCTAAATGGCCTCTAAAACGCAACCATGGTCCAGCCATGGAAATATGGTCTGTAGTACATTTCCCAAAGGCTTTAATTAACAACTTCATTCCTTGAAGTTCTTCATCCTTGATGGGTTGAAAAGGAGTGAGTAATTCCAATCGTTCTGAAGTTGGATTCACAACCACCTCTACATTGCTTCCATCTGCAACTGGTTCAAGGTATCCATTATCCTTTACCTCAAATCCTTTTGGTGGAAGTTCCCATCCTGTTGGCTCATCCAATTTTACTTCCTCCCCATCTTCATTGATTAAAGTATCAGTAATAGGATTGAAATCCAATCGGCCGGCAATAGCAATGGCCGCTGTTAATTCTGGAGAAGCTACAAAAGCATGGGTGTTAGGGTTCCCATCTGCACGTTTTGCAAAGTTTCGGTTAAATGAATGCACAATAGAATTTTTAGGTGCATTTTTAGGATCCTCATATCGTGCCCATTGCCCGATACAGGGGCCACAAGCATTTGTAAAGATCTTTGCTTCCAATTTTTCAAAAATTTCCAAAATTCCGTCACGCTCTGTAGTGTAACGTACTTGTTCAGATCCCGGATTGATTCCAAACTCTGCTTTGGTCTTCAGCTTTTTATCCAATGCTTGCTGCGCAATGGAAGAAGCCCTGGATAAATCCTCATAAGAGGAATTAGTACAGGAACCTATTAATCCCCACTCCACTTTCAACGGCCAATCATTTTTGACCGCTTTATCATGCATTGTTCCAACAGGTGTGGCTAAATCTGGCGTAAAGGGCCCGTTCAAATGTGGAAGTAATTCCGTAAGATTGATATCAATTACCTGATCAAAATATTGTTCAGGATTTTCATATACTTCAGGGTCTGCCGTAAGGTATTCCCTAATTTTATTTGCTTCGTCGGCTACGTTTGACCTATCGGTCGCACGTAAATAGCGCTCCATGGAATCGTCGTATCCAAATGTTGAAGTCGTGGCGCCTATTTCGGCACCCATATTGCAAATGGTTCCTTTTCCTGTACAAGACATGGAAGTAGCCCCAGGCCCAAAATATTCAACGATGGCACCAGTACCACCTTTTACGGTGAGGATTTCGGCAACTTTCAGGATAACGTCCTTAGGAGAAGTCCATCCAGATAATTTACCTGTTAAACGCACTCCAATCAATTTTGGGAACTTTAATTCCCAAGGCATTCCAGCCATTACGTCAACGGCATCTGCACCTCCTACTCCAATGGCAACCATTCCCAATCCGCCGGCATTTACTGTGTGGGAATCGGTACCAATCATCATTCCGCCAGGGAAGGCATAATTTTCAAGCACTACTTGGTGGATAATTCCTGCGCCGGGTTTCCAGAAACCAATTCCGTATTTGTTGGAAACAGATTCCAAGAAATGGAATACCTCATTACTGGTAGACATAGCCGTTTTAAGATCTTGTTCTGCTCCAGATTTTGCCTGAATCAAGTGATCGCAATGTACGGTGGTAGGAACTGCCACTTTCTGCTTTCCAGCTTGCATAAATTGCAATAGTGCCATTTGCGCGGTGGCGTCCTGACAAGCAATCCTATCTGGTGCAAAATCTACATAATCTTTAGCCCTTGTATATGCCTCGGTAGGGGCTCCATCCCAAAGGTGGCTATAGAGTATTTTTTCTGAAAGTGTTAAGGGTTTTCCAACTACTTCACGGGCTTTATCAACCCTTTTTGGAATGTTGGAATACACCTCTTTTATCATATCGAAATCAAATGCCATAGTTATCTGTTTTTGAAGTGTTGCAAAATTAAAAAAATTAGCGCAGAACTAAAAATAATCTAACGATTTAGGATATTTTATAATTTTTATTCAGCGGATGTAAAATAATAATGAATAAACTTAAATATTTATTAATTTTTTGCTAGGTTTTTTATAAGATTGATAATTTTAAGAGGCTAAAATCTTTTTTTGACAAAAGGTTGATCCCTAATATCCATCATGGGCTTTTCATATATACGGTACAAACCATAAGAAAGTACAATAGTAATTACCGCATATCCCACTGAAAAAATAAGTGTATATAAAATACTATCCTGTTTAATGGGAATCCAATACCGCATTAATTGCAAAACAATGGAATAATGCAGTAAATACATGGCATAGGAAATAAGGCTTATAAAAGTAATAGGCTTTATTAGCCAATTCGGTGCTTTTTGCCACTGCGACAAAAACGGTAATGAGAGCGCAATGATAATAGAGGTAACGGGCAAATAGAATACATTTATGAACATTGGTGTATTTTCAAAGGTCAACCCGAAGGCGCCAATTGCATATTGCAAGAGACAAAAAGAAAGAAGGGATATTTTGAAAAGTCGTCTTTTTTGATTTTTCCAAAACCGTGGGGCTTCTTTGGAAATGTAGGCAGCCAAGACGCCATAATAGATTGCATCAATCCTGTAAATCACCACTGCTTTAAGATGAATATTCCAATATTCCATGGTTGTTGAATCATGTTGCAAATGGTAAGCTATTTTGGTTCCCAGAAAAAACAGGATAATGCTTAAGGTAATGCCTAGAAATAATAAGTTTCGGGAAACAGGTAGCTTCAGAAAAAATAAAAGGTACAATAATAAAGGACCAAGGATATAGGCAAATTCTTCCACTGGCAAACTCCAGGATTCTGTGAAAAAGATATCCATTCCGAAGTTAAAATTCTGAAGGAATCCAAAGTACAAAGGAAGACTATCTGCAAACTCCCTTCCCAAATACCAAACAATAAGAATATTAATCAATAAGATTAAGTAATAATTGGGGAGCGTCCGAAACCAGCGCCTAATTAAGAAATATGTTAGATGACGGGATTTAAAATCTGGGCTGGTGAAAATTCGCAATAAAATTCTGCCAATGAGAAAGCCACTAAGTACGAAAAAAATCTCTACACCCATCATGCCCATAAAATCCAATAGGGCTTGAAACGAACCTTTAATTTGAGGAAATGCCCACAATGCATGAGAACAAACTACCAATAGTATGGCAACGGCACGCATGAAGTCTAATCCAAATATTCGTGTAGAGGAACCTCCAATCTTCATAGGCTTACGAAGATACCCAAAATTGAATTATTGATTTAAGCCTTTTTGGTTATTTTGATACAGTAAAAAGAGAAAGATAGCGATTGCAAAAAAGACAAACAACAATCCAATGGAGAAAAGCCACTTTCCATTTAAAAAGGAAAGAGTCCAATGAAGTATTTTAAATAATGCCCCAATAACTGTAAGGGCAATTCCTATAAGAAAGAAAATGATAGGGATTATGAAACTTTTATTGTTCACTAATACAAACCAGTAATAATCTCTTCAATGGTTAAGCCCTCGGCTTCCGCTTTATAATTTTTAATTAAACGATGCCGTAATATCCCAACGGCAACTTTCTGCACGTCTTCAATATCTGGAGAGAATTTTCCTTGAAGGGCGGCATAGGCTTTTGCACCTAGGATTAAATTTTGTGAGGCACGCGGACCCGCACCCCAATCGATGTAATTTTTTACGGTTTCGGAAGCGGCAGGGCCTTTAGGCCTACTCTTACCAACCAAGGTTACAGCATATTCAACTACATTATCTGCTACAGGAATTCTACGGATGAGTTGTTGATACTGAATGATTTCATCACCTGAAAACAGTGCGTTCACTGTCACCTCGTTTTGTGTGGTGGTTTTCTTTACCACTTCCACTTCTTCATTGAAGGTTGGATAATCTAAATTAATTGCAAACATGAAACGGTCTAACTGCGCTTCCGGAAGCGGATAAGTCCCTTCTTGTTCTATGGGGTTTTGTGTTGCCAGTACAAAATAAGGCAAATCTAGTTTGTAATGATGCCCCGCAACGGTTACCGCACGTTCCTGCATTGCTTCCAAAAGTGCTGCCTGTGTTTTAGGGGGGGTACGGTTGATCTCATCTGCCAAAATAATATTTGCAAAAATAGGGCCTTTGATAAACTTGAATTCCCTGTTTTTATCTAAGATTTCCGAACCTAGTATATCACTAGGCATTAAGTCTGGTGTAAACTGAATTCGCTTAAACTCAAGACCAAGTGCCTGTGCTACCGTATTCACCAATAAAGTTTTTGCCAATCCGGGTACTCCAATAAGTAAAGCATGTCCGCCTGAAAAAATAGATAAAAGTAC
Organism: uncultured Alteromonas sp.; assembly: GCA_964495885.1. Classification (GTDB taxonomy): domain Bacteria; phylum Bacteroidota; class Bacteroidia; order Flavobacteriales; family Flavobacteriaceae; genus PALG01. The sequence continues at coordinate 52,495 of CAZBWO010000016.1, read as the reverse complement.
TTGCTCTACTACTTCATCCTGGCCTACAATAACTCTTTTAATTTCTTTTCGTAATGCTTGGTATTTTGAAACGAGTTGTTCAATTGCTGCAACGTCAGACATAGATTTTTTTTATTGGTTAATCTTTAACCAGTTACTGGAAAATTCACAATCGTAGTAATCTTTATTGACACTCACGTAAGTTTCCTTTATTTTTTTGTTTTGCCACTTTTCAATTTCACGGATTTGCTTTTCCTTCAACGCCAAATCCTTAATTTTTTCATAGTCTTGCTGAAAATCTGCTTGGTGCTCGCTAAAACGATGTGTCACTGTAAGTAATTTATAGAAGGCCTTCCGGGTTCTGGGTTCCCTGTCAATCATCACTTTAGACATTTCCCCTTCTTCCAGGTTATATACTTGAGCGCTTAAAACAGGATCCATTTTGGTAAGGTCAAAACGGGTATCCAATGACACAGGATTTACCAAGACCCCTCCATTGGCACGAGTTTCTTCTTCATCTGAAAACGTACGTGCGGCATCTTCAAATGTAATGGTGCCTGCTTCAATTTCTAAACGAAGGGAATCTAATGTTTTCTTTGCAGCATCTAATTCTTTCTGGGAAACTTCAGGAAATAATATGATATGACGCACATCAATTTCCTGCCCACGAATTTTATCAACAGTAAGAATATGGTAGCCAAACTCTGTTTCAAAAGGATCGCTTACTTCCCCTTCTAATAATGAGAAAGCGACATCCTTAAATTCCTTGGCATATGGAGACGTCTTTCTAATGCCTTGAATAAGCCCGCCTTTTGCGGCAGATCCATCTTTGGAATACAATACAGCTTTGGTAGCAAAACTTGCCCCATTATCTACAATATCCCGCTTAAATTCGTTCAACTTATCAATTACATCTTGACGAGCTTTCTCAGTAATTTCGGGTTCTATGATAATTTGTGCAACTTCAACTTCAGCACTAAAAATAGGTCTATCATCTTCAGGGATGGAAAAAAAGAACTGACGTACTTCTTCTGGGGTAACCTCAACATTTTCAACAACTTTTTGTTGCATCTGGCTTGCCAACATGAGCGTTTTATTGGTTGCGAAAAGTTCCTGTTTCAATTCTTCAATATTATCCTTTTTGTAAAACTTAGCTACTTTGTCTTCGTCTCCTCCAAATTGCTCAATGATATACGCCATCTGCTGCTCAATTCGTTGGGTAATTTCAACATCGGAAACCTCTAGACTGTCAACCTTAGCATGGTGCGCATACAGTTTATCTTCCATAAGCTTCCCAATAAGCTGGCATCGGGTAATATCTTCTGTAGAAATCCCTTGTTGTTCCAATTCTAGATAGCTCTTATCAATATCACTATCAAGGATTACATATTCCCCAATAACTGCTGAAACACCTTCTGCCTTGAATCGCTGAAAAGGTTTTATGGAATCCTTTTTTGTAATGGGAACGTTTTGGGTAATCGCATTGGTGCTGTCCACTACCACTTCCTGGCTCCATCCCGAAAGGGAAAAAGCACCCAATAAAAGCAGCATTCCTATTTGCCTGGGGCTATTGATATATTTCAAAAGTATTGTTCTTAATTGCATCTCTGGTAATATCCTTTTCTAATTCCTGAATTAATATTTGTTTTCGCTGATTGAGAATAATTTGTCGTATTGTTGGCTGCACATAGGTTAAAGGGGCAACGTCATTAGGCTCCAAAACAGCTTCAATTTTAAGCAAATATACACCTATTGAATCTTGCAACTCTCCAAAATAACCTTTTTTTAGCACTTGTTCCCCATACTGCTGTAATACTGGGATTGCCTTTAAAAGATTATCTTTTTTTACCCAGGTAGAGTCGTTTAGGTTATAGGATTTAAACTGAATACTCATTTCGGAAAGACTGGTTTTATCTTCTTTATTGAATCGTATGAGTTGTTCCTTCAGCTTGTTTCTATTTGAAAATTCATTTTCAACTTCCACATAGCGCAATTTGAACATCTCCTCATTCAACCTGAAGTTGTCCTTATTGCGTTCATAAAAAGTAATAAGCTCTGCGTTTGAAATTGTACTATCTAACTGTTTACTTACAATGGTACTTTTATAAGCTTCTGTGTAAAGATCATTTCTGTATTGTTCAATCAACGCCTCGAACTCGGTGATTTTTTCCGCAGGGAGATTGATTCCCGCTTGATCTATCAATAACCGTTGAGTGGCCCACCTATTGATATAATTATTGATAACCTGAAGACTATCCTCTCCCTTTAAGGCTTCTCCAAATTGTTCCTCAACATCTTCCCAAAACAGAAAGTTGTCATTAACTCGTGCTAGTGGTGTTTTGGTTTCCTCCTTTTTAAGATAGTTACAAGAAGCTAAAATGGTACAACTCCATATGATTATCAATTTCCATTTCATTTATGAACCTAGGTCTTTTTTTACTTTTTTCAGGACTTTTGAATGAACTTTCACCGAATATTTCTCTTGTAAACTTTGCACCCAATCTTTTTCCACCTGCACTTGGTAATCCCCCATTACACGTCCGCGTACCTCTTCAAAAGATTTCTGTGAAGGTGGCATATGTTTCGTGGAACTTACTAAAACAAATGTGTCATTTTGTGCAAATATGGAAGAAACACCTTCTTTTAAGATATACGTTTCCGGCAACTCTTTATCACCTTTTTCAAAAACGCCTTCCGTAAGAATTACGTTCACCTTATTATCATTATTGATAGTTTCCTTAATTTCGGAAGGCTTCATTCCAGTTTTCAGCAAACGGATTACCTCTTCCAAGATTGATTTACTTGGCGCCGTAAAAATACTGGCTTCTACTCGATCTTTCCATCTATAGGAATCTTTGTGTGACTCATAATAGGCTTTCTGTCCTAGGGTATCCTCTTTCGCTTTGTTCCAAACATTTTGTTCCATGACATCAAATATTAAAAGCCCTTCACGATACTCATTAATAAGTGCTGCGTAATCTGGATTCTCTTTTTCCAATTGTTCCCTGAAATATGTTTTTACACTTTCATCCATGTAGAATTCATAAAAATCCTTCAATAGATTTTCTTTGGAATTATAATTTCTAACTCTTCGTTGCATCGTACTTACATACTCCAGAAAATCACTGTAATTATGTTCCTTATCTCCTATCCTGAACAGTAATTTATCAGTTGAGAGGGAATCTGGATTGAATTTCCAAGTTCTTTTTAAGACATCATCTGAAACAGCCGTATTAAGGTCTGATAAATTACCATCACCCATGGTAAAACCATAGGTGTCTTTTATTTGTTGATTTACTGCTTCGTTCACAATACTAGATCGATTCCCTTCCCGTATTTTTCGCTCTAAAAAGTTTTTTTGTTCTTCAAAGGATGGAATAGACAAAATAGAATCCAGTCTAATAAGATGCCAGCCAAATTCAGACTCCACAGGACCAGAAACTTCCCCTTTTTTCTCTAAAGAATACGCCGCGGCTTCAAACATGGGAGAACGTAGCTCTCCTTTAGTGAAAGGATTTAATTTTCCGCCATTCACTCCAGAATTTTTATCATCTGAAAATTGCTTTGCCAAACTCTCAAATGATTGTCCTTGATCCAGCATGGCTTTGATTTCCTCAATACGCTGTTTTGGATTAACGGTAGTATTATCCTTCCTGTTGGCAATCATAATATGGGAAACTTCAATTTTTGGAGCTATTTCCCTACGGTCTTCCACTTTAATAATATGGTATCCATATTGCGAACGAACAATATTTGAAACCGCGCCTTTAGATGTCTTATATGCTTCTGTTTCAAAAGGATATACCATGTCAAATACCGAAAAATAATTAAGGCTTCCCTTGGTTTTTTCAATACCAGGTTCTTCAGAATACTCTAAGGCAAGTTCATTGAAATCCTCACCATTTAAGGCTTTTTGACGAATCATCTCCATCTTGTTGTAGGCTTCCAAACTATCCTTTGGAAGTACATCCATTCCTATTCTAATAAGAATATGGGAAACCTTTAACTGTTCTTTTCCACGATCGTATGCCTCTTTCACCAACTCACTGGTCACTTGATCTTCTTCTAGATATTTTTGGGATAATTGTTTTTCGTACTTGAGAAGATCCCTTTTAAATGCAGGTCTATTCTGAAGACCTTGCGCATTGGCTTCAGCTACTTTTAATTTGTAATCAATAAATAAGTTAAGATATCCATCTACCGATTTTTGATCCTCTTCCTGCACGAGCTCTAGGTTCTTTTTATATACCCGCTTAAATTCCGAAGCATAAACCAGGGTTCCTTCAATCTCCATCAATACTTTTCCTTTTTGCTGGGAAAAAGCAGAATAACCAATTAAAAAAGCGATAAGCGCAATACTAATGTTTTTCATATGCATATTTTTCAAACCTCGCAAAAATAATAAAAATGGTTAGGGTTTCACAATCCTCTACCCATAACGTTTCATATTCTAAAATCTTTTATTTTTATAGGGAAAGAAAATCAATCAATACCTATACCATTATGAAATACATTACTGAAATCACAATTGCACTTCCAAGAGAAGAAGTCATTAAGAAAATGGATAATCCAGAAAACATGAAACATTGGCAAAGAGGACTTTTAGACTATAAAATTTTGCAAGGCACCCCCGGAGAGCCAGGTGCTACAATGGAATTAAAATACCAAATGGGGAAAAGAAATATGGTCCTTACTGAGACCATTATTGAAAATAATTTCCCCGAAACCTTTCACGCCACCTATGACACTAATGGAGTACACAACATCCAAAAAAACTTTTTCAAAGAAATTGATGATAAAACCACTCAATGGGTTAGTGAGAGTGAATTTCAATTTTCGGGAATTGGTATGAAACTAATGGGTTGGCTCATGCCTGGGGCGTTTAAAAAACAGTCTAAAAAGTACATGGAGGATTTCAAAAACTTTGCAGAGCAGGGCATTTCGGTATTGGAATCATAATCTTTAAATGATGGCATCTTTTTTGAGAAATGCTTTCAAAATGAAGTAGATAAAGACATAAACACGCATGGAAGGTTTCCATAAGTCCAAAAAAAATAATATCATTGCCAAAAATTAAACAAATGATGAAGCATCTTACCTTTTTATTACTCTTACTAAGTGCTACTCTTTTCGCTCAAGAAACAAAGGTGGGCACAATTGATGTAGATTTTGTACTTAGCAAAATGCCAGAATTAAAGGATGTACAAGATCAAGTACAAATTTTCAGCAAAGGATTGGAAGGCGAACTGCAATCCAAAATGCAGCTACTACAATCTAAAGTGCAAAAATACCAACAGGATGAAGTAAGCTTAACCATCAACCAGCGAAAATCAAGACAGGACTCCCTAGTTGCAATGGAAAACAACATTAATAAATTTCAGCAGAATGGGAATCAGTTAATCCTTGCAAAGCAAGATGAACTTATGCAACCACTATATACCAAAGTGGGTGAAGCTCTGGAAAAAGTAGCTGGAGCCGGTGGGTATACACAAGTATTGCTTAGAAATAATGATGTGGTTTACGTGGATAACCGTTTCGACCTAACCCTTGCCGTGCTCAAGGAGATGGGCATTGAAGTGAAGGAAGAAGAATAACATTAATCTTATTGTATAAAAAAACTCCCAAATGGGAGTTTTTTTTATCTCGAATAATTAGGAGCCTCTTTGGTAATGGTCACATCATGTGGATGACTTTCATGAATTCCCGCAGATGTAATTTTAACAAAACGTCCATTTTCCTTTAAGGTTTCAATGTCTTTGGCTCCACAATAGCCCATTCCGGCACGTAGTCCTCCTATAAATTGAGTCATACTTTCCACCAATTCACCCTTATAAGGAACCCTACCCACAATACCTTCTGGAACAAGTTTTTTGATATCATCTTCCACATCTTGGAAATACCGGTCCTTAGAACCTTTTTTCATGGCTTCCACACTTCCCATTCCACGATAGGATTTAAATTTTCTTCCTTCATAAATAATGGTTTCCCCAGGAGATTCCTTGGTACCAGCCAACAAAGAACCCAACATTACGCAATCTGCACCTGCTGCCAATGCTTTGGGAATATCTCCCGTGTAACGAATACCTCCGTCTGCAATAACAGGAACTCCAGACCCTTTAATGGCATGGGCAACTTCCAACACCGCAGAAAACTGTGGAAAACCAACCCCTGCCACTACCCTAGTCGTACAAATAGAGCCTGGTCCTATCCCTACTTTTACAGCATCTGCACCTGCTTCCACTAAATATTTGGCAGCTTCGGCAGTGGCAATATTTCCCACCACTACTTCCAATTCCGGAAATTTCTTTTTAACTTCCTTTAGTACCGCAACCACTCCTTTGGTATGTCCGTGAGCTGTGTCGATTATAATGGCATCCACCTGAGCATTCACCAGCGCTTCGGCACGTTCAACAGCATCACCGGTAACGCCAATTGCAGCTGCCACCCGAAGCCTTCCGTAGTCATCCTTATTGGCCATGGGCTTTTGGGTAAGCTTGGTAATATCCCTAAAAGTGATAAGTCCTAATAGGGAGCCATCTTCGGCTACGACGGGTAGTTTTTCAATTTTATTTTCCTGAAGGATGATTTCTGCATCTTTTAAGGAAGTACCTTTCCCTACGGTTACCAACTTTTCATGGGTCATCACTTCTTCCAACTTACGGTCGTAATTATGTTCAAAGCGAAGATCCCTATTTGTAACAATCCCAATAAGTTTGTTTTGATCATCCACAATAGGAATTCCACCAATTTTATACTCCCGCATAGTATTTTGGGCATCCTGGACGGTATTGTCTTTTTTAAGCGTAACTGGATCTTGGATCATGCCGCTTTCGGCACGTTTTACTTTTCGTACCTGCGCTGCCTGCTGCTTGATGGTCATATTTTTATGAATCACACCAATTCCCCCTTCCCGTGCCATGGCAATTGCCATGTCGCTTTCTGTAACGGTATCCATAGCAGCCGAAACAATAGGAGCGTTAAGGGCTATATTCTTTGAAAATTTGGAAGAGATGGAAACCTCCCTAGGCAAAACTTCAGAATACGCCGGTACCAAAAGTACGTCGTCATAAGTAAGGCCTTCTCCTAGGATTTTATTTTCGTGTGCAGTCATCGCAATTAAATTTAGTTCCAGGGTTGGAATGGGTTGTTATTTAATTGCATGCAAATATAGGACAAAAACTTGGATAAAATAGATTAGGGTTTAGAAGATTACTTTTCTGAAAATTCTGCCATTTCCTTAAACGGTAATCTGGCCAACTGTGCCCATTGAATTAACAGCTGTTTTTCATTATCTGTAAGATCACCATGAAGCCAAGTATAGGAATCCAAGGGCATATGCCCCTCTTCTACTTCCTCAATGACTTCTTCCAATTTATGATCTTTCCGTTTTACGGAATATTGTTCCCAATCTGAAACATTTAATTCTTCTTTTCCATGTTCAATATGATCTGCCAACCAATAGGAAAATGGAGCAATTTCTGCATACCATGGATATTGTGTGTGATTACTGTGGCAATCATAACAATTATCTTTCAAAATTCCTTTTACCTCTGCGGAAGGCTTTGTTGCAGCTTCAAAAGAAGCTACAGCTTCATAACCGGAAGTGTTTCTTTCTGGACGTATAAATTGGATAACTACTAATGCCGCCAAGGCTAGTAACAAAACATATTTGACTATTTTCTTCATTTCTTCAAGTGTTTAAGATACATGATTATTGCTTTTCGGATATCGGAAGCGTTTTCAGATTTATCAGGTTCATAAACCTTCAAAACCCCTTTATTTTCAGTTGTTAGAAATGGAATGTCGTATCCTTTCAATAAAAAATCACTGAATGCTACTTGGTATACTTTGTCATTTTCAATAGGGTTGCCCTCCAGTAGCCAATTTCCATTAATACCCTCATTTATATTGTATCGTTGTAAATAAGCCCCAGTACCACTATTTTCCTTACCAAAATTTAACACCTCTATCAATAAATCACCTTTGATATCTACCTTAGCCACATGCCCACCAAAAGGCAAAACTCTAAAAATATCCAAACTTGTTACTGGGCCACTTAATTGATCATCCAACCGTATGGAACCGCCATTTACCAAAGCAGCGTCCACAGGCTCTTTAAAAGACCAAGCCATTGCCTTGGTGATGATATCACCCATATTGGTTTGTATACCCCTGCTGGCACTATCGGTAGCATCCAATGGAGGGTTTGCTATGTAAATTACTTCATTAGGGTCTGGTACAACTTGTGTGATTTCCTTTTCCAAAATCGCATTCCATCGATCCACAATTGCCTTCACATCTGGTTTTTCTGAAATTGTTTCATCTATGGGAAACAATTGGGAATCAATTTTAAGGTATTTTGTCTTTTTATTAAAAGTACAATGGTGAATATAAATGGTTTTAGCATTAGCATCTGCCTTGGCAATTTTGGTTTGCCCAACTTCGTGCAGCATATTGTTATGTTCATGTCCTCCCATAATAAAAGACACTGCTGGATATCTACGGGCCAATTCCTTATCTTGTTCTATAGTAAGATGGGTAAGCCCCATAATGATGTCAGACTGTTGCATCTGCAATTTACTTACGGCACTACCTGCCTCTAAATACATATCTGAATAATACACAAAATCCTGTGGATTAGAAGGAAGGGTAACTCCAAAAAAGCCAACGTCCAATTGAGTACTATCACTATCAGTCATATGAATGGTATATGTTTCCGGGACATAAATAGAATCTCCTCCCCGTTCAAAATAGAATGATCTTGGACCGTCTTCCAACTGTTCAAAACAATTAGCGGTCGTCCAATAAAAATTAGACTCATTCAATCGTTGTTGCAATGCTTCCCTTCCAACGTCAAACTCATGATTCCCAAAAGTTACCAGTTCAAAATCCATGGCATTCATCACTTCAATCATTTGCTTCCCACGAATACGCTCCCCTTGATATTTAATGGTTCCAATTAAAGACGGATTTAAAAAATCCCCTGCATGAAATAAAAAGGTGTTGGGTTGCACTTCTTTAATAGAATCTATCACATGTGCTACCCGGGCCATACCTCCATATTTTCCGCCTCCCAAGGGGGCAATTTCATACACATCATTTAATTGTACCAAGGTGAACGAGATAATCCCATCATCTTTTACATCGTTATTTTTGATTTTAGTTGTTTTACAACCAACAAGTAAAATCAAACTTGTGAAAAAAATAATCTTTTTCATGGTTAATGGTATTTTAGGAATATTTTGGATGCTTCATTATGTGCACTTTCAAATGACATAGGCAAAATATGTGTTTCCACTTTTTCAGTGGTAAAATAGCTTAACATTTTTTCAGTAGGCATGTTCCCCGTAAGCTCGTCTTTTGCCATAGGACAGCCCCCAAATCCTTGAATTGCCCCATCAAATCTTCTACAACCCGCTTTATAGGCTGCATCTACCTTCTCAAACCAAGTGGTAGGAGTAGTATGTAGGTGTGCTCCAAACTCTACTTCAGGGTATCTTGGGATTAAATGTGAAAAAAGGTATTCAATCACTTCTGGCGTAGAAGTCCCAACCGTATCACTTAAGGATAATATCTTCACTCCCATGCCGTGAAGTCTTTCGGCCCATTCTCCAACAATATCAACATTCCAAGGATCACCATACGGATTTCCAAAGCCCATGGAAAGATAAGTCACTACTTCTTTCCCATGCTGGTTGGCAAGTTTCAATATTTCTGAAAGCACTTCAATAGATTGGGCAATGGTTTTATGGGTATTCCGCATCTGAAAATTCTCGGAAATGGAAAAAGGGTAGCCTAAATATTGAATTTCCGGGAATTGCACTGCGTCGGCAGCTCCCCTAACGTTCGCAACAATGGCCAAAAGTTTGCTAGTCGTTTCAGAAAGATCCAAAAGTTCAAGTACTTCAGCCGTATCTTTCATCTGCGGAATGGCCTTTGGGGACACAAAACTTCCAAAATCAATGGTGTCAAACCCACACCGCAGCAAAGCCTGAATATATTGCGCCTTGGCTTCCGTAGGAATCCAATCCTTAATGCCTTGCATGGCATCCCTGGGGCATTCAATAAGCTTTACTTCCTGCATTCCGTAAAGATAGGAAATCGCCTTGTGGGTAGAGGAAGTTCCATTAAAAAATTAAGGAATCAAAATAAAAATGGCAATTCCAACGAAAACCAAAACCTGAAGCCATTTTAATACCGCTCCCGCTTTTTGATGACGGGCCATATAATTTGAAATTTGCCCAGCCAAAAGTGCTAAACCGCCAAAAACAAAAAAGGATACAAGCATGAATACCAATCCCAAAATATAAAATTGAAAGACAGTATTTTCGGTTTCATTCCATAAAAAGGAAGGGAAAAACGCTAAAAAAAACAATAGAACTTTTGGGTTTACCAAATTCATTACCACCCCTGTCTTGTATAGGGTTAGATAACTTTTACTATCTACTTTTTCATTAAAACTTAATTGAGTATCACTCTGAGATACTTTAAATGCGAGAAAACACAAATACAATGCCCCAACAATTTTAATCACCCATATGGCAGCTTCAGATGCAGCAATCAATGCCGAAACCCCAAATGCCAACAAAGTAGTATGTACGATACAGCCCGACAACAGTCCTGCGGTAGTTGCAAGTCCGCTTTTAAATCCATTGACCAACGACTGGGTCATGACAAAAATATTATCCGGTCCTGGTGAAAGTGCCAGCAACATAGTAAAAAAGGAAAAAGAAGCGAGCTGTTCCCACATTATGATTGCTGTAAAATGGCTTTATTGATTTGTTTAATCAAAGCTGGACCCTCATAGATAAAGCCAGTATAGAGTTGTACCAAGCTTGCGCCGGCATTCAATTTTTCGAGGGCATCTTCCTTTGAATGAATTCCTCCTACTCCAATAATAGGAAAGCTTTGATTACTTTTTTCTGAAAGAAAGCGGATGACTTCCGTAGATCTTTTGGTCAAGGGTTTTCCGCTCAATCCTCCCATTTCCGAAGCATTTTCAGAAACTAATCCGTCACGTGAAATCGTGGTATTGGTTGCAATAACACCTTCAATTTTAGTTTCCTGAACAATGTCTATAATATCTTGCAATTGGTCATTATTTAAATCAGGAGCTATTTTTAATAATATTGGTTTTTCTTTCGTTTTTTGTGCATTCGCCTGCTTTAAGGAAAGAAGCAATTTTGTAAGGGGTTCCTTATCCTGAAGCGCTCTTAAATTTGGTGTATTGGGGGAACTTACGTTCACCACAAAATAATCTACATAAGGATAAAGGGCTTCAAAGCAAGAGAGGTAATCATTTACAGCCTCTTCATTAGGGGTTACTTTGTTCTTACCTATATTTCCACCTATAATGACACCTTTGTTTTTCTTCAGAAGTAGTGCGGCATTTTCCACCCCTTGATTATTAAAACCCATTCTGTTAATGATGGCCGAATCTTTTTTAAGCCGAAACAATCGTTTTTTGGGGTTTCCGGGTTGTGGTTTGGGAGTTACGGTTCCTATTTCAATAAATCCAAAGCCGAAATTGGAAAGTTCCTTGTACAATTTAGCATCTTTATCAAATCCTGCAGCCAATCCCACCGGATTGGGAAAGGTGATTCCCCATAAGGTTCGTTCAAGCTTTGGTGATTTTACTTGGTAGGCATTTCTGAAAATCGCTCCAAAACCTAGCTTGTTGAGGAATCTAATACTTTTAAAACTGAAATGATGCACCCATTCTGGGTCGAAGAGAAAAAGAATGGATCTAACTAGTTGATACATACGGTAGGATTGTGATGCAAAAATAGTACTAAAAGGCTTATTTTTTAAAGGCTTATTCCGTTAATTTGTGATAAACTTCCAATTATGATTTCAAAAGATAAACTCATAGAACGTTTCAAAAGTTATGTTACGGTAGACACTGAAAGTGATCCTACTTCCGAAACGACCCCTAGTACTGAAAAACAATGGGATTTAGCACATGCACTTGTTTCAGAATTAAAGGAAATTGGAATGAAAGATGTTACTATTGATGACAATGCCTACATCATGGCAACGCTTCCCAGTAATGTTGACAAAGAAGTTCCCACTATTGGTTTTATTTCGCATTTTGACACTTCCCCAGATTTTACCGGAGCAAATGTAAATCCGCAAATTATTGAAGAATATGATGGAAAGGATATTATCCTAAACTCGGAAAAAAACCTTGTATTATCCCCTAAGGAATTTGAAGACCTTTTGTTGTACAAAGGGCAAACCTTAATTACGACAGACGGCACAACCCTTTTAGGGGCTGATGATAAAGCAGGTATTGCTGAAATCATCTCGGCGATGGAATATTTAATTCAGCATCCAGAAATAAAACATGGTACCATTAAGGTAGGCTTTACCCCCGATGAAGAAATTGGACGTGGAGCACATAAGTTTGACGTGAAAAAGTTTGGTGCCGAATGGGCCTATACCATGGACGGAAGCCAAGTTGGGGAATTAGAGTTTGAGAATTTCAATGCGGCAGGTGCTGTAGTGAGCATTCAGGGGAAAATAGTACATCCTGGATATGCCAAAGGAAAAATGGTAAATAGTATGTATATCGCCACAGATTACATTAATTCCCTTCCACGAATGGAGACCCCAGAACATACCGAAGGAAGACAGGGGTTCTTCCATTTACACCATATGGAAGGTTCTGTAGATCATACCAAGCTGCATTATATCGTTCGGGATCATGACAAGGAGCATTTTGAAGCCAGAAAAAGAATGATGCAATCATTGGCAGACGAACTCAACCAACAATATGAAGCAGAACGGATAAGCGTAGAATTAAAAGATCAATATTTTAACATGCGGGAAAAAATTGAACCTGTAATGCACATTGTGGAAATTGCTGAAAAGGCGATGCAACAGGCGGGAATAGAACCCATGATAAAACCAATACGTGGAGGGACAGACGGTTCTCAATTAAGTTATATGGGGCTGCCCTGTCCGAATATTTTTGCGGGTGGCCACAACTTTCACGGAAGGTATGAATACGTTCCTGTGGAAAGCATGCAGAAAGCAATTGAAGTTATCGTGAATATTGCGAAACTTACCGCTGAATAGAAAAATAGACAAATAAAAAAACCTCCCGTTCGGGAGGTTTTTTTTATGGTACTATAATTTATTTGCTTTCCGTTGTTTTTTTACTCAATTCCATAGATAATGCAGAACGCTCAAACTTAAGCTTTCCAGCTCCGGATTCAAGAATGCAGGTACCATCATCATTAAGTTTCATGACTTTGGCATGCAGGCCACTTTTGGTCACCACTTTATCGCCTACTTTTAAATCGGCTGCAAAGCGCTTCTCATTTTTAGCCCTTTTCATTTGGGGTCGTATCATAAAGAGATAGACCACCAAAAACATTAAAATTAACGGTGCAAAACTTTGTAATTGCTCCATCTATATTATTGTACTTTAATTGGAGATCCTGTAGTAGCGCCTTCTTTAGGGTTGATGAACGCTTTAATACTTACAGTTTCTTTACCACTTTCAGTGTTAGCAGTAATAGTTACCGTTTTACTAACTTGATTTTTACCGTTTCCGTTGAATTTCACCAACATTTCAGCGCTATCACCAGGAGCGATAGGCTCGTTTTTAGGAATGGAAGGAACAGTACATCCACAGCTAGCCTTTGCATCAACGATAATCAAATCAGATTCACCAGTGTTGGTAAACGTGAATACGTGCTCTTGAGGAGTTCCTTGTTCAATGGTTCCGAAATCCCAAACTTTTTCTTCAAAAGTCATTACAGGAAATTTCCCTGCTTCAGCATTTTGAGCTTCTACAGCTGCTACATTTTCTTCATTCACTTTGTCGGCAGCGTTTTCCTTGCAGGAAGTAAAGCTAAAAGCAATCACCGCAGCCATTAGGAAAATGGTTTTTTTCATAGTGTATGTTTTTAAATTAGTATTCTTTTTAAGAGCCGCTAATGTAGGTATTTTTTTGCTTTTATGTAAGTCCGCGCCCAATTTTATTCAATTTTCCTTCCTCCTCATATTCCTTTGCCAACTTGTCTAAAATACCGTTAATAAAGACACTGCTCTTGGGTGTTGAATATTCTTTTGCGATTTCAAGGTATTCATTTATGGTAACCCGCAAAGGAATGGAAGGGAAATAAAGGAACTCTGCAATACCTAGTTTAAGGATAATCATGTCCAAATCGGCAATACGATCTTGATCCCAATTGGGGGTTTTACCATCAATGGCTTGTGATAGGGAATCATCATTAAGAATAACTTTCCGAAGAAGTTGCACGCTGTATTCCTTATCATCTTCATTTTTAAATACCTCTGGATTGAAAATTCGATGCCCTTTATTAGGCTGTACCTTATCCAATATTTTCACTAAGGAGGTATTCACTAATGGAAAATCGTCTAACCATGTAAGTCGTTGATCTTCCAAATATTCATATAATTTGTCATTTGGCGCAATCACTTGCTTGTAAAACTCTGAAACAAAGTCTACATCTTCCTTAAACGATGGTTTTTTTATTGACAAATACTCCTCATAAAAAGGTTCTGCACGTAGATTTTTAAACAATATCGCCACATACTCATCATCTTTTTCCCAATGGTTTAGTTTTTGGTTCTTCAAAAACTGCTGCAACTCTGGGTGTTTGGCAATCATGGCAATTACTTTATTGTCTATAAAAGACCTGCTAGGGTTTTTATCCTGTTCTGTTGCCAATAATTTTTGTTGTGATTTTTCCAGATAGTTCTGGGCATGATTCCGAACGGCCACCATAAGGTGAAGCATCAAGGCCGTAAGGTCCTTCATTTGCAAAATACTGTACCGAAGAAATTTCTCCTGTTTTTCCAGATCTTGGTAGTCAGATTGGTAAAACGCATAGAGGGATTGCATTACCTTAATTCTAATATGTCTTCGAGTAAGCATATGGCAAAGAGCTTTTTATAAAACAAACAGCGCACAAGAACGTTCCTGTGCGCTGCAAATATAACGATTATACCGCAATATTACATCCCTGTTTTTCGGGCATTGATTCTTGCTTCTGCAATTTCCAATGCTGCTTGGTGGGAGGTAATCTGCTGAGCATCTGCTTTGGTCAATATTTCCAAGGTAGTATTGAAGATATTTTCGGTTTTACGAATTATCTCCTGCTTCCCATAATTTTCCAGTTCAGCATATACATTAATAATACCACCTGCATTAATAAGGAAGTCTGGGGCATATACAATCCCTCTTTCCCTTAAGATCTTTCCATGTTTTTGTTCTTGGGCCAATTGGTTGTTTGCAGCACCAGCAATCACTTTTGCCTTCAACTGATAGATAGTTTCATCATTTATGGTAGCACCTAATGCACAAGGAGCATAGATATCCATGTCTTCGGCATACAAATTATCTCCACCATAGATTACTGCTTGGTATTTATCACGTACTTCTTCCAAGCGTTCCTGATTAAGATCTGAAATAACCACCTTAGCACCTTCATTGGTCAAATGCTCTACAAGTGCTTCACCAACATTCCCAATACCTTGCACAAATACCGTACGGTCTTCCAAAACATCAGAACCAAATGCATATTTAGCGGCAGCCTTCATTCCCATAAATACTCCGTAAGCAGTAATTGGGGAAGGATTTCCAGCACCTCCTTTTTCTTCGGAAATACCCGTCACGTAAGGAGTCACGGTTCTAACCAAATCCATATCAGCTGTTGCCATCCCTACATCTTCCGCAGTGATATACTTTCCACCCAAGGAATGTACAAATTCCCCAAAGCGAAGCATTAATTCTGGTGTCTTTTCTGTTTTGGCATCTCCAATAATTACGGCTTTTCCTCCTCCAAGGTTCAATCCTGTAATTGCCGACTTATAGGTCATTCCCCTAGAAAGGCGAAGAACATCATTCAATGCGTCCCATTCTGTAGCATAATCCCACATACGGGTACCGCCCAACGCAGGACCCAAAACGGTATTATGAATCCCAATTATTGCTTTTAATCCTGTATCTTTGTCGTTGCAAAAAACAATTTGTTCGTGGTTGTCAAAAGAAGTCTGCCCAAAAACAGGGGCTACTTTTTGAAGTTCCTTGGAACCGATTACATCTGTTACCATTTTAGCATATTAATAAAAATAACGTGCAAAATTACTTCTAAATTGACTATCCCGCAAAATAAATATCACAAATTCGATAATCTGTTAATAAGTTTTAACTCTATATGAAAGAGCTTCGCTTTCTCAATAAGTATTTTTTTAAGTACCGCGGAAGGCTCCTGGCCGGACTTATCATTACCGTAATCGCTACGGTGTTTCGCATTGTGGTTCCCGCACAGGTGGGTAACTCCATGGATGCGGTAAAAAAGTACTTTGAAGGAAGCCTTAACTGGGATGCATTACAGAGCGAACTATTACAAAGCATTCTTATCATCGTTGGGGCGGCATTGCTTTCAGGTTTTTTTACCTTTCTCATGCGCCAAACCATTATTGTAGTTTCCCGGTTTATTGAATTCGACCTAAAAAACGAGGTCTTTCAGCAATATGAACGACTCTCCCTAAACTTTTACAAGCGAAACCGTACAGGAGATTTGATGAACCGTATAAGTGAAGATGTTTCCAAGGTACGTATGTACGCAGGACCAGCACTAATGTACAGCACTACCACCATTACCCTTTTTGTGGTAGCCATTAGTTACATGATCTATACGGCGCCAATCCTAACGCTATATGCTATTATTCCACTCCCCATATTATCGATTTCCATTTACAAGCTAAGTATTGCCATCCATAAACGTAGTACTATCGTACAGCAATACCTATCCAGCTTAACAACTTTCACCCAGGAAAGTTTCAGTGGTATTTCGGTGATAAAGGCCTATACGTTAGAAAATCGTACGCAAATACAATTTGACGAGCTCTCCAATGCCAGTAAGGATAAAAATATTGACCTTACCAAAGTACAGGCCCTGTTTTTCCCTTTAATGGTTTTACTCATTGGTTTAAGCAATATTATTGTCGTGTATATAGGTGGAAAGCAATACATGGAAGGAACCTTGGAATTCGGAACCATCGTAGAATTCCTTATCTATGTAAATATGCTTACGTGGCCCGTTGCCATTGTGGGATGGGTATCGTCTATGGTGCAACAGGCAGAAGCTTCCCAAAAGAGAATCAATGAATTTTTGCAGGAAGAACCACAAATTGTGAACCAGTCCGAAATACGCTCAACAATACAGGGCCAAATAGCCTTCAACGATGTAAGTTTCACGTATCCAGATACTGGCATTAAAGCCTTGGATAAGGTTACATTTACCGTACAACCTGGACAGACACTTGCTATTATTGGGAATACCGGTTCAGGAAAGTCTACTATTCTGGAACTAATTGCACGTTTGTATGATGTTTCTGAAGGCAGCTATACTTTAGACCATAAACTGGCAAAGGAAATCAACCTAAAAGATCTTCGGAATGGCATTGGTTATGTTCCGCAGGATGCTTTTCTTTTTAGCGATACCATAGCAAATAACATCAAATTTGGTAAAGCAGACGCAACACAGGAAGAAATTGAACAAGCCGCCAAAAATGCGGTAGTCCATAAAAATATAATCGAATTCAAGAAAGGATATGAGACGATCTTGGGAGAACGGGGAATTACTCTTAGTGGCGGACAAAAACAGCGGGTGTCTATTGCTAGGGCAATAATAAAAGACCCTAAAATCCTACTTTTTGATGACTGCCTTAGTGCGGTTGACACCGAAACCGAAGAAGAAATTCTTTCCAACCTATACCGAATTTCAAGGGATAAAACCACTCTTATTGTGAGTCATAGGGTTTCTTCGGTGAAAAACGCAGATCAAATCCTAGTGCTGGAAAACGGCAAAATCATTCAGCAAGGCACTCATAATGAGCTTGTAAATACCCAAGGGTACTATAAGGAATTGTATCAGAAACAGCTTTCAGAGAAAGATTTGTAAGGGTTTGTTTTGCTTATTTGGTTTTTTTTTAGATTTTTGGCTTTATGTTAAGAAAAAATTAAAATCAACTAAAGAGTCTGTAACACACGATGGAGAAAGATGAAATTTATTCGAAAGTGATGCGTGCCGGAAGAAGAACCTATTTCTTTGATGTACGTGAAACCAAAGCTGGGGATTATTACCTAACCATTACCGAAAGCAAAAAGTTTACCAACGACGACGGTTCCTACCACTACAAAAAACACAAAATCTATTTGTACAAGGAAGACTTCAGCGAATTTAAAGACAATCTAGCGGAAATGATTGACTATATTTTCGATGAAAAAGGACAGGAAGTCATTAGTGAACGCCACCAAAAAGATTACAAAAGGGAAGATGACGATGATGATTCAGAAGAAACGGAAACAACTACTTCTTCCTTTACCGATGTCGATTTTGACGATATTTAAACAACCCTACTTACTTTATATTTCAAACCGCTCCTCCATATGGGGCGGTTTTTTTATCTTTAGAATCCAACTAAGAAATCATGAAGCAATTCCTTACCGTTCTATTCATCACTTTTATATCCCTAGGGCTTTCCGCACAGGAGAATTCCATAAGCCTTGACTATTACTTACCACAGAATATTACCTACAATAGTGCCATTCCTACCCCAAAGGAAATCTTAGGCCATGAGGTAGGTGCATGGCATGTAACGCATGATAAACTGGTATATTACATGTACGCCCTTGCCAATGCCAGTGACCGTATCACCATAGAAAATAGAGGGACAACCTTTGAGGATCGTCCGCTTTTATTGTTAACCATCACGTCTCCAAACAATCACCAAAACCTTAGCAATATCCAAAAGGCACATCTAAGCTTAATAGAAAACAGTACTACTACCCCAAATACCAATGAGATGCCAGTGGTAGTCTACCAAGGCTTTTCCATTCACGGAAACGAACCCAGTGGCTCCAATGCAGCACTCGCAATGGCGTATCATCTTGCTGCTGCACAAGGCAGGGAAATAGATCAATTATTAAATGACCTCATTATTTTATTTGATCCCTCCTTTAACCCAGACGGGCTCCAACGATTTTCCACTTGGGCCAATACGCATAAAGCACAAAACATCAATCCAGACCCTAATGACCGTGAATACAACGAAGTTTGGCCCGGCGGAAGAACCAATCATTATTGGTTCGATTTGAACCGCGATTGGCTTCCGGCGCAGCTTCCGGAAAGTAGGGCACGTATCAAAACCTTCCATGAATGGTACCCCAACATCCTTACAGATCATCACGAAATGGGCACCAATTCTACCTTCTTTTTTCAGCCAGGCATTCCCTCCAGAACGCATCCGCTTACACCACAACGCAATCAGGAACTTACAGCGCTCATTGGGACCTTTCATGCCAAAGCCTTCGATGGCATAGGCAGTCTGTACTATTCTGAAGAAGACTATGACGATTTTTACTACGGAAAGGGCTCTAGTTTTCCAGATATCAATGGCGGAGTGGGAATTTTATTTGAGCAAGCATCCTCCCGCGGACATGCACAGGAAAGTGATAATGGCGTCCTCACCTTCCCGTTTACCATCCGAAATCAGTTTACGGCTGCCCGCTCTACCTTGGCAGCAGCTGTTTCCCTTCGGAAGGATTTATTGGACTACCAAAGGCAGTTTTTCATCAATGCCCGAAACGAAGCGGCCAAAGCTTCTGGAGCCATCGTTTTTGGGGATGAAAAAGACGCAGCGAAAACCTATCATCTTGCGGAAATCCTCCAACGTCACAAAATCGCCTTTCATGAATTGCAACAGGATTTTAGTAGCAACGGAAAACAATTCAAAAAGGGCTATGCCTACGTGGTCCCCAAAAACCAACGGCAACATCGTCTTATCAATGCCATGTTTGAAAAGCGTACCCAATTTCAGGATAGTTTGTTCTATGACATTAGTGCATGGACCTTCCCACTGGCTTTTAACTTAGATTATGCTGAAACCACCATGGCAAAAGCTGGAAATGTAGTACAGGATCTACAAATGAGAGCCGCAAAAGTTCCTCAAGGCAATGCCTATGCCTATCTTATGGAATGGCATGAATACTACAGCCCTAAAGCCCTCAATTTGCTTCATGAAGACGGAATTAGGGTGAAAGTTGCCCTACAACCATTCCAACTGGAAGGAAACCAATATGACTACGGAACACTTTTAATTCCCTCACAAAACCAGAAATTGGACGCTTCGGGATTACAGCAATTCCTCACGAAAGTAGCCAAGGAATGTTCCGTAGATATTACTTCCGTGCAAACGGGATTGGCACAGGGAATCGATTTGGGAAGCAGGGAGTTTGAAACCGTACATCCACAAAAAATAGCGGTATTGGTTGGCGAAGGAATTAGTAGCTATGATGCTGGGGAAATCTGGCATTTGATGGATACACGGTACAATATCACCCTCACCAAGCTGGATGTAAATAATCTACGTTGGGCAGATCTCTCTTCGTATACCGATATCATTGTACCGGCAACCTGGGGAAGCGGCCCCGATTCTGATGCTACGGAAGCATTGGAAAAATGGGCAAAAGACGGGGGGACGCTTATTGCCTTTCGGAATGCAGGAAGATGGCTGGAAAAAAATAAGCTAATGAAGCTCACCTTCAAGGAACGGAAAGACACTGCTACCAACGTTTCTTTTGAAAACCGAAGTAAATTTAGAGGGGCGCAGGTAATTGGCGGAGCCATATTTGAAGCGAAACTAGACCGCTCCCACCCTATTGCTTTTGGGTTCAAAAACAATACACTTCCGCTTTTTAGAAATACCACCTTGTTTGTGGAAGCAGATAAGGACAGCTACAACAATCCAATTCAGTATACCGGAAGTCCGTTGTTAAGCGGCTATATTTCCGAAGAAAACCTAGCATTGCTCAAAAACACGGTGCCGTTTAAAGTACAGCGAAAAGGGAGTGGACGAATTATTTATTTTACAGACAATACCAACTTTAGGGCATTTTGGTACGGTACCAACAAGTTGTTGATGAATGCGATTTACTTTGGAGAGGAAATGTAGGGAAATGTGGTAATAAGCCTACCGAAGCCGAAGTTTATCCAACATGGCTTTGGGAATCTGGCCACTTTCAGCACCATAGGCATCCACCAAAAGTCCTTTCATACCGTCATTGGTCTCTATCACATAAAGAATGGAACTGTCCCCCGGATTGGTCATTCCTTCAAAACGGTAGTATTTCACCACCTCCAACTCGTGGGCTTTCCAAATGGCTTTCGCGCTTTTGGATTCCAATCCGTCTGCATGTAAATTGAAATCTTCGGTGTAGCCTTCCTTTTGAAGTTCGGAAATGGCAAGTGACAAGGAATCATAAGCGTTTTTCATGGCAATAGTATTTCCTTTAAAATACGTCC
Organism: uncultured Alteromonas sp.; assembly: GCA_964495885.1. Taxonomy (GTDB): domain Bacteria; phylum Bacteroidota; class Bacteroidia; order Flavobacteriales; family Flavobacteriaceae; genus PALG01. The sequence goes on along the minus strand of CAZBWO010000016.1, from coordinate 31,169 downwards.
AAATCCACAGACAGGCAAAAGTTTAGCATTTAATTAGCACGCATGAAATGCCTTTGGAATAGATTACGAAAATTTTCGTTCCCTTGATGGAAACTAGTATCTTTGCCGCTTTTTAAGCCCAAAACCATGCTAAAGAAAGCCGTCCTAAGCGTTACCCAAAATCCTAAAAACGATATCCTTTCCGGGATTACCGTAGCCCTAGCCCTAGTCCCCGAAGCGGTAGCCTTTGCCTTCGTCGCAGGAATAGACCCCATGGTTGGACTCTATGGAGCGTTTATGATGGGATTGGTCACTTCCATCTTTGGTGGCCGCCCGGGAATGATTAGTGGGGCTACAGGGGCCATGGCAGTAGTCATGGTGCATCTCATTCAAAAAGGGAATGAAGTGGGTATGGCACTTGCCAATCCGGTGGAAAACCTTGGGCTGCAATGGCTCTTCATTACCCTTCTCATCGTTGGGGCGATTCAGGTTTCTGCTGGGGTATTACGCCTTGGGAAGTTTGTAAGACTTATCCCGCATCCCGTGATGATGGGGTTTGTGAACGGACTCGCCATTGTGATCTTTATTTCCCAATTGGGCATGTTCAAAACAACCGTGAATGGGGAAACTTCATGGATTCAGGGGCAATCACTTTACATCATGCTTGCCCTCATTGCCCTTACTATGGGCATCATGTTTGGGCTGCCTAAATTAACCAAGAAAATACCCGCAGCACTTATCGCCATTATCGTGGTGGCGTGCATTACCATCTTCGGGAAGCTGGACGTAAGTACCGTAGGTTCCTTTATCCGTGAAGGGGGTGGTAGCGGATTAAAAGGTTCCCTACCAACCCTGCAATGGGACCTTCCTAGTTTTTTTAATACCATGGAAGGCCACTGGGACCTAATCCTTTCCACAGCCTTTATCCTTGCAGCCGTAGGACTTATAGAATCACTCATGACCCTCAACCTCATAGATGAACTCACCGAAACCCGTGGAAGCGGTAACCGTGAATGTGTCGCACAGGGCGGGGCGAATATGCTTAACGGACTCTTTGGCGGAATGGGCGGTTGTGCCATGATTGGGCAATCCATCATCAACGTAACCTCTGGTGGTCGCGGAAGACTCTCTGGAATAGTTGCCGCCGTTGCATTGCTTTGCTTTATCCTCTTTGCCGCCCCCCTTATTGAACAAATCCCCATTGCTGCCTTGGTAGGCGTAATGTTTATGGTGGTGATTGGAACCTTCGCCTGGAGTAGCTTCAGGATACTGCATAAAATACCGCTTGCAGATGCCTTTGTCCTGCTTACGGTTTCCGCAGTAACCGTATGGAAAGACCTCGCTATTGCGGTGATTACAGGGGTGATTATTTCGGCATTGGTGTTTGCGTGGAAGAATGCCACCATGATCCGTGCACGAAAACGCTTTAAGGAAAATGGCACCAAGGTCTACGAAATATGGGGGCCACTCTTTTTCGGGTCTACCACAGCCTTCAACAATAAGTTTAGCTATGCAGAAGACCCAGATTCCGTAGAGATTGACTTTATGGAGTCTAAGGTTACCGACCACTCTGGGGTGGAAGCCCTTCGGAATGTAGCCAATAAATACATTGCTTTGGGCAAAAAGGTAAAGCTTACGCACCTTAGTCCAGATTGTAAGGAATTACTGCTGAAACGCAATCCGGAGTTTGAGGACGTTATAGAAAATGCCATAGACGACCCACGCTATTTCGTAGTGACCGATACGGTAGACAGCGAAGCCTAGCCCCTTGCAAACACTTGGGGTAAAACTGTAACATTCTTCGGCTTTTTTCAACTAACTTTGTAAAAAAGACACCATGGCATTAACCCCCTCCAATATGCTTCCGCTGGGTACCAAAGCCCCACATTTCTACTTGCAGGATACCGTGACCAAAAACTGGTACCATCTGGAAGACCTACAAGGCGAAAAAGGCACGGTTGTGATGTTCATCTGCAACCACTGCCCCTATGTAAAGCACGTAAATGAGGAAATAGTACGGGTCTGTAATGACTATCGTGTCACTGGTTTTGGTTTTGTGGCCATTAGTAGCAATGATGTGGACAACTACCCACAGGACGGCCCAGAGGAAATGTACCGTACCGCCCAAAAGAACGACTACCCCTTCCCCTATCTCTATGACGAAAGCCAAGAGGTGGCAAAGGAATATGATGCGGCGTGTACGCCCGACTTCTACGTATTTGATGCCGATCTAAAACTGGTGTATCGTGGGCAATTGGATAACTCCCGCCCTGGGAATGGTATTCCCGTAAATGGTAGGGACCTTCGGGAGGCCTTGGATAATATCCTCAACAACCACCCTCAACGCAAAGACCAAAAGCCCAGCATGGGGTGTAACATCAAGTGGAAATCCTAAGCGTCCAGCGCGTTCTCTAGGTGGGCAAAGTGGTGCTGACTGTGCCATGCGTACATCAATGCCAATACTTTCATGGATAGCTTCTTCCCCGTCTCTGGGTGTACAAAGCTACGCTCCCATTGTGCATCAGTGAGGTTTTGAAGGATATACACAATCTTTTGGTGTAAGGCTTCCAAATGTGCTAAAGACCAAGCAATAGGTGCTTCCGTGTAGTCTGCAAGGCTGGCAAAGGCATCCTGGTCATACGCCTTGATGGTGGGCGTATCTTCCGTGAGGGTCCAACGGATGCGGTTATAGCAATGATGATGGCTATCTGAAATATGATGCACCAACTGCCGCATCGTCCATCCCCCTGGCCTATAAGGCTGGTCTAACACATCCTCTGGGAGTCCGTCTACCAAATGGTGCAATTGCTGTGGGAATACTTCCAGTACACGAATGGCTTCCGTGAGTTGTTCCTTTGAAATTACTTCCGGAGGATTGAACGCTCCTATGGGAAATTTAAGTGGGTCTAGTTCCATAGACTAAAAATAAAAAATGCCTCCCAAATTGAGAGGCATTTTTTCAATTATTTCTTATGTTCTTTTTGCCATTGCCGCAAAAAGAACCAAAAAGGTCTAGGCCTGCACAAACCCTTCCTAGCTTGCTACGTCGCCTTCACTACAGCTTGTTAACCTAGTCTCCTTCGGAGCCTTCGAACAACACAAGCTGCTTTACGCTCTGGCTCCTTGAAGCTTACGGAAGCCTTTCTGAGGGCCAATACTTTCGGGCGTTGCCCGAATAGAGTTTAGAATCATTGCGCTAGACAGCCCTTATTAGTTGTAAACTTGGTTACTTTACATCCATGAGTTCTACGTCGAAGACAAGGGTAGCATCTGGAGGAATTACCCCACCGGCTCCACGCTTGCCATAGGCCAAATGGGAAGGAATCACAAAACGGGCCTTGTCCCCTACTTTCAGGAGTTGGATGCCCTCGTCCCATCCGGGGATAACATTGCCCATGCCTACGGGAAATTCAATAGGGTTTCCGCGTTGGTAGGAATTATCAAATACCTGTCCGTCTGGGAACATCCCTTTGTAATGCACAGCGACGGTCTTGCCTTTTTCGGCTTGGGCGCCACTTCCCTGCTGAATGATCTGGTAACGTAAGCCACTATCGGTTTGTTGGAACCCTTCGGAAATACTGGTAAGCAATTCCTCTTGGGCCTTTTTAGCAGCAGCTTCCCGAGCTTCCTTTGCTCCTTGGAACTGTCTAAACGCCTCCACTGCATTCCATGCTTCGGCTTCGGCACCTACCCGAAGGATCTCTACGGCGTCCATGGTATCGCCCTGTGCAATGGCGTCTACTATGTCCTGCCCTTCCACTACCTTTCCGAAGACGGTGTGTTTATTGTCTAGCCAAGGCGTTTCCACGTGGGTGATAAAAAACTGACTCCCATTGGTACCGGGGCCTGCATTGGCCATGGACAATACCCCAGGGCCGTTGTGTGTAAGATTGGGATGGAACTCATCATCAAATTGGTAGCCGGGGCCACCTGCGCCGGTTCCGGAAGGGTCTCCCCCTTGAATCATAAAGTCTGGAATAACCCGGTGAAAGGTAAGTCCGTTATAGTACGGCTTCCCCTCTGGCTTGGCGTCATTGGCCAGTTTGCCTTCTGCGAGGGCCACGAAGTTCCCTACGGTGCCGGGTGTTTCTTCATGGGTAAGTTGTACGAGAATTTCCCCTTTTGGGGTATGGAATTTAGCATAAATACCGTCTTGCATGGTCTGTGTGTTTAAATGAGCGGCAAAGGTAGGGATTATTGGTGAATCGTGAGACGTGAATGGTGAAAGGTTGGAAAACATCCCCCCTAGCCCCCCTTCGAAGGGGGGAAAGTGATTCTAGGTGCATATTTGGTGGGTTCTAACAGCATGGATAGTGTATGGATAATGTATGGATAGTGTATGGATAATGTATGGGAAGTGTATGGTTTGGTAGTGAGAAGTGAATCGTGAATAGTGATTAGTGAATAGTGAGAAAATGTCATTCCGAACAGCGTAAGGAATCCCTGAGATTCTTCGCCCCGAAAAATCGGAGCTCTGAATGACAGTTTCCAACATACAAGAAATGATGTCTTGACTCCTGTTTCCTGGCTCCTGACTCTTAACTTCTAACTTTTAACTACTAACCAACAACCGGACCGAGCGTTAAAAAAGAGTCCTGTGGACTCTTTTAGCGAAGGAGCCAGCCTGCCGCGTTGGCATTAATTGTAACCCGCAACAAGCCTTACTTTGTCCCTTTGAAAATTTGTTGCTTTGGAACTTTTCAACCGCCTTCAACCGCATTGTAACGCACTCTATACGCCTTTATACCGCCTTTATACCGCCTTTATACCGCCTTTATATCGGCTTTAATACGGGTTTGGTACGCTTTAGGTACGCTTCTCCTACGCTTTAGGTACGGGTTAACTCTTTTTGAAAACAGGTTATATTGTTTATTATTTATTGTTATTTTTTATTGAAGTCTCTGCGTTGGAACAAATTTATCGTTACAGGTTAGCTGCATATACTACTCCTTTTAAACTCTTGCACCCTACTACTTTGAAAATTTACAAATCGTCTCACGTTTTACGTTTTACGTCTTACTTTATTGTTAATTATTTATTGTTATTTTTTATTGTTCTTGTCATACCGCACTTGATGCGGTATCCATAATTACTAAAAGGGTCGCATGGATTCTGGGGCTACCGCCCAATATAGTTCATATTCAACTATAATTTGTGTTCCTTCCCCTTTGAAGGGGAAGGTGTCTACAACTTGTTTGGAGACGGAAGGGGTTTAATTCCCATTGGATTACTATGAAAACCCGCCCCGTCATCACTTCCAAATAATCGCCAATGCGCCAGCTGGCCCGTTCACTAAATCACTCCACTGGAGTGATTCTTTACGTTCCGTCCTCTTAAAAGGGTGGGGAGCACTTTCTCCTAATAATCACTTTAAACCCGAAACTTCTAACCTGCAACCTGCAACTTGCAACTACATACCTTTGCAACTTTACAAATCGTCTCACGTTTTACGTTTTACGTCTCACTTTTTTCCCTATCTTAGTTTTCTCCCCACAAGAAAAACCCCAATAGAATGAATACCACGCGATAACATCGTCGCGGTAGCGGGGGTATAAGATATTATTATGAATTTTTACAATATGACAGGAACTTCAATTAAATTGAATGCAGATGGTGTAATAAAACCGCTCTTGAACAAAATGCATACTTGTCAGCATATTATTTTATTTGGCCTAAGATCGTTAGCCCAGATTGATCATTTTCCTGAAGAAGTCGACGAAGAAAAAGAAGCCTTTAACTTACAAATTGGAGAACTTCCCTCCGATTTAGACAGCCATAAAAGTAATTACAAATTATGGCTATTAAAAAAGGGTTTTGAAGATTTAGCCCAGGGTTTAAAATTAGCTTTGATGGAGGCCTATTATTATGTCTCAATTATTGAGAAGAAGGATGATTTAAAAACATATGGAAAATTTAAAGCCGAAGTTGAAAAACTAAAAAAAACTGCAATTGAGCAAAGTTTACCAGGCATAACCAATAAGGTCAAACCTCTTTTAACTAATAATTTAAATTATATCGATGAAATTGAAAGTATTAATCTTGCCCGCAATTGTTTAGTTCATGCTGATGGATTTATTACTGATAGACATATCAACGATAAAGAAAATGAAAGACTAATTGTAAAAGGTTTAAGATGGAAACTTTTTTACGAAGATAATGGACATGAAATAGAAGTTGGAGCAGGTAGTGTCGTTCCGGCGGGTAAAGCAGTCAAAATGACGCAAGAGAATTTTGAGTTATATTTTAATAAAGGTCAAAGGATTGATATTACCTATAAAGATTTTAATAATTTTATTAAAACATGTTTTCAATTTGGTGAAGATCTTAAATCAAAACTACCAGCCTTAAAAAACTAATCACAACAACGGTTAACTCCTATTAATAGATAAACAAGTAACTAGAAGGAATTCTTTTTAGAATCATCAACTCCCCTGAAATGAATAATTTGTAAATTGAAAGTCAACGCTAAGAATGATATATAAGACCCCTAGATAACATTTGAAAAAAATTATGTTCGGAAAAAAAACAAATGATTTAGAATTTAAAGATCTTGAATATCTAGTCAATAATAGAAAACAACAAGAAGGATATAATTTAGATTATAAAAAGTCAATTGGAAACCCAGATAAAGCAAAAAATGTACTTGCGAAAGATATATCTTCATTCGCGAATAGTGGTGGCGGGTTTTTAATTATTGGTATAGATGATAATCTTGAAATTTTAGGGGTTGATAGAATTGTAAATAATAAATCAATTGATGAATGGATAAATCAAGTTGTGAGTTCTAACATTGAACCAAACGTGTTTTATTTAGACCCTAAATTGGTGGAAATTCCAAAATCTGAAAAAGTTATAGTTGTAATTGAAATTCCAGAAAGTACAAAAAAACCTCACATAGTTAAAGAATTATATAACTATTTCATAAGAATTAATGATAGTTCTAAAAAGGCAAATCACTCACAAGTCAGAGATATGTTTGAATTTTCAAGAAATCGAACAAATGAATTTAACGAATTCCTAAAGCAAAGAAATTTAGAAAATATAGAAAGTTCGGATTTTGGACAAAATCAAAGTTCTAAAACATTATTTAGTAAAGTAAAGGAACACATTGGTCAAGAAAAACCTTTAGTATTGTTTTCTTTAGTTCCTAAATATCCCAATGAAGAAAAGGTTAATCTACCGTTTAATGAATTACAAAATTGGCTTCAAGCAAATTCAAATGGATATGAGCCTGATACTTCATTCTCACTTTATTTTGGGAGATATGATTATGATTTAAAATTGGATGGCGTCGTTTTAAAAAACACACATAGTGGCGAAACTTCTTCATATTTTGAAATATTAAACAATGGATTTGTAGAAGCAGGGTTTTCAAGCACATTAACCTATAATTATCAAAATCACGATAAAAAGAATAAAGTTGCAATTTATTTAACACAAATAATAGCATATGAAATGTTGCTTTTAAATTGGGCCAAAAAATTCTATGATTTTATTAAATATTATGACGAAATTCTTTTTCAATTAAGCTTTGTAAATGTAAAAAATTTAAAGCTATATGGATTTAATGAAAAGTATAGAGATATTCATAGATACGAGAGAAGTGAAAAGTATAATTTACACCATAACAATTTCAAACTCAATTTTGCATTCAGACCCAAAGAAATAGATGATGATAAAATTTTAGAAATTGCAAAAATTCATAGCGAAAAAATTTGCAGAGCTTTTGGGTTGGAAAAAGATTACGGATTTGTTGATAATAAAATCAGTACAAACGAATTGAGACATTTTTACCTTTAACGACTAAAAAAACGATTGAATGCATTGTATCAATGATTGCTTGTTCCCACCAACCCATACAAACTTTAATCATCATCCCATGCGCACCCTTTATACCTTAGCCCTCCTCCTCCTCGCCCCTATGGCCTATGGGCAAGGCACCCAAACCAAGATTTCTGCAGAGGAGCTACAGCTGTATAACATGCTCATGGACTATAGAGCCTCTAAGGGGCTTGCGCCTATTCCATTATCCAATGCGCTTACGTTAGTGGCGCGCACGCATTGCAGGGACTTAGCCATTAACCAACCCGACTTAAACGCAAATTGTAACTCCCATAGCTGGTCTTCCCAAGGGAACTGGACCAGCTGCTGCTACACCCGCGATCACAGGCAAGCCAGTTGTATGTGGAACAAACCCAGGGAACTTACTTCCTATACCGGGGATGGCTTTGAGATTGCCGTGGGGAGTTCAGACCCTAAATACAACGGCTATACCATGACCGCCCGCTATGCCATGGATTCCTGGAAAGGAAGTTTTCACCATAACAACGTAATCATTAACGAAGATATGTGGAAGAATACCCAGTGGAATGCCATTGGCGTAGGTATCTACCAAGGTTTTGCCACCGTATGGTTTGGGAAGGAAGTGGATGCGGAAGGGGCTCCTGAAAGGGAGTAATGCCCAACATCCAAATCAAATGCGTATCTTATACTTCAAAAAAACAAACGCTATGAAAACACTACTACTCATTTTGGGGCTCTGCTTGCTTACGGTGCAGGACGGAATGGCCCAAACCGAATTTACCTTAGATCCTTCGCAAAGTATGTTGATGACCGGGAAAGGCCCGGGACAGGACGGAACTATTAATCCGTATGACGGTATGGACTGCTATGCCATTGTGACTAACATTGGGGAGCGTACCTTTTCCATACGGGTGCAAGAAGATGGGAATATCATTAAGGAAATACGTATCAAAAAAGGAGAAGTAAAAAGAGTGACCCTCCTTAAAGGCTACGAACTGTATTTAGACCCCAATGCAGACGGACTTGCCAAAGCCCGTGTGGCCTATGAAAAAATGGACCCGCGGTAGGGTGGTTTAGGGGTTATTATAAATGGGTAATTTATGACACTTTAGATGAAAAAATACTACTACATCCTTGTTTTTCTACTCCTCCCGTTTTATGTACAGGCACAGGAGCCAGATCCCAATCTTTTTCAAACTTGGTATCTTAGCTATGTCTTATCCAGTGACGGTAGTGATGGGTATACCGTTTCAGAAATCAATCCACCCATCACCCCCTATCTTACGATACACGAAGACGAGACCTTTACGGGTGAAGGCGCCTGCAATACGTTTTCGGGTGCCTTCAACTTTCAAGAACCAGACAACTATGATACGCTAAATTTTACTTCGACTACAGAAACCTGTGGCATTACTTTACATAACACTTTTGAAGGGCATTACTTTAGTTTTTTTCAAGTAAATGGTTGGTATACCATTGAAGAAGATGGAACAGGTATGAAATTAACCATGTATAACGCCGTCTTTGGATTTGCTACGTTTCAGAATTATCCATTATCTACTGTAACCCATCAAGCACCCACCATACGCATCTATCCTATTCCCACTAAGGAAACACTTTATATTTCCTCGCCACAGCAACCCATTTTAAGGGCTTCGTACTACAATTATAGCGGACAATTATTGGGCTCCCAAACGGGACCAGTGGCGGCCTTGGATGTTTCCCAGCTTGCCACAGGGGTCTACCTATTGCAATTGGAAACCGAAGAAGGGACTTCGGTGCATAAATTTGTGAAGAATTAGTAGACTGGGACTCACCCAATCCCCTTCTTTAAATAATGTCCCGCAGAACAGACAAATTCTTTGCTTATAGGTAATAAATGTTACAGATAAAGTCTGTGGTGGTTGGTACTTTTGATAGTATCAAACCACTATACCATGCAAACATTCATCCGTACGTTCGTTGTCCTATTCTTTGTGTTTGGAAGCCTTTCTTCTGCTTCGGCGCAGAGTAGTTTCCCTTATGATATCTCCTTGGTACCGGTTTCGGTTCCCAACCTGCCCGGGTTGCACTCCTATGCTTTTGCGCAGCACAATGGAAAGTGGCTCTTTATTGGTGGGCGTACCGATGGACTGCATGCACGGCAGCCGTTTAATTCGTTTCCGGCTTCCGAAAACAATACTACTATTTATGTAGTGGATGTTGCCACATCAGCCGTATGGACTGCTTCCATCACTTCACTACCCACAGGCTTGGAAGAACAGTTACAGGCTACCAATATGAATTTTAACCAAGTAGGCGATGCCTTGTTTATTGTGGGTGGCTATGCGTATTCGGCTTCCGCTAATAACCATATTACCTTTCCGTATCTTACAACTATAGATGTACCGGGGCTTATGGATGCTGTCATTAATGGAACGGCCATTACCCCCTACTTCAAACAAATACAAGATGATGCCTTTGCCGTTACGGGAGGGCATTTAGACGAACTGAATGGCACCTTCTATTTGGTGGGAGGTCACCGATTTGATGGTCGCTATAACCCCATGGGAAATCCTACCTATACCCAAACCTATACCAATGCCATACGAACGTTTACCATAGACAATAACGGTAGCAATTTAAGTTTTGGTAACTATTCTGAAGTAACAGACCCTGTACATTTAAGAAGACGTGATTACAATCTGCTGCCACAGATCTTCCCTAATGGTGAACAGGGCTTTACCATTTCCTCTGGGGTGTTCCAGATGAGTGTAGACTTGCCCTTCCTCTACCCTGTAGACATCACCGAAACCGGTTATACCCCCATGACAGGGTTCAATCAGTACTTGAGTAATTACCACAGCGCCTTTGCTGTGTTATACGATGCCACGGAAAACAATATGCATTCGGTGTTCTTCGGTGGTATGAGTCAGTATTATTACAACAACGGCACGCTTATCCAGGATGATTTGGTGCCTTTTGTAAAGACTATTAGTCGGTTAAGTAGGGATGCCAATGGCACCCTAAGTGAGCATGTTTTCCCTACTGAAATGCCCGAATTGCAAGGAGCCAGTGCAGAGTTTATTCCCAATCTGAGCCTTCCGCAATACGATACCAATATTTTTAAACTGGATGAACTGGGACAAGGCAGTGTACTGTTGGGGCATGTATTTGGTGGTATCTACAGTAGCTCTTTGAATCCTTTTTCGGTGAACCAAACCAATCTTACCAGTGCAGATGATACCCTGTATGAGGTGTGGCTAACGTACAATCCGCTTTCGGTAAGTGAATTTGTGGAGGAAGGGTCCCATTCGTATGGCATTCAAGTACATCCGAATCCGTTTCAAAAGGAATTTGAAGTGAGCTTCAGTTTAGACAGGAACATGGGCGTACGGTTTATTATTACCAATGCCTTGGGGCAAGTGGTTTATACTTCCCGCAGTCTTTCCTATGAAAAAGGAAGCCATGAGATTACGTTGGATACCCATAATCAAGCTTCGGGGATATATTATGTGACCTTTATCTTTGAGGATACCTATTATGCTACCCAAAAAATAATTAAGGAGTAAGGGAAGTATTTGCATCCTGTATTTCAACCAATTATAAAAAACAGCTACATTTACCCCATGTTAACAAAAAAGAACAGGCCCTATACCATCTTGGCAATTATTATTGCCTTGTTGCTTATTCCGCTATTGGCGATGCAATTTACCCAGGAAGTGCAGTGGTCACCCAGGGACTTTCTGGTCATGGGGGTCTTATTACTTGTGGTAGGCATCCTGTGTGAGTTAATCTTTCGGAAAGTGGAAAAGGCCTCCAACCGTATCTTCTTTTGTATTGGCATTCTCCTTGTTTTCCTACTTATTTGGGCCGAACTGGCGGTAGGTATTTTCGGGAGTCCGTTTGCGGGTAGTTAATTTTCCATTGCTTTCATAAAATAAAGTTGAAAAGTCCTTCGTCATCAAGGAACTAACTTCAACCCACTCCCTATGAAAGGTGCTTTTGTATTTCTACTACTTCTCCCCTGTTTATTACCCATTCAATTATTTTCCCAAGAGACCCAAGATTTTGAATATACCATTGCTTCGGAAGCCTTTGGAAAAGAACGAAAGATCTATGTGCATGTTCCGGAAAGCTATTACGAATCACCCGATGCCCAATTTGCCACGGTTTATGTGTTGGATGCCCAGGCCGCATCCTTCTACAACAATGCCAAGGGTATTGTGGATTACCTGGTTTGGGGCTACCAGGTCATGCCCATGATTGTGGTGGGGATTCATTCTGATAACCGCGGCACCGAGTTTGTGCCACAAGACCGAAGTTTGGCGGCAGATAATGAAGATAATACTGGAACGGCCCATCTATTGCAAAAGCATTTTAAGGAAGAAGTCATTCCCTTGGTGGAAGAAAAGTTTAGGGTAAACCAATTACGGGCTATTGTAGGGCATTCCCGGGGGGGCTGTTTTGTGACGCATACGCTCTTTAGCGATCAAAATGAGTTGTTTGATGCGTACCTGGCGATAAGTCCGGGCCTGCATTACATCAACAATCAAGTAATGAATGACGCCCAACAGCAAATACAGGAGAAGCGAACGTTTAAAAAGTTCTACTATGCTTCTGTGGGGAGTGTGGGGGACTTGGAGCATTTTTTCACACCTCAAGTACAACGAATAGATTCTTTGTGGAAGGCACATCCCAATCCATCCATTCATTGGGAGTCTAAGCAATTTGAAGGAACCACGCATTGGACCACCGTAGCTCCTTCCCTTGCCCATGGCATTGTGGCGATGAATAGGGCGTATCAACCAGATCTATACTTAATTGAGGAGTTTGCCAAAAATGATGAAACATCTTTAGCCGCACAGTTGGAGACCTATTATGCCCAACAAAAGAAGGCTTTGGGGTATTTATTTCCAGCAGATTACAAAAGCCTACGGTATTTTGGAAGAAAGCTTGCTGAGATGGAAAAATATGAAAAAGCCATAGAACTTTATGACTTATGCATAGCAGAAGAACCCAATGAAATACGCACCTATTCCAACAAAGGATGGGCCTATCAGGAGCTGAACAAACCAGCTAAAGCCATAGCAACCTATGAAGCCGCATTAAAAATCTTGGGAAGGGAAGGCGCCGAAGTTGCCGTGGGAGATGTGGAGAAATGGAAAACATACTTCAACAAGGAAATCAACAAACTAAAGGAATAGCATCATCAAACGAACAGGACCAAAAAAAAAGCCCAATCTATACGGACTGGGCTTTTTCATTTTATCGTGGTATGCTAATTACATTTCTTCCAATTCCTTTTGACGCTCTTCGCGTTTCTTTTTCATATTATCGATGAATGCACCGGTAATCCAGTAAGGGATAAAGCTTACAAGGAAAATCATCAACCAAAAGCCGATGGTTAATATGGTTAAGAATGCTAAAAATCCAAGGTATTGTTGAAAGTCGAACATGTTTTTTTCTTTTACAGCACAAATATACGTCCTTTTTTTGAAATCCAAGACCCCAATCCTAAAGTTTTGAACCAAGAAATGAACAGCAAATCTTCAGGGTGCAAACTTCCTATTTTAGGGTGTATGTGCTACCTTTGTAGTGCTTTAAAACAACAACTATGGAATACCGTATTGAAAAAGATACCATGGGGGAAGTGCAAGTCCCTGCCGATAAACTTTGGGGGGCTCAAACAGAGCGTTCCCGTAATAATTTCAAAATTGGACGACCTGCCTCCATGCCCCTAGAGATTGTCTATGGGTTTGCTTATCTAAAAAAGGCAGCTGCGTATACCAATTGTGAATTGGGTGTGCTTTCTGAAGAAAAAAGAGACCTTATCGCCGCGGTATGTACCGAAATACTTGAAGGAAAGCATGACGACCAGTTTCCGTTGGTCATATGGCAAACCGGAAGTGGTACCCAAAGTAATATGAACGTAAACGAAGTGATTGCCAACAGGGCACATCAGTTGGCTGGGAAGACCATAGGCGAAGGCGACAAAACCCTGCAGCCTAATGATGATGTAAACAAATCGCAATCTTCCAATGATACCTTCCCCACGGGAATGCACATTGCGGCCTACAAAAAGATCGTAGAGGTGACCATCCCCGGGGTGACCCAACTATGGAAGACACTTCAGCAGAAGTCTGAGGAATTCAAAGACGTCGTTAAAATTGGGCGTACCCATTTAATGGATGCCACTCCCCTCACCCTTGGACAGGAATTTAGCGGATATGCTTCTCAATTGGAGCATGGATTGAAAGCCTTACAACATACATTACCCCATCTTTCGGAATTGGCATTGGGAGGTACTGCTGTAGGAACCGGTATCAATACGCCAGAAGGCTATGCTGAAAAAGTAGCGCAATACATTGCCAACTTTACGGAACTTCCTTTTGTTTCGGCCAGCAATAAATTTGAAGCCCTTGCCGCTCATGATGCCATTGTGGAATCACATGGCGCCCTAAAACAATTGGCGGTCTCGTTAAATAAGATTGCAAACGATATTAGGATGTTGGCAAGTGGCCCCCGAAGTGGTATTGGGGAAATCATTATTCCTGCCAATGAGCCCGGCTCCTCCATCATGCCTGGAAAGGTAAACCCTACCCAATGTGAAGCAATGACGATGGTTTGCGCCCAAGTGATAGGAAATGATATGGCGATTGCCGTTGGAGGCATGCAGGGTCATTATGAACTGAATGTCTTTAAACCAGTGATGGCAGCCAATATTTTGGAATCTGCACAACTATTGGGGGATGCCTGTGTAAGTTTTGAAGAACACTGCGCCAGTGGCATTACGCCCAATTATGGAGTAATTGAAAAGCAATTGAACAACTCCTTGATGTTGGTCACGGCCTTGAATACCAAAATTGGGTATTACAAAGCTGCTGAAATTGCCAATACGGCCCACAAAAATGGAACGACCTTAAAAGAAGAAGCTGTGAACCTAGGCTATCTTACCGCAGATGAATTTGATGCTTGGGTAAAACCCGAGGATATGGTAGGTTCTTAAAGGTTTCTCTACTTATTTAACAAATTAGACCGTCCATTGGGCGGTTTTTTTTATATCCATAACATCGATTAAGTGCAAAAATAATAGGTGAAATGTAATTTTTACTTATATTGTGGTACCCAAATTTGTTAAACCTACCGGTTATGAGAGCCATATTGTGCCTTTTTTTGATAGGGATATCCCTGTCCGTTTTCGGTGAAAACGCACCTCTTCCCATGAAGAGTACTTCGCTGAAAACCCTTGAAAATACTGAACTCAAGGATCAATCACCCACTACTTCAACAAAACCTGTTTCTAATGAAAATCCGTTGTGGTTTTTAACCGATTCTGAAAATGTGGTGGAATTCGTCCAAAATGATGCATTTCTCAATCCTTCAGTATTTTCCTACAAAAATATTACAACTTCTGGAGGCGGTTCCCGATTTTTTTTAGATGATTCTTCAGCAGTCTCTGAAAAAGCTTCCGTAGAAGAAATTACGATTTTCGGACAAGGATTATTTTATGGTTTTACCATCATGCTGGTTTTACTTAACCTAGTATGCTTTTTCCTATTCAATGAAAAGTCGTTTCTGTACTATTCCTTAGCACTATTGGGTGCCTGCCTGATACATTCCTTTAGTGATCAGTTATTGGGTCTATGGGGATGGCAACTAGGGGCATATGAGCTCCCAGTGCTTACTACGGTTTTATTTTTGGGTGTGGTGGCTTATACTTTCTTTGCCCACCAGTATTTAAACATAGAAGAGTTTGTCCCCAATTTGAAGTGGTGGACTTTCGGACTTGTAGGTTTTGCGGGGCTATGCGTGGCCTTTAGTTGGATGACCGGGAAAGAGGTATTTGCAAGGGCTTCCAATATTGCGCTATTTGCTACCCTAGCCAGTTATTTTATAAGTGGGGTGACGCTTTTCAGTAAAAAGAATTACGCCAAGTTTTATGTCATTGGAATGTTTATCCCAATGCTTTTCGCGATAGACTACTTTGTATTGCGTCCGTTGGGGGTTCCTTTCCTTATGACGGAAACCCCTCACCTTAAAGCAGCTTCCATTGCAGAAATGCTTATCATTACCTATGCCATTACCTACCGTATGCAGGCATTGAAGGAAGAACATGCCCTACGACAAGCAGAAATGCGCATCTTCCTAAGGAGACAGGAAGTTCTAAGTACCCGTCAGAAAACGGAAAAACTGGTAGAGGATGTGTATTTGGAAAACCTGATCATGCACTATGATTTAGACGGACTTGAAATAAAGCTGCTTCAGTATATCTCTGAAGGAAAGGATAATGCGAAGATTGCCCGTAAGCTTAAAACCACTGAAACAGACGTAGAAGACCTTACAAAGGAGCTTTATGAAAAGCTAGAGATTGGCGAACAAATACAACAAGATTACCGTATGGTAGAAGAACAACCCGATTATATTTATAATTAGATTGATTATTTTTAGTTAGTAGTTGAGAAAGGGTGGATGAAAATCTACCCTTTTTTATTCGCAAAATATTTTCGATACGAAAAATAGGAAGCGACACTAAGCCCTACAAAAAACAATACTAAATACCATACAAAATTAGGGGTTACGGGCACATCACCGCTCGCATAGGAATGCAGACCCGTTAAATAGAAATTTACCCCAAAATAGGTCATCATAATACTGGCATAGGCAAAAATGGCAAAGACATTGAAAATCCATCGTCCGCGTAAGCCAGGCACTAAACGTGCGTGAATTACAAACGCATATACCATAATACTTACGAGGGCCCAAGTTTCCTTAGGGTCCCAGCCCCAGTATCGACCCCAACTCTCATTGGCCCATTGACCGCCTAGGAAGTTTCCTATGGTTAACATCACCAAGCCTACCGTAAGGGCCATTTCGGTAATGGTGGTCACCTCTTTGATGTTAAGGTCCATTTTCTTAACGTTCTTCTTATTGGTAAGCAGAATCAACAACAACGCGACCGCACCCAGAATCATCCCCAAAGTGAAAGGCCCATAGCTTGCCACAATCACCGCCACGTGGATCATCAACCAATAGCTATCCAGTACAGGTTGTAAATTCGCAATGGCAGGATCTACCCAACTTAAATGTGCTACCCAAAGTAAGATGGATGCTACAAAAGCCGTAGCAGCGACCGTTAGGTCACTTTTCCTTCCGAAGGCCAAACCAAAGAATACAGTGGCCCAACTCACATAAATTACACTTTCATAAGCATCACTCCAAGGGGCATGGCCACTAATGTACCAACGAACAACCAAACCTGCTGTCATTAACACGAACATTGCCCAAATGGCTACTTTGCAAATGGTAATGAGGTAATGAATCACCTTTCCTTCCTTAAAAATTTGGAAGATGACAAACAACAGCATCAACACGCCAAACATGGCAAAGTAATGAAAGAGCCTATTGAAAAGGTCTATTTTATTGTACAGGATTTCCGTTTTAATCTTTTTCTCTGAAAGCAGTACCTCATCGCCATATTTCCGTTGGAAGCCAGTGATACTTTCCAGAAATTCAGAAGCTTGTGAATAATCCCCGGTTTGCCTAGCAGATCGTAAACTATCGAAATATAAAGGGAAGATATTTTTAGCGTATAGGGAATCCATTCCCTTAAAGTTAGCTGCCTCCAATTCTGGGTAGGACACCCATTTATTATTTGGGTCCCCGGGAATTGGGAATACCTTTAATATTCCCCCGCCCAAGGCTTCATTCAACAAATAGGATTTTTCATAGAGTTTAATGAAGTCCTTTTCAAACTGATTAGGATTTACCTTGGAAGAGGCTTCCTGAATGTAAGGGTCTATTTTATTGTTTCCCCTTTCGTCAAACAAATCGATAAGGGCAATCCTACTGGTTTCCTTTGGAACTTGCAGGATGGTTTTGATGCTATCATTCCGCCAGTCTAATTTTATAAGCGGGATGCCATACCATAGATTGGGAAATTCTGTCATGGACAGCATCACTTGATCTGGATCCATCCCTTCAAATTCATCACGCCCACTCACTTTCCGAAGCAATTCACTTGAAAAGGTGTTTAAGGGCTTCATACGTCCGTTATCCTGAATGACCAATTCCCCAAATTTATCGGCGTGCTCCAAGGGAACCATATTGGCTTTGATGATGGAATCTGCCTGACGTTTTTGTGCATTATGCGGAGTTTGTGCAAATGCGCCCAAGGAAACAAATAGTAGTACTATGGTGGTGAGTTCTGCTTTCTTTTTCTTGATTTTGTTGAGCATTCGCTTTAAATCCCCAAAACGGGTATTGCGATCAAACAGAATAGCCATGAGCCCAATGTAGAGCAAAAAATACCCAATGTAGGTAATCCAAGTACCCCACCAATCATGGTTTACCGAAAGTACTGTCCCCTTTTCATCGGGATCAAAGGAAGCCTGGAAAAATCGGTATCCTTTGTGATCCAATACATGGTTCATGAAAATGTCATAATCAAAATACTCATCTGCTGTATCGTTCACGGTTATTTTACTTCGGAAGGCAGCGTAGGCCGCTTCGGTACCGGGGTATTTATCAGCAATAAAATCATTCAAGGTAATACTGAAAGGCAGTTCATACGCTTTAGACCCATAGGCCAAATGCACTTTAAGTCCGCCCACATCTACCGTTTCGGGAGCTGGATTCAATCCTTTCCCTCCCAATAGGCTTACTTCTTGGGTTTCCCCTTCGGAAGTTAATTCTAAAATTAAGGCATCGGTTCCTGTTTTTTCTTCAGCAGGGTTCACCTTCACAATTCCATAACTTCCTTTGGTTACCGTTTCAGGGAAAACAAATGCAGTGCCTCCCAATTGATATAACGACCGAAGCTGAAGGGTTTGTATGCTGTCTGCCAACACATCCCCTTGGGCTTGATCTGCCATTCGCATGTAGGAGCCCTCAAACGGACTCTCAATTTGGTAGGTGTCTTCGGTTTCATCAATATAAATATTGATGGCACCTGGAGTCTGCTTATTTACCGCAAAAATGAGGTTATGGATGTTGGCCACCTCCCCTAGTTTCAGGAAATGCTCATGGCGCGAACCATCCCCTGCTTCCACAATCTTAAAATAGGGTTCTCCTGTTTCAGAGGGTACCATGCTTTCCTTGGCATTGGGAATAAAGTTCTTGTACTTTATTTGAAGGGGTTGCTTATTGTAATCTGTATTGATGGTAAAATCGTTATTCAGGCGTTCTGAAAGTCGGAGTTGGGTAGGCTTCAAATTCCGACGCATCTTTACACCATTTACGGTATAGTCGCCATCAATAAAAGTAGTCAAGTAGGTTTTATCTGAAAGGAAGGTATTTTCGGTAGCCCCTTCCCGAATATGCATGACCCCTTCATAACCAATATATCGTGTGACAAACGCCCCAATGATAATGAGGATAAAAGAAAGGTGCAGCAAAAGCGTGGCCCACATTTCCTTCCGAAGCAAACGATAGCGTTTGATGTTTCCAATAAAATTAATCACGAAAATGAGCATGATGGCCTCAAACCACCACGCATTGAAAATGAGTTCCCGTGCATAAGGTGACGGCGGACGCTCATACCCTTGATCCATGAATGTACCCACGGCCATAGCCACAGCAAAAGCGATAAAAAGAATGGCGGTAAGACGGGTAGAAAATAGAATGGCGGCAATTTTCTTCAGCATGCAGCAAAATTTGGTGCAAAAATACATAAAGTTGGCCGAGTTTTATAGTTAAAACTGTATTGATTCATCGCATAAGCGGCTTCATTTTCCATTTTAGTTTGTGTATTTTAGCAAAATGATAACGGTTTCTATTTTAGGATATGGAAATGTTGGGAAGCATCTATTCCATGCTTTTCAGACCGCTAAAAATTTGGTAATCAAACAAGTGTATAGTCCGTCGCTATCTCCAAAGAACGAGGGCAGCACCCAATTTATCAATGAGTTGGATGTACTAGAGCAGGCAGACGTATTCCTGTTGGCCATTCCAGATGATGCCGTTGCAGCTTTTTCCAAAAAGCTACCATTTGAAGACGCCTTGGTAGTGCATACCTCTGGGAGTGTGGGCATGGAAGCCCTTGATTCCAAAAACCGCAGGGGTGTATTTTATCCGTTACAGACTTTTTCCAAAGGACGCAGTATTAATTTTAAGGAGATTCCAATTTGCGTGGAAGCTGAAGAACCCAAAGACCTTGTATTGTTAAAGCAGTTGGCCGAAATGATTTCGGGGACGGTGGTGGAGCTCTCCTCGGTAAAACGTGAAAAATTGCATCTAGCGGCTGTATGGGCGAATAATTTCAGTAATCACCTCTTTCATTTGGCGAAGGATTTCATGGAAGCCGAAGGTTTGGAATTTGAATGGCTATTACCCTTGTTGGAAGAGACCGTTCAGAAATTAAAAACCTTATCCCCGGAAGCAGCACAAACCGGTCCCGCCCGAAGAAACGACCAACAAACCATGCAAAAGCATTTGGAAAGCCTAGAAGACCCCTTCCAAAAACAATTGTATTTGTTACTTTCGCAATCTATACAACAGAAATTCAACACTAACACCCAGACTATTGGAAAAGAGCTATAAAGAATATTTGCAACACATTACCACCTTTGTTTTTGACGTAGATGGGGTTTTGACCGATGGAACAGTGATTGTGGAAACAGATGGAGCCTTGCTTCGTAGGATGAACATCAAGGATGGCTATGCTTTAAAAACCGCTGTGGAAAAAGGATTTAGGATCTGTATCATTAGCGGGGGCACCAATGAAGGTGTTCGGAAGCGATTGGAAGGGTTGGGCATTACCGAAATTCATTTAGGGGCCCACCATAAAACCGATTTCCTGGAAGCATTCTTTGAAGAACACCAGATAAAAGCCGAAAATGTATTGTACATGGGAGATGACGTCCCAGATTTTGAGGTGATGCAAATGGTAGGGTTACCATGTTGTCCTCAAGATGCCGTGCCTGAAATTAAACAAATCTCCAAATACGTTTCCCATAAAAAAGGAGGGAAAGGTTGTGTAAGGGACGTGATTGAGCAGGTACTGAAAGTACAAGGCAAATGGTTTACAGGTGGGAAAACCAGTGCAAAGGAAGGATAAACCATGCTTCCCTATCTTCGTATCATACGGCCCATTAACCTAGGTTTTATCGCACTAGCATTAGGTCTTTTTAAATATACCTTTTTAGATACTTTCCCACTATCCTATGCTTTATCACCCCTTGCTTTTTGGGGAATGGTGATTGCAACGATGTTGATCGCAGCAGGAGGCAATGTCATTAATGATATACAGGACGTAGCGATTGATACCATCAACAAACCCCAAAAGGTAATCGTTACCAAAACCATTTCTGAAAAAGCGGCTTATAATTATTATATGTTCCTTACCATTACTGGGGTACTGTTAGGGTTTTGGGTAGCCAATGCGGTAGGCAAGCCTAGTTTGGCGATTCTCTTTATTGGGTCGGCGGCATTGTTGTATGTGTATGCCACCTCCATAAAATCAATGCTACTCCTTGGGAATCTATTGGTTTCTGCACTCGTTGGGCTAAGTATACTTCTATTGGTCTTGTTTGCTATTTTCCCTATGTTGGAACAAACAGATAATAGTTTGTACAAAACCCTATCGAAAGTAATTTTTATGTATGCCATTGCCGCTTTTTATATCAATCTCATGCGGGAATTAGTGAAGGATATGCAGGATATTAACGGAGACCAAAACGGTGGAAGAAAAACGCTGCCCATTGTCCTTGGGGTTTCCAGAACCACGATGGTGGTCTTTGCCATGGGGGTATTTGGGTTTTTCCTTTTGTTGTTTTTTTGCTATTACGAACTCTATCCGTATCCTTGGGTATTGTTCTATTTTTTAGTGATTTTGGGAGGAAGTATGCTGTTTTTTTGTATTCAAGCATGGACTGCCGAAAAACAAAAGCATTTTGCTAGACTCTCCAACTGGTTGAAACTTATCTTATTTTTGGGATTGGGATCCATCCCTTTTATTAAAATTCTTATACCCTAATGCTTCGGAAACAATTGCAATCTTTTGATATCATACTCGCTTCGGGCTCTCCCCGAAGGCAACACTTTTTCAAGGAAATGGATATTCCCTTCCGTATTGACGTTCGGGAAGTAGAGGAAGTGTATCCGCCCCATCTAAAGGAAGCGGCCATAACCAATTATCTTGCCGAACTAAAGGCCAGTGCGTTCAGTAATTTAAAAGAAAGGGAGTTAGTCATTACCAGTGACACCATTGTTTGGCATGAAGGGAAAGCCATTGAAAAACCTATGGACAAAGTCCATGCGGTGCGTATGTTACAACAGATGAGCGGCAAGAAACATACGGTCTATACTTCGGTTTGTTTTACGGGCAAGGATTTTCAGCAAACGGTACATGATGCTACCCATGTATGGTTTAAGGAACTTACGGAAGCCGAAATTGACTATTACCTTGAAACCTGCCAACCCTATGATAAAGCAGGGAGTTATGGAATTCAGGATTGGTTGGGCTACATTGGGGTGGAAAAAATAGAAGGATGTTTTTTCAATGTGATGGGACTTCCCACCAGACTTGTTTATAAAACGTTAATGGAAATTGCCAACCGCTGATTTTATGTTAATTTTACTGAAAAGTCTGCGTATGGGCCAAACTAACTTTTCCTTTCTTTTATTATGTGTTGGGGTGTTCTTTTTTTCAGGTTGCAAGAATTCTGAAAAAAACCTCATCCCTGAAGCCTTGGAGAACGAGTATTCGGTGTCCAGGGAATTACCGCAACAATTTGGAGACTATTGGTATGCGGGCAAAGCCGAAATCACTTCCTATCAACTCACCCAAGAACGCTATGGAGCCCTTCGGGATGGCAAAGCAGTGAATATTTATGTGACCGAGGACTTTTTACCTGAAGTGCAGGTAAAGGCCAACAACCAACAAGAGGGCAACATCCCTGTGATGAAACTTAACCAAACCAAAAAGTACGTCACGGGAATATATCCGTATTCGGTAATGACCAGTGTCTTTCAGCCTACGCATGTTACTTCCCATGCTATTAAGCTTTCCCATTCTATGCAGGAATGGTGTGGGCATGTCTATATACAACTTAATAACAAGGATGCCTTTGAAATTACTTCCCATTCGTATTTCCAGGGTGAGGCAGATCAAAAATTATCCCTTGAAAAAACGTGGCTGGAAGATGAACTTTGGACGCTCATCCGTATCAACCCCGAAGAACTTCCCACTGGAGATGTAAACATCATCCCAAGTATGGAGTTTTTTAGGATGAGCCATCAGCAAATTGCACCGCACCAAGCCTATGGAAAATTGATGCAAGGCGATTCTATTGCTACTTATACCCTTACCTACCAAGAGTTGAAAAGGGGGTTGATGATTTATTTCAGTAGTACCTTTCCGTATGAAATTGAACGCTGGGAAGAAACGCATGCCAACGGACTTAAAACGACGGCACAAAAACTGAAACGAATGCGGACTGCCTACTGGACACAAAACGCGCCTAATTTTGAATATTTAAGGGATAGTCTTGATTTATAATTTATGTGGGAAAAGTATTCTTTTGAAATTATCTTATCGGCAAGTATCATTCTTGCGCACTTATTGTTACGATGGATTTTGGTAACCGTGGTAAAACGCTTTGCCAAAAAATCTGAAAAAGTAGAACAACGAACCGGGCTCATCGTAAAATACATTGGTTTTTGCATTGTGTTTGGAATCATATTAAGCCTCACCCTAATCTGGGGAGTGCAATTTGAAGATGTGGGCTTTGTGCTTTCTTCAGTTTTTGCCGTGATAGGGATTGCCTTCTTTGCGCAATGGTCTATTTTGAGCAATATCACCAGCGGAATCATCATGTTTTTTACTTTTCCCTATAAGATTGGGGATTACATCATTATTCATGACAAGGAATATGATTACCAAGGCACCATAGAGGACATTAGGGGCTTCCATGTGCTATTGAAAACACCAGATCACCGATTGATTACCTACCCCAATAGTTTAATCCTTCAAAAAGGGGTAAGTGTGGTGAAACCAGATGAAGTAGAAGAATTTTTAAACGATGAAGACAAAAACCTGTCAAATCATATAAGCGATTAATTTATGACCTTTAGATACCAATTAACCATATTATATATTTTGTGCATTGGGTTTATGCTGCCCTCTGTAGCACAATCCCCTCAAAAACCAACCGCTTCAGAAATTTATCAGGAATTACAAAAGCTTAACTTTTTAGGATCTGCCCTCTACATTGCAGCACACCCCGATGATGAAAACACCCGACTCATTTCTTACCTTTCCAATGATGTGAAAGCACAGACTGCCTATCTCTCCCTCACAAGAGGAGATGGTGGACAAAACCTTGTCGGGCCTGAACTCCGTGAACTATTGGGTGTTATTAGAACGCAAGAGCTTCTCGCTGCACGGCGTATTGATGGAGGCCAACAGTTTTTTACCCGTGCCAATGATTTTGGATATTCCAAAAATCCGGAGGAAACCCTTGAAATTTGGAACAAGGAAGAAGTTTTGAGTGATGTGGTACGCGTGATTAGAAACTTTAAACCAGATATTGTCATTAACCGCTTTAACCACCGAACCCCCGGTACAACACATGGCCATCATACTTCCTCTGCCATGCTAAGTGTAGAAGCTTTTGATTTGGTTGGGGATGCATCGCAATACCCAAAAACAGCGGAAGCTTACGGTACATGGCAACCTAAGCGATTGTTTTTTAACACTTCGTGGTGGTTCTATGGAAGCAGGGAAAACTTTGAAAAAGCAGACAAGACCAATTTGGTTGCTGTGGAAACTGGAAACTACTATCCCAACTTAGGGCTTTCCAATGGAGAAATCGCTTCGTTAAGTAGAAGTATGCATAAATCGCAAGGCTTCGGAAGCACCGGTTCCCGAGGTACTCAAGAAGAATACCTGGAGCTGCTGAAAGGTCCACTTCCAAAAGACAAAACAAATTTATTTGAAGGTATTGATACTTCCTGGTCACGCCTAGAGGGTGGAAAACCCATAGGAGATATTCTGTATTCAGTAGAAAACAATTTCAATTTTAAAGACCCATCCCAGCATATACCTCAATTGGTGGAGGCCTATCAATTGCTTTCAAAACTACCAGACAGCCACTGGAAATCCATTAAACTGGAAGCACTTTCCCAATTAATTGGTCATTGCAGCGGACTCTATTTGGAAGCAGTGGCCAGTGAAGCCTCTGTGGTTCCTGGGGAAAACGTGAGCATCACCATTGAAGCCATCAATAGATCTGGAGCTAAGATTGCACTTAATGCAGTACAATCGGCCATTGTACAGTTTCCCACGAGTTTGGCTCCCACTCCCCTTACTTTTAATAATCCGTATCAAGTAAGTAGTGTGGAAAACACGTTCAATGTGAATCATTTCACTACCCCGTATTGGTTGGAATCTGAAGGTACTTTAGGAATGTACAAGGTGACAAATCCTGAATTAATTGGTACACCAGAAAGACCCATGCCTTTTCCGGTTACATTTTCACTTACCATTGAAGGAAAACCCATAGAGATTACCAAAAACATTACCTATAAATACAATGATCCCGTAAAAGGAGAAGTATATCAACCTTTTGAGGTGCTTCCAGTTGTAACCGCCTCCCTTCCGGAGAAAGTAACCATATTCTCCAATACCAATGCCAAAGAAATTCCCGTGACCGTAAAAGCAGGAAAGGAGAATATCACGGGTACCATTACGCTTCAACATCCAAAAGGCTGGATTGTGAAACCGTCACAACACACCTTTTCATTGGGGCGTAAAGGGAGTAGCCAAACAGTTGTATTTTCGGTAACTCCACCAAAAGACCAAGCGGAGGGATATGTAAAACCATTAATGCATGTTGGGGATGTGTTTAGCGACAAGGAATTATTTGAAATTGACTATGATCATCTCCCATTGCAAAAAGTATTGCTTCCTGCCCAAACCAAAGTAGTTCGTATTCCTATTGAAAAGAAAGGGGAACGTATTGGCTATATTGAAGGAGCTGGCGATGCCATTCCTGAAAGCCTAAAACATATTGGCTATACCGTAACCACTTTAGACCCAGCAACAATTACAGTGGAATCTTTAAAAGGTTTTGATGCTGTCGTCATTGGTATTAGGGCCTACAACACGGTTCCCGAAATGGCCTTCAAACAAACTGTACTAAACGACTATGTAGCACAAGGTGGAACGGTTATCGTACAATACAATACCTCAAGAGGATTGGTTTCTGAAAATTATGGCCCCTACCCTTTGCAATTATCGCGTGACCGTGTAACTGATGAATTTGCCACTGTTACCTTATTGGCCAAAAATCATCCGGTATTAAATAGCCCTAACAAGATTTCATCTACCGATTTTGAAAATTGGGTACAGGAACGTGGCTTGTACTTTCCCAATCAATGGGATGAGGCCTATACCCCAATCCTTGAAATGAATGACCCCGGGGAAAGTCCGTCAAAAGGATCTTTATTGATTGCACAACACGGAAAAGGATACTACGTTTATACAGGGCTAAGTTTCTTTAGGGAGCTACCAGCCGGCGTAGCTGGAGCCTATCGTTTATTTGCCAACTTATTATCTTTAGGAAAATAATGGAAGAAGAAAAGCCCCCTATTACAGAAAATGTAAAATTTACATGGAAGTGGAAATATACCCTGTTGCTATTGTTTAATGCCGGGTACATTATCCTATTTTATTACATCATGAAAACTTTTGGTGAATGACCTATATTGATTGGATTGTCTTACTAGGAACGCTCACCTTTATCGTACTCTATGGTACCTACAAAGCCCGTGGGAATAAAACGGTTACCGACTTCCTAAAAGGTGGAAATCAGGCAAGGTGGTGGACCATTGGGTTAAGCGTTATGGCTACCCAAGCCAGTGCCATTACATTCCTCTCTACACCAGGGCAAGCTTTTCATGATGGGATGGGATTTGTGCAATTTTACTTTGGATTGCCCCTCGCCATGGTAGTCATCTGTCTGGTCTTTATTCCGTTGTACCACAAAATGAAGGTCTTTACGGCCTATGAATACCTTGAAGGTCGATTTGATTTAAAGACGCGTACTCTCACAGCCATTATCTTTTTGATTCAACGCGGGCTTGCCGCTGGGATTACCATCTTTGCCCCTTCCATTATTCTTTCTGCCGTATTGGGATGGAATCTTATCTACTTAAATATCATCATTGGTATTTTGGTTATTATTTATACCGTAAGTGGAGGAACCAAAGCAGTGAGCATTACCCAAAAACAACAAATGGGGGTTATTTTTGGAGGACTTCTAGCCGCCTTTTTAATTATCCTGAATTACTTACCATTGGATGTATCCATGGGTAAAGCACTGGAAATAGCAGGTGCCGGCGGGAAGATGGATATCCTTGATTTTTCCTTTGATTTTGAAAACCGGTATACCTTCTGGAGTGGGATTATTGGAGGTAGCTTCCTAGCGCTTTCCTATTTTGGGACAGACCAAAGCCAAGTGCAACGCTACTTATCTGGACAAAGTGTCAAGCAGAGTCAGATGGGATTGATTATGAACGGCTTTCTAAAAGTCCCCATGCAGTTCTTTATTTTGTTTATTGGGGTAATGGTGTTCGTATTTTACCAGTTCAACACTTCCCCATTAAACTTTAATCCTTCGGCGGTAAAAGATGTGATGGCTTCGGAATATGCACAGGAATACCAAACCTTGGAAGCCGAAAAAACCATCCTTCAAGAAGATATAAAAGCCTATCAGTTACAATACGCCCGTACTGAAGACCTTTCGGAACAAACTAGCCTAAAAGGCAAAATAGCCCAACTTCGGGAAACCGAAACAGACCTTCGGAACCAATCGAAACTATTGATCAAACAAGCCAATCCCAATGCCGAAACCAACGATAAGGATTATGTGTTTATCCATTTTATCCTGAATCAGTTACCCATTGGCCTCATTGGGTTATTACTGGCGGTTATTCTTAGTGCTGCTATGTCTTCCACCGCTAGTGAATTAAATGCCTTGGGATCTACCACTGCTATTGATCTCTACAAACGGAATGTCCCCGGGCAAACAGAACGCCATTACGTAACGGCTTCCCGTTGGTTTACTTTTCTTTGGGGGGTGATTGCCATTATCGTAGCCTGTACTGCCAATTTATTTGACAACCTTATACAGTTGGTGAATATTATTGGTTCTATTTTCTATGGAAACATCCTTGGCGTCTTCCTATTGGCTTTCTTTGTACGTTTTGTAAAAGCTACCGCCACCTTTTGGGCCGCTATCCTTACGCAAGTCATTATCATTGTGGTTTGGTACATTGATTTGATGCCTTACTTATGGCTGAATGTGGTTGGTGCGTTGTTGGTGATGATCCTTGCGGTCATCTTTCAGGGGATTAGAGGGATAGATAGTGACGGGTAATTTGTACTTTTGTCCCTATGGTATATGATGACACCATCGTAGCATTGGCCACCCCTGCAGGAGCAGGTGCTATTGCCGTGATCCGGCTTTCGGGGAAGGAAGCCATAACTATTGCCTCCTCATTATTTGTTTCTGTATCTGGGAAAGTCTTGCAAGAGCAGCCTACCCATACGGTACATTTAGGCCATATCAAGGATGGAAACCGAACCTTGGATGAAGTCTTGGCTACGATATTCAAAAACCCTCACAGTTACACAGGCGAAGACGTGGTGGAGCTCTCCTGCCATGGGAGCCCATATATTCAACAGGAAATCATTCAATTATGTCTTCGGAAGGGAGCTAGAATGGCGAAACCCGGGGAGTTTACCTTACGGGCCTTTTTACAGGGAAAAATGGACTTAAGCCAAGCAGAGGCTGTAGCCGACTTGATAGCTTCAGACTCACAGGCGTCGCATCAATTGGCCTTGCAGCAAATGCGGGGTGGGTTTTCTTCGGAAATTGCCCAGCTTCGGCAGGAACTGTTGAACTTTGCTTCCTTGATGGAATTGGAATTGGATTTTTCCGAAGAAGATGTGGAATTCGCAGACCGAAGTGAATTTGAAGCCCTATTGCAACGTATACAGGCCGTTCTGAAACGACTAATTGACTCCTTCTCTGTTGGGAATGTGTTGAAAAATGGTATCCCCGTAGCTATTGTAGGCGAACCCAATGTAGGTAAAAGTACCCTGCTTAATGCACTATTGAATGAGGAGCGCGCCATTGTAAGTGACATTGCAGGTACTACCCGCGATACCATTGAAGATGAAATTGTACTAGGTGGAATTGGTTTCCGGTTTATTGATACCGCGGGCATACGGGAAACTGCTGATACCATTGAAGGGCTGGGGATTAAAAAAACGTTTCAGAAGATGGAACAGGCACAGGTAGTGGTGTTGATGCTCCCTGCCCAAAAATACCTTCTTGACCGGGAAGCCCTTTCCGTAGAAATTGAAAAGATCAAAAATAAATACCCTCAGAAACCTTTGGTGATTGTCCTCAATAAGGCAGATGCCCTTTCCGAAGAAGAAAAAGGGACTTTATTGGAGAGCCTTCAACAAGCGAAGGGCGATAAAGTTCGCTACCTCCTACTTTCTGCTAAAACTGGGGAAGGCATTACCTCCTTAGAAGAAACCCTATTGGAATTCGTAAATACCGGCGCCCTACGCAATGATGAAACTTTGGTAACCAATACCAGGCACTACGATGCTTTGTTAAAAGCGCTGGAAGCCATCCTAAAAGTACGCGAAGGCATGGATGAAGACTTGAGTAGCGATTTATTGGCCATAGATATCAAAGAGGCACTATATCACCTAGGGGAAATCACTGGGGAAATCACTAATGACGAACTGTTGGGCAATATTTTTGCCAATTTTTGCATCGGAAAATAGATATTAATTTTATTTGGTTCCATTTGTATTTAAATAACTGTAAATCAAATGATTGTTAAAAACTTTTTGTGTCTTTCTTTCCTTTGATTTAATAATATTCGTACTTTTATTGTGTCTCATGTGTGTCGCATATTTGGCGAGACACAAAAAAGTGTGTCGTTATGTTAAAAGTTCATTTAAGAAAGAAAAAATTAAGGACAGGAAAACTAAGTCTATATATTGAATATTATAAAGGCATACAAACCCTAGACAGCGGAAAAATTAAACACCTTAGAGATTACGAGTATTTACAACTCTATTTAGTTACTAACCCAAAATCAGCCATTGAAAAGAAGAAGAATAAAGAGCAACTCCAATTAGCTGAGCAAATTCTTGCAATCAGGAAAGCAGAAGTTTACCAAGGAAAGTACAGAATTCGGAGTGAACATAAAGGTAAGACTACTTTATTAGACTTTTATGAACAAAAGAAAGAGGAACGCTATGAGACAAAAGGGAATTATGACAATTGGGAAGCTGCACAAAAGCACTTAGAAAAGTATTGTCCTAAACACATAACCTTTAATGATGTAGATATTGATTTCATAAAAGGGTTCAAGAAATATTTGAATACTGTAGCAGTAACTAAAGGCAATAAGAATCTAGCACAAAACACAAAGCACACCTACTTTAACAAGTTTAAAGCTGCATTACGAGCTGCTTTTGACGAAGGCTATATGAAAGAAAACCTAATAACGAAGGTCAAAGGGTTTACCATGGCAGAATCCAAAAGAGAATATTTAACTTCTGAAGAATTACAAAAACTCTCGAGAACCCCTTGTGAAGTAAAGGTATTAAAGTCTGCCTTTCTATTTTCAGCACTAACCGGTATAAGATGGTCGGATATCAATAAATTAACTTGGTCTGAAGTAAGAAACGAAGGAATAGATAGTTCAGGAAATGAAATCTTTCGTATCATTTTCAAGCAGAAAAAAACGGAAGGGATGGAGTATTTATATATTTCTAAACAAGCAAGAGAATTGCTTGGAGAACGGAAAGAACCAAATGATCGCGTGTTTACCAATCTTCATTATAGTGCCCATATGAATCTAAAATTATTGCGATGGTGTATGTTTGCTGGTATTACTAAACATATTACTTTTCATTCCGCCAGACATACGAATGCTGTTCTACTTTTAGAAAATGGAGCTGATATATATACAGTTTCTAAAAGACTAGGACACAAAGAAATAAGAACTACAGAGATTTATGCCAAAATTATTGATAAAAAAATGAAAGAAGCTGCGCATTTAGTACCAAAACTAGAACTTGAAAACATTGAATAATACTCCTTTTAAGGTTTTTGCTGTTAATAACTTCATATTTCAACATTTAGGCTCATTTTATTTACTTTCAAATCAAACGTTTTACAACTTTAATTTATGAGCTTCGTGAATTTTGGGTTCATTTGCGCTTAAATGAACTTATTTAGCTGTTTATCAGTTATTTGTGAATAAAATATTTAAACAAAATCCATCTAATATTTTCTTTCTTTTTACTTTTATTTCGAGAATTCAACAAAAAGAAACAAAGCGCTTTGTTCATTATTAATCTATAAATAGAA
>CAZBWO010000015.1:0-87680 GCA_964495885.1 uncultured Alteromonas sp. | reverse complement strand
GGAGGGATGTTTTGCGATTGCCTTTAGCTCCTGATTCTTGGCTCTTGACTCGTGGTTCTTGTTTCCAAATAATGCTTCGATACTTCGGCAAGCTCAGTACAGGCTAAGCTCAGCATGACAACCGGACCGAGCGTAAAAAAAGGGTCCTGTGGACACTTTTAGCGAAGGGGCCAGACTACCGCGTGGGAAATACTTCCAACCTGTAACCTGCAACTTCCAACCCCTCATCTACTCCTCTTCCCGTTCTTTTACTTTGCTGGCTTCCTTGCCTTCTTCAATGATTTCGTCTACTTCCTGTTCTTCTTCGGGTTCGAGTTCGGGGTCTGGTTTGGGGGCGCCTTTGGCTAAATGGATTTCATAGTACATGGCAAAATGGTCACTGCCGAATTCGGGGGTGCGTTCCATTTTCCCAACGACCAAATCTGGGGTGTGGAATAGATGATCCAACGGGAACCGCAAAAAGAAATATTGGGCATGGTAGGTAGGGTAAAAGCCCCTTCCCACCCGCGGGTCCATCATATCGGTCATTTTTTTAAAGAGTCGGGTAGTACGGCTCCACACCACATCGTTCATATCGCCGAAGACCACGGCGGGGATGCCGCTTTCCTGTAAGCGTTTTCCAGTTAGCAGGAGTTCGGCGTCCCGTTCTGAGCTGGTGTCATTTTCCGTGGGGCTGGGTGGTGCAGGGTGCAGTCCTATGAGCTGGATGGGCACTTGGTAAGGGCCTTCCACCACACAGAAAATAGAGGGGACATCGTCTT
The DNA here is from genome assembly GCA_964495885.1 of uncultured Alteromonas sp. Lineage (GTDB taxonomy): Bacteria > Bacteroidota > Bacteroidia > Flavobacteriales > Flavobacteriaceae > PALG01. Next base: position 86,919 of record CAZBWO010000015.1, on the reverse strand, counting down.
CCACCTGAAATGCCTTTTCCACATTTTTTAAAGGCCGTTTGGAATAGAGGTGCATGCCGTAATAATTATCCAATGGAATCTTGACGGTATGAGGGTAGTCTTGTTCCAAAGGGGTAAGGGCGTCTTCCCAGGCTTGGTTGGTTTCCATGACCAGTACCACATCTGGGTTATATTGATGCACCACGTCCATAAATGCTTGGTAGTTGGTGTTGTCCTGAAGGACATTGGCGCCTAAGATGGAAATGGGGTTCCCCATGGGCGGCCCAGATTGGTGCTTCCAAAGACTGGAATAGGGTAGGACCTTTGCCAATTGATAAGTCATGGTACCTGCCAAGGCAATGGCCAGAATCCAATTGAAAAGACTAAACCGCCAGCCCATATATATCAAAAGGATGAGCAACACGAGTTGGATGGCGAGTGTTTGCAAACGGATAAAGTCTGGCGTACGGAAAAACCAATGCGGTTGGTCTAAGGCCGGTAGGAAGGAGCCTAGGATAAAAATAATACAAAGGACCTGAACGATCTTCATTGCTATTGGTTAGGTGGTGTTTGTGCTAAAATAGGGAATTTTTGGGGAGTTGTTATGAGTTAAGGGTTAAGGGTTATGGATTAAGATTTTAATGTTGGTTATTAAACGGCATTATAAATGCCTCATACAATGGGCACGCTTTACAAAAGCGCGCCAGTGAAGTTTTCGGGCTACGCCCGAATGACAGTTTTATGGTGTCTTGTGTCTTGTGTCTTGGCTCTTGTCAGAGCATAAAAAAAGCACCCCGGGAAGGAGCGCTTTTCCTCACATAAAAAAGAAGCCTAAGCTTCCGTAGGCATGGTTTTTTGATAGATGAGTCCGGCTAGGAGTCCCATCACGGCATAGAAAACCACATAGACTACGGCATTAATCAACATTCCAGTGAAATCTAACATATTCATCACAGACATGTTTACCATTCCTTCCCCCAATCCTAGGAGCAGCCCTACCAACACTCCGTAGGTAAGTCCGTTCCCGGCACTCCAGCCTCCACGTCCGTATTTCCCGTAGATGGTAGAAAAGAAGAGTCCGGTTAAGAGACAGCCAATGGCCAGGTGAAACATGTCTGGCATTTCTTTCATTAATCCTTTGGCGGCGGTTGCGGTGTGTTCTTCCAGGATGGGATCTGCCAGCGTGCCCCAAAGGAGCCAGCCCCCAAGGAAGCCCCAGATACCTGTGACCACCGTACTGATGAGGTTACTTTTTGAAAACATAATGTATTGAGTTAGTTGTTAGTAGCATGAATTTAGCTAATTTTTAAATCGGTTTTACATTTTCCTACAAGTATTTTATTGTCAAGGGGTTAGGCGACTACTCTTTGAAAATACGTTTTTCAGTATAAAATGGGCGGGCTTTCTTTTTCTTCCCCGTGACAAAGCCGTATTTTTGCACCGAAAATGACCCTAGCCGTATGAAGACATCGCAACCCCCATTAACGCTTTCCAAGGAAGCTATGGACCGGTATTCCCAAACCGTGATGGAAGCCATTACCCATCATTTCCATCATCAGCATGAAGAGTTGCCGGTGGCCTTGGCTACCCGGGAGGAAATGGACTACCATTTTTTGGAGGAAGCCCCAGAGCAGGCCTCCAACCCCGAAGAGGTATTGCAGCTTGTTTTAGAGGGTGTGATGAAGAAGACCACCATTGTGTCCCATCCGCAGGCGTATTCGTTTGTACCGGGCCCCAGTAACTTTATTGGTGCCATGGGGGATGCCTTGGCGTCTGGATTTAATGTGTTTTCCAGTGGGTGGGCTGCTTCCCCAGCGGCTGCCGAATTGGAAATCGTTACCTTGAACTGGTTGCTGAAATGGTTTGGTTTCCCCGTGAAAAAAGGCGGAGGGATTTTTACCAGTGGTGGTTCCATGGCCAACTTAACGGCTATTGTAACTGCTAGACGGTTAAAGTGTGGGGATGATTTTTCCAAAGCCACCATCTATTTATCAGACCAGGCGCACTCGTCCAATATCAAGGCCATCCGTATTTTGGGCTTTCGGAAGGAGCAGATACGGATCATTCCTACCGACTTAGAGTTCAAGTTTGCCCTGAATAAGTTGAAGAATGCCATTGCCAAGGACCGTTTGGAGGGCTGGCAGCCGTTTTGTTTGATTGCGACGGCTGGGACCACCAATACGGGTACCGTAGACCCTTTGCCGCAATTGGCGAAGATTTGCAAGGAAGAAGATATTTGGTTCCACATTGATGGGGCCTATGGGGGAGCGGCTATTTTGGGCAAGGAAGGCAAGCAGTTGCTGAAAGGCATCCAAAAAGCCGATTCGTTAACGGTAGACCCCCATAAATGGTTTTACCAACCGTATGAAATTGGTTGTTTGTTGGTTCGGAATGTAAAATGGTTGAAGAGTACTTTTACGGAAACCCCTGAATATTTGAGGGACGTGGAGGGGAATACTTCTGAGATTAATTTTTACGACCACGGAGTGGAATTGACACGACGTTTTCGGGCACTGAAATTCTATATGTCTGTGAAGACCTTTGGGGTGATAGCTTTTAGAAAGGCGGTGGATTACAATATGAAGTTGGCCGAAAAACTGGAGGCCAAACTACGGAAGAGTGCCCATTGGGAAGTGATTTCCCCCGCTACCTTGGCGGTGATCAATTTTCGGTACAACCCTATTAAACGAAACCTTTCCGAAAAGGAATTGGACGAACTGAATCAATACATTTCCCAGCGCGTGATGCAATCCCGAAAGGCCTTGTTGGTGACCACTATTTTGAACAAGCAAGTGGTATTGCGGATGTGTTTGATAAATCCGCGAACGACCATGGAAGACGTGGAAGCCACCTTGGCCTTGTGCGAGGAATTTGCCAATGAAAAACTGAACGCATGATGAATTATGTTGCTTTTTTACGGGGGATAAATGTGGGCGGACAAAAAAAGTTCCCCAAGGCCGATCAAATAACGTTGTTGGAATCCTTGAAGGTGAGCCAGCCACAGGTGTACTTGCATACGGGAAATTGGCTGTTTGCTTCGGAAAAAGAGGCGGCTCAACTGGAAAAGGATATCGCGAAGGTTATTGCAAAGACCTACGGTTGGGAATTGCCCATTGTAGTGAAGTCGGTCCCGGAATTGGAAGCCATCTTGGCGCAGTGTCCGTTTCCGAAGGAACAACAAGAACAAAGTTATTTTTCGTTGTTGCATTCGGCCCCTTCCGAAGCCCATAAAGAGGTGATGCTAGGTTATGATTTCCCGGGAGAGACGGCCCATGTGACGGATGTCTGCGTGTATTTTTATTCTGAACACGGTTATGGCAATGCCAAGATGAACAACAATTGGTTTGAAAGCAAATTGAAAGTCGCTGCCACCACCCGCAACTACAAAACCATGGTGAAAGTGGTGGGGATGTTTTAATCTTTTGAAACCGCTGTCTCTTTATTTTGGGAAGTATCTTCTAACTTCTTAAGCATGGTATAAATTTGTTGAAGCTCTTTCCGAAGGATTTCGTTTTCAGACTCCAAATTTTCCACTTTATGGTTGAGGGCTTTAATGGATTGTACATAGAGTGCATCATAAGTCCCATAGGCCGTTTGGTAATACCCTAGGTTGTCTTTGGAAACATTTTCTGGGAAGACTTCCATCAATTCCTGGGCTACGAACCCATATTGAATTCCCTCGGGCCGTTTACTACCTGTTTTGTTATCGTCCCATTGGTAGGTTACGCCCCGCATTTGAAGTAATTTGTTCAAAGCCTTTTCTTCGGAAAAGGTCTGGATGTTTTTCTTCAATCGGCTGTCACTATTGGCGATCCAGTCTCCAGCACTGGTTTTGGAGGCTGCGCCTTCTACTTCCAGTATATTGGTGGTTGGGATACGGGAAAGGCCTGTTCTACCATCTTTGAGCATCACCAATGCACTCGTAGGAGTGCTGTTTGCTACTACAAAAAGTCGGTCTGAAGCTACTGCCATACTTGTGCTGGTTGGGATATAGGGTTCAGATTCATACCCTATTACGGTTTCGCTATAGGAATAGGCAATTACTTCAGTGCCCAAGGCTGTAGAGGATTCTCCTTCGGCGAAGGTGTCTTCCCCAATCGCAATACTATTGATAGCAGAGGCATCCCCTCCCTGGAGGGCAATCGCATTTTCGCCAGATGCTGTACTGGATATGCCCGCGAAGCTATTATCACCTGAGCCGGTAGCGTTTCCAAAAGCCACGGCGTCTGTCCCAGAGGCAATTGCATTACTTCCAAAAGCAAAGCTGCGTACACCTGAAGCCACATTTTCATACCCCATAGCAAAGCCATTGGCTGCTGTTACGCTATTACTGTCACCGATACTCATTCCATAGTTGGAAGAAACCCCCACGGTACTGCCATTGCCTAGAGCGATTGCCCCTTCGGAACTTGCGATGGTGTTTGGGCCTATGGAGATGCTGTTGAGCCCTGAGGCATCCCCTCCCTGGAGGCCAACAGCATTATTCCCTGAAGCCGTACTGGATATGCCCGCAAAACTACCGGTACCCGAAGCGGTGGAGTCGCCAAAGGCCACAGCGTCTGTTCCTGAGGCTGTTCCGCTGCTTCCAAAAGCAAAGCTGCGTACACCTGAAGCCACGTTCTCATACCCAATGGCTGCGCCATTTGCAGCGGTTACACTATTTCTGTCGCCGATACTTACCCCATAGTTAGACGAAACACCCACGGTACTACCGTTACCCATCGCAATAGCCCCTGCTGAACTTGCGATGGTGTTGGGGCCTATGGCGACACTATTGAGTCCTGAGGCATCCCCACCCTGTAATCCTATGGCATTCCCCCCCGAGGCCGAACCTGAGATACCCGCAAAGCTGCTTGTACCCGAAGCGGTGGAGTCGCCAAAGGCCACAGCGTCTGTTCCTGAGGCAATGGCACCACTTCCAAAAGCAAAACTACGTTGTCCAGAGGCTACATTTTCATAGCCAATGGCTGCTCCATTTGCTGCCGTTACGCTATTCCTGTCGCCGATGCTCACCCCATAATTGGAGGAAATACCTACAGTGCTTCCGTTGCCTAGGGCAATTGCCCCTGATGAACTTGCGATAGTGTTGGGGCCTATGGCGACACTATTGAGTCCTGAGGCATCCCCTCCCTGTAATCCTATGGCATTCCCCCCCGAGGCCGAAGCCGAGATACCCGCAAAGCTGCCAGTACCCGAAGCGGTGGAGTCACCAAAGGCCACGGCGTCTGTTCCTGAGGCAATGGCACCACTTCCAAAAGCAAAACTGCGTACACCTGAAGCTACGTTCTCGTACCCAATGGCTGCGCCATTTGCAGCGGTCACACTATTCCTATCACCAATGCTCAGTCCATAGCTTGAGGAAACACCTACAGTGCTACCGTTACCTAGGGCAATTGCCCCTGATGAACCTGCGATGGTGTTGGGGCCAATGGAAACACTGTTGAGCCCTGAGGCGTCCCCTCCCTGCAATCCTATGGCATTCCCTCCAGAGGCCGAAGCCGAGATACCCGCAAAGCTATTGGATCCAGAGGCTAAGGAAGAGCCAAAAGCCACGGCATCTTCTCCGGAAGCTGTTCCGTTGCTTCCAAAAGCAAAACTGCGTACACCTGAGGCTACGTTCTCATACCCTACGGCATTTGCATAGTTAGCATTTGCTGTATTGGTATAACCCAAGCTCATTGCATAATCTGAAGTTGCCCCCACGGTACTGCCTTCACCAATGGCAATGGACCCTGATGAACTTGCGATGGTGTTGGGGCCAATGGAAACACTGTTGAGCCCTGAGGCGTCCCCTCCCTGCAATCCTATGGCATTCCCTCCAGAGGCCGAAGCATAGATGCCTGCAAAGCTGTTTTGTCCAGAGGCTATAGAAGAACCAAAAGCCACGGCATCTGTTCCTGAAGCAATGGCACTACTTCCAAAAGCAAAGCTGCGCTGTCCCGAAGCTGTGTTTTCGTAACCAATGGCATTCGCATAACTAGCAGAAGCTGTGTTGGTATATCCCAAACTCACTGCATAATCTGAACTTGCGCCCACAGTACTGCCTTCACCAATGGCAACGGACCCTGATGAACTTGCGATGGTGTTGGGGCCAATAGAGATACTGTTCAAGCCGCTTGCGTCCCCTCCCTGCAATCCTATGGCATTTCCACCAGAAGCCGAAGCATAGATGCCTGCGAAGCTGCTTGTTCCAGAGGCTATAGAAGAACCAAAGGCCACCGCATCTGTTCCTGAAGCAATGGCACTGCTTCCAAAAGCAAAGCTGCGCTGTCCCGAAGCTGTGTTTTCGTAACCTATGGCATTCGCATAGCTAGCAGAAGCTGTGTTGGTATATCCCAAACTTAGTGCATAATCTGAACTTGCCCCTACGGTACTGCCTTCGCCAATGGCAATGGAACCAGATGAACTTGCGATGGTGTTTGGTCCTATGGAGATGCTGTTCAAGCCTCCCGCGTCACCGCCTTGTAGGGCGATGGAGTTTTCTCCAGATGCCGAGGCATAAATACCTGCAAAACTATTATCCCCTGAAGCTGTTGCTAGATTTCCGAAGGCAAAAGATGCACTACCACGGCTGGTAGTATTCCACTCGTTTCCAGTAGCCGTTCCAGCCCTAAAAGCTCCGCTGCTCTTATCAAAAAAGAACTTACTGCCACTGCCTTCCAAATCGGTGTCACCAAAGACAAAATCGTCGCTACCCACTGCTGTTGTATTTTGTACGATTCCCGAAATACTTTGGAACTCCCCAGCGCCTCCTCCTGTGGAAAGGCTGGCCCAGCTGCTTCCGTTGTAAAACCAAAATCCGGTACTGTTATCGGTTTGATAGACCAGTAGTCCTGTGGCAGGGGTGCCAATAGCGGTGCGTTGTGCTTCGGTCATACGAGGAATCAGGATCCCTGCTTCGGTGCTAACAATATCCAGTGCTGCTGAGGCATCTGGGGTGGTGGTGTTGATTCCTACTTGTGCAAAAAATACTTGAGAAATCAGTATCAATAAAAGAGTGATATTATTTTTCATTTTCTTCTTCTTTTCTATAGATTGTATTTGAAATAAGGACTTCTAATTCCTTGATTTTTTCTGAAAGCGTGGTCACTTGTTTTTCCAGTCTTTGGATAATTTGAAGGTTTTGCCTATGCTGTTGTGTGCTATTGTTTTCAGCATCTGCAAAAGGGGTAGAGGGAGATTGCCAGGAAACGTTTCCGGCGCCATCGGTAACTAGATAGTCCCCGTCATTTCCATCTGCTATGGGCAAGGTATATCTTGAATTTATGGTCACGGCTCCAGATTGCGCAACCTCAAATGCATTTTTATTAGAAAATTCCGTCGCAAAGACGACCCATTCACAAGATAAGCCACTGCATACATACGTACTATCAAAGGCGGTTGCTACCCGTTCTTTTCCTACCACGAACTTTGATGTTGCGCTAATAGCAGTATAGGGGCCAATGGCTATTACCCCATCTGTGAATGGGGTTGTTGTTTCGGAACCAACGGTAATTCCGGCAACTCCTCCTGTGGGACGGATGTCTATTTTTCCATATTTGTACAGGTCACCTGTGATATCATTTTTACCGGGGCCGTCCCAATCCTCATCTCCTTCTTTTGAAAGATAGACCCACGAACTGCTTCGGTAGTACCAATACCCTACGTCACTATTTGTTTGATAGACGAGAAGTCCTTCTGCGGGATTTACGATGCCTAGCCGTTGTATTTCAGACATTCTAGGGATTAATAATCCGCTGTTGGTACTTTGGATGTCTAAGGCTGCGGAGGCATCTGGAGTGGTGGTGTTGATTCCTACTTGTGCAAAGCTTAGGGAGGAAACAAGTATTATGATACAGGCAATATGCTTCATACTTCTTTTATTAGAAGCACAAGTAGGAAAGTCATGTTCTTGATTTTGGACAAAAAAAGGGAAGTGGATTGGGGGTCACTTCAGTAGTACATCGAAGCAACCGTAAAATGTCATCAAGAATAGAATGTTAATTATTAGCATGTCCTATTTGATACCAATTGTTTCTGAAGATAAGCGTGATGGTATCGTCGTGGTATAAATCTATTGATGAATTAGATAAGACACTATTGGCGCCATCTACCAAACGAATACCAAAACTTCCATTGGCAGTACATTCTATTGTAAGTATTTGTCCGTAGGTATTCCCATCAGATAGAACAATTTCCCGGTTACTTGGGAAATTATTTGAGTTGACCCGTATATAGGATTTATTTCCTACCGCTATGGTTTGTTGATTGGATGAAGCCGTAAACGATTCTGGTTGGATTGAAAAACCTCCTGCTACTTGTAGTTTCACTTCTGGATAGGAAGTACCTACTCCTGTTCTTCCATCTTCGAGTATGGTAAATGCATCGGATGGTTGTGTGACACTACCGTTTCCGAAGACCAATAATCTATTGTTAGGTTCCTGTCCGAATGAGGATTCCGGATCTGGAGTATAGCTAGTATTGTAAAAACCAATGTTTATTTGGTCTCTACTGTTGGATACCAAATGGTGTCCTATGGTAAGTCCGTTTTCTGGGGCATTATCATTTCCGATAGCCATTCCGCGGCCACTCCCAAAAGCGTTATTAAAACCTATGAACCGTTGTCTGGAATATGGAGAACCGCTAAAGTTTCCTGAATTGTTGTTGCCTATTCCTATAAAATAACCATTGTGTCCTGTAGATACCGCATGATTGTTATTTCCTATTACGGAAAGATCTGTGTGATCTCCCGTATTTTGCCCAATGGCGAAAATACCATCCCAAATGGCATAACTGTTTCCAATGGCAAGGCTAAGAGATCCTCCGAAGGAGATACCACTGGCCCCAATAGCGATTCCTCCAAAACTTAAAGAAGAGGAATGTCCCAAGCAAATTGAGTAATCTGCTGTTGCATTTGTATAATACCCAAAAATAGTGGCATAGCTAGCGCCGTATTGATCGCTATTGTAGCCATCCCCAAAAATTACGTTGTAGTCATAGTCTGTTGTATTGGAGTTGGATACCATATTGCTTTTGATGAAGCTTCCGGTTTTAGGAAAAAATATAAGGTTGGTGTCCCCTCCATTTACGAGATTTAGGTTGTTTCCGTATCCAAAAGTACCTGTGACAAAAAGACCATCCCCAACTACGGAAAGTGCACCGGAATCTGCAAGTATAAACCGTCCTTGTCCGAAGCCGTTATTATCATAAGCTTGGTCTAGTGTATTGCGAAAAGATTCGAATGTCGTGGCAGATATATCCCACCAATAATTCTGTCTATTAGCGGTATGATAGGTCCATAATCCATTTTGGTTTGACGTTGGATTGGCGAGCGGGAAAGTAGCCACCCGAACAGGCAAGAGTCCGTCCTCTGCAGCTGGAAATAGAGTGTTTGAAGCAGGAATATCTAATAATGCTTTTGGAGCACTAGTGTTAATTCCAATCGTTTGTGCATGTGCAAGGCCTACAAACAAGCATGCTATGAGCAGCGATAGATTTTTCATTCTAATTATCTGAATAATTTGTTTCTAACCATGTGGTGCCATTCCAGATAAGGGTAAGGGTATCCCCTCCATATAATTCCCGGGTCTGCTGAAGATTCACATTGGCTGTCCCGTCTTCCAGTTCTACCCCTCGATATGAAAGCCCTCCCATAACGATAATTAGCAATTGGCCAGGTGTCATGCCATCTGTAAGGGTGATGGTACGGTTTGTTGGGGTAGTGTTGTTTGAAGTAAGCAAGACATGGGAAGAATCACCTATGGTAATGGTTTGGTTGTCTGTGGTAACACTTGTATACTGTCCTTGCTCTAGTGCAAAGGCCCCACCAATATGAAGGTTGACCTCTGGATCATCTATTGAAAACCCTACGTTGCCATTTTTTAAAATGATCATTGCATTTGAATATACATAACCACTTGGGAAATCATTGTATCCATTTGCCAAACTAAAAAGTCTGTCGGTTCCTACAAAACTGTTTGTTGAACTGGGCGTATAGCTTTGTCCATAGCTACCCATGGCGATTTCTCCATAGGATTTTGCTTCTCCACCCAAAAATGAAATACTATATTCTGCTTCGGCTGTTCCTCCAAAAGAGAATGAATTGTCTGCTTCGGCTGTTCCTGCAAAGGCAAATGAATTTTCACCCAATGCACTTCCTCCTAACAAGGCAATCGTATTATCTTCTGTTGCAATTCCTCCAATTGCGATGCTATTGGTTCCAGAGGCTGTTCCTCCAATGGCTATGGCATTATCTACGGTGGCATCTCCTTTGATAGCGACTGTATTGTCTGCCAATGCATTGGAATTATCTCCAATGGCTACTGCATTTAAACCGGTTGCTGTGGCATTGGAGATTGCAACACTATTCTCCCCACTAGCCGTACTTTGGTATCCTGAAGCAAAGGAATATACACCACTTGCGATGGTATTGTACCCAAAGGCAGTAGAATAATCCCCGATATTGCTATCGTCCCATTGGTTTCCAGAGACTCCTCCCGCCCGAAAAGCTGATTTTCTGGGATAGAAGAACATTTTGGTACCCGCACCGCTTAGGGAGAGTGTAGCACCACTTCCGTGGGTTCCTGTTACCTGCAGACCATCTGTCCCTTGTATTAAGACGCCGCCACTATCTGCCGTAATGGTTTTACCAACTCCAGCACCATCTTGGTCATAGGCTTCATCAAGCGTATTGCCAATTTCTTCCCATTTGCTATTGGGATGATCCCAGTAATAGAAGTTAGGTTTATTAATACCTACTTGAGTATCTAGAAAAATGAGCATTCCATTTTGGTTTGCCCCGGGGGCAGTAGCGGGAAAATCTGAAACCCTAGGAATTAATATCCCATCTGTACTTGAAGGATTGGCGGGGTTGCTGCTTTGCACATCCAGAATTGCCTGTGGGGTTGTCGTCCCAATACCTACTTGTGCTATACTACTGTAGGAAATAAGCAGCAGGATATAAAAAGGTTTTTTCATATTACTTCATTTAGAAGCACAAGTAGGAAAGTCATATTCTTGATTTTGGGCAAAAAAAGGAAGCGGATTGGGGGTCACTTCAATCGTACATCGGAGCAACCGTAAAATGTCATCAAACGTTTTTAATTTATTTTTTCAATTTTCACAAAACATCTACTCGGAATAATAGTTGGATTTACAGCAGGGCTCGCACGTTCATAAGAGGTCACTTCAAAAGTAAGGTCTCCCGTGGCAGCGGTAATTTCAAAAACACTCACTAGAGGGGAATAACCGATATTGGAGCTATAATTATAATTACTGGTACTTCCGCCTACCCCGTCAATGGTCACTCCATCTAATAGCACATCCCAAGAAATCACATACTGGTCTGCCGTCATGAGATTAGATTCTATGCTATATATACCAGTTGGGAGAGTAATGGTATTGCTAGCGTAAGATGTTCCGGTGATGTTATTGAACACTTCTTGAGGGAAATTAAAACTACCAGAAGTCACAATGGTTGAATTGGTTAATCTTCGCAGCATTATTTGTGTGCGGTCTTTGCCCCCATTTATGGCTGTCCATCTTGCACCATTCCAATAAAGAAATCCGGGAGTAATATTATTTAAGCCAGTAACGGTGGCTGTATTGTAAATTAAGGTCCCTTCTGCAAGGCTGCCTCCTTGCGGATTTGAAACGGTAGTAATGTCATTGGAAGCCGTTAAAGCATATTGTGGTACTACTACACCCCCATTGGAAGCAGATGAGATTTCCAAGGCGCCCCTTGGAGTGGTGGTATTGATTCCTACTTGAGCAAAACTAACATAGTAAACAAGCAATATGACATAGGTTATATTCTTCATACTTCTATTTTTTTAAAAGCACAAGTAGGAATGTCATGTTCTTTGTTTCGGGTAAAAAAAGTTAAGTGGATTGGGGGGTCACTTCAGTAGTACATCGAAGCAACTGTAAAATGTCATCAAAAAAACTAGAAACGTTTCCGAAGAAAAAACCAAAGAAGCAATGCAATGAGTGCGATGCCCACCCACCAAAGATAGGAAGGGGAGCTTGAGATTGGAATGGCAGTCGTGTCTCCCATGAGTACCAGTCCTGCCCAATATTGTGGAGCGAGGCTCCTGCCTTGCGCTTGTGACAAATAGGTTTGTTTTGCTTTTTTAAGTGCCTCATCTTTTGGGAGTCCTTCTTGAAGGTGTTTGTAGAAATAGCCAACGATTTCGGCACTTGATTTTTCATCAATTTCCCAAAGGCTAGTTAAGATACTTTCACTACCTGCGTAGGTAAATGCATGTGCGAGGGAGATCATTCCTTCCCCAGGTTGGTAACCAGGTTTTCCTGTTTCGCAGGCCGTAAGTACGGCTAAGTCTGCACTTAAATCATAGTTGTAGATTTCGTAGGTATAGAGGTAATTGTCTTGGGAGCTGGTACTATCCAGTTGCTTCGCAAAAACCAATCGGGAGAGCTCTGGGTTTACGTTATTGGATTCGGCGTGAGTACCAATATGGATGATTTTGTATTCCTTGGCGTTGTTTAGAAAAACCTGTTTGGAAGCTTTTTCATTGTAAAAGGCTTTTCCATTAAAGGATTTTTCAAAGTTTTCAATAAGTTCTTTACTGAAAGGCTGCGGAAGCAGTGTAAGGTAGGTTTTGTCGGTGGCAGAAGAATCTACAATCGTCATACGGTACCGTTCTTTCATTTCCGAAGTAAATGAAGGAGCAAATCCTATAAAATTTTTATTAAAAAAAGCAGGTTCTGGAGCAGTTTGGGTGAGAAACAGACTGAAATTATACGAAAAGGTATACTTGTTTAAAAGACTGTATTGATTGAAATCTTCAAAGTTTTCAATAGGTTGGGAAGTAAGCATTTCGAAACTTAGGTTATAGAGGGGACCATCTGGGAAAATGACTATTTTCTCTGTATTGAGAGATGCCTCTAAAGGTTTCCAGAGCAGATCATACAGTTTTGTTAGCGACGCACTAATTTCTAAAACATCAAATTGTTCTTGCCGAAGTTGTTCTAAAGTATTGGAAAGCTCTTTGGTTGGTAATGGGATTAGTTTTTTACCTTCCTCATTTATTATGATCGCGTAGAGTTCTTTTTCAATAAAAAGGTATCGTATCCAGGTGGTATTCTCCGGAAGGTTTTCGAAATAGGAAATAGGTTGAGATAGGAGCGATGCGTATCGCATTTGGAAATAGTTGGGGTAGTCCTTTTTTAGTTTTTGAAGAAATATATCCCATTCGTTATTTAAATCCATAAACTTTTGAAAGCTTTGTGCATCGTTTTGTTCCAATGATTTGCTTAGTGCTTCCCTTAGTTTGTTTTCTTGAACTAGGATTTCTTTGGGCATATTTGAAAACTGAATGTTTTTCCGAAGGTTTAACCGTGCCCTAATTCGGTTGTAAACACTGGACTCGTGCAGGTTGATTATGGCGTCTAAATAGCGTTCTTTTTGGGTACGTTGGTAGAGTTTGCTATTGATAGATTTTGCCAGTTCAATGATGTCTTGGTTTTGCGCAATGAGTTGTTGTGTGTCTTCGTAGTTTTTGATAAAACTATTCCGGAATTCAAGGATTTGCAATGCTTTTTGTAATTGTGCTAAGGCGATGTCTAATGTTTTATTAGTGGGTTGAGGGTCTTGTGCCAGTGTAGATTTGGTATGCAGCATAATGGCTTGCGGCATGCTAAGGGTAGCAACTATTGCATCGGTGTTCGTGGCCTTTTCCAAATTAATTTCAGGATATAGATCTAAGATTTCCTTGCTTATTTTTTCAGCATTTTTGAAGTCGTTGAGTAAGAAATACGTCTCTGCTAGGGTAAGTTTATAACTCCATTCTACGGGGCTCCCTTTTAGCTCTTCTTTTTGGGATTCCTTATAAATATTTTGCGCAATTTGGATGGCTTTATCGGGACGGTTGTTTTTGGCATAGAAAAGGGCCATATCCCGAAAGTTTGAAATAATATCATTGTTGAACCCTCCTCCAAGAGCTTTTTGGTAGGACGCTTCAGAAAGACCATAGTGTATTTCCGCTTCCTTGGGCTTGTTAAAAAACTCATGAATTTTTGCTTGAGCGGCATAAGCCGTTCCCCTCCAATAGGAATCAAAACCTGGATGATTTTCCAGTTGCTGTAACACTTCCTCTATAAGCTTTTGCGCTCCTTCCATATCCCTGGTATTGAGTTTGGCCTGGGTTAGTAGTATTTTGGAGATGATGACACTGGGATCATTATTGCTTTTGTCTTTTAATTTTTGTTGGTAGGTATAGTCAATCAACCGCTCTGCTTTGGTAAATTCCCCAATGGTGTTATAGAATACCGCCAAGTTTTCCATAGCTATTGCCTTACTGGCTTTGGCTTCATTTATTTTTTGCTCATCTACGGAATGTTTGATAAATTGATTATAGTTGTTAATGGCTTCTTCGGAAAAGGAAATCGCTTCATCATTTCTTCCCAGCATATTGGAAACTACAGCCATGTTCATTCTAACCAATCCGGGTCTGTAGTATCTATTGGCAGGGTTGTCTTCTGTTTTTTTTAGTGCTTCCAGGGATTGTTGAAAATAGTAATTACAGCTGTCCATTTTTCCTTCCATCCACATGATGCCACCCAGCGCATTGTATACTTGTTGATAGGATACATAATCTGGTGCACCCTCTTTTTTATAGTAATCCAAACTTTTTTTATACATCTTTTTAGCGAGCAGGTAGTCTCCCTTGGCAGATGCATAATACCCCATATTATAGACCATGTCTTCTTCTTTTGGGGGTTTGTTAGGGTCTCCTTTTTTGGCTGCTTCCAAAGCGATCTCCAAAGACTTCAGGCTAAGGTCTGGCCTACCGGCCTCATCTTGCACCCAAGCCAGTTCCTTGTAGGCATATTTGGAAACATCTGGGAGGTTAAGTGCCGCTAATTCTTCTACGAAGAGCGTGGTTTTTTGAAGGGCTATTTCCCAATTATTTTGAGATAGGGCGTAACTTCCAACAAACTCTACATAACGCGCTAGGCTGTCCCAATGCTCCTGTTTTTTTAATTGATCTATTTGCTGGTTTAATTCAGATTTTGCTTCGGAAACTTTTTTTTGTTTGATGAGTTGCCTTAGTTTAGGTATTCCTTGTAAGGTATCATTGGTTTGGGAAGACCCTATGTTTCCATATAAAATTGCCAATATAAGGCCTATGAATAATTTCTTATGGATTTTCATACGCATCTTTTAGCTCTTTAAGTAAAGCTTGCCCTTTCTTAGAAGGATGTTCTTCCAAAATTTCCATGGTTTTTTGCCATTGATTTTGCTTCAGAAAAATCAATCCGCGGTAATAATTAGCCTCTTCCTTAAAATAACTTTCTTGGTTTTTGGAAACTTCCGTTAAAAACGGAAGTGCTTGGGTATATTGGTCTGTAGCGAGATAGGCAGACCCCAAAAAATATTGGAGGGTATCATTGGAAGGATGTTCTTTCCAAAGCGATTCCCAAGCAGTAATGGCTTCTTGATATTGTCCTTGTTTGTAGCTCACCATGCCTTCGTAAAAATCATATTGGTTGGTGGTGCTCATCGTGGTAGGCAGCCCGGGATCTGGTTGAAAGTAGGTTTGGTATAAAGCTTCGTTTAAGGGTTTCTGCTGTGTTGCCCAAAATAATCCGATGGTGATAAGGACCGAGGCCGCTATTCCAATCCAAATATATTTTTTGGAAGGTCTGTTGGACAATTGTCTAGCAGGCACTGTTCGGGATGCCATACTTTGGTGGAATTCTTCCATTTTTTCTTTTAGTGTAGCTGATTCGATCCCTAGGAGTAAGGTTTGAATGTCCCTAACTTGTTGGGCCAATCCAAGGTCCTTTTCCATTTGCGATTCAAATTCCTGTCGTTCCAAAGCAGGTAGTTTGCCTTGGGAGTATTGTTCTACTTTCTCTAGGAGTTCAGGTGATATGTGTTGCGGCTCTTTCATTTATTGTTCTTGATTTGCCCATTCTTTCAGTTGCTGCATACAACGGTATTTTTTGTTGCGGGCCGAAGCTTCCCCAATCTTGAAGGTTTCGGCGATTTCACGTAACGATTGATGTTGAAAGTAAAATGCCGAAAGTAACTGTTTGCATTCTTTTCCCAATTTGGTAAATGCTTTCATGGCCTGCTGTAATTGGGCTTCTTTAGTTGTAGCTTCTTCAATACCGCTTGTTTCTTCCGTTAGGCTAAAAAAGTCATCTGTATGTACTGTCTTTTTAAAAGAAGCAGATCTAAGGAAATCTGTCCACTTATTCTTCGCTATTTGAAAAAGATATCCTTGAAGTGCACTTTCATTTTGTGGCTGGAAGGCTCCTTTTTTAATATTTTGCCATACGGCTAAAAATGCTTCTTGGTAGATGTCCTTTGCTTGGGGCATGGTTCCACTGTTTTTTAAGATATAAGCTTCTACCCTTGGGTAGTTGCCTTGGTATAATTTTTTTAGCACAGCTTCATTGTTTGATTCAATCGCCGAAACAAGTTGAAGCTGGTTTTTGAATTCTGTCATTGCCCCATCTAAATGTAGATAGGGAAGATAGTAAAATTCAATTAATATTCGGTTCTGTTATATATATCGAATTGTTTTTAAAATGTCATCACTAATTTTTTGATGACATTTCAAATAGGTCTCGATGTATATGAAATAACCATCTAAAAATTTCTTATGAAGACAACGGTACTTTTTTTTACAATTGTGTTATTACATATAACGGTAAGTGGACAAACGGGAATTCCTGTTTCGGAAATGACTTCCTGTGATTCACAGATTCAGACCTTTATGGCTACCCATAATATTCCTAGCGTAAGTATTGCGCTTGCAAAAGATGGAGAATTGAAATACATGCGGTCTTTTGGAAATGCCAACATCGCTTCCACAGAACCAACCTATCCTTATCATATGTTTAGGATTGCGAGTGTTTCAAAACCCATTACTGCCATTGGAATTATGAAGATGGTAGAAGACGGGGCTATTTCCCTCAACGATAAGGTTTTTGGAGTTGGTGGATTGCTGGAAAATCATTGGTATTTTTCTAATTCAACGATTGTGGATAGTGAAGTGTATGACATTACGGTTCAACATTTGCTAGAGCATTCTGCAGGATGGAATAGAGATGTTAATTGTTTTCCCAACCCCACAAATCCATATCCTTGGTTTTTTGGTGGCTGCGATCCTATAATTGCTCCTTTGCATATTACCCAATCACAAGGAGAATCGAATCCTGTGAAAGAGGAATTTTTAATCAATTACTTACTTGAAAAAAACTTAAATTTTTCACCTGGCACTTCCTACAATTATTCCAATATGGGCTTCTTGGTGTTAAGTGAAATTATAGAAGAAGTATCTGGTATGTCCTATGAAAATTGGATGCAACAATCAATATTGCACCCACTGGGAATCTACGATATGTATATTGGGGAGAACTTGATAACAGATAAAAAAGAACGGGAAGGTGAATATGTGGGGAATGGATTTACTTCATTGGATTTATACGGAAGTGGAAATACAGTTCCTTGGGAATATGGCGGATTTTCTGTAAATGCCATGGATGGCCACGGAGGGTGGATTGCTTCTGCAAGGGATATGGTTAGACTATTGGTTGCCGTAGATGGATTTGCCACCAAACCAGACATTTTATCTTCTTCAACTATTGCTAACATGGTTACTCCTTCTGCCAACAATGCAAATTATGCCAAAGGGTGGTCTGTAAACGGAGCCAATAATTGGTGGCATACAGGTGCTGTTGATGGTACTGCAAGTATATGGGTAAGATCAAGTGGTGGATATACTTGGGCAATAGTGTTAAATAAAAGAGTGGTAGATGGTACTGCGACGGCTTTTTGGACTGCTCTTGACAACATGGGCTGGAATTGCATAGCTAGTACAGCTAACTTTCCAGACTTTGATTTGTTTGAAGCACCTACGGTTAATGCAAAAAATTTAAGCATTGCTGGAGATGGAACAAGTACCATGGACGTATCTTGGGTAAACGGTAATGGAACCTCCAGAGTAGTGGTCATGAAAGATATTACAAACAATACAGATACTTATCCTTTTAGTGCTTATCCAATTGATGGGGTAGATTATTCTGGGAATGCTTCCTTCGGAAGTGGAGAAAACCTAGGAGATGACACATTTGTTGTCTACAATGGCAATGGAAACCAAACAACGGTAACCAATTTGGATCCCAGTAAGCAATATGCCATTAGGGTATATGAGTTTACAAAAAACGGAAATAATGGTAACAATGCGTTGTATTTACTAGGTAATCCAGCTGAAGCAGAGGGCACGCTCTCCACTAACGAAGTTGAAATCCATAGTAGACTAAAAGTGTTTCCAACCATTACAGATGGAGCTGTATATCTAGAAAATAATTTTGTAGATGAGCTATCTTGCAAAATCTATGATCTTCAAGGGCGGAAACTGGAACAGTTGATGGTAAAAAACGGAACTTCATCTTTAGACTTTTCAACTTATCAAAGCGGACTTTACCTTATGGTTTTTGAAAAGAACGGAACTACCTGGGTGAGGAAAATTCATAGAAAATAAAGATTACCGTAAATTTAGATAAGTAAAGCCATCTGAAAAGGTGACTTTGCTATTTAAGACTAACAAGTACTTGTATTCTTTATAGTGATTATATTGTTATTTCTTGACAAGAAGTTGTTCTATTGCAATGATACGTTCCTGCAAGGAATCAATCTGTTGTAGTTGTTTCTTCAACAAATCAATTTCTTCTTGTTGTTCCTGAAGGGATTTAATGGCCAATACGCCAAAGAGATCGTAGTTGATACTTAGGAACCCTTCTTCGTTTTCGGTTACCGCTTCCGGGAAAATTTCCTGAACTTCCTGTGCCATAAATCCAATGACCTTGTTTTGAGATGTCTCCTGACTTTTATAGTGATAGGAATACGCTTGTAACAAAGCTATTTTATCCAATACAGGTGTTAAGGTTTCTATATTTTTCTTAAGCCTACGGTCTGAAGTAACCATATAGTTTCCAGTACCTGCCTGCACGTAGGCACGGCGCACTCCATTTTCAGCAAAAGAGAGATGAGAACCACTATGATACACTTTCCAGTGGTCTGTACTAAACGGACTTATAAGTCCCAAGCCACCTGCGCTTCCTTCCGTAGAACCAGACTGTTTAATCGTGACATCATGGGTAGGTACCGCTATTCCTACGGAAATCTCCTCGCTTTGGGTCACCCCATGCACAGTGAGAATAGGACTTCCGGTAAGATCGATTTCTACTTTATCGGTTCCTCCTGCTTCAAAAATAAAGGCATCGTCTACATCGGCGTAGGCCAGTCCCCAGTTTGGGTAGGTAGAAGAATGAGAAAGAATCATTTTTTGCGGGTTACTAGCCCCAGAGGTAAACATTGTGATTAAATTATCTGAGACATTTGAAAAAACAATACTACCGTTTCCGTTATTACTATAATCCATGTATAAATTTCCTGATAAAAATTGATGCGAATCCGTAACTGAATTTCCTACATACAGAGCTCCTGTAACTCGTGCGGTATGTCCAATATACATTTCTCCACCGGTGAAATAGCCAGAATAACCTGCATTATTCGCATCAGAATAGATGCCATAATAGTTATTTGCACCACCATCCATTTCAACATACAATCCATAGACATTTCCTGAACTGATAAAGGGATTTAAATTAATATACTGTCCGTATTGATCATGAATCGAAGAACTTACATTCAAGGAAATATAATCTCCATATACCCTACTTGCAGAAGGTGATCCAGCATTTATACTACCTGTAATTTCGGTATAGTTTCCATATACATAATCATTGGTATTGTTTACTGAAATTGAGGATTTCACCCCATACACAGTTCCATCCCCAACATGTGTTAGCGTAGAGTTCATGCCATACATATTTTCCCCTCCAGATAATTCATTATAAACACCTTGTAATAACCCAGTATTTGAAATAGCATTGTATACACCGGTCCCTTCACTTGCGTTCATAATTTCGTTATACAAACCATATTTGTTGGTTGTATTCAAAATTGATGCATTTAATTGGTTGTGAACCCCATACAACAACCCCCCTCCCGTATTGGTGATTTGTGTAAATACGCCTTTTCGGGTTCCACCCTCTGTTCCTGCCAGAACAGTATTTAATCCTAAATGATTCCCACTACCTCCTTCTATTAAATTTGAAACCCCAACCTTTCCTCCACTTCCGTTTCCAGTTATGATGCTTTGTACTCCTGCTTTTCCACCAGTTCCAGTTCCCGAGAGATTATTTCTGGAACCCACCTGTATTCCATTTCCATTACCAGTTAGCAAATTATAAGTTCCATAAAGTAAGTTAGTGCTTGTTACACTAACCTCATTGTAGCTGCCATACATTAAACCTGTTCCAGTTCCCGATAAAGAATTATAAGATCCATAATGGTCACCCGTTCCAGTGCCTGTCAACTCATTGCGAACCCCAAAATGATTCCCATCTCCAGAGTTTTCAATCAAGGAATAGTTTCCGTAGAGTAATGCATTACTGGTGCCATCCATAAAATTATATGTTGCAAACCGATTCCCTGTGCCAGGTCCAGAGAGTTCATTTCGGGTGCCATAGAAATCTCCATTCCCATCATTGAACACCCTGTTTTCAGTTCCAATAATATCACCAGAACCACGTGCTACCATATTATTCACAACACCATAATGATCCCCAGTCCCATTTCCATTATTAAAATTATAGATTCCATATTGAACAGCATTCCCAGAATTGGCCAACGCATTGTACATACCTGTAATTCCTGTTCCACCGGCACCTGTAATCCTTTGATAAATCCCATTGTGGGCCCCAGAACCGGTATTGGTTGTAAGGGTATTGTAGATTCCTGATTGACTCCCAGACCCCGTGGTATTTAAATCTATACGAAGCCCTAACTTTTCTTGGGTGCTAGCAACTGTGGATTCCAAGAAAAGCACATCAGAATCTGCGGTTAAACTTCCCGTTTGGACGAAATTTCCAACCCTAGTACCCATAGACGCTGCATCCAACAAATAGTCTGCTACATTTTTTCCCAGAGCAATATTTCCTAAATGATAGATATCATCGTTCGTACTGGTAGGAATGGTTGTAGTAGACTCTACATACCAATCGGCGTCTTCTGCTGTCGTAACAGGCATCCAGGAAGTTCCTGTATTGTCCCAATAATAGAATCCCTTAGCTGGAGTTCCATTTCCGGTAGCGAAAAGGAGCATTCCATCTTGGAGGGCAGTTGGGTTGGAAGCAGGGAACTCATTCACCCTGGGGATGAGGATCCCGTCTTCCGAAGTAGGCGTGGTCATGTTGGTTGCAGTAATATCTAAGGTGGCATTTGGGTTGGTTGTGTTAATCCCTACTTGACAAAATAGTTTTGTACTAAAAACATAAATAAAAAACAGAAACAGGCGGCTAGATCTCATGGTTGTAATTCCTAAAGAGGTTTATCTTTTTACCCTCTAAATCTGCACATATTTATAATATCCACACCTAACCCTATGGGTTAGTTTTTAAAAATTAAGTTATAAAAATCTGATATTTAGTATTTTAATAGTTTACAAAGATGTTTAATATATAAACCTACTTATCAGGCTATATTGAATTTTTAGTCTGGTTTGACTGACTTTGGATATAGTTTCAATTGAAGATTTAGTATGGCAACTAGATAGATTTTAACATAAACCGAAAAGCCTCTTTTCTATTACTTACACCCAATTTACTATACGCATTCCGAAGGTGAAATTTCACTGTACTAACTGAAACATGAATTTTTGAAGCAATTTCGGTATTGGTTTTTCCCGCAATACAAAGCTTAATGGTTTCAAACTCTCTTTCGGTAAGGTGGTCTTCCAGCTTATCATTAAGTTCTTTCATATTCAGGTTTACAGAAAGCTCTGCTGGACTGCTATGCAGTTCCATGAATCGTTTTTGCAAAGCTTCCACTTGTAACGCTTGCGCAATTCGTTCTGCTTTATCCTTTTTTCGTTTCGAAATAAAGAAAATAAGCAACATGGCAATTGTGGTAACCGCTCCAATGATCAAGGCAATCATTCCACTTCGGGCCTTTGATAAGTTTGCATCCTTTAGCCGACTTTCATATGTAAGCTGCTGAATTTCCTGCTCCTTTTTAGCGGTTTCAAATTGAGTTTCCAGTGCTGCAACACGTTCCTTTACCTCTACATTATTTAAAGAATCTTTTAATTTCACATAGGCATTTCGATAAAACAGGGCTTTGGAAGGCTTGTTTCTAGCCAAATTAATTTTATACAACAAATCATAAGCGTTTTGTTCGCTGTTTGCAAAACCGCTTTCTTTGGATAACTCCATTGCTTCCATGGCATATGCTTCTGCAGAACCCCATTCATTTTGCTCTAATTTTATGCCAGCCATAGACAATAAAGTAGAAAGATACTCTTCTTGTGCTCCTAATGTCTTTGCATAATCATAGGCCGTTTGGTAATGTTCAAAAGCCTGTTCAAGTTGATTTTTCTTTCGGTATATTTTTCCCAAATTATTCTGGGCATGTACTAACATGGCTGTGTTATTTAGATTTCTAAAAAAACCACTTGCCTTATTCAAGTGGATAATTCCATTATCCAATTCATCCATTTCGCTATATACCATTGCTAGTCGTAAATGATTTAAGGCAATATCTGTAGTATCTTGTATTCTTTCAGAAAGTGCCAAGCATTTCTTAGTGGTTTCCAAAGCTTTATCTATTTGCCCAAGTTGGTAATACACCCCACCAAGATTTCCGTAGGTTTTACTTAAAACATCATACAGCTTTGCGTCATCTTGTCCTTCTGCTATTTTCATCACTTCTTGATATGCCGCCACAGAAGCTTCATAATCTGCTTTGCCCATATAAACTAATCCTCGGGTATTGTTTACCATCGAAAGCACATAATCTGATTTGGTCTTAAGCGCTATTTTTTCGGCTTTCTCTAGCGCCCAAAACGAAGAATCCGCCTGATTTAGCTGTCCGTAAGCAATACCCAGATTGAGGTAATAGTGACTTTGTAAAGAATCACTAGTTTCCTCAACCATTTTCTTTACAATATGCAATTGTTTTAAACCCTCCTCTGGGTTTTCGGTCACCATAAATTGGTCCAAAGCAGAAACTACTTTCTCCTTTGTAGATTGCGCATTGGCAGCACTTGAAAGCGTCAAAAGAAGAAGGAAGTTACATATGAAGAATGTAGTACGATAGATCATAGATTAATTTATTTAAAATTTGCATTAAAGAAATCTTGCTCTTCCATCATATTGCCTAGGTCGATGTATTCCAATGCCTTTAGTGTATCCTCTTTAACAGTAGCGATATAGTTTCTTAAGCTATCTTTTTTGGAAAGCTTTTGCGCAAAAAGGGTATGGGTAAAAGCAAATGCTAGGGTTATCCAAATGAATTTCTTCATGGCCAGTGGGTCTTTCTCAAAGTTATAAAATTAATTTTCATGTTTGAAACATTATCGTCGATCTACAGTTTTCATCGACCTCAAATTAATTATCTTTACCCTGATAATTGTAAAAGATGACCCCTAAAGAGTTTCTTCCTAACCCATATAAATTCTATCACGAAGAAGGTTCGGTGAGCTTTCAGGCCCCCAGTAATATTGCCTTGGTAAAGTATTGGGGTAAGCATGGCGAACAGTTGCCTAAAAATGCTTCGGTAAGTTTTACCTTGAGTAATTGCTATACCCAAACCACTTTAGAGTACCAAATGAAGCGGGGTGCTGGATTTCATGTGAAGGTATTTTTGGATGGGGTGGAAACCCCAACTTTCCTTCCGAAGATTGAAACCTTTTTTGAGCGAATTAAATCCTATGTGCCTTTTGTTGAGCGCTATGCCTTTACCATCCATACCACCAATAGTTTTCCGCATAGCAGTGGCATTGCTTCTTCCGCCAGTGGGATGGCTGCCTTGGCCATGTGTTTGGTGGAGTTGGAAAATGAGTTATTGAGTAAGACCATGACGCCCGAATATTACAAGCAGAAAGCCTCCTTTCTGGCCCGTTTGGGCTCTGGGAGTGCTGCACGCAGTATTGAAGGTCCGTTGGTAGTCTGGGGGGCGCACCCCAATTTGGAAGGCAGTAGTGACTTGTTTGGAGTACCCTATCCGTATACGGTGCATCCGGTATTTGATAATTTTCAGGATACCATTTTGTTGGTAGACAAAGGGGAGAAGCAAGTAAGTAGCACTGTGGGTCATAATTTGATGCATAACCATCCCTTTGCCCACCAACGGTTTCAACAGGCCAATGAGAATCTTGAGAAGTTGATTCCCATCTTTGAAAAAGGGGATCTTTCGGCATTTATGGAACTTGTGGAAAGTGAGGCGCTGTCACTACATGCCATGATGCTTACCTCGATGCCGTATTTTATCTTAATGAAGCCCAATACGCTGGAAATCATCAACCGTATTTGGGCCTTCCGAAGGGAAACCCAAACCCCTATATGTTTTACTTTGGATGCTGGGGCCAATGTGCATGTGTTGTATCCTGAAAGTGAAAAGGAGGTCGTTTTGAAATTCATTCATACAGAACTTGCCCAATTTTGTAAAAATGGGGAGTTTATTGAAGATGTAGTTGGGTTGGGTATCATTAAAATATAATTATTCTATACTCAATTTTTTGCTGCTCAAGGTCTCGTTTTCTGAAACTAGATTTATTAGGTAGACTCCGCTTTGATAATCTGAAACATTTAGTTTAGTAGTGTTTTCTGATATAGGAATTTCTATGATTTTCTGGCCAAGAATGGAGTGGATTTCAATTTTTAAGTCTGGATATTGTGTTGCTTTAGTTCCTGAAATTGTAAAAGTGATATTTTCTTTTGCTGGATTGGGAATCATGTGAAAATCTACAAACGGATTGTTTAGTTCTTTTATATTGAGAATAGTAACCAGTTTGAGAATAACTGTGTCTGACATGCAAATGACATCAAATATATACTCTAAAGAATTATAGGTGGTGGTTACTGAAGATGCAGGGTTACAATTTGATAAAAGGGTGTTGGATTGAAAAACTTCAAATTCATCACCAATTGTAGGAGCATAATTAAGTTGAATCTCAAGGCCTCCTTCAAAATTAGCTAATCCTTGGTTGTAAATAATGTCATATTCAGTAAGGGAATTGATATCAATTTTAAGGAAACCAAGTTCAGACTGACTGAAATTTCGGGTATTGAGGGTTGAAATATCTGGACTTGGAGAAAAAGTAGCATTATTGACTACTTGTGATGTTTGAAAATTCGGGAATACGAAATTTCCATATCCTCTAACTTCTCCTATTATTGGAATAATATCAGGAATAACCTGGTTTTCAAAAATGGAGTCATCATCCAATATAAAATCACCATTTTCTAAATTTATTTCTCCTGTGTTTATAAAGTGGATGTTTTCAAGTTGGTTTGTTGAATTTTCATTCAGTGAGATAAGTCCAAAATTTTCGAAACGCTGCTGGTTGGTACCCATAATGGTATTGTTATTTATTATTATTTCTGCGTCTTGAGTATTAAATAAGTCGGCAGTATTGTCGAGAAGAATGGATGAATTATTTTTCAATTCCAAGTGCCTTTGATTTGAAAGTCTTCCAAATTGAAATTCTACGGTAGCATTTTCTTTTACTTCAATATGTGATCTGTTCGCAAGCGTTCCTCCTCCACCGAAGGAGACATTCCCAAAAGTTATTATTCCATTCATTTCCCAAATTTGCGAGGTTGTAATGGATGGGTTAAGCCCTTGATTGCTTTTTATTTCAAAGTACCCCTCAATATTCCCCGAGATACTGCTAGCAATTGAGTTGAATGCATTATTTCCACTTAAAATCAAGCTACAATTTGGAGCAACAATAAAGATGGGAGCTATAATAATGTTACCATATTTGGACTCTATGATTAGCGTGCCTTCAGTTACTTCAAAATCAGAACCAAGTAACTTTATTTCAGCGTCAATTATGGTATTATCAAATCCAGATTTTGAGAAATCACCATTAAATTCAATATACCCAGGATTGGAAGGGGAAGTAGTGGTAAAGCCAACATTTTCAATGTACATAAAGCCATTAGAAGTCATATGGAAACCATCATTTAATACCACTGGATCATTATTGGAAATTCCATTTGCTTTGTAGGTGTAGACAGTGCCATTATTGTCAAAATCTATTCCCGAAATGATTTTAGTATTATTGCTTTCACTGGCATTGATAAAATGAAAGTTGCCAATATTGAGGATTTTACCGTCACCTGAAATCGTCCCGCTTTCAAAGTAGACCTGATTGTCAATAACAACTTCATATGGACTTGGTATATGGATATTTCCAGTTGCATTTCCGTTTGTTAAAGGTACGGAACCAGTATCCCAATTTGAAGGGTCTGACCACAGCGTTCCATCTCCATTACCTGTCCAAGTGAAATCTTGGGACTTACATTGTTGCTGTACGCCCAAAAATAAGAGTAGTGCTAATAAAAGTCTCCCCGCCATAATGATACTGGTTTTAACCACAAAGCAATGCATATAAGTGTGGTTGTTTTAAATCTTTATGATTCCTAAAGATATAAAATACTTTTCTGGAAAAGCACTCTCTTCCACCCTTAAATTCATAAAAGTCTGAAAGATAGAAGGCTGAAAATAGCGTGTTTTAATAAATATTTATACTTCTAAATTCCTGGAAGCCTTATTTTTGTTTTATATTTACCCGTAAATTGTGTACCCTATGCACGGACCCCTTTTCTACTCAAAAATCCTACTCTTTGGAGAGTATGGAATCATTAAGGATTCCAAAGGGCTTTCCATCCCTTACAATTTTTACAATGGTGCCCTTAAGATTGATGAGCATCATACAGTACATACCCACAAATCCAATGCAACTTTAAAGCGATTTTCTGAATACCTACAGAAATTACACGCAAAGAATCCAAAATTGGTGACCTTCGATTTGGAACGATTGAATGAAGACATTGCCAAAGGCTTGTATTTTGATTCCAGTATTCCGCAAGGCTATGGCGTTGGTAGTAGTGGGGCATTGGTAGCCGCTATTTATGATAAATATGCTACTGATAAGATCACGGTTCTGGAAAACCTAACCCGTGATAAATTATTAACACTGAAAGCGATCTTCGGGGAGATGGAATCTTTTTTCCATGGAAAATCCTCTGGTTTGGACCCTTTAAATAGTTACCTAAGCCTTCCTATCTTGATCAATTCCAAAGACAATATTGAACCTGCAGGTATTCCTTCCCAAACGGGAGAAGGAAAAGGAGCAGTGTTTTTATTGGATAGCGGAATTACTGGGGAAACGGCGCCTATGGTCCATATTTTCATGGAGAAGATGAAGCAGGAAGGGTTTCGGAATATTGTGAAAAACCAATTTGTAAAGCACACTGATGCCTGTGTGGAAGACTTCCTAAAAGGAGATGTAAAGTCGCTTTTTGGAAACATCAAGCATCTTTCCAAAGTGGTGTTGGACAATTTCAAGCCCATGATTCCGAAGGAGTTTCATACGCTTTGGAAAAAAGGGATTGAAACCAACGCGTATTACCTGAAACTCTGCGGATCTGGTGGTGGCGGTTATATGTTGGGCTTTACCCAAGATTTCGAAGAAGCACAAAAAGCTTTGAAAGGTCATAAGCTGGAAGTGGTCTATAACTTCTAGACCTTCGTATACAACCCAAAAATGTAGCGCTCCATGATGCTGAGCAGAAAACAAAAACATTTTATATGGAAACTGTTTAGCTTGTTTTCTGTGGTAAGGGGATACAATATCCTTATCATCATCATTGCACAGTATCTTACCTCTATTTACATTTTGGCTCCGCATCTGCCCATTCGGAAAGTAGTGCTGGACCTCAATCTTTTTATGTTGGTCCTTGCTTCTGCTGCAGCGATTGCAGGGGGGTATATCATCAATAATTTTTATGACCGCGAAAAGGATTTAATCAATAGACCCCGAAAAACCATGCTGGACCGGTTGGTAAGTCAGCGCACTAAACTCTCTGCCTATTTCATATTGAATTTTCTCTCGGTAGTCTTGGCCAGCTATGTTTCTTTTAAAGCGGTGCTGTTTTTTTCCATCTATATTTTTGTATTGTGGTTTTACTCCCATAAACTGAAAAAATATCCTTTTGTGGGAAACATCACGGCTGCTATTTTAGCGGTCATTCCTTTCTTTGCGGTGTTCATCTATTACCGCAATTTTGATTTAGTGATTTTTGTGCATGCAACCTTTCTCTTTTTACTGATTTCCATGAGGGAATTGGTAAAAGACCTTGAAAATATAAAGGGCGATCTGGCGCAGGATTACCATACTATTCCTGTGGTTTACGGGGAAAAGTTTTCAAAGGTGATGCTTACCCTTTTGGCTTTCTTAACCCTGGTGCCAATCTATTTCTTACTTACCTATTTTGAGATTGGTTATATGCGGTATTATTTTTTGGCCACAGTCATTGCTTTGGTGGTCTTTGTGCTATTCCTGTGGATTTCTGCAAAGAAACTTCACTATGTGTTGCTGCATAATATTCTTCGCTTGGGAATTGTGATAGGGGTTTTCAGTATTGTCTTATTAGACATAGGGTCTGTATTGCGCCGGTTTCTATAGAATTCGTATATTCTTAACAGTTTCGGCAGGGAATTGCACTATCTTTGCCCATTCAATTTGTATGTCAATTATTTATGAGCAGGAATAAATTCAATAAGGATAAGAAAGGGAGTACTTCCGGAAGGGCACAAAGCGGTGGAAAAAAGGGAAGTCATGCCAGGGGAAATGCTCCAATTAGAAAGAAAGTAGATCACACCCCTTCCCCTAAAAAGAAGGTAACAAAAGCAGTTTCCGATAAGGAAGGGATTCGACTTAATAAATACATTTCCAACAGTGGGATCTGTTCCCGAAGGGAGGCAGATAACTACATTGCCATGGGCTTGGTGACCGTGAACGGCAAAATCGTGAATGAAATGGGCCATAAAGTGCAATTGCATGATGATGTGCGCTTTGATGGAAGACGTATCAATCCAGAACCCAACACCTACATACTTTTAAATAAACCCAAGAGTGTGGCTACCACCACCAGTGAAACCAAAGGAATTACCGTCATGGACCTTATCGCTAAGGCGCCTACCCAAAAGGTCAAACCCGTAGGGCGTTTGGGAAGAAACGCTACCGGATTGTTGCTTTTTACCAATGATGATGTGTTAATGAATAAATTGCACAAAAAAGGAATGCCCCGTTTGTTCCATATTGAATTAGACAAGAACTTTAAGGGAGAACATTTTGAAAAGATTAAAGCAGGCTTAACCATTGAAGGGAAGGAAGTAACGGTAGAGGAGATTAGCTTTGTGGATAACCGCTCTAAAAAAGAGTTGGGGCTAAAGATCAAGAATATGGGGAATAGTATCATTCGAGACATTTTTGAACACCTAGGCTATCAAGTGGTGAAAGTAGATTGTGTTACCCTGGCCCATCTTACCAAAAAAGACCTTCCCAGGGGCCGTTGGCGCTTATTGACAGAGCAGGAAGTGCAGTTGTTTTCTATGCTATAGCGCATTAGAAATCCCTCATTTTAAAAAAATCATAAAAATCTTTTCCAAATCAATTTTTGGTGTACATTTGCGCCACTTTTAGCTGAACCATTGAAACGCGTTTTTACGTTCGGGTTTTTGAAGATTAGGAAGTCATATTCAGAAACAGCTTGCCAGGCAAGTAACCGAAATTTAAAGCTAGCTTCCGATTCCCTTAACCTTGGGGTTACTCAATTTTTGCGTCGCGAAGTTTGGGCGCTTTTACCTTTTATTATTTGATAAATTTCCTTTATCTTTTCTCTGCGAAAAATATTCTGTTTACACCTCTTTATTTTAGAAGTTTCAACTAAAAAACAAGCATGAACATTAAGTATATTGATCTCATAGATCAAACCTATCACTTTCCACAGGAAGAATTTACCTTGGAAGAGGATCAACTCCAGTTTCATGGAGTGAATCTTATGGATTTGGTGGCCACTTATGGTGCCCCATTAAAGTTTACCTATTTACCAAAAATTTCGGAAAACATTCAGCGTTCCAAAGCTTGGTTCGCGAATGCATTCGAAAGACATGGGTACAACGCCAAATATCATTACAGCTATTGTACCAAAAGCTCGCATTTTAAGCATGTCTTGAATGAAGCGCTAAAAAATGATATTCATATAGAGACCTCTTCAGCTTTTGATATCAATATTGTGGAAAAATTGAAATCGGAAGGAAAAATCCAGAATCATACTTTTGTGATTTGCAACGGTTTCAAACGTGACCAGTACATCCAAAATATTGGAAAACTCATTAATTCGGGTCACGAAAACTGTATTCCAATTATTGATAACTATGAAGAATTGGATTTGCTAAATGATGCCATAGACCGGGATTTTAAAATAGGGATACGTATTGCTTCGGAAGAAGAACCGAAGTTTGAGTTTTATACCTCGCGTTTAGGGATTGGCTACAAAAACATTGTGCCATTCTACGAAGAGCAAATCAAAAACCATGAAAAAGCAGAGCTCAAAATGCTACACTTTTTCATCAATACAGGTATTCGTGATAATGCTTATTACTGGAATGAATTGTTGAAGTGTTTACGGGTCTACACCCGACTTAAAAAAGTGTGCCCCACCCTGGATAGTTTGAACATTGGGGGAGGATTTCCTATTAAAAATTCACTGGCATTTGAATATGATTATGAATACATGATTGATGAAATCGTAAATCAAATTAATTTGGCCTGCCAGGAAGCTGAAGTTCCCGTGCCCCACATATTCACAGAGTTTGGGAGTTTTACAGTAGGGGAGAGTGGTGGTGCCATTTACGAAGTATTGTACCAAAAACAACAAAACGACCGTGAGAAATGGAATATGATTAATTCCTCTTTCATTACCACACTGCCAGATACATGGGCCATCAACAGACGATTTATTATGTTGGCCGTAAATAGATGGAAAGATGAATATGAGCGGGTATTGTTGGGCGGACTTACCTGCGATAGTGATGATTATTACAATAGTGAACAGCACGTAAACGCCATTTATTTGCCCAAATACAAAAAAGAAAAACCACTGTACATTGGCTTTTTCAATACAGGGGCCTATCAAGAAACCATTGGCGGATTTGGAGGATTACAACACTGCCTTATCCCAAATCCGAAACATATATTAATTCAAAAAGACCCAGAAGGTCAAATAACCACTCAATTATTTTCAGAACAACAAACCAGTGAGCAAATGCTCCACATTTTAGGATATGACAACTAAAACCTATGCCGGCATTCCGCAAAAATATGCGGGGTTGGAAACCAGTAACATTGTATTGATCCCTGTTCCCTATGATGGAACCAGCACATGGCAAAAAGGAGCCGATAAAGGCCCTGATGCCTTTTTGAAAGCTTCCGAAAACATGGAGCTGTATGACATCGAAACCCAAACCGAAGTCTATAAAAAGGGCGTATATCTTGCCGATGCCATTACCGAAAACAGTTCTCCTGAAGCCGTAGTGGATAAAGTGCATAAGGTGGTGAAGGAATATATTCTTCGGAATAAGTTTGTGACCATCTTTGGGGGTGAACACAGTATTTCCATAGGAACCATTAGGGCCTTCAATGAATGTTTTGATGACCTTACCGTATTGCATATTGATGCCCATGCAGACCTTCGGAAAGAGTACGAAGGCTCCACCTGCAACCATGCCTGTGCGGTCTATGAAGCCAATCAGCAAACCAACTTGATTCAAGTGGGAATCCGTAGCATGGATGTGGCGGAAACCCGTGTCATGAATGAAGACAATGTGTGGTTTGCCCACGAAATGGCCAATGATGAATATTGGATGGACAATGTGATTGATGCCCTTGGGGAAAATGTGTTTATCACGTTTGATTTGGATGCTTTTGATCCTTCCATTATGCCTTCAACAGGGACCCCGGAACCGGGCGGATTGTTATGGTACGAAACCTTGGAATTCCTACGCCGTGTTTTTGAAGAAACCAATGTGGTAGGTTTTGATATTGTAGAATTGTGCCCTAGGGAGGAAGAAAAATCTTCCGATTTCCTAGCAGCAAAATTGTATTATAAAATGTTGAGCTACAAATTTGCCCAACCAACAGATAACGAAGATGAGGATAGCTTTGATTCCTCTCAACGAAATACACAAAAATTTAATACCGAAGAAGATGACTACTAAAGGACCCATTTCAGAATTTATTCAAAAATATTACCTGCACTTCAATGCAGCGGCTTTGGTTGATGCAGCCAAAGGCTATGAAGCGCAACTGCAACAAGGATCTAAAATGTTGGTTTCCTTGGCGGGGGCCATGAGTACGGCGGAGTTGGGGAAAATATTTGCTGAAATGATCCGTCAGGATAAAGTGCATATTGTCTCCTGTACCGGTGCTAATCTGGAAGAAGATATCATGAATTTAGTGGCGCATTCACATTATAAACGGGTTCCCAATTACCGTGATTTAACCCCTCAACAGGAATGGGACTTGTTGGAAAAAGGACTTAATAGGGTGACCGATACCTGTATTCCAGAGGAAGAAGCTTTCCGAAGATTGCAGGAGCATATTTACAAAATCTGGAAGGATGCCGAAGCCAATGGCGAACGGTATTTCCCGCATGAATTTATGTACAAAATGCTGTTGAGTGGGGTATTGGAGGAATACTACGAAATAGACCTAAAGGATTCTTGGATGTACGCTGCCGCAGAAAAAAATCTGCCTATGGTTGTGCCCGGATGGGAAGATAGTACCATGGGAAATATTTTTGCGAGTTATGTGTTGAAAGGGGAGTTGAAAGCTTCTACCATGAAAAGTGGTATTGAATACATGACCTTTTTAGCCGATTGGTATACAGAAAATTCTAAAAAAGGGATTGGTTTCTTCCAAATTGGTGGAGGCATTGCCGGTGATTTTCCTATTTGTGTGGTGCCTATGTTGTATCAGGATTTAGAACGTACCGATACGCCTTTTTGGAGTTATTTCTGCCAGATTAGTGACTCTACTACCAGCTATGGAAGTTATTCCGGTGCTGTGCCCAATGAGAAAATTACTTGGGGGAAGTTGGATATAGACACTCCCAAATATATCATAGAAAGTGATGCTACAATTGTGGCACCGCTCATTTTCGCCTATTTATTAGGAATGTAAGCATGCAAACTGTACAAGCCTATCAAATTGCCCGAACCCTTCCCGTTCGGGCAATCTCAAACAAATTATCACTTCCTGTGAAGTACCAGGATAGTGATGAGGTGTTCTTTGAGTGGCAAAAGGATCAGTACCTATATGTGTTTCAATTTGGGATCGTGGTTTTTTTCAATATTCCTAAAGAAGAGGTCCTTCAAATCAAGCAAACCATTCAGCCTTTTTGCAAAGACCCCTTAGATGAGGAACTTTCAGAAACCATTTCGGTATATTACAAACCAGACACATTGGTAGTAGATTTCAATAAAGTTACCCTTCCGGAACCGCACCACGAAATGATTCGCTTGGTGATGTTCTACACGGGGCAATCTGTGGCACTGGACCGGTACGACAATGTTACGGCCGATTTGTTGGAAGTGACCAATGCCTACACGCAAAACCTTGGGAAGCATGGGAAATTGCGTATTGGGAGAATGCAACTTCGGAAACTCATTGGGCGAACCTTGACCGTGAAGAACTCGGTTTCAGAAAACCTTTATATTTTTGATAGTCCTGATATTACTTGGGAAGACGAACAACTCTCTAAGTTGGATATAGATTTAAAGCGCGTGTTTGATGTGCGCATCCGGTACCGGAATATTTCAGAACGCATTGAGAATATAAAGGATAACCTAGCGCTGTTTAAGGATATTTGGAACCACCGTGAAAGTAGCACCCTGGAATGGATCATTATTATCCTCATCTTTGTGGAAATTGTAGACGTCTTTTTCAACAAGTTTTTTTAACGGAAATATACAAGGGGTATACAACCAAAGCAGAAAAAAGCTATTTTTAATAGATTAATTCTGTAAACCATGAACACACCCTTTCATCTTTCCTTGCCCTGCCTGCATATTGCAGCCACCGAAAAGTTTTATGTGCAAATTATTGGTGCCACCCAAGGTAGAAAAGCCCAAAAGTGGTTGGATATTAACTTGTTTGGCCATCAGATTACCTTTACGAATTCTGGTCATTTCAAATTTGAATACCCTAGTTACAGTTTTGAAAAAACCGTGTTACCCGCTTTTCATTTTGGGATTATCCTTCCTTCTTCCGAATGGAAAAGCATGTATAAGCGTATGCAAAAAGAAGACTTCCTCTTTATTGATGAAACCCGTTTTTTAAATGAAAAAGCAGGGGAGCATCAATCGTTTTTCCTGCGTGACCCCAATGGATATATTTTGGAGTTTAAATGTTTTAAGGAACCAGATTCGGTGTTTGTTTCCTAACAAATAGTTCCCAGAGAAAAAAGAGAATAACAGCGGTGTATTCCAAAGCAATAAGCCAAGGGTTTTCCTGTACGTCCTCAACCCCGTATGCGGCATAGCTAAGTATTACCATCAGGCTCCAAACAATTGGGAATTTATATTTGGTAAAAAGGGATAGCAATAAAGGAGTAGCGATGTACCAAGGATGCACCGTAGTAGCCAATAGAAAATAAAAGGAAATCCCAAAAAGCATGGCAGTCAAGAATGCCTTGAAGGGATGGTTTTTTCTGAAAAGTGACAGGCATACGATAAAGCCCATCACGATAAGCGGAAGGATTTTCCCTACCGAAGCAATGATGTTCCATCCCACGGTTTGATAGCCAATCCATCTAATGATGTAATACACACTCGCATTGAATTCAAAATTCTGAAACCATAGCGCTGTGGTATTTACAAAATTGTCCCACCACGCTTCGGAAGCAAAGGGTAGAAAAGTGAGCAACACTGAAGCTATCACCAACACATAGAAGAAGAAGGTTTTTTGTGCTCCTTTGAAAAAGGTAGTTTCGCCTTTCCAGAACCATTGCCATACAAATGGTAAGAGCATTAAGGGAATTAATTTCACCGAAATGGAGAGTCCCCAAAGGACTGCGGCTCCCATCCATTTACGTTGATATAAAAGATAGATTCCCCAAAGGAGGAAAAAAAGCATGACCCCTTCAAAGTGAAGATTGCCTGTGAGTTCAATAATGATAAACGGATTTAAGAAATACCAAAAGATATTTTTTGCAGGAAGTTGAAGCGCTTTCAATAATTTACTTCCGAAATACAAAATACCTACATCAGCCAAAATGATAGGAATTCGCAAGAGGATGATTCCTGAAAGTACACTCTTTCCCATGAGGGCACCAGCGAGTGCAAAAAACAACTGATTAATAGGCGGATAATTGGTGAAATGACTTCCGTTGAGGGCACCCATACCTTGATAGAGTTCTTGGGCCATAGGAAGTTGAGCTTCAAAGGAAGAAGGTGCGGCTAAAAAAGCTTCCGGACTAAAAAGATAAGGGTTTACCCCTTGGGCGACTAGTTGCCCATCCCATAAAAACCGATAAAAATCCTGGGAGAGATTGGGAGCGGCTATCAAAAAAATGAGTCGGAAGAGGATTCCCGCAACCACCAAAAACTTAAAATTCCATCCTTGAACTTTCAGTAGGGAATGGGTTAAAAAGAAAAGTGCGACGTATAGGGTAATCAACTTTGCAAAATCACTTCTAATTAAGTTGTAGGCAAAGCTACCATACAAAACTCCCATTACCGTCAAGAACAGTAATGGGAGCTTGTATAGGTTTAGGAATTGTCGCATTCCTTAGGTTAATCCTGCCATTCGGCGATAAAGAGGTTGGTGTCCCTGGTTCCGCCGTTGTTTCGGTTGGAAGAGAACACTAAATACTTTCCGTCATTACTAAATACTGGAAAGGCATCAAAGGTTTCCCCATGGGTCACCCTTCTCAAATTCTTTCCATCAATATCAATCATGTACAAATTAAAGGGGAATCCTCTTTCTGCTTCAAAGTTACTGGAGAATAATACTTTTTCTCCGCTTGGATGGAAAAAGGGTGCCCAGTTGGCATTTCCAAGGTTTGTAAGTTGACGAAGTTCGCTTCCGTCTGCATTACAGATAAACAATTCCATTTCGGTAGGCTGAACGAGTCCGTCTGCCAACAACGCTTTGTATTCTGCAATTTCCTCTTCGGTTTTTGGGCGAGAGGCACGGAAGATGATTTTACTACCATCTGGGGAAAAGAATGCTCCACCGTCGTATCCTAACTCATCGGTTATTTGAGTAACCCCTGAACCGTCAAGATTCATGGTGTACAATTCTAAATCTCCGCTTCTTGTAGAAGTAAATACAATTTTATCTCCTTTTGGGGAAACGGTAGCTTCTGCATCGTAACCCGGCTCATTGGTTAATTGAGCGGTGATGTTTCCTTCTAAGTCGGCCACAAAAATATCAAAGCTGTCGTAAACCGGCCACACATAACGTCCGTTTTTCCGAAGCGGAACTTCCGGGCAGTTTTCGTCTACCAAGTGCGTGGAGGCATACACAATATGTTTGTTGTCTGGGAGGAAGTAGGAACAAGTGGTTCGTCCTTTTCCGGTACTTACCATTTGCGGTTTGGAATCCTCAAAAGTATCTTCAAAATTCATAAGAAACATCTGGTCGCATTCCAGTCCCCATTCCTTGTAATTAGATTGGAATACCAATTGCTTATCATCGAAACTCCAATAAGCTTCGGCATTGTCGCCTCCAAAGGTAACTTGTCGGAGTGATTTAAAATTGATCTCTTCAGGATAGATGAGGGAATCATTGGTGGCAAGTTGGACTTCGGTTTCTTGTTTCTCTTGGGGGGTTTCTTTCTTTTCCGTAGCATTTTTACAGGAAATCATCAAAGAAAGTAACATAAGTAACACGGTAAATCTCATATTCTCTTTATTTTTGTGCAAAAATACAGATATGCGACTAATTTTGCCTCTTTTTTTCATCTTCATTTTAGCTTCTTGCAAAGAAAATACTCAAATTAAGGAAGTCTCCCTGAGGGACGATGTTGCCTTTTTGGCTTCGGATAGTTTAAAAGGTAGGGATACGGGTTCTGAGGGAGAACGTATTGCTGCGGAATATGTAGCCAACCGATTTAAAGAAATGGGGTTGGAAGGAAAAGGAAAAGAAGGATTTTACCAAGATTTTGACTTTAAGCCCAGTACCAATCCGCACCAAGAAGCACAGATGGTTACTGAAGCTTCAGACAGTACCACAACGGGGCGGAACGTAATTGCCTACATTGATAATCAAGCCGATAAGACAATTATCATTGGGGCGCACTTTGACCATTTGGGAATGGGCGGACAAGGATCGTTGTTTAGGGGAGAGGAACCTGCCATCCATAATGGTGCCGATGATAATGCCAGTGGCGTAGCGATTATGTTGCAGTTAGCGCAACGATTGAAAAAATTGGAAAACCCACAGAGTAACTATTTGTTTATTGGTTTCTCTGGGGAGGAATTAGGATTATTGGGTTCTAATTATTTTGTAAAGAATCCAACCATCGATTTGTCAAAAGTAGATTTGATGCTTAACATGGA
Source organism: uncultured Alteromonas sp. (assembly GCA_964495885.1). Classification (GTDB taxonomy): domain Bacteria; phylum Bacteroidota; class Bacteroidia; order Flavobacteriales; family Flavobacteriaceae; genus PALG01. Next base: position 49,442 of record CAZBWO010000015.1, on the reverse strand, counting down.
TATGGTGGGGAGATTAAACGAAGAAAACACCCTTGCTGTTCATGGGGTGGGAACGTCTCCTTCCTTTAAGCAAGTATTGTTTGCCAATAACGACCAAGGTTTTACCATTGCCGAGCATGAAAGTGGAATAGGCCCCAGTGACCATACCTCTTTTTATTTGGCAGATATTCCTGTGTTGCACTTTTTTACCGGACAACATGAAGATTACCACAAGCCTAGTGATGACTTTGAAAAGTTGAATTATGACGGAATGGAGAAAATCACTCAGTATATCTACAATATTGTGGTAGATATAGATGATGAAGCAAAACTTGCTTTTAAAAAGACCAAAAATGAAAGTGAGGAAACACCACGTTTTAAAGTAGGATTGGGAGTTGTGCCAGATTATTTGTTTACCGGTGAGGGGATGCGAATTGATGGTATTAGCGAAGATAAACCTGCACAAAAAGCTGGCTTGGAAAAAGGGGATGTGGTTAAAAAGCTAGGCGATAGCACCATCACCGATATGATGAGTTACATGAAAGCACTTTCTACCTATGAAAAAGGAGATAAGACCATGGTAACCATTGATAGGAATGGTAATATGCTGGAAATAGAAGTAGAATTCTAGAAGCTCCTGGCATAGCCAACGCTAATGACCTTTGTATTTCCTAAACCTTCTGCTTCGCTGCTCATAAAATGGTAGCCAAACCGGTATTCATTTTTTCTGAAGCGGTGATATAGCTTGTAAGATACCAATTTCATGTGGCTATTTGGGGATTGTTGGAAACTTGGGATGTCATGCTCCAGAAGGACATTTCTGGAAACCCAACGATAATTCCAATGGATGGAAAAATAGATTTCTTTTTCCATGTCACCCAATTGATTATAGGCCATACTTTGGTTTAAGCTACTTTTTCTTCCGAAGAAAATCTCCCCTCCCAATTGTGCATAAATATCTTTGGTGCCATAGGTAAAGGAAGGTGTGGGCACTAGCCATATCCCGAAAGGCTTTGGAAGCAATTCCCATTGGGTTTTATAGGCAATGGAAACGTTGGAATGAAACGCATTGGGCATCTCTTCGGCCCAAGTGGGTACCACATAGCGTACAATATTTTCATGGTACCAACGCTGCAATCCCCCGGCCCCTGAATTGGGTCCAATAAGTCCCAGCAATACATTTATTTCAAACAGATCTTTTGTAGCAAGGGAATAAGTGGTTTCAAATCCTAAAAAGCCAGCATACCTACGATCCATATTCAGTAAGGAGGTTGCCCTTAGATTAGCTGGAGTATAGGCTTTTTGGTACAAGTCAAAACGCAGCTGTTCACTGGCATTTTCAAAAAACCCTTTTGTTAGTCTTCGGGTGTAATGATAGCCCAGTCCGAAGGAATAATACCTGTCGGTTAAGGTGAAAAAATCATTGTCATGCCAAATCCCCACTTGATTTTTGGGCAGGTCTTGGGCAAACATTGTAAACCCTATGAAGCAGATACATATTTTAAAAACTCCGTGCATAGGTTAGGGATATATAAAGGTGTGGATCTGCCCTCCAAGTTCTGGGGGTTTCGAAATTGTAGGTAAGTTTTACATCGTTTCGGCCCCTTCTGAAAAATAGTTCGAAGTTGTAGAAGAAGATTTGATTATAAGGATCAATAAGTAAGGTTGAACTATCCCCCATAATATGTCCTTCAATCATGGAATCATGGAAAAGGTATCGGTACCCCAACCGGACCGCAAAAAATAATTCCCGTTCCAGATTCCCAAGTTGTTTATAGGCTAATGTGTTCAATAAACTACTTCTTTTTCCGAAGTAAAATACCACATCGTTTTGAATATAGAGATCACGGGTTCCCACTGCCACGCTTGGGTTGATAGCTGCGTGCACACTAAAAGGATTAGGGAGTAAAGCCCATTCCCTAATGTAATGCACATAGATATTTCCATGGACGTTATTTTCGAGCTGTTCATTCCAGGTGGCAACACGGGAATCTTCGGTGGCTGTGCTATGAAACGACTCCTGCACAAATTCTGCTCCCGAAATAGGCCCTGTAACCCCTAAAACAAATTTAAAATCCCAAATGCGATTGGGGTTGCTATAATTAAGCTCATTTGAAAATCCTAAAAATCCAGCAAAAGGTCGTTCATAGATTGTGTAATCTGGTTCGTCTAGGTCGGCAGGCGTATAAATTTCCTGAAACAAATAAAAGCTAAGGTGCTTTTTTTGGAGCGTGTCTTGCTGGGGGAGGAGTTTCCGCCAACCAATAAATGTCCCTGTGGAATAATAACGGTCTGTAAAATGCAGGAAATCATTGTCTTCCCGTAGCTCGAACTGTCTAACATATTTTTTTTCTTGGGGAATAGTGTCTTGTGCATAACAAGCTATAATTCCGAAGAGTAAAAAGAAAAAAAGTAGGGTAGTGGTTTTCAGAATGAAAAGATTGGTTATACGTTAGTTGAAATACTTTTGAAAAATACAAAACCGAACCCAATAAACAACATTAGGTGGAAAGGAAATAAACCAAAGTCTCCACCTTGGTCGCCAACAATGAAGGCACTATACATGCCAAAAGCAAAATAAATCATGAGTAGTCCTTCCAAAATGATGTTAGGTGAAAGTCTTTTGCGAAGGTATTTGTTCTTTTTCCAATTGTCCTTGAAAGTGGCGAGATTGAATTTTGGAGTACGGATAAATTCACTTTTCTTACCCAAGTGTCCTTCCAATACCGCAACAGAGTTATGCACGGAAAAGCCCATGGCTACCGAGAAAAATACGAAAAACATCCCAATGTATTCCAAAAATTTCATGATTCCGCCGCCATAGATGTTTTTAAAGGTGAACCAATAACAGATAAAAAAGATGAGCGTACTAATGACAAAAAAGCTCATCACGATGAAATAGGTTTTTAGATGCGCATACTCGTTTTTGATATAGAGCATGGGAATGCTCAAAATGGCCACAATGAGTACATTTAAAAACATGGTACTGTTCAAAAGATGCAAGATGCCATGTAGTTTGGTTTTTAGGGAAGTTCCTTTATTCCTTAGAACTTTCCATGCCATTTTCTGGAAGTTTTCTGCACCCCCCTTGTTCCATCTGAACTGTTGCGAACGGGCTGCACTTATTACAACGGGAAGCTCGGCAGGGGTTTCCACATCTACCAAATACTTAAACTTCCAGTGATTGAGTTGCGCCCTGTAACTTAGATCCAAATCTTCGGTAAGCGTATCACCTTGCCAATTTCCTGCGTCAAGAATGCATTCCTTTCTCCATATTCCGGCGGTTCCGTTGAAATTGATAAAGTGCCCTTTGATATTCCTTCCTACCTGTTCCAAAGTGAAATGAGCATCCAGAGCAAAGGCTTGCACTCTTGTGAGCAATGAGTAATCCCTGTTTAAATGCGACCAGCGAGTTTGTACCACACCAATTTCAGAATTTTTAAAATAGGGAACGGTTTTTTGCAGCCAATCTGGTTTTGGAAGAAAATCGGCATCAAAAATCGCAATGAAATCTCCTTTGGCTACCTTCAGTCCTTCTTTTAAGGCACCAGCTTTAAAACCTGTTCTTTTGGTTCGGGTGATATGTTGGATATCCAACCCTGTTTGTTGGAGTTCTGCTACTTTCCTTGCGGTTGTCTCCAATGACTCATCGGTAGAATCATCCAGTACTTGAATCTCTAATTTATCTTTTGGGTAGTCTATTTTGGCAATATTGTCCAAGAGCCTATCCATTACATACAATTCATTGAAAACCGGTAATTGGATAGTTACGATAGGAATCTCATCCTGCTTTGAAAAATCCCATTTTGGAGCTTTTTGCTCCTTTTTTTTGGCACTAAGGAAATTGAATAGCAGGTTCAGTTGTGTGAGCGCATACAGAAATATCATGAGTAGAGCTGTAGAGTAGATCACAATAACAATACTTTCCCAAATCATTTTTTCACACTGTATTTAAAAATCCAACTTAAGATTTTCACGCCTGCAAAGATAGCACCTTTTAGGGTTCCTGAAACTTTTGAGACACCTATTCTGTTTCGGTAGGGAACAGGGATTTCAGTATAGGAAATTTTTCTGCGAAGTACTTTTAGTTGCATCTCTACCGTCCAACCATAGGTTTTGTCTTCCATGTTCAATGCCATGAGTGTGTCATAACGAATCGCACGAAAAGGCCCCAAGTCTGTAAATTTGGAACCAAAGAACCAACGCATAAGCGTAGTGGCCAACCAATTTCCGAAGATTTGGGGAGTGGTCATCGATCCATTTTCCCGAAGTGATTTCACCCTAGCTCCAACGACAAAATCTACACTGCCTTTTAAAATGGGTTCTACGATTTTCAAAAGTTTTTCTGGGTAATCACTATAATCTCCATCAAGAAATACCACAATATCGGGTTGTTCTGGCATGCTTTTCAGATATGCTAGTCCCTTGAGGCAAGCATATCCATAACCTGGATTTGGTTCAAAAAGAACCGTGGCTCCATGTTGTTTGGCTACTTCGGCGGTATGGTCTGAAGAATTATTATTGGTGACAATTACTTCGGAAACGATAGGTGGGATTTCCTTAAGAACATATCCAATGGAAGCTTCTTCATTATAGGCTGGAATAATGACTTTAATAGTTTGGGGCATCATTCAGGCGGCTTATTTTTGATTTACTAGACGCATCAAATCTACGTCATTTCCTAATAATATGTCCTGTGCATCAATCCTTCCTTCCAAGGGTCCGTTCTCTAATTTCAATACTCCTCTAGGGCAAACCGCAGAGCAGATGCCACAGCCCACACAACTGGCCCGAACGATATTTTCTCCTTTTTGGGCATAGGCCCTTACATCAATTCCCATCTCACAATAGGTAGAGCAGTTTCCGCAGGAAATACATTGTCCGCCATTGGTGGTAATCCGAAACTTACTGAACAAGCGTTGCTGAATTCCTAAAATTGCTGCCATGGGACACCCAAAACGACACCAAACCCTACTTCCGAAAATGGGGTAAAACCCGGTGCCAATCACACCGCTAAAAATAGCCCCGATCAAGAATCCGTAGGTTTTCCTAAGGGTTTCGGCTTCGAATAAAAAGAGTTGTGCACCAGAAAAATAATGTATACCAATCAAGGAAAGGATAATTGCTAAATATCCCACGGCACCAACCCTTGCATCTTTTTTGAGTTCCTGTCTTTTAAATATCCAAATACCTAAAAATACCAAGGTTAAAAATACCCCAACCCCAATAAGGAAAAGGTCTTTTGTGAGCCAGTATTTGTTGGGGTCATAATTTAAATAGGTGCTTACAACAGCAGTGGTCATGATAATGACAAATACCAACACTGAATAAATCACCCATCGCTCTACTTTCCAGGCAAAGGTACTTTTATCTGATAGATGTCTGAATGGATCCCCGGCGGTTTCAGCCAATCCGCCGCAACCACATACCCAGCTACAATACCATCGTTTCCCATATTTGTAGGTGAGAATGGGAGTGATGACAAAAATGGAAACAATCCCAAAAATAAGCAGTGCGAGTCCTATGTTTCCTGCTGAAATGAATTCGTCTACCCGATATTGTTCGAAATTGTAATAATTAAGCGGCCAGATATTTTTGAGATCGTAGTAGGGTAATTTGAAACTTTCCGAATTAAGCCTTGCCATAAATTCCGGAATCAAAAAGGCAAAAGCTGTTTGGAAAAACATCACACTTATGGTACGTATTTTTTCATAGCGATTGTGGCGGTATTTCCAAATAAACTTTATCCCAAAGGTGATAATTGCAATGGTGTAAAGGGTTCCGTACACAAACCATTGACTGGCCGGGTTTCCGCTTAGGGCCTTACTTAAAGGATCGAACAGTGCAATAATTCCCGTGTTTTCCCCTTCGGCCCGAAGTCCTAAAAATTGCGGGTAGAAATATAGGACTACATAGAAGCCTGTTAGGGAAATGCCTGCGATCCATCCCCAGAATCCTCTGTTGGAAATAGATTTGAACCATACCCCGTCGTTTTTTATACCAGGTGAGGTATGGGCATAAGCGCCTTGGGCAAACAGTAAGATGCCCAATGCCATAGCTGCGAGGGAAATAGTGAGCCAAAGGGGTTTGTTTGGAAAATTCACATTGAAAGCTGCTAACAATAAAATTCCCAAACCTACAATCCCTAATAGGGTAGCTCCCTTTTGAAGCCCATTCAAGCTTTTGGGCGGTTGTCCTGTGAGTGACATATCTCGTTGAAGTGTACTCATGCCGAAATAGTTTTTAGTTGTTTTTGGAAGGCAGATTGTATTTCCTGTTCAAAACTTCGATAGAGTTCTGGGTCGAAGTTCGCTTCCTTTAAATGCTGTAATACAAAATCTACCGATTGTCCTTCGGAAAGCCAACGGTCAAAAGTTTGGTGTTTCATTCTAATTCCGAAGGTATTGATGCCTAAAAATGTACGGTCGTCCTTATGGTAAGCAACGGTAATGCATTTGGTGTCGTCTGAATGTTTCCAATGAAAATGGACTTCATGTTCTTTTTTGTAACGTTCGCTAAAAACCCATCCATAGGTTTGGTATTCAATGTCAAAAAACTTCGCACTATTGAACCAATGCCCGGGGTTGTAGGCAGTTCTATTTCCGCAGATGGTTTGCGCCACTGTTTCGCCCATCATCCTTCCTGTGTACCAAACCGCTTCTACAGCACGCCTGTTTCCAATAGCTTCATGCTGTTCGGCGCAGTCGCCAATGGCGTACACGTCTTGCACATTGGTTTCCAAAAATCGGTTCACCTTTATTCCTTTTCCTAATTCAATTCCGCTTCCTTTCAGGAAATCGATATTTGGGGTCACACCCGCTGTGAGCCCCACTAAATCACATGGAATGGTCTCTCCTGTTTCTTCAATAACCACTGCGGAAACCTTGCCGTTTTCATCAGAAAGAATTTCCTTTAGATTGGTAGCCAAGCGTAAATCAATATGATGATTTTGAATATGCCTGTTAATCATTTCACTTTCCCCTTTCGGAAGGACGCCATTCCAAAAACTATTTTCCCGAACCAAGAAGGTAACGGGGATTTTTCGGGTAGAGAGCATTTCGGCAAGTTCAATACCAATGAGGCCGCCCCCTACAATCACTGCTCTTTTACAAATTTTATTGTTTGGGGCATGCTGCTCTAGGGTTTCCAAATCCTGAAAGGAATACAAGCCTTGCACCCCTTTAAGGTCTTGTCCCGGCCAGCCAAATTTGTTGGGTTTGGAGCCCGAAGCAATAATAAGTTGATCATATCTCATGGTTTCCCCATTATGAAAAGTAAGTTGTTTTTTATTGGGAGTTACTTGGGTTACCCATGCTTTTTTTAATTCCAAGTTGTTTTTAGTCCAGAAATGATCTTCATAGGGCTTGGTGTGTTCATACTTCATGTGTCCCATGTAAATGTACATAAGTGCCGTTCTGGAAAAGAAGTGGTCTGTTTCCCCAGAGATAATGGTAATGCGATGGTTGGATTGTTTACGGATATGTCTAGCGGCGGTGATGCCCGAAATCCCATTCCCAATAATAACAATATGTTGCATAAAATGTTAGCTTGGACAATCTGTCGAAAGGAAAGTTACATACATTACAAAACAACTGCAATTTAAATTCAGAATAAATTGTATTTTTCCATTATGAAGCAACTTGGAGTATTCGTACTATTTATTTTTCTGTCCTTAGGAGCTTGTAAGGACAAAAATACGCCAAAAATTAAAGGTGTGAGCTTTGTGGCTTCGGGTGATTCTGTGCAACAAGGACACTTGGATTCCCTGTTGCCAATACAAGCCAATTATGCTGCGGTGATGCCTTTTGCATTCATTAGAAACCCACAACAACCTGAGGTGAGATTCAATTTTGAACGGCAATGGTTCGGAGAGACAGTTGAAGGGGCTTCACAGTATATTCAGCAATTGAAAAAGCATGATATTGCGGTGATGATGAAACCCCAAATTTGGATATCACATGGGGAGTATACCGGAGACTTGGAGGCACAAACTGAGGCCGACTGGCAACTACTGGAGACTACGTATCGCGATTTCATCATGACCTTTGCCTATGTGGCCGAAGAGCAAAAAGTACCACTTTTTTGTATTGGCACCGAATTGGAAAAATTTGTGGCCCAGCGCCCTCAATTCTGGAAAGCACTTATTGCAGAAATTAGAACCATTTATTCTGGTAAGCTTACCTATGCGGCGAATTGGGACGAATATAAACACACCGATATTTGGAAGTCTTTGGATTATGTAGGGGTAGATGCCTATTTCCCGATTTCCGAAGAAAGGACACCTACCGTTGAAGCTTCCAAAACAGGTTGGCAACCTTGGATTGAGGAAATGCACGGGGTCTCCAAAAATTTTCAGAAACCTATTTTGTTTACGGAATATGGTTACAGAAGCGTAGATTATGCCGGAAAGGAACCTTGGCATAGTTCCAGGGAAATGAAGGGGGTGAATTTAAGGGCGCAAGAAAATTTACTTTTAGGACTGTTTGAAAGTGTGTGGCAGGAAGAGTGGTTTGCAGGTGGATTTCTTTGGAAATGGCATATGCACCACGAACGTGTAGGCGGATTGGACAATACGATGTTTACCCCCCAACGGAAACCTGCCCAACAAGTTGTCGCCAAAAAATACCAATTGCCCTAAGAAGCAATGTGTTTCTGGTAATACGCAAATAATCTATCTGGAGAAGCACCCATCCATTTTTTAAGATGGATAACCGCAAAATGATACTGTAATTTTAATGTGCCATTTGCCTGATACCTACGTGCGGAGGTAGTTACATAATCTTTTAAAACTACAAATTGATAGCGATCATAAATCCTGTTGATTAATTCGCAGTCTTCATACACGATGAAAGTTTCATTGTAGCCATTTAAGCTTTCAAAAACCTCCTTTTTCATAAACAACGATTGGTCCCCACCACGACAAGATCTATGGTTGAAGCGCGTAAACCATTGCGAAATTTTTAGAACGGGATGAGGGCTGTCGAATTTCATTCGGAAGCAACCGGCATCATTTCCATGATGAATGGCTTCGGTAATTTGTTTGTCGAAAGTTTTTGGCGGAAGGGTATCTGCATGTAAAAAATAGAGAATTTTTCCTTGGGCAATACCCGCCCCTTTATTCATTTGTTTTGCCCTTCCTTTTGGGGCGTGTATTATTTTTAGGGGGAATCCTAACCGATAGTTTTCAAGTAAGGAAAGGGTTTGGTCATCACTACCGCCATCAACAATGATGACTTCTGTAATATGTGAGGCTGAAGCCCTTTCCGAAAGGCCATCCAAAAGCTCAATAATAGTGTGCTCTTCATTTAATACCGGGATGACGATACTAATCATGATCTAAAGATACACACTATGGTTGTTCATTCAAACTCCAATCGTATTCTAGAAAATCAATCATTGCGTCGGGATTAATTTTGGTCTTCGCATATTGATTGATATATGCAATGAGATCCTTTTCGCCATTTACCTTAAAATCCTTTTTATACCATTTAAAAATATGGGATAATTTTGGGTTTGTTTGGGAAAGTTCATTTTTGTCTCCGTTAATAAAGGCATTGGTGGCTTTTTCGAGTTGTGCTTCTATTTTAGAAGCGGTGTAGGCTTCGTTAAGTAAGTTTGGACAGGAGAATGAAGCACAGTTTATAGCAAAGTGAATACGGGGTTCGTCCATTTTCCGAAGGATCCCATTTTCAATCCCTCCAAGCGAGAGTGTATTATCACCTATTGGAACAATTCCTTTGGTCCATGGCCCTTTGATATCCTTAATACTTTCCACTGGATAATTTTTCAAAATCAATTCTACCGTGTAAGCATTGTAGGTATTGATGTAGTAAGCCAATAGTTCTGCGGTATTCCAACTTTCCTGAGGCGGATTTTGAGAAAGCATCTGCAAGTAGGATTGCAGTTTGCTACGCTCCTTCATAAATCCTTTATAGTCTACCAGACCATTGCTGGCAACATATTTTTTAAGAAGTTGATCCCATTGGAAGTGGTCAATAATTTCTTTGTTGGGCGTAGGGAGAGTTTCTGAAACTTCCTTTACGGGTTGTCCCTGGCTGGTGAGACCGGCAGCAGCTAATAAATTACAACTTTGAACCGAAAGGCTTCCCATGACGAGAAGCAAGGTGTAAATGACTTTTTTCATGATAGATTGTTTATTACACATACGAATCTTATTCTTCTTTGGATGTAATGGGGTACAGTTCCTGATGAATAAAATCTGTAGGGAAGTTTTCATCCCCTGGAAAACCTAATTCAATATCCCTGCCATTATGTGGAATATGGGCAGTTTTAAAGAGATAATCCCAAATACTAAGGGTGAGTCCGAAATTTACACCATACCTTGCATGTGAAGGTAATTTTTTTGCATGATGCCAAATGTGCATTTTGGGATTGTTAAGGATGTATTTCATCCATCCGTAGTCCCAGCCTAGATTGGCATGGTTGAGATGACCAATGGTGAGTGCAAAAAAGTGAACAATAGCCACATCTTGCGCATCAAGGCCTCCAATAATCGCCAGCGGAATATACAACATCGACTTATACACCACGGGTTCCATCCAATGGTATCTAAGCTGTGCGGCAAATCCCATTTCCTTAACGGAATGATGCACCTTGTGGAAATTCCATAGGAAAGGCACGTAGTGTAGTAAACGATGGGTATTCCATTGTACGAAATCTGAAACAATGAAAAACAATATGAGACCAGTTCCGTAAGGCATTATATTGACGTCCAATATTTGGAAATCGGAAATTGAAAGTCCGAACACACCCAAAAAATCATCAAAGAGCACTTCCACGGTATTGGACAGTGCAATAAAAACGATAAGGTTGAGCAAAAAGAAATTAAAGAACATGTAAAATGTGTCCAGCCAAAAATCCTTTCTGAAGATACTTTGGTTTTTCCGCCATGGAAATAAAATCTCCAATACCCAAACCGCCAAGGAAACGAAGATTAATCCGTAGAAATAATTTTCCCAATGAAGTCGGGTAAGCTCATCCATCAAGTAATTAAAATACCCTTGATAGGATTCCTTAATGGTTTGTAGGTATTTTTCCATGGTTTAGCAACAGCCTCCACCATCATAATGGAAGGTGCTTTCACTAATAAATATATCGTTTCTTCCTAGGCTAGCTAAGGCGCCAGCTGTTTTGTCGCATACCGCTACAGGTTGGTTTTTCATAAGGATATGCCCTTTTTTGTCATCAAAAAAGGTTTCAGTACCGTAATAAATTGCTGCTTTCCCAGTAAAGACACAAGGGCCGTCTTTTGGCATTGGGTCTTTGATAGCAGCAACTTCTACAGACTCGATATAGATGAGTTCGTCTGTTGCGTAGTGATTCGGGTCTAAAATTCGGTAGGGTTTTCTGGCACGGATTTCAATGGTTCCGAAACCTACATCGGTAAGGGCCTTGATATATTCATTAAGCGGAAGGCTTCCACTAAGGCACAACGCCCGAAGCCTTTCGTCATTCCGAAGGGTATCATTCATGGGCTGTTCGCAAACAGGGTCACTCATGACCAAGCGTCCATGAGGCTTTAACACACGATACATTTCCTCAATGGCTTTTTTTAGATCGGCTTCCTTAAAGATATTGAACAAACAGTTTTGAGCGGCTACATCTATGCTATTGTCTTCAACTGGTAAGTGAAGGGCATCGCCTTTTTCCAACGAAACAAATTCACTTTTAAACCAAGGATTCATGGTTTCCGCTTCCTTGAAGTTTTTTTGGGAAGCTTCCAGCATTTCGTCTACAGCATCCACCCCAATAACGCCACCTTTTTGCCTTGAGAAGTAAGCAAATTGAAGCAGTTCCATTCCACCCCCAACACCAACATATAATATTTTTGGATTGTTGGAAAGATCCCTTGGATGCACTGTTGAGCCACAACCATAGTTCATTTCCTGCATGATCTTAGGGATTTTCAATCCTGGCAGTTCCCAGATGGGATTGGTGGTGCAGCAGAGTCCAACTTCAGGGGTTAGCGCTGCTTCTTTATAAACGTCCTTGGTAGTTTGTAGATAGCTCATATTAGATTTCTTTAAGGGTTTGTCTCATTTTATACGTCAACTTACAAATTGGCTATAAGTTCTGTGAAAAGGGTAATCATATTTGGTTCGGCCTTGGCTGCCTGCGCGATGATATCTGAAATATCAACAGGTTCTAGATTGTCTGGGTCACATTCATCCGTTAGTACCGAAACCGCAGCAACAGGCAATTTTAAATGATTGGCGACAATCACCTCTGGAACCGTGCTCATGCCCACGGCATCTGAACCAATAATTTTAAGGTAACGATACTCTGCACGGGTTTCCAGCTGAGGTCCTAAGACACTTGTGTATACGCCTTTATGAAGGGTGATATTGTGCTTTTTGGCGATTTCCTCAATAGCTTTTGACATCTCAGGGTCGTAAGGAGCGCTAAGATCTACAAATCGCTCTCCTAGTTTATCAACGCCTAGAAAAGCAAGGGGAGAAGAACCTTGTAGGTTAATGTGATCGTCTATCAACATAATTTCCCCTTTTTTAAAATTTAGGTTGATGGCTCCAGCTGCATTGCTCACTAATAATTTCTTGACTCCTAAGCGGTACATTACCCTTACAGGAAAGGTAACGTCCTGTGGTGTATAGCCTTCATAGAGGTGAAACCGCCCTTGCATGACCACTACTTTTTTGTTGTGGATACTTCCATAGATGAGTTTTCCTTTGTGGAATTCTACGGTAGCCGTAGGAAAGTTGGGAATGTGGTTATAGCTTATTTCCTGTTCTATGGAAATATGTTCCAGGAGCTGCCCTAGGCCAGTTCCAAGGATAATACCTACTTGCGGCTTTTCGAAGCCTCGTTTTTTTAGATAATCAACTGCCTGTTGAATATTATTCGTCATTTTTTATCTGTTTTAAATAGGGTTGAAACACTTCAATATCCAGAATGTCTTCCAACACATCAATATCATTCTTTAGGGGAAGATGACAAACAGTTTCATTGCTTAAATCTTGTAAAGTATCTTCAAGCACTGTAGTGGTTCCCCATTCTTTATTTTGAAATAATTTGGGCTTCAATGTTTTCATGCCCAAAAGATAATATCCTCCATCTTTAGCAGGCCCTATGACAAAATCATGATCTTCCAATGCTAGGAATGCTGCTTCAATATCCTGTTGTGAGAGGTCATAGATATCACTTCCTATGATGATAATTTTTTCATATCCATCCCTAAAGCCTTCCTCAAATGCATGTTTCATGCGTTCGCCCAAATCGTTTCCTTTTTGCAGCATTTTGGTATAAAACTTAGGGTTCCAAATATCTTCCTCCCAAATCTCTTCGGAATAATAAACCCTTTTATTGGGCGTGGAATCTTGGGTGATAGCTACGGTATGCTGTAGCAAAAATTTATAGATATCCAGGGCGTTTTCAGCTCCTATTTTTGCGGCAAGACGTGTTTTACATTTTCCTAATTGCGGGTTTCTTGTGAAGATGAGTAGCAGTTTTTTGGAAGTTGGGAAGTGAAATACATCTGAAGCATTTTCATCTTCGGTATCCTTGGTAGTGAATAACCCCATAGTTAATGTACTTTAATCCCTTTTTTTAGATAGGGTTCCCATTTTGCTGAAAAGGTATGTACTTTTTCGGTTGGTTGCCCATTTTCATCGTATACGGGATACCCTTCATTTTTCCATTCAAAGATACCACCATATAAATTCCTAACATTAGTGAATCCCGATTTTTTCAATTTCTCAGCAGCAGTTTCAGAACGTATCCCAACACTGCAGTATACAATAATGGGCTGCTGTTTGTCTTTCAAAAGTTGCGAAAGTTCATCTTCAAGAATTCCTCCCTTTCCAAAAAAATAAGCAGATGGAATGCGGCTCACGTGGAATTCCTCTAATTTTCTCACGTCCAAGATAATGGCTTTATGGTGTAGCTGCATCATACGAGCTTCAGCAACAGAAATGTACGGAATGCTTTGCGAATTGTGGGATGCAAGCATTTCTTCAAGGCTTCGTTGCGCATGTGAAACAATTGCTAGACTAAGAAATAATATGGAAAAAACGGCGTATTTCATTAGGCTACAGATCCCTGGCAGCTACTTCCCGCACCTGCAGTACAACCGTAACAATGTTGTGAGATCACAATATTTCGGTTGTTCAAAATATCTTCATTGTATTCAGAAATATGCTTCACCTTACTTGCAACTTTTAATTCCAACATTTGATTGAAATCACAGTCATAGAGCCAGCCATCCCAGCTTACCGACAAGGTGTTAGTGCACATCACATTGGAAACGGCCGCAGGATTGAAGGCTTCCACTAAGGAATACATATAATCTTCATAATTATCACTCGCAATCAAAAAATCCAGAAAACGGGAAATGGGCAAGTTGGTTATCGCAAAAAGATCGTGGAAATGAATCCCGAAATCTTCCAATAAGGCCTTTTTGAATTCTTTTTGCATACTTGCTTGATCCCCCGGTAAAAAGGCACCGCTTGGGTTATAGACCAAATCCAGTTTTAAATCACTATCTGGCATACCATACCCAACTTCATTTAGCATCTGAAGTGCTTTAATGGAAGCGTCAAACACTCCATCTCCACGTTGCTTATCTGTCTTTCCGCGGGTCCAGTGAGGCATACTGCTCACTACATGTACGTTATGTTTTTTAAAAAATTCTGGAAGGTCATGGTACTTTTTGTTTGCTACAATAATGGTGAGATTGCTGCGTACTATAAAATCCTGAATCCCAGCTTTACTCGCTTCTTCTACAAACCACCTAAAATTAGGATTCATTTCTGGTGCACCACCTGTAAGGTCTAATGTGTGGGCCCCTGTAGTTTTGATAACCTCCAAACATTGCTGCATGGTTTCCCTTGTCATGATTTCTGTACGGTCTGGCCCCGCATCTACATGGCAATGTTCACATACCTGATTACACATGTATCCCACGTTAATTTGAAGGATTTCCAATTTTTTTGGCTGTAGTGGAAATTGGCCAGACTCATCAATTTTATCGGCAAACCTAGGAAGCTCTCCATTTGCAAAAATACCATTGGATAAAAAGGTTACCTGGGTTTTTGCTTTGGCAAGTTCACTTTCCCGTTTCTTTAATGATTGTGTCTTTATTTTGGTCATAAATTATCCTTCCAGTTTTTTCACTTTATTCATCATCATCACCCCATGCACCAAACTTGCCCCACCTTTTATGGCGGCTCCAACGTGAACTGCTTCCATCATTTCTTCTTTAGTGATGCCCCGTTGCAAACCATCTACGGTATAGGCGTCAATACAATAAGGGCACATTTCGGTATGGGCTACTGCTAAAGCAATAAGGGATTTTTCACGGGCAGATAGCGCCCCTTCTTCAAAAACTTTTCCGTAGTAATCAAAAAATTTTGTGCCTAGTTCTTCACTCCATTCGGTGATGTTTCCAAATTTCCGAAGATCTTTCGGGTCATAATAGGACATATTGTTCGGTTTTAATATATATACGAGATAATATAGCTGAAAGATTTAAATATAGAAAAGTAGTTCGTGAAATGCTGAAAAACTTACGTTAATCTTTGTATTAATCGAAGCTATATGTAATTCCCGTACTGAAATTGTATTGCGAATTAGGAATCCCCACCGCCGGAATGGCATCATAGACAAAAAGATAGGTAGTTTTTAACGCAAAATTTGTAAAAAGGTCTACGAGCAAGGAACTTTCACTGGAAATACGGTAATCGCTAAAATTGCTGAATCTGGGTTGGTAATAAGTCGTGCTTACAATAGAGACCCGTTCTGAAGGATACAAGCTAAAGGAAAGGTAGCCGCTCCCTCTAAAATTTCTTTGAATAGGGGTAATGTTATCATCTACTTCTTCATATTCGTACATGACCAGGGTGCCCAGATAAAATTTATAGTTTTCAGAATTGGTGAGCTTAAACCTAGGGCCTGTCCCCAACAATCCCCTAAAATTGATAAGGTTCACTTTATTGTATTGCCCCTGCACAAATGCTTCCCAAGCAATCCTTGGGTGAAATCGGTAATTATATCTCACGTGGGAAACCAAACTATTGTCAAAATTTTCTCCTTCAATTTTTTGAAAAGCCACGTCGTTTTTAAATAGGACCAAGTGGTTGTTCATTTTATATTGAATGTGGATATCACTTCCTATGGTTACAAAGTCGTTTACATTTCTTTTAAGACTTAAATTCAAACTAGCCGCTCCAGACCATCCTGATGTATCTGTTACTTTCCGAAGCGATTCTACATTGAGGATTTGGGAAGACATTCCCATACTAATAAATAAAAAAATAAAAAGAGTAATTGCTTTCATGAAAATGGTTTAATGACCTAAAAATAACTAAAAGTTTTTCAGTGCTGGGGAAGTGGATTAATTTTTCTACTTTTAGAAATCAATTAACGACCAAAAAATATACTTATGGACCATCTCCATCTCTTAGACTTTATCATTATTGCAGGCTATTTTTTGTTGGTATTTGCCATTGCTTGGTATGTGACCAAAAAGGAAAAAGCGGGAGCAGACTCTTCCAATTATTTTTTAGGTGGAAGGAACCTAGGTTGGTTTGCCATTGGGGCGTCTTTATTTGCGAGTAATATTGGCTCTGAGCACCTCATTGGTTTGTCTGGAGCGGGAGCCCGTGGGGCATTCCCAGAGGCACAATTTGAAATTCTGGCAGCACTTATTTTATTATTACTGGGTTGGGTATTTGTCCCTTTTTATATCAAAAGTGGCGTATTTACAATGCCAGAATTCTTAGAAAAACGCTACAATAAAGGAGCGCGAACCTACCTTTCACTGATTTCCATTATTTCTTACGTTTTGACCAAAATCTCTTTTACCATTTTTGCAGGTGCGTTGGTCTTTGAGGTACTATTGGGAATTCCTTTTTGGACTGGCGCCATTATTACCGTATTAGCAACAGGGCTTTATACGGTTTTTGGAGGATTGAAAGCGGTTATCTATACCGATATGATTCAGGCCTTAGTATTTATTTTAGGTGGAATAGCAGCTACTTATTTTGGTTTGGAAGCCATAGGTGGTTGGGATCAGGTATTGGTGGCGATACAAGATAATGCACCAGAACCCGAAACATTTATGAGTCTATGGAGGAATAAGGAATACCCATGGACGGGGGTACTTTTGGGAGCGCCTATTTTAGGTATTTGGTATTGGTGTACAGATCAGTTTATTGTACAACGGGTACTTTCAGCAAAGAATATTGAAACTGCGAGACGAGGAACTATTTTTGGTGGATTTTTAAAATTATTACCGCTCTTTATTTTTATAATCCCTGGGATTATCGCCTATGCTTTGTCTGTAACAGAATTCCCTGAAATGTTTACTATTGAAAATCCTATCACTGGAGAAATTAAAACCACTACTGATGCAGCACTGCCTGCGATGATTTTGCGGGTTATGCCAGTTGGGATTAAAGGATTGGTTGTTGCAGGTTTTCTTGCAGCATTGATGAGTTCGCTTTCTAGTGTGTTTAATAGTACCTCTACCTTGTTTACTTTTGATTTTTATAAACAATGGCGGCCTCAGGCTTCCGAAAGGGAATTGGTGAACATTGGTCGTATTGCAACTGTTGTATTGGTTATTGTTGGATTGGCATGGATCCCACTTATGCAAAAACTAACTGAAGGTGGAGGGATTTATAAATACCTTCAGAGTGTGCAGGCCTATATTTCGCCTCCAATTGCAGCAGCTTTCCTTTTAGGTATTTTCTATAAAAAAATCAACAGTAAAGGTGCTTTGGCTGCATTATGGACCGGTTTTATTTTAGGGATTGGTCGTTTGGCACTGGAATATATGAGTCAGGAGGGTGGATTGGTTATTTCAGAATCTTCCTTACTAGGCACGCTCGTGTATATGAACTTCCTGCACTATGCTATTTTCCTTTTTGTAGTGAGCATAAGTATTATGGTGTTGGTAAGCCTTACCACACAGGCTTCTTCCAAAACATTGGAGCCCAATTTGGTGTACAATTACAAAAGTAAGGAGCGTAAGGAACTATTCAAAACCAAGGAATTTTTCCTTACGGTGCTAATTATTATTGCGGTATTAATACTGTGGTGGGTTTTTAGATAAGGATTACTAAATACCTAAAACCTTAGAAATCACATCGGCATAATCTGGGATCCTGCCAACATTTTGTAGTTTAATGGCTGCCATTTGTAGGGCGGCTTCCATACATTTTTCATTAGATTTTCCTTTTAGGTATGCAAATAGAAATCCGCTCCAAAAAGCATCTCCTGCTCCTGTTGCATCCATGATTTTTTCAACCTTCATCGCTGAAAGACTAATGACAGGCTTTCCTTTTTCACTTAGCTTGGCACCTTTACTTCCAAGGGTGAAACAAATAACTTTGGCGCCAAATCCATGCAATCGTTCGAAAACCTCTTCATGTGAAAGACCTTTTCCGAAAAGCCTATCTACATCATCCTGACTTATTTTCACCAAGGGTTCATAGCTGCAATAGGTTTCAATGGCTTCCCTGGCCTTGATTTGATTGGGCCATATTTTTTCAGAATAATTTAAATCAATGCTTAATTGACATCCTAACTCAAAGGCCTTTTTAGCACCTTCCAGAATAGTATTTCGGGCAGGTTTTTTGCTTAGGGCAAAACAAGTAGTATGAAAAATTTTGGAATTTTTCAGTAATTCCTCAGTAAGCTGAATAGGATGTATCTCTGTATCAGCTCCTCTAAAAGCAATGAACTCTGGGGTGTTCTGGGTACGATTTACAAAAATAACCGTAGTTGGTTTTTCGGGATGCTCTACCAGATAATTTGTAAGGATCTCTGCCTCTTCAAGTCTTTTTTTAATATAATCCCCAAAACCGTCTTCTCCTACGGTGGCAACCATTTGTACTGCCAGTCCCAATCGCGAAAGATTCATTGCGACATTGGTTGGGCTACCGCCAAGATATCTGTGGTAATCCTTGGTGTATTTAATGGGTTGTTCTACTTGTTCCCCAATAAAATCGATAAGGATTTCTCCTACACATACAATATCTATTTTTGATGTTTGGCTCATTTAAAAAAGCTGATTTGGCGGTATAAGTTGATCTAATTTTGAAATAAATAAATTCGGAAGCAGTGAAAGTCCGTATTGAAATGAAGCATTCATCCATCCAAATCCTTCTTTGGTAATATACTGAAAATCGGTCCCTACATTTCCGTATTCTGCAAAAACTTTGTGAGTGGCACTCACTACATCATATTTTTCCGGAATCGTACCATTATAATCCACAGCATTTTTGGTAATCATGTAGAGCCATCTATAGACCAGTTCTTGGCTTTCTTCTTCAAATCCGTAGTTTTTCAAACCTCGCCAAATCATCATTTGGTGTGGTGCCCAGCCATTGGGGTAATCCCATTGTTTTTGGGGTCTGTTTTTTTCAATTGGGCCTCTGCTATCTTCAGTGCAGGAAGCAATTCCGCCCTTTTCTTTTAAAAGGGGTAACGCATTTCGCACCAGTTTTTTTGCTTGTGCTTCGGAAGCCATACCTGCCCATAAAGGTGTAAAGGTAGTTGCTGAAACAAAATTGGTGCGTTGCCCTTCCTCAAAATTAAAATCGAAATAAAGCCCTTTTTCTTCATCCCATAATAAATCATTTACGAGGGATTTTCTATGGGCTGCTTTTTTCATCCAATAATTGGAAGTATACAACTTGCCATCCATATTGAATTCGTCTCCAAAAATGGTTTGGATGAGGTGAGCGAAATCTGTTTCATATTTGTATAGGAAGGCATTTAATTCTACTACATTTAAATGGGCACAGATCCCTTCCAAACGGTAGCTGGTGTCATGCCCAGACTCGCGAACACTTCGGTCATGGATAAAATAATGATCCAAAGCTTCGTTTTGGATTTCGTCATTTCGGTACATCTCTTCGTATTCCTGGACAGTCATGTTTTCCTTTTCTGCATAGGCACTAATTTCATGATGAAAGTGTCCCGCTTCGGCTTCTGGCGGCTGTCCAATTCCTTCGGCTAAATAACGATTAAGTCCGTTGGGAGCAAGTCTTTTTTCGGAAATCATCCACACCGTTTCATATTCTTTGATCGCTGTTTTTAGATGAGAAACCAACCAATCCTTGTCATTGGTAATTTCAAAAATTTCCCGAATCAAACTGCTATAGAATGGAGGTTGGGTTCGGGTGAGGTAATACGAACGGTTGGCGTTGAGTATTTTTCCGTAGTATTCAATTTCATACTGAAAATTATTGGCCATCCCAATGGCTAAATCGGTACGATTATCCAAAAGCAATCCAACCGCTTCAAAGTAGCTATCCCAACCGTACATTTCATTAAATCTTCCGCCCGGGACTACAAAAGGCTCCCCTTTAATGGTTTCATTTTTTTTGGAAAGCCGCAAAGAAAGAATTCCGGATTGTTCATTGATATTTTTAACGTATTGCGGACTAATTTCTTTGGGAAGCTGAATCACCTCCAATGGTAGTTTTTTTTGGAGTTGCTGGTAATAGTCAAGTGCGAGGCTGTCTTGATGTGGGACATAAACCCGAAGGGTTGTTTCGGCTTCAAGGGTTTCATTTTTGGTATCCCGAAGCAAAGCTTCAATCCCTTCTTCATCCATAGTACGTGTGAGGCCGTCCCAAAAATAATCCCTAATCATTCTGGAAATGCGTTGGGTAGGGGCTTCTTCGATATGGGATAGGGGGATTTGGGCAGTTTCCTTTCCTTCTTGCATTGCTAAGACCAGTTCCTGTAACAAGTTGGAAAGATGGTAGGTGCCTTTTATTTCATGGGTTTGCCCATTGAGATCTTTCAGCAGAAAGCATTTTGGACCTTGATCCTCAATGGTGATTTTTTTGTCGCCATCGGTATCTTCCTGTGCTAATAAATCATTAAGAGTAGATTTAATGTGTACTTTCACTTTGCTTTTTAATTAACCTTCTTATAATGATAACAGATATGATTAATAATCCGATAGGGATAATTAAGAAATAAAAGGCTTTTACACCTCCAATTTCTTCAAACAATGTTCCAACAATCCTAGATCCTATAGTTCCCCCTAGAGCAGAAAATATAATGATAAGTCCGCTCATAGGAGAATGAAGTCGTTTGGGAAGGTGACTTAATACAGTAGAATTTAATAAAGGATAAATAGGAGCAATGAACAAACCAATTAGGGGGAGTACAAAACCAAGGAAGGGTACGTCACCTAGTGAATTGATAACTGTTGCATTACCATCTGGTTTTAATTGCGGTAGTACAGCCAAAAGAATTCCTACGGCAATTAAAGAGCATACCACAATAATCACAGACCAATTAATTTTTTTGGAGGCCCATCCTGCAATAAATCTTCCTAAAGCCAGTGATATTGCAAGGATTGCCGCCATATTTACACTAAGCTTTTCATCAAAAGCAAATATTTTCTGATTGAAATGTGGGAGCCAAGTCATCACTCCTTGTTCAATCATTACAAAAAAGAATGCTGAAAGGATGAAGACAAGAACCAAAGGCATCGCTAGAAGCCCAAATGAATTTTTGACATCTTCCATGATGTTACTTCCAGCAGCCTCATAGGGAATATCAATTTTAGAAAATAGCAAAAAGAGAAAGGAAAGCGCTATAAGTCCACAAAGTACTGGATATACTCCCAGCCATGCATTTTCGTCTGTATCACTAAAGAAAACTGGAAACAGAAAATAGGCGGAAGCAATCCCTACCATGAAGAAACCTTCTATAGAACTCATTAACGCAGAATGCTCCTCGGGAGTTTCGGTGACGACTCCAATAAGACTATACACTGAAATCTTTATCAAGGCAAAACTTACTCCAACAGTGAGAAACAAAATTTTTGCAGCGTCAAAGCTGTTTCCAAAATACATCCCTATGCACCCAAAAAATACAATTAGCAATCCTACTAACATCGCTTTTTTGTATCCGAAGCGAGGTAAAAAAGAGGCTACAAGGAATGATACTACTGCAATAGGTAAGTCTTTAAATGCTTCCAGAATTGAGGCACTGGATTCTGTAACTTTAAAAACATTGATGGATTTTGAAATAACAATTCCAACACTATTTAAAAGAATAGCAAAGACAAAATAGTTAATGTATAACGATAATTTTATTCCTAGATGCTTCATAACTCCACATTTTTAGAGACGCTGGTGCCAAGGCGCATTGCCAAAAGACCTGCAATTATAAAAAACGCACCGCCAAACAAAATGGCATTAATGGCATTATTGTCTAATACATGTTCTATGATAGGTCCAAACGAGACCGTTTGTATCAACATGGGAATTACAATCATCATGTTTACAATACCCATATACACTCCTCTTCGGTCTGAGGGAATCACTTTGGATACCATGGCATACGGAATTCCCATCATGGCCGCCCAGCCAATTCCAAAAAGTACCATTGGCGCCAAGAGTAGCCATTCATTGGTGATATAGGGCATGGAGAGCATTCCAATTCCAGTGAGTAATAAGCTAATTACATAAACATTTTTAGAACCATATTTTTTAGCAATGGGTACCAGTGCGAGGGCAATAATCATAGTTACAAAGTTGTAGGTACCATTCATAAGTCCAACCTGTGCCAAGGCTTCATCTGCCGTCATACCTGGCACCGATGTTTTCAGCATAGGGGATATAAATTGCCAATAGATAAACAATGCATACCATTGAAAGAAATAGACTGCAGCTAATTTCCACATGAATTTAGGCATGTCCTTAATGGCTTCGGAAGCCTCCATGAGCGGCATCAATAAATCCCCGAACTTTTTAATGGAGGCATTGTTGGGATTGTTTTTGATGAGCTTGTACAAAAAGAAAAGCCATATAAATGCAATGACCAGCATAATGATTACCAGTAAATTATAGTTTTCAAACAAATACGGAATGAAATATGCTATGGCAAGGCCAAGTCCTATAGGGGCAGAAAGCACAACAATGAGTGCGCTGAAAACCTGTATAAGCGGGTGTGGTTTCCCGCGGTTAAATTCCTTGATTTCCTGAAGTTCTTCATCGGTTGGAGGTATTTCAGGTGTTTTTAGGATAGACCACAATACGGTTGCAATGGAGGCGAAGGCTCCCAAAAAGAACGAATAATAGACCCATTTTGGAATTCCAATTGCAGCTTCAGCACCTTCCGCAGGAACACTAAACCAGTCCTGAAATAAAAACAAAGAAAAGTTGGCGATAGTAATCCCGGCACCTACAAATAAACTTTGCATTTGATATCCGAAGGTTAATTGCTTGTTGGGTAATTTATCCCCAACAAATGCCCTGTAGGGCTCCATGGCTGTATTGTTGGCGGCATCTAAAATCCAAAGCAGTCCAACTGCAAACCATAGAGTGGAGCTATACGGAAAGGCAAACAAACACAAACTGGCCAAGATGGCACCAATTAAAAAGAAAGGTTTCCGCCGTCCCCATTTATTAGACCATGTCTTATCTGAAATAGCCCCAATGATGGGTTGAATCAATAGCCCGGTGACTGGGCCTGCTAAGTTCAATAATGGTAATTCCTGGTGATGGGCGCCTAAGTACTCAAAGATTGGATTAACGGCACTTTGTTGAAGTCCAAAGCTGAACTGGATTCCGAAAAACCCCACGTTCATATTCCAAATTTGCCAAAATGACAACTGTGGTTTTTTAATCATAGGAGAAGATTTTAATTGGCGTTAGTAGCATCCTTTGCGGGATTCGTACTGTAATATCTATATTTTTTGACAAAAAATGATTTTTTGCAAAAGGATTTTTAGGATTTGATAACGAAAACGTTATCGAAACGCCTATTTGTTCATTTCCATCGCCAATTTCATAAACACTACTCCTGAAGCACTGTATCCCATTTGGGTTTTCCCACCCCATTTTTCAGAAATAGGATTGAAATATTCATGAAATTCCCAATGGCCTTCTCTGGGTAATTGTTTTAAGAATGATGCAACAATACCTTCCGCGTCACTTTGCATACCTTGTTTGGAAAGGGCATAGCAAAAGAGTCCCATCCACACCGGCCAAACACCTCCATTATGGAAATCGCCCGGATGGTTTTTAAACGTATAGGAATAATTCCCCTGCAATAAATACCAATCTTGGCTCTGTTCGTTGATGGTAGGCCAAAAAGCAGGAATCAATTGGTGGGGTAATGTTTTTATAAATTCAGATAATGTATCTTTTTGTTTTTCGTCAATACTAAACAACGAAAGAGCCAATGCATTTCCGGCAGCATCAAAACGCATGTCATAAACCCCAGGAAGTATAAATGCCAGAAAATGTTTGGGGTCTTGAGCTAGGCAATTTTCAAAAGGAATTTTTTGATAGCGAATGGAATGATCTGTTGCTTCCGAAGGCCAGAAATTCTCTTTCGTTTTCTGAAGTACTCCCGATAAATTATGCATGGGTTCCTCCTTTAATTCCTTCCAAAGTTGCTCTCCCCAAAGCCTAAGTACATTGTCATAAAGGGTATATCCGTGCACAGGATATTCATCTGCCCAGTTGCCACTTAACGGCGTGTAAATCCATCCTTTGCCATTGAATTCTGAAGCTTGAAGAAATTTTCTGCATTTTTCAATGGTAGGTTTCAGTAGCTTCCAAGTGTCAACATCATTTGTGTGTTGAAAGTAAAGGCAACTACCAACTATAAACCAAGTATTGGTATCAATTCGGCCAACTAGGCTTCCGTAGGAAACATGGTGGGTTTTGGGGTCAACATTAGAAGGGATCATTCCCTGTGGATGTTGATGCTGGGCTAGTGTTAGGAGGGAATTTTTTAATGCATCCATGATCACCCCATCTTTTAGCCATATGCCTGCCAACCCACAGACAATACTGTCCCTTGCCCAAATACGTTTGTAGTTTTCTGCTTCAATGTTACTCGCCAATATTCCTTTAGGGGTACAGAGTTGATGTAGCAAGGCAATTGCTTCCGAAGAGATATTTTCAAAGGATTGATTCATATTATTTTTCCATAATGCTAAGTGCAAACCCTCCACCTTCAGCAAGTAGTATGGAAAGATCGCTAACATTGGTAACTTCAAAGCGTTCTATTTCGTAGGCTTCCGGATTGGTATCCCAATGGGCATCTTCAGCATCTTTATATACTATGGCTTGGAATGTTTTTCCTTCCGGAAGGAAATCGAAATTCACCTTTACTTCCCTGCGTTCTTCATTTGTAATACCTCCCACAAACCAATTTTCGGTATTTTTTTCCTTTCTGGCAATAACTACAAAATCCCCAATTTCACCATCCAGTACTTTTGAGGTTTCCCAGTCTACCCCAACATCGGTAATAAACTGGAAGGCAGGGTGTATCTTTCCATCTTTCATATAGTGTTCTGGGAGGTCGCAAGCCATTTGTAACGGACTGTATATCAAAACATACAACGCCAATTGATGGGCTAAGGTGGTATTGACTTGGTTATTGGTTTTGTATTCGTCAAATTTAATATTGAACACCCCAGGGGTGAAGTCGATGGGTCCCGCCAACATACGGGTAAAGGCAATAGTAGGTAGGTGGTTGGGCGGATTTCCACCATCGCTGGCCCAAGCATTAAATTCCTGTCCGCGAAGCCCCTCCCTGGCAATTGCATTGGGGTAAGTACGTCGCTTTCCAGTCGCTTTAATGGGTTCATGGGCATTCACGGCAATATTTTTCTTTGCGGCTTCTTTGAGTACTTTTTCGTAATGATTAACCATCCATTGGCCATGATGGTATTCTCCTTCCGGAATAATTTTCCCTACATAGCCAGTCTTGACGCTGCTTATTCCGTGTTGGTTCATAAAATCATAGGCGGCATTCATTTGTTTTTCATAAGTGCGTGGGGCAGCCGAAGTTTCATGATGCATAATAACCTGTACACCCTTTTCCTTTGCATACGCCATTACTTCTTCAAAATCATAATCTGGATACGGCGTCATAAAATCAAACACCCCTTCACGATCTGTAGTATTGATCCATTGGTCCCATCCCGTATTCCAGCCTTCCACCAATAAACCTTGGATTCCATTGGCTACCGCAAAATCTATATATTTCTTGGCGTTTTCAGTGGTAGCACCATGTCTACTGGATCCTTTTTGACCTTCGGTGTAGGTATTCATATCCTGACTTCCTTCCATGTCCCAAGTAGATTTTCCAATATGCATTTCCCACCATATTCCCACATATTTCATGGGTTTGAAATATGATATTTCCCCAAGGGTATTGTGTTCATTTAAGTTCACAATGAGATTGGATTCTATGAGGTCCCCAGCTTTTTTGGTAATTTGAACCGTTCTCCAGGGAGTTTGGAATGGCAGGCTAATTTTTGCCTTAGCACCTAAACGTTCAGAGCCTACCAATTCACTAGTCATGGAAAGTGTTGAGGGATCAACCTTTAGCGTCATTCCGGGATAGTTGGAAAGATTTGCTTCATGAAAACTAAGGTAATAGCCATCATTGGTTTTCATGGTCACAGGAGTGTTCACCGCATTTTCAGGAATGTAGGAAGCAATAAGGTTAGGGTCATTTCTTTTGGAAAGTGCATCAATTTCAGAAAAGGAACTTTCATTATAAAGATGTTCGTAGATATCCCAATCCCCGGGTTGCCACCAAACTTGATGGTTCCCAGTTAACTTAAATGTTGTGTTTTCATCGGTAATCACTAACTCTGAAATTTGTTCTTGTTTTGGAAATTCATACCTAAACCCAAATCCGTCGTCAAAAACCCTGAAATAAAGATTTAGGAGTCGGTTTGGAGTTTCGGTTTCCTGTAATTCAATTTTAAGTTCACGGTAATTATTCGCAACTTCAGAATGCTCTCCCCAGGGCATTTCCCAAGTTTCATTTATTGCTTTCTCTTCTGTGCCCAAAATTTCAAATCCGCCTTTCATGGCAGGAAGTTCCTTGAATTCAAAACCAAGGCCTGAGGTATCAATTATTTTGGATTCAAGATGCTTGACCATAAAGGTGGGTTGACCATTTTTATTAAGTAAAAACGTAACCGAAAGCTCGTCGTTTGGAGACATTATTTCTGTAACAGGAGCCTTTTCAGCACAACTTGTGAAGAGAAGTGCCAAAAGGGAGAAACATAAAAATTTGTACATGTTTTTATTTTAAAGGTAATAAAATATGAGATTCCCATTGTAAACTTTCGCCACCTTCATGGGGATCGTTTAAGAAAATCTCAATAGGCGTAGGGTTTACGGACAAATTTTTACGCTCAGCTTCATCTAAGAGATAATACCAGGCATTGCTTGAAATTCGGTAGTTTCCATTGAAAATTGCTTTCAAAGCTTTTGTGGAATTGGTTTTCTTGTATTTGAAAGAAGGGCTCTGCGGAAGGCTATCGCTTTCCAGAACCGGAAAACAGAAATCAAACCAAATGGAATCATTTTCACGGTCCCATTTTTTCACTTCCAAAAAAGGTGGGCCGCTAAGGGAAATATTGTGATCTTTTAAAATAGGCATCACCAGATTGATATCCCGAAGCATGTTCTGTGCTTTCCCGTTTACGGAAGATTGCACCGGAATGTAGGCGCAGAATGTACTAGGTAGCAGGGTGTCTGAAATTTTCCCCACCCTGAAATTCTCGGCTTTTCTGATAAGCTGACTCCCAATGGTTTTTACATTTTTTACACTTCTTTTTACAAAATCTGTTTTTGTAAAAGGAATCAACAGTTTTTGCTTCCAATGATGGTCTACATCATGGATGTACGCAGTGACTTTGGTAAGGGAATCATTTTTTCGGTAGATAGACCATTGGTAGCTTTGCGTAGAATCATGTACGACCACTTGTTGTTTCAACGAATGATATGGGTCTTGTGATTCCATTGTTACCGATAAAGAATCCAGCTTCCCGAAGACAGGCCATTCTTTAAGATGCTGAAACACTACCCCAGGTGGTTGTTTGGTAGTAAAGGAGATTTGATAATGTTCCTTTTTCAAAAAGAGATACCAAAGGAGTGCAGCCACTGCTGCAAAACCAAGAATCCATCCAATTTTTCTCATAGGCTATTGTACCTTCATGTTCAATCTTTCATTTACTAAGGTACCTACTTTAAATCCTTGTTGCAAACCTTTTTCAATGGCAGCACGATAATGGATGCCTCCGTACATTCTACTAATGGCCGCTTCTTCCGAAGCTTTTATAAAAGAAGGGAAAGTCCTTACGGGTAATCCGTAGGGTAACTCTGTGTCATCCAGAAATTTGAAATTGTCCCCAAATATATTTGTAAGCACCATGGCGGAAGCCCCTGAAACAACAGAGTGTCCGCTACTGTATTCCGGAAAGGGAGGAGTCTGTAAAATAGGCTTCCAGTTTTCATCAATGTGTTGGTTGATTAAGGTTTCTGGGCGAATAAGATTACTTCGGTATTTTTCATCCCAACAGCTAATAAACCCATCAAAAATACCAATGGAAGTTTTAGTATATGCATACACGGTTTCATTGAAATCTGAGTTTGAATCCCTAGTGGCAATTTCGGTGATGCCAATCCAGTGGGCCCCAGGGGTGATCTTCTTGGTTGCAAACATTAGGTGTCCCCTTGTCACGGAAACATAAGGATTACAATCCCAGAATCTAGCAATTTGCACTTCTTCTGAAGTATCCCCTTTTTCAGTAATATTATTTCCAGTTTCGAAAACTTCCATAAGCTCCCTGTGGAAATCGGTTCCCTCTTCCATAGAAAATGCAGGTGGGGGAGTAGGTTTAAATTGAGAAGCAGAATCCAACACAAAAGGGCGGATTTTATTCCAATGAGGCTCAATACCATCCATATAGGCGGGAGGGGTAGGTTGCCACCTGGCAGGATCTTCGGTGATTACCGTAAACTTGGGCATGGTTCGGGTTTGTTTGTACATGTCACCATCCATCCACTCTTTGATGAATTGCGCCACTTCCAGTCCGTAGGTTTTAGATGCCTCAAACTGTGTGGGATTTTGTTTATTCCATACGGCGTAAAGACTATCGCGGTAGGTTTCCATGCGTTCTTCGGAAAATATCACCGATTTGCTCACATCCATATGCGCGACTAAAGCAGCAAGAGGATAGTTCACATTGGGATTATCGTTTTTTGGAATAGCTTGTAGGTGCTTAATTTGTCCTGCCAAGGGTTGATATGTACTATCGCTCTGCGCAATAATTTCGTAGGCAGCGATATTGGGATACGCATAAATCCTACTTGCTACAGGAGGTGAGAAAATATCATGCACCATGATTTCAGTAACTTTATCCACCTCATCTTGGTAATCTTTGGCGGTAATGGTAATTGATTCCTTTTCTTGGCATGCCGTCCACAAAACGGCTATTAAAACAAGACTTAAATAGTTAAGGGTTGATTTCATAAACTTCAGCTTTGTCATTGTTGTATACTACTAATAAATAGGGTTTTTCTTGAATTTCAATTATCTGTAAATGCCTTACGGATTTCTGTGTTAGGTCTAATCCTAACGAACTTCCTAAGGCAACATGGTTTTCATTGTAAAGGAGGGCCCCGGGAAAGCTGTCAAACCTTCCATGAAATGGGATGACGCCAAAATAGTTTCCACCCATTAAAACTTCATCTTTTCCGTCTTGGTTGAAATCGAATGTTTCAAAAGCCATGATAGGGGCTATTTGTAGGGACGTTTGAAAAGGTTGAAAGCTAAATTTCCCTTCTTCGTTTTTTAAGTATCCCGAAGCGAGGTTGTGTACCTCAAAAACAGTTGCTTTCTCCAGTTTTTCTCCCATGATTTCTTCAATAGTTTTACCAGCGAAATCCTTGTAATTCGTAAATTTTTTCCGAAGAAAAACCATTTGTCCAGCTAATTCATCCAGTCCCAAAAGCGGGTAGTATTTTCCGTTTTTTTCAATCGCAATAACTGTTTCGGTGTTGCCATTTTCATCAAAATCTGCATAATACATTTTCATGGGCGCATTCTGTGAAGCCTTAAATTTAGTATTGTGCCCCCAGTTTCCTAACAGGTAATCTTGGTCACTATCTCCATCAATATCAAATGAAGTGATGGCTTGCCAGAGACCATTAAGGGGGTGTTCCAATACTTCAGTTTTTGAGAAAGAACCTTCGGTATTTTTCAGAAATAGAGGAGACATCCATTCTCCAATCACAATAAGATCTGTATTGCCATCTTGATCAAAATCTTCCCAAATGGCATCAGTGACCATTCCTTTCATATCAATTTCTTGGGTTGCACCTTCCGGAGAAATAATATAGGAAGGGGTTGGTTTTCCAAAATCATAAGGAGCCGAATGATTCCCTATAAACACAAAGCCGTTTTTTTCTTTAATGACACTTGTATTGAAATAATTTTCTTTGGAAGGTAATTTGTTATGTAAAGTATACCTACGATTTTGGAGTGTTTTTGTAGAAGGGGAAATGATGTTTCCACCAGACCCTACCCATAACTGTTGATTTACAAATGCTGCGGAAACATCTTCTGCTACCGAATCATTATCAAAAACCGTATACATTTCCTTACGGAAGGCATTCCCTTTTTTTGTGAACAAAGCGCCTTTTTGATTGTGGGCCCCGCCCAAAAAGAGGTCTTCTTTTCCATCTCCGTTAAAATCGCCTAAGGCTATTGCAGGCCCTCTATTGGAGGTTTCATAGGGGATTAATTTCTGAAAGTTGAAATCGGTGTGGGCATCTTCCTTGTGTGTAAATTCAATTCCAAGATTGTCTGTTGTTTTTTTGAACAGCGGTAAAGGGGTATTTTGCTGAAAATAATACGGACTCGTATTTTCCGGCTGAATGACCAATTGCTGATTGGTTTGTACTTTGTATATGGTCTGTTGTGTATGGTTTGGCCATACAATTTTAAGGGAGTCAATGGTGGAGGTTGTTCCTAACCCAAAATGAACCAAAGGTTCAGAGGACGCTTGAAATCCACGGGCTGTATACAATTCCCTATATTGCATTTTACCATTTGAATAGCAATAGACTTTCGTGCCAATCCCGAAGGGATTTTTATCCAGATACTTAAAATGAAGCTCTAAATATTTGGCACTTCCATTGCTTTGATTGATATAAAGCGTAGCAAGTTCATTGCTGTTGCTGGTCACCAAGTCTAAATCTCCATCATTGTCTAAATCGGCCAAAGCACTTGCCCCCGAAATAGAAGGGGTGCCAGCCGTCCAGTCTTTTGTTACATCTTTAAAGGGTAGGTTTTTTCGTCCCATGAAGAAATAATTTGGGACTTTTCCGGAAGGCATCATTTCCAAGGCTTGCTGATCTACCAATCTACTACTGTTAAGTTGGCGGTGAATTTGCTCATTAGAGATAAACTTAATATAATCTTTGTTGTTCGGGCGTTTTGGGATTCCGTTGGAAATAAACAGATCCATAGTGCCGTCCATATTATAATCGGCAAAGAGGGCGCTCCAGCTCCAATCTGTGGCAGCAACCCCATCTAAAAGTGCCGTTTCAAGGTACGGTTGTTGTGGCTGACTTGTAAAGAGCATATTCCTGCTATATTGGTAATGGTATCCATATTGTTTGGTACGCATTTGAAGGGTCTGGTACATATCATCCCCTTCCGAAGATTTAATCACCACTTCGTCTTCCGGTAGCATATCCAGTGAAATAAGATCGGGCCATCCATCATTGTTGATATCTGCGGCATCGTTCCCCATGGAAAATCTACTGGTATGTCCAAAATAAGACTTAAGGCTTTCGGTAAATGTGCCATTTCCATTGTTTACATAGAAATAATCATCTTCATGGAAATCATTGCCAACATAAATATCTGGATACCCGTCTTGGTTAAAATCTGCTACGGAAACCCCTAAACCATACCCGTTGATGCCCCCATAGATTCCTGCGGCTTCACTTACATCGGTGAAGATGTTTCCATCATTGCGAAGTAAACGATCTCCTGTTTGTTCGTTCCGTTGGTTTCTAATTTGAGCCCTTCCGAAGGACTCTGGGGTGTGTACGGCATGATTTAGAATATATAGATCCAAATCACCGTCTAAATCATAATCCAGAAAAGCAGTAGAAGTCCCGAAGCATTGCAGGTCTAGTCCGTATGCTTCAGATTGCTCCGTAAAGGTATTGTTTTGGTTGTTGATGAATAATTCATGGTGCCCTTCAAATCCATTAATGCCTACTACGGCCGAAACGTAAATATCAAGCCATCCATCATTGTTGATGTCTACCATCACAGCGCCGGTATTCCATGAGCTATTTCCGGTAACCATTGCTTTTTCGGAAATATCCTCAAATTGAAGATTTCCTTTGTTGAGGTATAGCTTATTGGGGCCTTGATTTGCTGAAAAATAAAGATCTGGCAATTGATCATTATTGATGTCTCCAACCGCCAATCCTCCGCCATTGTAAAAATACAGGTAATCTAAGATATTCAAGGAATCTGTTTCGGTTACCTCATTGATAAAGTTTACTCCTGATTCTTCAGGGGGAAGCACTTTAAACAGCAAATCTGTTGTAGGGGTTTCCTTTTCTTTTTTGGTTTCGCAACCAAAAAAAAGTAATAACCCTATGAAGAGGAAATGGTATTTAAGGATTGATCTCAAAGACTTTGGGTTTTTCATCGTTTATGGCAACAAATACATAGGCTTTTCCATTTTTATCATGAAACTGACTCACATTTTTTATTTCTTCCTTTACAAAGAAACCGCTGGTATTGTATTCTTGCCATGTAAATTCTTCTTCTCCGTTGTTCAACAGCACACTTCCGTAATCTGCATCCAACCTTGAGAATTGGGGTCTAAATTCATAATTGTTTCCGCCCATGATGATGTCCATATTTCCGTCTTGGTTTACATCTGTACAGGTAATTCCACATACACAGGAAAGTTGTGCTCTGGAAGGAAGCTTTTTGGTAGTGAAGTTGCCATTGCCATCATTAATGACCAAAATGGTTTCTGAAGTATTTACTTCTTTCACCGTGGTTTTTGCCAATACTCCTTCAGAAAAAAGCTCTTGAATAGATTTGGCTGCATATTCTGAAGCCTTTAGGTTTTGCTTTTTAAGGGACACCATTTGGGTGGTAAGTTCCCTTTTTTGATGAATGGGCATGTCCTTTCCATTGATGGTTTGGGTGATGATTTGTTCAAAGGTTCCGTTATTGTCAAAATCATGTACCCAAAGTTTCATTCTATTTTCTTCGGAAGGGCGGTAATGTAGGTTTTTACCTTGGTTTCCGAGGATAAAATCCTGGTCACCATCCCCATCAATGTCAGTAGGGTAGAGAATATTCCACCAACCGCTTAAATCATTAAGAGAGGATGCCTTTTCAGAAAGTTTGCTATTTGCATAAGTATATACCCTTGGCGCACCCCAATCTGAAACGGTTATCAATTCTTTTTGGGTGTCCCCATTAATGTCAACCCATTGGGCATTGGTAATCATTCCGCTGGCTTTGGTAGCAGCCACTTTTTGGGAAGCGTCTATAAAAGTTCCATCACCTTGGTTTTCCAAAAACAGATGTTTAGGGTCCATTCCGTAGACCCCAACAATGCTTCGGGAACCAATGAAAACATCCATATCGCCGTCATTATCTACGTCATGCACTGCCAGTGTTGCTACATTGGCTAGTGACGATATATTGGGGAGTGATACTTTGGTGAAATTCCCAAGTCCGTCGTTAAGATAAAGTCTAATCGTTTCACGTTGCGCCTCATCTACTTGATTACCACCACTGCCTACCATGAGATCTAAATCACCATCTCCATCGGCATCAAAGAAACTAGCGGCAGTATCTTCAAATGTTTGGTCTTTTGCAAGTGTTGCCGAGTATTTAGGTGATAGTGCCCCATTGCCACGATGTAGGTACAGCATTCCCGGTTGGTTTTTTGCACCACCAATAAAGATGTCTTCATTGCCGTCCCCATTGATGTCTCCAATGGCCACACAGGGACCTTCTTGTGAAATCTTTTTGCCTAGCAGCCCTTCATAGTCAAAATCATTGTAGTTGTTTTCTTCATGCTTGGCCAATTGGTTGTTAGGCAACTCACTTAATAATGTTTTTTGGGTTTTATTTTTCGGTATGCGATAAGTTTCGGTAGCTTCACTTTGTTTTAGGGTAAGGGTTTGGTTAACTGAAATATTTTCCATTGTAGCGGTTTTGTCATTCGGCCAAATCACTCGAAGGGAATCAATATTTTTTGAATTCCCCAACCCAATTGTCATAGGGTATTCCATGGAGGATTGAAACCCTCTGGAAGGCATTAATTCCTGGAGGACGGTTTGTCCGTCATGATATAATTTAACCGTTGTACCAATGGCAAAAGGATTTTTTTCAGTGCCTTCAAATTGTAGTTTAATGTAATTGTAATCATTCAATTCATTGGTGTTGTTTTGATACACAAAGGCTTGCATGTTCACGTTGTTTACGACAATATCCAAATCGCCATCATTGTCTAAATCCCCGTAAGCAGCACCATTGGAAAGGCTGGGAACACCCAACCCCCAGGCTTCAGCCATATTATCAAAGGTGAGGTCTTTATTGTTTCTGAAAGCATAATTAGGTACAGGTACCACAGGCATTTTGTTGATAATGGAATCAATGGCTTCCTTTCTTCCGGTGAGCGCCATATCCTGAATGATTTCATTGGCAAAGAAGTCTACAAAGTCAAGATCGGTGAGGTCATGATTGATACCATTGGTGACATAAATATCCCTAAAGCCATCATTGTCCATATCAAATATGAGCCCAGACCAACTCCAGTCGGTAGCAGAAATCCCACTGAAATAGGCAATTTCAGAATAGGTGCCGTTACCATTATTCAGCTGAAGTGTATTTTGAATGTATTGCTGAAAGAAATCTTTGCTTTGTTTCAGTTTAAACACGTTGTAACCTTCAAATTCCATTACAGATTTTACCCGTTCATCTCCTTCGGGGAGCATATCGGTAATAAAAATATCTGCATTTCCGTCGTTGTTTATATCGGCCATATCAACGCCCATTGCCGAGAGGCAAAGGTGCGAAGTCCAATTTTTGATGTCTTCGGTGAAGGTGCCATCTTGATTGTTAAGGTAGAGGTAATCCCGCTCATAAAAATCATTGGAAACGTAGATATCTGGATAGAGATCATTATTCACGTCACTAACCATGACTCCAAGTCCGAAACCAATCAAACTTCCATAGATGCCAGCTTCTTCACTAACTTCGGTAAAGACCCCGTCGTCATTCCGAAGTAACATATCACCCACCCCTCGAAACATTTTGGGAACATTCCAATCCTGTGCCCTTACATCTCTTTGGTGTGCATAGCCTAGGCTACTTACCGGGATATTACTGTTGTTAAGAATATACGCATCAAGGTCCCCGTCTTTGTCATAATCAAAAAAGGTAGCTTGGGTAGTAAAACCTGTTTCGGCAAGGTTGTAATCTTTTGCTTTTTCGGTAAAGGTGAGGTCGCCGTTGTTAATATAGAGGTCATTATTATGATTTTCCCCTTCCATGTTTCCGGCATTGCTTACATAAATATCCAAAAGACCATCTTGATTAATATCTACCATGACCACCCCTGTGGACCAGGGTTTGTTTCCTTCTACTCCTGCTTTTTCAGAAATATCCTCAAATACAAAATTTCCTTTGTTAAGATAGAGTTTGTTTTTGCCCATGTTGGCCGTAAAATAAATATCGGAGAGTCCGTCATTATTGATATCTCCAATAGCTACTCCTCCGCCATTATAAAAGTTGCGGTATTTGAAAATATTGAAGTCTTTCTGATTTTCTACCTTATTATTGAACGTGATATTTGAAGTTGAAGAAGCAACGAGTTCAAAAAGTTTTTTCTCTGAAGTGGTTGTCGTTTCTGCATCCTTCTCCTTGTTATCACAGGAAAAAATAATGAATGCAAGAAATGCGATGGATACGATTGGAAACTTCATATTATTTATGGTTTATTTTTTTAAAGGTTAAGGGCGATTGGTTGTTTCTGGTAACAATCCAAAAATCTTCTTGGTCTAGGGATATTTTGACAACTTTTCTACAAGCTCCAGAAAGGGTTAGTGTTTCTCCTTTCTTTTCTTCAAACCATCCATTTTGGTCGTTCAAAAGAAGTACACCATGTGAGGCATCCAATCGTCCCAACTGTGTACTTATTTCAAAATTATTGCCTACTAGCAGCAGGTCTGGGTATTGATCATTATTAAAATCATCTATCTGTATATCATTTACGGAAGATATTTGGGCCGAAAAGGGCAATGGTCGCTTCTTAAATTTTAAATCCCCAAGATTTTCAAAATAGCAGCTTTGTAATTCAACTACCTTTTTTTGAAGGGAGTTTTTAAGTTTTTCTTCGGAAAATAAATCGGTAATAGAGGCCTTTGCAAAATCTTTGAAAGACAAATATTTTTTATTGAGAAAGGGCATTTGCTTTACAAGTTCTTCTTTGGAAGCAAGTGTGGTTTCCTTCCCTTTGTGGAAGTAGGTGATGATGGTTTCTTCAGATTGGTTATTATCAAAATCTGCTTTGTATAATGAAATGGGTTCTTCGGGACTAGCTTTGAGTCGGGTATTAAGCCCCCAGTTTCCAGCCACAATATCTATATCACCGTCATTGTCAAAATCGGCCGCTTTGATTACGTTCCACCATCCTTCTGAATTTTCAAATCCTTCTACGGTTGTTGGGGTCAATTGGGTTCCATTGTGTTTAAGCAAGGTTAGGGGCATCCAATCTCCTGCCAATATCCCTTCTTGAAAGCCATCATTATCTAGGTCTATCCACAAAGCGTCATTACAGTTGCCTAATTTTTCCAATGCTGGCGCAATAGAGGTCGTAGCTTCAGAAAATTGCCCTTTTCCATTGTTTAGGAAAATCCATTGTTTTGGGGTGTGCCCAAATTCCTGTGGCACTGCATTAGAGAGAAAGCAGAGATCTAAAAATCCATCATTGTTTAGGTCTACTGATTTTATTGTGGATACGTTTATGAAATTATCCTTAAACTCAAGGGTATCCTTTACAAAGGTACCACCTAAATTTCTATAAAGTTTGGGTGCTATCGGACTTCCTTTTTTAAATTCATTTCCCCCGCTTCCAACGATGAGATCTTGAAAACCGTCCCCGTCTGCATCAAAAAATAGGCAGGCAACGTCTTCATGTAGGGCGTCATTTATAAACACCTCTTCTTGAATAGCTGAAAAGGTACCGTCTTCTGTCATTTGAAATAATACAGATGCCTGTCCTTTCGCACCTGTAATGAAAAGCTCTTCCACGTTATCGTTGTTGATATCCCCAACAGCCATTGAAGGTCCTTCATTCGCATATGAAAAGGGGAGTAGGGGATCACGGTTAAAATCTAAGTTGTTGTTTTCTTTGTGCGCAAATGGGAAGAAGTTAGGAGCCCCAGTAAGTAAACTATTTTCTTTATTCAGAAGAGTCTGGTAATTGCCAGAGGCATTTGTATATGATACTTTCAGGTTTTGATTGGTCTGAATATTTACTTTTTTTTCAAATTTTTGATCTGGCCAAACAATATGCATTGAATCTATTCTGCTGAGCGTATCAACACCAAACTGAAGAATCGGAGGTTTTGAAGATAGGAACCCTACTGTGTTAAAGTTTTCCTGAACTTGGTATGCTTTTCCTTCACGGAAAAGAATCACTTTTGCTCCCACCCCATAATTGTTTTTTGAAGATCCTTGAAACGAAATTTTCAAGTGCTTTCTTTCAGGGAAGAACTTTTCAGTATTATTTTTAAGGAGAAATGCGGGTTCGTTTACATTATTTACTACAATGTCTAGATCCCCATCATTATCAAGATCTGCATAAATTCCACCATTGCTAAACGATGGTGCTTTTGAAAACCAACTTTCCGTAGCATCTTCAAATTTATTTCCTCCTTTATTTTCATAAAAATAATTAGCCGTTTTCTTTTCGGGGATTTTTGAAATAAAGGCCATTTCCTTTTCAGTCATTCCTTTATCCAATGATTGTTGAATGTTATCGTTTGCGATGAAATTGATAAAATCCATGTCATTCGTAGCGCCAAGGATTCCATTGGTAATATAGATATCATTGTCCCCATCGTTATCGTAATCTGCAATTAAAGGGCTCCAAGACCATTCAGTAGCAGCAATACCGCTTAGATGTCCTGTTTCACTAAAGCTTCCATTCCCATTATTTATTTGTAAGGTGTTTTGCATGTATTGTGGAGCATATCCATTTTTTAAATAGTTGGAATAGATTTGATAGTTGAATTCTGTCCCGGAAGTTTTGTAGGTTTCCAAATCTTCTGGTAACATATCTAAGCTAAGAATATCTGGCCACCCATCATTATTAATGTCTGAAATACCATTCCCCATTGAGAAATGGGTAGTGTGCCCTATGTAATTTTCCTTTGAATGGATAATTTCCTTAAAACGCTTATTCCCTTCATTGATATATAAATAGTCATTTTCAAAAAAATCATTACTTACATAAATATCTGGATACCCATCCCTGTTAAGATCACTAATTGAAATTCCCAAGCCATACCCTATTTTACTTTGAAAGATACCAGCTGCTTCGGAAACATCCACAAAATGACCATTGACATTTTCATACAGTTTATCTCCAGATTCTTTATCGGGAAACAACCTGTTTTCACCTTTTCCGTAGTTCTGATTGGGATTTATGCTATGATTTAAAAGGTACAAATCCAAATCACCATCTAGATCATAATCAAAAAAGCTTGCTTGTGTAGCATAGCCTTTGAAGGCTAACCCATATTCGTTGCTTTTCTCTATAAATTGAATTTTACCATCTGGTCCTACGCCTTGGTTTATATAAAGTTGGTTATGATCTTCAAGGTTTTGATGATTTCCAACTTTGCACAAGTATATATCCATCCATCCATCTTGGTTTATATCTACAATGCTTATTCCATTCGTCCACCCATTCTTATATTTAATTCCTATAGTGGAAGTAATATCAAGAAATTTGAAATTCCCTTGATTGAGATAAAGGTGGTCTTGGTTTTGATTAGCTACAAAATAAAGATCAAGTAGCCCATCATTGTTAAAATCTGCGGAAGCTACTCCAGCACCGTTATAGAAATAGATGTAGTTTAGGATATTTAGGTTTGGTGTAGAGTGCAAGGTATTTGAAAAGTCAATTCCACTTTGTTCTTTAGGAATTGATTCAAAAAGCGTCTCTTCTTTATCTGAACAACTTATGATAGATAAAGAAATACCTATTACTCCCCAGATAAATATTAAGGAACCAAAAGTTGGTCTTTCTTTGGTTTTATATTTTTTTACAAGCCACTTCATGGCTTGCAAAGCTAAACTTTAGGAAGATAACCTAGGGATAATAAAGCTTTAAAAAGATTAATAAAAGATTAATAAAAAAAAGCCACCATTTTAATGGTGGCTTTTGATTTTATGCGTTGATCCAATTAGTAACCAGGATTTTGTTCCAGGTTAGGGTTGGAAAGTAATGCATTAATTGGAATTGGATATAAATTTTTATTTACATCACCTACAGACCCAGGGTCTTTAAACTCCCAGTCTCTGGTATATTGGCCGAAACGAATCATATCATTTCTTCTCCAGAATTCAATATACAATTCCCTACCTCTTTCAGCTAGCATATCTGCTTCAGAAACACTTCCTAGTGGAGAAGCTCCCCGAAGAGTTCTTAGGTCATTTACCATTGCAGTAGCATCACCGCCCATGCGCATCATAGCTTCTGCTTTCATTAAATAAGCATCTGCGTAACGGAATACGATTTCATGATTTCTAAAAGAACCTCCTTCGTCACCGGGATGGTATTTAATTACTCTAATTCCAGTTTCTTCGGTATTTCCTTGAATATCTGGAAGCTCTTTTGTAAACGCAAGAGGAGCCCCAGGTCTAGTAGTTAACTGACTTCCATCTTCATTGTATTGTTGTCCAATTAGGAACCCATAGCCAATACCTAGGTTTTCTGAATTAGCATTGGATGCATCAGGAACCCATCCACGACGCTCTTCTTGTCCGTCCCCAACATTGTTAGAGTTTGGATCTCCTTCAAAACTATCATAGAATTCTGCAAGGGTTGAAAATCCATTCCATCCTCCTCCTGTATTATCAGGAGAGTTTTGGTTATAGTGCATTCCATTCCAAATTCTATTTCCAACACTTGTATTAGCATACCAGATAGTCTCATTGTCAACATCTTGCTTGAAAATATCAAAATACCCAGTTTCAAGTGCAAAACCTGAATTTGTAATAGCATCTACAGCATTTATTACGGCTTGGTAGTCAGGAGTACTACCTGTATACCTTTCTGAATTTAAAATAACTTTAGCTAATAGATAATAACCAGCAGCTTTGGAAGCCCTATTATTATCTGCACTAGGTCCTCTTTCAGGAAGGTTAGGAATTGCAGTGTTCAAATCATTAATAATGAAATCATATACCTCTTGAGCAGAAAGAACAGATGGGTCTACATCTGCTCCATCGGTTGGATTTCTATATGGAGCTACACCCCAGAAATCCAGTACAAAAAACATACTAAAGGCTCTTACGAAACGTGCTTGAGCTGCTTGAGCTTCAGTTGGTTCACTTAAAGGATCGATAATTTGTGATGCCCTAAATACATTTTGGTTTAGGTTGTTCCAAGTGCTCAAAATGTATTGGTGAGTTGGGCTCCATGTGTGTGTATGAAGGGTACGCCAGATACCATTATCTCCCCAGTCTGTTCCTCTAGTAGGGACTAACATTTCATCGGTAGAAACTTCGTTTAGTGCAAAGAAGTTTGCTTGGTCACCTAATTGTCCATAGACATCATTGTATAGGTTGGTAATTGATGCTTCCACATCAGCAACCCCTTCGAAAACTGTACTTCCTTCTGCAACAATTGAATCAGTTTCTTCAATTTCAAGGTCTGTACAGGAAACGGTCAATAAAGATAGAAATGCAACCGCGAAGATTGATTTCATAAAGTTCATAAATTTTCTGTTCATAATTATTTTTTTAGAATTTAGCATTTACACCTAAAGTAAAGGTTCTTGGTCTTGGGAAGGCTGCATAGTCAATACCAAATACAGGTAGGCCATTTAGAAGATCGGCTCCGGCAGGAGAACTACTTACTTCAGGATCAAGACCACTGTAATCTGTAATTACAAATAGGTTTTGACCTGTTACATTGAAAGCCAAAGAAGAGAAGAAGGCATCTTCCTGTAGTGGCCAGTTGTAACTTAAAGAAAGGTTTTGTAGTCTTACAAAATCTCCTTTTTCTAAAAAGCGTGTAGACACGTCTGCTGCTGCATTTAATGATTCCTCAGTTTGTAATACATCTGCAGTTACATTTCTACCGCCTCTAAAGGCACCTGCTGTAAAGAAGGCGTTAGCTGTGTTGTTATAGATATAGTGACCAAACTGTCCTGCAAAATAAGCAGAAAGCGTAAGGTCTTTCCATGTCCATGACGTTGAAAGTCCTCCAGTAAGGTCAGGAAGTGCACTTTTACCAACAAATTTTTGGTTATCGACGCCCCCTTCATAAATAGGATTTCCAAGTTCGTCATATCCTTGGAATTCTCTCAAGAAATAAGAGAAAAGTGGTTGACCAGCTTCAATTTTTTGAGCAAACGCAAGTGAAAGTCCTTGCCCTCTAATTGTTCCTGCTTCAATTGCTCGGTCTAGTTCTTCTACATTATTCTTATTGTATGCTATATTGAAACTAGCATTCCAACTAAATTCCTCTGAATCAATAATATCATACCCTAATGAGAATTCAACTCCTTCGTTAACAACTAATGATCCTGGAAGGTTCAAAAAGTTAAAAGGCTGTGGAGCTGGTTGTGCTGAAAAAGTCCTAAACAATAGGTCCGATGTTTCTTTTCGATAAAAGTCTAAACTACCACTTAAACGATCATTGTTGAAACCAAAATCAAGTCCAATAGCATATTGAAGGGTTTCTTCCCATTTCAATTCTGGGTTTGCAAAGGATACGTCAGAAATTCCAGGAATATTAATACTACCTCCGTCATCTATAACATCACCACCCGAATAACGCTGTCTTTGCGTAAAGTTACCATAGCCCAATCCTTCTTGGTTACCAGTGATACCTACACCAAGACGAAGTTTCAACGTGGAAATACCATCACCAATGAAGTCTTCATTGTGCATTTTCCAAGCGAAAGCTCCTGAAGGGAAGTAACCGTATTGGTTGTCCTCACCAAATCTTGAGGAACCATCTGCTCTAATTGTAGCAGTAAATAGATACTTGTCATTAATGGTATAGTTAATTCTACCAAAGAAAGACTGAAGTTCGTCTGTGTTATCGAAAGTGTCAACAAACAATGAACGAACAAGACCATTATTAACAATAGGAATAAATTCTGTTGCTGGCTCTGGGAACAGTCTATTTACAAAGATTCCATCGCTAATATTTGGCGCATATCCATATTGTTGGTATTCACCATCAATTCTTGAAGCAACTTGATTGGCAACCCATTCCAGGTCATCTCCCATTTGATTTAAGTCTTCTGCAAAAAATCCGTATCCACTTACATTTCTACCAGAGGTTGTGAAATCTTGGAAAGAGTATCCAGCTAGTATATCAAGATTTGAATTACCAAAATCTTTGGTATAGTTTAGGGTACCCTCTAAAAGTTTGCTTTCATTGTCAATGTCATTAATAGCACCTAATCCGTTACCAAACGCACCTTGATCAAAGTTTCTTGCAAATTTGGAAGCTACCGCAGTTCTAGTAGATTCTGATTTGTCATATCCAAGGTTTACCTTAGCAGACAACTCGCTTGTTAAGTCATATTCTACAGAGAAATTGATTAAATAACGGTCTGTATTGGCAATGTTCTGTGTGTAAGCCAATGCAGTTGCAGGACTTAAAAGTCCACCAGTACCCTCAAAATCAGCCCAAACAGGCCATGTTGGATTGGCGGAATAGGCAGCTCCTAGCAGGTCTCCTCTAAAACCAGCACTAGCTCCAATTGGTGCAGTCTCATCATTAACACGAGAAATACTTGCTTGAAGTCCTAGTTTAAGTTTATCATTTAAGAATCTCTGGTTTGCATTTACACGTCCAGTAATACGTTCAAGAGAAGTATTTTCAACAACCCCAAATGTTTTCCCGTATCCAAAAGTTGCACGTACATTACCAGTACCATAATTATTTGAATAAGATAGGTTGTTGTTGGAAGAGGCAGCAGTTCTAAAAATAAAATCCTGCCAATCAGTAGAATTGCCAAAATCTCTTTCAGAAACGTTAATTAGATACTCTTCAGAAAATCTCTCTGATTCTGAGAGATATTGTTCTGCGGTTAAAAGATCAAACGTTTCGGCTGTTTTAGAAATACTTAAATTGGATGAAAAGTCCCAAGAACTTCCTCTTGCTCCTTTACCGGATTTGGTAGTAATGAAAACAACCCCGTTTGCTCCCCTTGAACCATAAATGGCTGTTGCAGAAGCATCTTTAAGGATACTAATGCTTTCAATATCATTAGGGTTCAAAAAGCTAAGTGGGTTTTTAGAAGTATTTGAACCAACTCCAATATTCTGCCCTTCAGCAGCCGTATTTCCACCTGAAAGCGGTATTCCATCTACGACAAACAAAGGATTGTTATTAGATCTGATAGAGTTTGTACCTCGAATTCTTACTTCGATTCCAGCTCCTGGTTCACCACTAGATTGTGAAATTTGTACCCCTGCAGTTTTACCTTGGATTAACTGTTCTGGAGTAGTAATAACCCCTTGGTTAAAATCCTCGGCTGTTACAGCGGTTACAGCACCAGTAGCATCTTTAACAGTAGTGGTACCGTATCCAATAACCACTACCTCATTAAGTGCTTCAACATCTTCAGTTAGTGTAACATTAATAGTGGATTGACCATTTACTGGTACTTCTTGAGTTGCATACCCAATGTAACTATATACCAAAGTAGCATCATTAGCTACATTATTTAAGGTATAGTTACCATCAAAATCTGTTTGTGCTCCATTAGAAGTTCCCTGTACAATGACATTTACTCCAGGTACAGGTCCTACCGCGTCAGATACTGTTCCACTAACAGTCATTTGCGCTAAAGCAGAACTTCCCAATAGTAGCACCATGGGGAGCAACAAAAGTTTAGTTAGTAGTTTGTTTTTCATATAGTTTTCGGTTTAAAGTTAAATTATTAATTATTTGATCGAATTAATTGTATTAGACATTAAATAAAAAAATTAAAATCAATCCCCTTTTAGCTAATTCCTTAATTAGGCCACGATAAAATTGACTCCCTTAAAATAAATTAAGGGGATTGATTTCTGTATAAATTTAATTATAAATTAAAAGTTAATAAAATTATAAATAAAAATTAAATATTATTAACTTTTAAATTATTGAAAATCAGTTTTTTACGTAAAAAAATTAACAAATCATTCTTTTAAACGCGCCACTAATTTCAATTAATTTTTTGAATTTCATAATAAATGCCCCCTAAAAACAGCATTTTAATATCCGAAAACGTTTTCGTTTTTTAATATCCAAAAACAGAATTTTTTATCGTTCCATTGGTATATGATAAAGTTTTTGTTAATATTTACGAAAATTTTCGATATTTCCTCTTATGAAAGAAGTCACCTTGAAACAAATTGCAGAAAATCTGGGCATATCTGTTACTACCGTTTCAAAAGCCTTAAAGGACTATCCAGATGTAAGTAAGAAAACCAAGGCATTGGTTAAAGAGGAAGCAAAAAAGCTCCAATATAAACCGAATGTTTTTGCGGTAAACCTAAGAACCAAAGAGTCAAAAACCGTTGGGCTTATCATACCAGAGGTGGTACATCATTTTTTCTCAAGTGTTATCAATGGGATAATAGAGGAGGCTGAAAAAAAAGGATACTTGGTCATTATTCTACAATCTAATGAATCTTATAAATTAGAAAAAAAACAAGTAGACCTGCTTATTAGTAAGCGGGTAGATGGTATCATGATTTCCATGGCCAACAATACAGTTGATATTTCGCATCTTCAAGAAATTCAGGAG
This sequence comes from uncultured Alteromonas sp., assembly GCA_964495885.1. Lineage (GTDB taxonomy): Bacteria > Bacteroidota > Bacteroidia > Flavobacteriales > Flavobacteriaceae > PALG01. The sequence continues at coordinate 4,581 of CAZBWO010000015.1, read as the reverse complement.
CACGAGATTCCTTTGGTGATGTTCGATAAAATATCTAAACTGCTGAAGTGTTCTAAAATTGTCATTAATGATAGGCAGGCAGCCTATGATGCCACAAAGCACCTCATTGAGTGTGGCTGCAAAAACATTGTTCATTTTAGAGGAGCCTTATTGCCGCAGAATTCCATAGATCGTTTCTTAGGTTATAAGAAGGCCCTAGAGGATCATGGACTCCCTTTCGATTCCTCAATGGTTTATATATGTGAAAGAGTAGATTATGAAGATGGGGTCGCTGCAGCAAAAAAAATGATTCAAGATGGGAAAAAAGTAGATGGAATCTTCGCGGTAACAGATATGGCGGCCTTAGGTGCTATGACCGTTCTTAAGCAACACGGATATCAAATCCCAAACGATATTCAAATCATGGGATTTAGTAATTGGTTCCTTTCCCAAGCGATTACTCCAGCATTGAGTACTATTAATCAGCCTGGATATAAAATGGGGAAAAAAGCCTTCAAACTTCTTAGAAAGCAAATGAAAGCCAAGAAGGAAGGGGTTGTCCTCGAACCTGAAATCAAAGTGTTGGAAACCTCTGTCATCAAACGAGACTCTACAAAATAAACGTCTGGTTAAATTTTTTACTCTATATTTAGGTTAAATTTTTTCATGACCAAAAACACCTTCTTAATCGGTTTGGCCATTCTTTTGGTTGGCTGCAAGGAGAAATCTACCTCAACACAAAAAATTGTTGAAGCGGAAACTGTTGGCTTGGTCTCAAGCTTTTCAGAACCCTACAGGCCCCAATTTCATTTTACGCCTCCTCAAAAATGGATGAACGATCCCAACGGACTCCTATTCGAAAATGGGGTGTATCACCTCTATTATCAACACTATCCAGAAGATATTGTTTGGGGGCCTATGCACTGGGGGCATGCCACCAGTAAGGATATGATTCATTGGAAGCATCAACCCATTGCATTGTACCCAGATTCGCTCGGACTTATTTTTTCGGGAAGTGCTGTGTGGGATAAAAAAAATACTTCCGGGTTTGGTACTTCGGAAACTCCTCCCATGGTAGCAATTTATACCTATCATTTAATGGAGGGTGAACAAACCGGGAGGATGGATTTTCAAACCCAAGGAATAGCTTACAGCCTAGATCATGGATTGCAATGGGAAAAATACAACCGAAACCCTGTCATAAAAAATGAAGGCATCAAGGATTTTAGGGATCCGAAGGTCTTTTGGGATGATACTACATCACAATGGATACTTGCACTCGTTGCCGGTGACCATGTAAAATTCTACCGTTCCCCCAATCTTAAGGATTGGAAATTGCTAAGCACATTTGGCGAAAATAAAGGATCGCATGGGGGTGTTTGGGAATGCCCAGATTTATTTTCGCTAACGGTAGAAAATACCGAAGAAGAAAAGTGGGTGTTACTTGTAAGTATTAACCCAGGTGGCCCCAATGGAGGTTCTGCCACCCAATATTTCGTAGGGGATTTTGATGGCGAAAAGTTCACTACTTCCCAAAAAGAACCTAAATGGATAGACTATGGCATGGATAATTATGCGGGGGTTACCTATAACAATGCTCCAAATAATGAACGGCTTTTTATTGGTTGGATGAGCAATTGGAATTACGCCCGGGATACCCCTACCGAAGTTTGGCGAAGTGCAATGACCCTTCCAAGACTTATCTCACTGCACAAAGATGAAGATGGCTATTATATTAAAAATTACCCGCATCCTAATTTTGATGCAATTTGCAGTGCTAAGGAAATGGTTACAACTATAGATTTGTCAGAGCCGTTTTTGATGGAAGCTGAAAGTTTTATGCAAACCGATTTCTCATTTCAAGCCGATTTGTCGAAAAGTTTGGAAGTGCGCTTTGGAAACGCATCGGAAGAGATTGTGTTTTGGGTAGATCCTTCCGTTGGAAAACTCTATTTCGATAGAACAAAATCTGGACAGGTTGATTTCGAAAAAAGTTTCGGAAGTCAAATACAATCACAGCCTTATCGCCCTTCCGAATCCCTTTCCGAAGTACGATTTGTCATTGATCAATCTTCCGTAGAAATTTTTATAGCAGGTGGGAAATATGTTTTTACCAATCAATTGTTTCCAACCCAACCTTATACTCAACTTTCCATTACCGGGGAGCAACAATCATTGATGAATGTTGTCTACCGTGATGTTAACTCTATTTGGAATGAACAATAAAACACTTTTTTGGTCTATTACCGTAGCACTGGCTGGATTTCTATTTGGGTTTGATACTATCGTGATAAGTGGTGCAGAGCAAACCCTTCAAGACCTTTGGAAAGACTACACACTTTTTGGAAGCAATGATAATTTTCATGGATATGTAATTGTAGGTTCAGCGCTTTTTGGGACCATTTTTGGAGCCCTTTTTGGAGGTTTTCCAACAAATAAATTAGGGAGAAAAACTACCTTAATTCTAATTGGAATTTTATATACTATTTCAGCTTTGGGATCTGGTCTGGCAAACGATCCGTGGGTATTTGCCATATTTCGTTTTATTGGAGGATTGGGTGTGGGTGCCTCTACCATCGCAGCACCAGCATACATCTCTGAGATTGCCTCACCCAAAAATAGAGGAAAATTAGTGGCTACCTATCAGTTCAATATTGTATTTGGAATATTAGTTGCGTTTGTGTCCAATTACCTTATTAGTACCTATGTTGAAGACAATAGTTGGCGTTGGATGATTGGTATTGAAGCCCTTCCTGCCTTCATCTATACGTTAATGGTTTTTGGAGTGCCCAAAAGTCCGAGATGGTTATTGATAAAAGGGCGCACAGCCGAGGCTCTTTCAGTATTGGAAAAAAATCCTGCAGTTGAATCGCCTAAGGCAATGGTGGAGGAAATCCTTGCTTCTGAAGCAGGAAAGGAAAAAGAAACTATTTTTCAAAAAAAATACAAACGTATTATCCTCTTGGCATTTGCCGTTGCATTTTTCAACCAATTTTCAGGGATCAATGCGTTTCTGTATTATTCCAAACGCATCTTTGTAGAAGCTGGCCTTGCAGATCAAGCGGCTTTGTTGGGTAGTATTGGGATTGGTGCGGCTAATTTGATATTTACCTTACTGGGCATGTATTTGATAGATCGTTTGGGACGAAAAAAACTGATGTATATTGGATCTATTGGATATATTGTATCCCTCACTTTTGTCGCCCTTGCGTTCTTTTATGGATGGACCGGAATGATTGTGCCCATCTCACTGTTTGTGTTTATTGGGGCACATGCCATAGGGCAAGGGGCCATTATTTGGGTGTTCATTTCTGAAATTTTCCCAAATCACGTACGTTCCTACGGTCAATCTATTGGAACTTCCACACACTGGATTTTGGCCTTTATAATACCTTCGTCTGTTCCCCTTTTAATTTCTACCATTGGGGCTGGAGCAATGTTCCTCTTTTTTGCCATAATGATGGTATTCCAGTTATTGTGGGTCATTTTTGTAATGCCGGAAACAAAGGGTGTTTCCTTGGAAGATTTAGAAAAACAATTAGTGCCTGAAAATGAGTGATCATCCAAAAATTGTGTGTTTTGGGGAAATTCTTTGGGATGTGTTCCCTACGCAAAAAAAGATAGGAGGCGCGCCATTGAATGTAGCATTGCGATTCCACAGGCAAGGGCATAAAGTAGCAATGGTAAGTCGGTTAGGTGATGATACCTTGGGAAAGGAGGTTCAAAATTATTTACAGGACTTAAAATTCCCTTTGGAAGGAATTCAGGTTGACGAAGACTTGAGTACTGGGGAGGTTCTTGTAACGCTAAACCCAGAAGGAGCTGCCAGCTATATTATATCACAACCAGTAGCGTGGGATGCTATTGCATTGACTTCGGAAGCCAAATCAATGGTTACCGATTCCCAAATGTTTTTATTTGGAAGTTTGGCAAGTAGGGAACTGGTGAGTAGGAATACGTTATTGGAATTATTAAAGATCGCCCCTTTTTCGGTTTTTGATGTAAACTTACGGCCGCCTCATTATACGATGGAATTAATAACACAGCTGATGGCGAGCAGTAATTTTACAAAGATGAATGATGAGGAGTTGGTAGAGATTTGCAAAGAATTAGGATGTACCTTAACGAAATTGGATGCACAGGTAAACTGGCTTATGGACGAAACAGGGTTATCATCACTTTGTGTTACCAAAGGAGCACACGGGGCATTACTGTATCACGAAGGGAAACAATACGCTCACGAAGGATTTTCCGTTAAGGTGGAAGATACGGTTGGAGCCGGGGACTCATTTTTAGCAACCCTTTTAGGCTCTCTTTTGTTTGATTCCATGTTGCCCGAATTGGCGCTGGAAAGGGCTTGTGCGGTAGGGGCCTTAGTTGCTTCTAAGGAAGGTGCCAACTGTGACGTTGTTGAAAATGAAATACAACAACTCATTTCCAATTCGAAAAAAACATAGCAGTTGGATAATTTCTTATTTTTGTTTTGGGAAAGCTAAAATAAATTTATATTTGCACCCGCTTATCAACGGTACCTTAGCTCAGTTGGTAGAGCAACGGACTGAAAATCCGTGTGTCCCTGGTTCGATTCCTGGAGGTACCACA
>CAZBWO010000014.1:0-91896 GCA_964495885.1 uncultured Alteromonas sp. | reverse complement strand
TTTATTTGGAATACGATTCCAACAACAGAATTTGCCGAACCCGATGTGATTTTAGGTCAGGAACTTATTGAAGATTCTGGTAGAAATTCCAATGCTTCAGTGAGTTCAAAAACATTGCATTACCCTTCTGGTTTATGGAGTGATGGTGAAAAATTAATAGTTGCTGATGCCTGGAATCATCGTGTATTAATATGGCACACTTTGCCAACAAAAAATGCGCAACCAGCAGACGTTGTTTTGGGGCAACCTAACTTTGAAACGAATCAACCCAATGTAGAAGGACAAGCAGCTAATCCCAAAGCCAACACATTAAATTGGCCTTATGGTGTGTTTTCGGATGGGAAAAGTCTTTGGGTTGCTGATACTGGAAACAGGCGCGTTTTGTTTTTTGATGACATTCCAATAGAAAATTTTGCAGCAGCAGACAAGGTTATTGGTAAACCCGATTTTAATACCAGAGACTATGAAAACAACGACCCTATTTGGCCGTATTCTGTTAAAATAAGTGTAAATGGAGTATTGGCCATTGCAGATACCCAATTTTACAGGATTCTGGTTTGGAACGATAAAAATAATGCTTTTAGTAAGCCAGCAAATATCATTATTGGACAAGATAATTTTGATGCTTGTGGGCAAAATCAATTTAGATTATCTCCCGAAGCAAATACACTAAATTGGACTTACGATGCTTGTTTCTACAAAGAAGGTATTTTGGTGAATGATACTGGAAACAGTCGCGTATTAGGCTTTGATAGTATTCCAAAAACCAATAATGCTCCGGCCGACTGGCTTATTGGTCGCCCAGATTTTCAAACCAGTAGTGAATACAAAGGCAATTTAACAGGAACGCAAAGTGCTATTTATTGGCCTTTTTCTATCACTACATTTAATGATAAACTATTTTTAGCTGATACAGGAAATCACAGAATAATAATTTGTGATTTATAAACTTAAATACAACCAATATATTCCAATTACAATAGCAAACAATCCTCCTGCAAAACGAATCCCCTTAAAAAAGCTATCATTATGTTGATTCTTTGAATACGACGTTAGCTTTCCAAGAATTAAAGCATAAGCAGACATTGCTAAAACTGTTCCGATAGCAAAGCCTATAATGTATTGAATTCCTTCAGAATTATCTTCATAACCCAATACAGGCAACAATAGTAAAAAATGCGAAACGCCAGCCAATCCGTGTAAAAAACCTATTCCCAAAGAAGATAATATATTTTGCTTTACAATTTTATCATGAGTATGCCCATGACCTTCATTATGATTATGTGTATGTTCGTGTATGTGAGCATACGTTTCTTTTTCAGCATGCACATGTGGATGTAAGTGTTTCTTTTTCTTATTAAAAATGCGATAAAATGCCCAAAGCCCAACACCTATTAACACTAAAGCGACCAATTGCTCACTATATGCAGAAATAGCATCCACTGGAATTACGTCTTTAAATACAAGAAATAGCACACCAATAAGTAGCATACCTAACAAATGCCCAAGCCCCCAGAATAATCCTATTTTCCATGCTTTTCTTTTAGTTTCTATAACCAAAGGTGTAACGGCTGCCAAATGATCTGGCCCAGAAATAACGTGAAGCATTGAAGCGAGAGTACCAGCTATAATTGGAAAATTTATCATACGTCTTCTAACTTTTTGGAAATATAACAAAAATTTATACTTATATTTCACGAAATAAGAACATGTAATTTTATTATTAATTTAAAACTAATGATATAAAATTTATTAATATTGTTTCAATACTAGTATAGGAAGTAACCGAAAATCTTATTTTGTCTCTCATATGCGTCTCAATAGGCTCTAAGCCCAATAAAATAAAATATTGTTACTTTTTGCATCGGGAAATAAGCCAGTGAGTTGTGAGCAGTGAATCGTAGATGGACTTTTTTGGCAGTATTTTTGCGCTATATAGTTTGTTCCCTTTTTACGAGTAGTGAAAAGGGAATCTACATTAAATCAGTCATTTTCATATATCATACATCTATTAATTACGGCTTAAGCATGGCAAGAGATTGGCAAAAGCATGGTATAACCATGGCATAACCTAGGTAGATAATAACTCTATCCTAACCTCTATGTGCAAGGTAAGTGCGCTATACGTGGGAGTTGTGCCGAAGTTGAGGGCAGTTTATACAAAAGTTGTACTGAACTTGATCTATTGACAAGTGTAAACTAAAAAAGCACCAAGTATGTCCTTGATGCTTTTTTTTTGAATAACATATTTAATTACTTTACAATAAGTTTAATTATTGTAGTATCCTTTTTAGCATTAAGCATTGCTATTACATCTTCAACATAGAATTAAGTATTGCTTAATTTAAGTTTCCACATGGTATTACTTGCACCCATTGACTTTCTTTACATCTTTCTCCCTTTTTTTCGACTATTACCTTTACTACAAATGTGGTTGAAGTTGGAGTATAAATGTGACAAATTTCTGGACTAATTGATATTAGCGAAGAATTTGGAGAGCTATCCCCCCATTCAATATATCCTGTGAAGCAATTTGAGAAACCAGGTGGAACTGTAAAGCAAATTTCGGTACAATCTCCTACAACATGCTGATCTAGGCTATTCATGATAATTGCCGCCATATCCTCACAACTAGTAAAGCAACTTAGTTCTTCAGTGGTATTATCCACTAGGTCTGGGGCTTTGGGTTGTGCTTGTTGGCTTCCTACCAAAAGCATACTAAATAAAGCTATTAGCATTAGTTTTTTCATAATAAATGTATTTAAGGATGCCTACTAATTCGCTGTTCGGCGGCTGCGGCATTGTTATGTTACCAACAAGCACTTTAATTTAGTTGCTTGTTTGGAGGTATGCTCTTATTAAATGACAATCGTTGCTTTTAGCAAGATGAACGTAGTTAATTGCTGTACAAGCGTTTTAGGTAACGTTCTGGTTGAGGGGGGCCTTTTTCCATACAAAACGGGGGCCAATGGCCCCCGTTTCTTACCCAATCTAAATTATTTAGATGATACTATTCTACCAAGAGCTTTTTGGTGATCGTACCTTCTGTTGTTTGGAAGCGTATTAGGTACATTCCCTTTTGGAGTGTGTTTATCTCAAACGAATTATCCACAGGAATGATAGACGATTTTTGGTTTCCAAATAGATCCAAAATTGTTATTTCCTGCACCTTGGTATGTTCTATCCCATCAAAGGATATGGTTTGCTTGGATTTTGAAGGGTTGGGCGAAAGGGTTATTTGTGTTTTCCCCATCCCTGAACAGCCAAATATTTGTGTATAATCAAATACCTCACAACTTTCCCCATTCAAATACACTGTTACCGACAACCAGGTAGGTCCTGAATGACTTGTATATTGGTGGCAAATGGTCCCTGACCCAAACGTTGGAAAGGTAGATGTTGTTCCATCTCCCCAGTCTATTACACCTGAAAAACATTCTGATAATCCCGCAGGAAGCTCTGTACAAATCTGTGTACACCCGCCAGTGATGGTTTCTGTAAATTCTTCTTTAATGGCTTCAGCTACATCCAAACAGCTTACATCACAAGCGATACATACATCTACATAAGAAGTGGAGCAGGTTTGATCATTTTCATCCACAATAGTGATTGTTATGGTTTCATTGGGGTCAAAAGACGCACTGTATTCATGGCAAAGACTTGTAGCTATCCCGGACGAAATGGTAGTTGTGGTTCCGTCACCCCAGTTGATGGTGCCTGTATAACAGTCGTTGAAATCTGTTGGGATATCGAAACAAACATACGTACACCCACTGGAAGGCTGGGAAGCGGTAAATGAATCCTTAATGGATAAGGCCATATCTTCACAATCATCACAAATGTCTGGTACACATTCAAACACTTCCTCACAATTTAAGGCTTCATATATCCCATCTTGATCTTCATCGAAAAGCACATCTACCGTAACAAATGGACTTAGAGGGTCTAGAGCAATGGTATGAATGCCCGTTAATGGGATATCCATGGTTGCAATACTGGATGTTACCCGTAATTTATAATTACAAGTAGCAGGACCAATCATTGGAAATCCAAAGGTTGCTTCTGTACAAGTTTCATTGAAACTCAGGTATTCTTCAACCCGATTCATGGCTAAGTCATAATAAGGCCCATCGCAATCTGCGCATGCAGGGGGATATGGTTCACATAAAGTTAACGCATCATTAAGATGCGGCATTACCTCTTCGGATATTATATACCGCATTCTTGTGATTTGACCAGGGGTAAAAAAGTCTCTACAATGTTCCCCTCCATATGACATGTAATTATCCATATTAGGAGATAATGCAGTGGGATCAGTAATGTCATCATGGACAATACCACAAAGTCCATCATAGTTATTTCCATCGGCTTCGGTATCAAATACGAAGTCTCCAGTAAAATGGCTATTCGGGCTACTTGCCGCACCGGGCAATTCATCATCTTCCCCAGGGTGTTCAGTCGGATCTAAAGTCCTACCATGAAATGTATGAAACAAACCTAATTGATGTCCCATTTCATGAATTAGAGTGCTGGTATCTGATGCATTTAAAGTTGCACCAAACATTCTAATCACCGTACTTTCTAAATTAGAACTGGCTCCACCCCAGTGATCCCAGTAAAAAATATTGATTGCGCCTGGAACAAAATAGGGTGCGGTACTCACTGCATATGGTATTTCGATATCATTATATAAATCAGTATCATTAATATCCAGGAACGTCCCATCCCAATAGAAATGGATATTAAAAGAAGAGAATACGGAAATCATTTGATATACCTTATCGGAAATCTGTGTTTCACTAGGGCCTCCTGTGCCATCACTCCTTTGTACCTTATGGACAACTAGATTGAAGCAAAATTCATCATTGTCATATTCCCCTGTTTGATGTTCATACAATGTTGAAACATGCCAGCTTGGAGGCGGCCCAATTGTTGTTCTACCTGTTCCATTATCTGTACGATAAAAATTACAAGTATTTTGTGCATGTACCAGCGTCATTGACACTAGCATTAGTGTAAATAGGATTAATTTTTTCATAGTTTAAATTTTACATGTTACTAATCAAGATTTAAAACACCACATCCTAGTATAGATAGCTTGTGGTATTATTCCTAAATTACCTTGATTTAAGGAGGCTTGTTTCATTGAAATGGCTAGAGGCGCAAATCAGATGCTTAACGTATGAATAACAGCTATAAGCGTTATTAAGAAAAATACTGGATGAGTTCCCCTAGCTTCGACTTATTACGAGCCGATACATGTACTTTGTCTCCATTGTTCAAAACAATGGTTTCCTTTTTGTAGATGGAGGCAATGCAATCTATATTTACCAATACCGAGCGACGGGCCCTAAAAAAGCGTTTTTCGGAAAGCAGGTCGTCAAAATATTTAAGGGGTTTGGACACCATGTACTTTTGGTCTCCCTTTAGGTAAAAATGGGTGAAATTCCCATCGGCTTCACACTTTATTACATCAGCCAATTGTACCGAAACATGTTCGTTCCCGGTTTGGAGCAATAATCTAGATGAAGAGGGCTGTAGGAAATCTCGAAGGAGTTGTTGTTTTTGCTGACTGAACATACGCTGTTTTAACTGAACGTACCGTTGTATGGCTGCGACCAACTTTTGTTCTTCCACTGGCTTTACGATGTAACTAAATGCATAGTGATCTAATGCTTTCTGAAGCATGTTTGCATGTGCCGTAATAAAAATCACTTCGAACTCCTGACGGGGTAGTTGCTGAAAAATACCAAATGCATCCCCATCTGTTAATTCTATATCCATTAGAATGAGCTCTGGAGCTTCTTTTTTAATGAGTGTGACCGCTTCTGAAACGCTTTCGGCACAGCCCATTATTTCAATGTTAGAAAAATGAGTGTGGATAATTTGTTTGAGTAAATCTTGGGCTTCCAAGACATCTTCCACAATAATTGTTTTAATTTTATCTTCTCTCAACGTAAAAACCAATTTTAACATGAAAACACCCTTGTACCTATGTATTGCGGTACTAACAATACTACAAGTACGTGCACAGGATAAAGATATAATCCCCTTTGAACCTGACAAAGAATATACCCAGCAATTTCTGGATTCTGTTTTAGATAATGTTATTAGGGTTAAAACTACCGATTTGAAAAAAATGTTGGAGTCTAATCCCAACTTATTGGGCTGGCCTCATTATTATAACCGCAGCGCCATTATTAATTATCATGATGGGAATACGGATTCCACGCTTTATTATGTTGACAAGGCTGTCTCGTCTTTTAACAACAGTTCAGTTAAACGTGATTTGGATGAAGAACCCTTGGTAAATGCCTATTATTATAAAGGGAAAGCTTACTGGAAGCTAAAAGATTATGATGCCTCTACCAAAAATTATCACCTTGCATTAGACTTACACAAAAAACATCCCTATAAATGGGTGTCATATATCTATAGTGGTATTGGTTGGAACCATTTTGAAAATGGCGATGACAGTTTGGCCTTAACGTATTATCATAGGGCCATTAACGATGCTAACTTTAAAAAGATAGACCGGGCCATGATCACAACCCAAAAATCTATGGGTGACATCTATTCCAGACATCAACAGATGGACTCTGCCCTCTACTTTTACAATAATGCATTGGCACGGTCACAATCTAGTAGTTACAAGGCAAATATTTCGGCCATTTATACCTCCTTGGGCTTTAGTTACTATGACTTGAAAAAGTTGGATTCTACCGTATATTATTTTGAAAAGGCATATGCTACCAACTTGGAACAAGGTATTCCCAGTTATGAAGGGGCAGAGATCAACCACCATTTGGTAAAAGGAGTACACGAGTACCATCACAATCTGTTGGGAAACGCCCTGAAAAGTTTACAGCAATGTATTGGGTTGATAGCATCACAAAGTTCCTTGACCAAATCTGATGAACGTTGCGCGGTGCTTGCCTTTGACTTTTTGAATAGGATTTATCAGTTACAGGGCAACCAAAAGGGACAGCAGCAAAATTTTGAAGCCTCCCTTTCCTATTTTCGGGATTACTCCAAGGATCTCTTAAAAGAACAAACCCGTAAGTTGGAGGTGGCGTATCAAACCCGGGAAAAAGATGCTTCCATTTTGCAGCTGGAACAAAACAAAAAACAACAGGAAACCATCATACGGCAGCAACGATTCCTGTTTGCGGGGTATGCAGCCTTAAGCCTAGTGCTGCTTGGTTTAGGGTATGTGTTGTTTAGGCAGCGAAAATTGAAGGCTCAATTTGAAAAACTGAATTTAGAGCAGCGGCTATTAACCACACAAATGAATCCGCATTTTATTGGCAACGCCATGAATCATGTTTCGGCATTGGTGCAAGCAAAGAAAAGCACTGCTGTTCCCTACCTTCAGAAACTATCCTCCTTATTCCGAACCGTTTTACAGCATTCCAGGGAAGAGTTTGTAGGACTTGATGAAGAAGTAGGTGCCTTGGAAACCTATTTGGAGTTGCAATCCAATTTCCACCATACGTTTGATTATCGTATTACCATAGACAAAAATATAGAGACGGAGGCATGCATTATTCCTCCCTTGTTGATACAGCCCTTTGTAGAAAACTCTATTGTACATGGTTTTAAGGGGATTTCCCATAAAGGGGCTATTGAAATTCACCTAGAACAAGTAGACAAAGGTTTGCTGTGTTGTACCATTCGCGATAATGGGCAGGCAAATACTACAAAAGGAAAAAGTTCACACCAGTCTGTATCTACCCAGGTCATCAAGGAACAGTTGGCAATTTTCAGAAAGAAATACAAGGTAGATAGTAGATTTACTATGGAAACCACCAGTGATGGGACGATTGTTAGACTGTATTTGCCGTATTTGTTGGATACTTAATTTGAATGAAACCATACATGGGACAAATTTCACGGATCGTTTGTTATTGTAAAGCACGAAGTGCAACATCCTTTTTAAAAAAATGTAACTTCACGGATAAAGCACCTACTTATCATTGAAGGTTATTGTATGCAGTCACTTAAAACAGGGGAATATTACGGCTCACACTATCAAAAATTGGTTTTTGGTGACCTCATCATTACAGATACCGAATATATCCATCCAACGGTAGACTGGCATACCCATGAGAACCCTTACTTTACCTATTTACTTCAAGGAAAGTTATTTGAAGGCAACCGGAAGGAATCCTATTACCTAAAACCCGGTAGCTTATTGTTTCATAACTGGCAAGATGCCCATTACAATACTAAACCGCATGACTTTACAAGGGGGTTTCATATTGAGCTTCGGAATGAATGGTTTTTGAAATACGGAGTTCAGCTTACTGATTTTGAAGGAAGCCTCAATATAGAAAACCCGATGGTAAAGAATTTAATGAATTTGGTTTTTGTGGAATCTACCACAAATGATGCCTATTCTGAATTGGGTATTGATAGTTTACTTATTGAACTATTTAGCACCATGAGATCCTCCAGCAACCATGCTTACCAAAAACCAGCTTGGGTTCATAGGCTCAAGGAATTACTATGGGAAGGACCTACGAACTATTCTTTAGCCTATTTAAGTACCGAAGTTGGGGTACACCCTATTCATTTATCTAGGACGTTTAGCACCTATTTTGGAACAGGATTGGGAAATTACATTCGACTGTTAAAACTAAATAAGGCTTTTTGCATGATGATGACTCAAAAATATTCCCTGACCGAAATCTGTTATGCTTGTGGCTTTTACGATCAAAGTCATTTTATATCTAATTTTAAGCGGGTATATCAGACTACTCCTTCCAAATTATTGAAGAAAATTTTGACATGTTAAGATTATACAATTTTAGGCATGTATTACTGCTTAATTTTGGGAATCATCCATACATCAATCAAGAAAATGAAAGCAATCACCACCTTACTCCTTTTCCTGTATATCCCGCTTTGCCTTAATGCGCAAAACATGGCAGACTATACCTCGAGTTGGGAAGGAGTTATAAAAGACGGTAAAACATTTAATCTTCAGGTAGCAATCACCGGGTTGAGCACGGAAGTAGGGATATTCCGGATATCCAATGAAAATAATGCTAGGGAGTATGCTTTTCCAATTTCGGAAGCTCCCGTATTACACATCTCCCTTTCCGAAGGCCTTACCTTTAAAGGGATCATTTCTGATGATCATGCGGAAATCAATGGCTTTATCAAGTCTGGGATATTACTTTATCATATAAGGCTTACCAAAACCGAACCCGATACCTACAAGGGCTCTTGGAATATTTTGATGGTAGACCAATTGGAATCAGAAAAATTATATCTAAGCGTTGAAAATGGGAAAGGGGATACCTATGAAGCCTATCCATTTTTTGGAGATACCCGTTTCACAGGTACCTGGTGTACGAATTTCCAGAAAGAGGGCGACCAAATCACGTTTATGGATTTTAAGACAGGATTGCAATTTCGGGGAAAGTTGGTGGCCAATGAGATCCTTTTAGGCGTTTACATAGGAGAACTGCAACTTACGGAGGTACTTTTACAAGAATCTACTAGAGACTGGCAGAGAGGTGGTATTGTTTCTGAAAACACTCCCACTAAGCTTCGCTTTCCAAAAATGGAAGCATTGATAGCTTCCGATTCCTTAACGAATACCCATTCAGTAGTGATTTCAAAAAAAGGAGAAGTGCTGTATGAACGGTATTTTAATGGCTACAATGCGAAGATTCCCCATGATACACGTTCGGCATCAAAGAGCATTGGTTCGGCGGTTGTAGGTATTGCAAAAGATAGGGCCTTGTTTAAAAACCTTCAGCAATCCAATTTTGAATTTCTACCTAAAAAATATCAGCAAACAAAAGATCCCAGTATGCAGGATATCACCTTAGAAAGTCTACTTACCATGAGCTCTGGGTTGGATGCCATAGATTATGGAAAAGGTGCAAATCCAGATTCCCCTGCCGTTGAAAACAGCTACCAGTCTTCTCCAGATTGGACAGCCTCTGTATTGGATGCCCATATGATTCACCCACCTAATACGGTTGCCAATTACGGATCTGCAAATCCGTATTTATTAGGAGTTGCCATGGATTCCCTTGTTTCCGAACCTCTTGAATTATTTATGGATACCCAGCTGTTTCAACCGTTGGGAATTACCAATTATATCATTCAAACAGATCTAAAAGGGCGTCCGTACTTTGGAGGTGGAATGTACTTTACCCCAAGGGATTTATTAACATTTGGGGAGCTATATCTAAAAAAGGGGAATTGGAATAACAAACAAGTGATTTCCGAAGCATGGGTATCTGCATCCCTTAAAAACTATCGCCCATTACAAAATGTTCCAGAACAAAATGGTTATGGATATCTATGGTGGCATCATTCCTACACGGCACAAGGCAAGGAAATAGCTACCTATGAGGCAAGAGGTGCTGGGGGGCAATATATTTTTGTTGTTCCAGCTTTAGAGGTTGTGGCTGTGATTACTTCCGGAGATTACCGAAACGGAAAAACCCAGCAGCCCGAGCTAATTTTTGAGCGGTATATTCTCCCAAAGTTGATGGAATAACCATACAATTGGTTCCTATTTGATTATTTGCATGTGTATTTGAAAAAATTCCCATTAAACCCATATTCTTCACTTCATGATTTTTGTCATAGTTTTTATGTTGTGGATGTAGTTACTTTATATCAGTAAAATGAATCATCCACCTAAATCCTAATGTCATGAAAACTAAAAAAAATCCGAATGTAGACCTCAGGGGATGGAGCAACATCTTCTTTCTTTCCGGCTTAGTGATTATGCTTTTTATCTCTTGGAGAATGGTTGAATGGAAATCCTATGACCGTGGCGACCAAACCAGTGAAGTTATTTTAACTGGCGAAGACCTAGAAACCGATATCCCCATTACCCAACAATTGGAGCTTCCCCCTCCACCCCCTCCTCCACCAGCCATGGCCCAACAGGTCTTTGAAGTAGTGGAAGACAACTTGGAAGTAGAAGAAACCTTGATTGAATCTTCTGAACTAGACCAAGATGGGGAAATCATGGAAGTCATCAATATTGAAGATATTGAAGACGTAGAGGAAGAAACCATTGTAGATGTTCCTTTTGCCGTGATTGAAGACGTACCTATCTACCCCGGTTGTGAAGTCGAACAAGGCAATAATGCCCGAAGAAAATGTATGTCTGATAATATTTCCTTATTCGTGCAAGAACGCTTCAACAATGAATTGGCTGGAGAACTTGGATTGGAAGGCATGCAAAAAATCTACGTACAGTTTAAAATAGACCATAAAGGCGATGTGGTAAACGTGAAAGCCCGTGCCCCACACCCAGGTCTTGAACGTGAAGCCCTTAGGGTGGTGAATCAATTACCTAAAATGATTCCCGGCAAACAACGGGGAAAACCAGTAGGAGTGCTTTATGCCCTTCCTATCCTCTTTAAAGTTGAAACCACCAAATAACTATTCAACCAGTACTGCTATGTACTAGAAAACGCCAGGTTTCCCTGGCGTTTTTTAATTTGATACTATACATAGTAAGTTTCTTAGTCCATTTTTAGGTCTGAAGCTGTTTCTACTTCTTTATTGGATTTCCCTGGAATGCGATAGGATACCCCAAAATTGATAAGGTAATCTGCAAAGGCCGCATCCCCATTTCTAAAGTTTCCGGTCATTTCGCTTGTTTCGATATCTGTTAAACTTTGCGGACGCTCCCTTCTCACGGCAATAGGTACATTCAAATTAAGAGACCAAGGGCCTTGCATAAAGGAAATCCCAGGATCTACGGAAAGTACGTTTCCGGGTCTTCTAAACCCATCTGAATCTCCTATTAGGTCTTCCACCGGTACCCCTTCATAACGTGCCCCCAACGATCCTGAAAAAGTGTTGCTGAAACTATAGCTAACACCACCCCGAACTGAAAACTGATCTGGCACAGACATAATGGCTTCATTGGCCAAGATAGGGCTCAATGTCTCGCGAAAGGTTCGGGTTTCGTTGATATTTCTTGGGTTGAATAAATAAAACCCACCCGCATAGCCAAAGAATCGATCTGCTATTTTATGGTAGAACTGAAAGTCTACCGTTAGACCGAAACCTCCATCCCCAGGCTGGATTGATTGGTCTACGGGTCGGGTTTCGGGGCCACCATCCGGGCCCACATTGTAAAATATATCTGATGCATTGTAATTCCCTGTAGGAAGCTTAACTCCCAAACCAAGGGCAAGGTTTCCATTGGGGTGTGTTTCAGGATCAAACGCCCAATACCCCAATCCCACACGTATATCTGCAAGTCCGCGAGAATAGGTAATATTCCGTTGGTTTCGCCCGTGCTCATATAAGGAAGAACGGGTGTTGATGACCGTTGGCACGGTAACCCCAAGATAGAGCCTATTGGTAATTCCGTAATTGAGGCTGAAATCCCAGGAATGGGAATGGTTCACTACTTCGGTTTCATTGGCCACCCTATCTGGTTCTTCCTCTGTTCCCCGAAAATGACGGAAGGATTTGAAGTAGCGGTAATTAACCCCTACTTGAAAGGAACCTTGGGTTAACAAGTTGTTTTCTAAATTATTTCCCACACTACAGGAAAAATGACGAATTGCTACGCAGCCTTGCGCATGCATGCAAAGTAGACCTCCAAAAAAGAATATGGCCCACAATGCTTTTTTTAGATTAGGCATATTAGTTGGTTTTTTAGTTACCACTAAAGTAGACTGCGGAATGTTTGCTTGGCGAAAACGAGAGGTTAAATAGATTAACAGGAAGTTAAAGCGATTAATAAAAAGACAATTCTTCCTGTAAAAGGTATTTTTTTAGTAATATGGTAATTTGAAACGAAGAAAACTATATATCATTATTTTGGTGGTTTCGGTATTGGGGCTGTTTGCGGTACAATACCAGTACCTGAACATTGGTTTGAACTTGGCCAAGGTGCAGTTTCAGCGTAAAATTGGAACCGCTGCCAAGCAAATTAAGGAAGACCTTTCTACCGAAAACCAACTCACCTTTCTTCTTGGGAAAGCCATCTCTTTGGATGATGCCTATTTTACGTTGAGCATGGATAGCGTACAGGATGCTTCCCGCCATTTCCTGAATGATTTTATTACCCATAGGCTTACCGAGAACGGAATCAAAAAAGACTTTTACTACAGGTTATATACCCAGGATACGACCGATTATCTCACCAGCCCCAGTATTGCTGAAAAGGAAGGGGATGTGATTACCTACCCCATTGAATTGCAAGGGTATCTTCCGTTACTTATGAAAAAGAACCTGGTACTGGAATTGCAATTTGAAGACCTAAACAATTACTTTTTGTTTCAGTTGAACGGACTTATCATCCCCAGTCTTATTTTTATGGCGGCCATTATTTTTGTGGTCATATGGGTCCTTCGATCTTTCTATTGGCAACGTAATATCATTACTACCACCAATGACTTTATTAATAACCTCACCCACGAACTCAAAACCCCGGTATTTTCCGTAGGGTTAGCGGCAAAGATATTGCAGGAAAAAGCTTCCGAAGATCAACAACCCGTCATACAGCATATTCAGCAGCAAACAGAGCGTATGAAGGGGCATATTGATAAAGTATTGGAATTGGGGCATTTAGAATCGAAACGCAAGGTTATGGAATTACAACCCATAGATTTTGCTCCTTCCCTTCATGCGATTTGCAAAGATTTCCAGCAAGTACTTTTGATGGAAAGTGGTACTTTTGACTATAAGATTGCAGCAGATACAATTCCAATACTGGCAGCACAAGGCCATTTGGAAAATGCGATTTACAATATATTGGACAATGCAAAGAAATATGCGGAAGACCCCAAAATAAGCCTTAACGCAAGCATTATAGACCAAAAGTTGGTAATTGAAATTCGTGATAATGGCATGGGGATGACCCAAAAAGAGCAAGAACGCATTTTCGAAAAATATTACCGCGTGACAAAAGATAATACCCATCGGGTGAAAGGATACGGATTAGGACTGAGTTACGTGAAAGAAATTGTGAAGAGACACAAAGGGAAAATTTCAGTGGAAAGTGAATTGGGCCACGGAACGACCTTTACCATAAAAATACCGATACATGGAGGCCAATAAGCCTAAAATATTGTTAGTGGAAGACGATCCTTCCTTAAGCTATTTACTGAAGGAGTATTTGGCCATGAATAATTTTATGGTGGAAGCTGCCGAGACGGCCCAAAAAGCATTGAAACTGTTGCAGGAACACTATTTTAAACTTGCTATTTTGGACGTGATGCTTCCAGACAAAGACGGATTTCAATTGGCAAAGACCATTCGGAATCAGCACCCAGACCTCCCCTTTCTTTTTCTTACAGCCCGTTCCCTTAAGGTGGATGTGCTAAAGGGTTTTTCTGTGGGAGCAATAGATTACCTGAAAAAGCCCATAGATGAAGAAGAACTGGTGGTACGTATCAAAAACCTGCTACACCGAATTGAAACCAAGCCAGTACAAGGTGGTAGCCAAGAGCAGGATCTTAGTTTGGGAACGTTTCAATTTCAAATTAAGAATCAGCAATTGCAGCATAAGAAAATCATTATTTCCCTTACCAAAAGGGAGAGCGAATTACTGCATTTTTTATTGACCCACAAGAATCAGCTTTGCAGCCATAAAGAGATATTGAGCCATCTTTGGGGTAAGAATGATTACTTTAACAAGAAGAGCCTAAATGTCTTTATATCAAGGCTTAGGAAGTATTTAGAACTAGACCCCAACATTAAAATTGAAAATGTACACAAACAAGGGTTTATCCTTCGGGTTCCCTAAAACTAAAACCCATATTGGTAGCCTAGTCCCACACCGAAAACATCTCCTGAAAAATTAAGCTGGTCGAATCCGCCAAAGAGTCTGAACGTACCATAGGTTTCCGTAGGATAGGCTAGATTAAGGTATTGATATGAAGTACGTATCTTTTCAGGATACCCTTCCTGAAAAATTCCTTCGTGTGTGGTAAACGAATTTTTCAACAACCAATATACATTGAATATCTTTCCTTTGGCTGCAAAATGGTGCGCCCGAACCCTATTGCTAATAAGTGAGGTGTTGGTTGGAGTAATAGTCACAGATGGGTCATTCAAGATAAAAGGCACCCCAATGACATTTCCTTCATAGGTCCATCCACTTCGATAGACTGCATTTCTGTAGTAACTATCAAATCCTGAATCTGTAGTAAAACCACTTTGGTCTGAAGTATCAATATACTCATACAGGAACTGTGACCACCAGTGCTCTTCATTTGCGGTGAGGGAGAGTCCCCAGATACCATCTGGGAAATTAGCCAACCGACTTCCAGAGCCATCCTCGAAAGGATGCTCGTGGTAGGCATTAATGATTCCATAGGGAGAATTGTAGTAATAATCCAATAGATAGGACCCCATATGGTTTCCTACGGCATTCAGGAATTCGTCATCTGCTCCGGTTTCTACAGCCTCGCTGGCAAAGAACACATCTACAAACGCACTAAAATCATCCCTTAGATCCCCAAATACAGGCGAAGTCCCAGCCCATTGGGCGTAGTGTTGTAGCTGGGCTTTTAGTTTGTGCTTTTCTGAAAGTTGAAGCCAAACCCCCAATCGTTTGTAATGTACCCAGACGTCTTCTACAAAACGGTTGTCGTCATTCTGAAAAAAGTGACCTATGCCCCAATCTAATGAAAACGTATTATTGATTTTGAGTGGTTGGGGAGCTTCCAATAAGAATCCCGGCATTGGACGGGCATTGCCAGACATCCAAAAGTTTTTGTTACTAGCTGAAAGTTCTGCTTCAGGATTGGTTTGTTGGAAAGCACCTGCAGCAGCTTTTAGCCAACTATTGGTGAAGCGCAGGAAGAGTTCCTTCCGTTGGGCTTCTGTTTCGGTATTATTTCGATAGAAAAAGGAAGCCTTACCGGTTAGTGTCGCATTTTCAGTAAGCGCATAGGTTGAAGTCACCTCCCCCAACCCAGAAAAATTAGACTCTGATCCAAGGTCTGTATGCGTATTTGCATAAAACCAGAAAGGGAGAAACGAATCTGAGCCTACCGCACCCAATAGTTGAACGTTTCCTTTGGTGGCTACTTTCTGGGATGCCAAGGGCAAGGAGCACATAAGTGCTGTGCTAATAGCCGTTATGACTGTTTTAAAATTCATCGCTTAAATAAGCGCTTATGCCAAGGAGTGGTTTCCTGATGGTAGGCATAACCGTATTTGTTTCCGTAGCCAAAGTTGTTCATGCTCACATTGTTGAGTACTCCTGCCACATTAGACAAGCGCCCATCGTCTAGGGCATCACAGACAAAATCTAATAATTTTTTCTCTGTATATCCTGCCCTGAATACATACAAGGTCACATCTGCCATATGATTGATAAGGATGGTATCTGTCACGAGCATGGAAGGAGCCGTATCTACAATAACATAATCATAAAGCGATCGTACCTCCTCAAAGAATTCTTTGGTTCTATTTTCCATTAATAATTCTGCGGGATTGGGGGGGATAGCCCCAGAAAGAATAATGGAAAGGTTTTCATTTTCTGCACTATGAGCGGTAATATCCTTTAGTTGCACAGAATGATCTACGATAAACTCTGTTAATCCTTTAAAATGTTGTTCTTCTTTTGGAATATACCGATGTAATTGAGGATTTCGAATATCTGCCCCTACCAATACTACTTTTTTTCCGGTAAGCGCAATGGTAAGTGCAAGGTTGAATGCCACAAATGTTTTTCCTTCCCCTTTTACCGTAGAGGTCACAAAAACCGTATTGGTCTTTTGTTCTTTTTCCAGTTTATTAATAAACAAGTACTGTAGATTGGTTCGTAAAATCCTGAAGGATTCTGCCAATACACTTCGGTCATTAAGACGGACCAATTCATCTTCGTCCTTTCGTAGTTTTGGAATTTCACCAATAAGGTTAATAGATGGAATTGCCTTTTCAAGGTCTTTTCTTGCAGTGACCCTATCATTTAATTGCTGTCGTACGTACAAGAAAAGGAAAGGCACTAAAAATCCAGCTAGCAACGCACCAGACCAAATGACCAGTCTATTGGGTGAAACAGGTGCATTAGAAGAATAGGCCCTATCTACCACCTTTGCTTTGGAAGCGGTAACTGCTAACGAAATAGACGCTTCTTCCCTTTGTTGTAGCAGGTATAGGTATAATTGTTCCTTAATGCTTTGTTGACGTTCAATACCACGATATATTTTTTCTTGACTAGGAACTTGGTACAGTTTAGAGTTTAACTGGTTTTCCTGGTAATTAAGATCCCGTAATGAAATCTTGAGGGTATTGGCTGTATTTTCCAGACTGCTACGAACATTAGAACGAATTTCCTCAATTTGGTTATTTACATTCACCACTACCGGATTCTTGGCGGTAGAGGATTTAAGCAAACGATTACGCTCTAAAATTAATTCGTTGTAATTGTTTACAGATTGAGAGATATCTGCGCCTTCCAATCCAATATTTGATGGTAGCAAGTCGTTAGAAGACGTGTTTTCCATATAATCAATCATGGTATTCACTAGTTCCAACTGAGTGGTTACATTAAATTGGCGTTTTTCAAATTCACTGGCATTTTCCAAAACCAATTGTGCCTGTGCTTCAATATTGGTGAGCCTATTGCTGCTCTTGAAACTTACTTTGTTTTCCTCTACGGAATCTAGCTCCTTGGTAATGATTTCCAAACGGGTATCAATGAAATCGGAAGTTTTTTTGGCAATCTGACTTCGGTCGTTCTTTGCATCCTGATCATACTGAAACACCAATTCATTAATAAAATCCTCTGCTTTTTCCCGAACTTCGGTTTCCATGGAAATAGATACCACATTACTGTTGGAAATGGTATTTGCCACATTAAGTTTTCGTTGGTAGGCAAAAGCCATTTTATCTGGATCCCTATGGGTAACCGCCACTAATTTTGAGGTAAAGGATAAAAACCGTGATTTATTGTCTAGATTTGGGATTACTGTGATGTCACCAAAAGGAAGCGATACACGTTCCCCAAAAAGGAATTCCCCTTGGCTTTGCCCAGATTCATTTTGTAATTCAAAGGTAGTTTCTGATTTTACTTGGAAAAACAATTTGGGATAGCCCTTATCTGGGATGCTATCTGCCTTTGATAAATACTGCACCTTGAAAGGCCGATAACTATATAATTCGCTGGCCTTGAATGTTCCAATGGATTCATAGAGAATGTTTAAATCCAATGCCTCTATGGTTGACTTGATAATACGTTTTGACGTGAAAATGGCAATTTCATTTTCAATACGATTACTCTGATAACGTGAAATAAAGTTCCCCAAGCCAGATAAAGCCGCTAATTCTGCCGATCCTTCACCACTGCGCTCATCTTTAATGATGACTGTGCCTTGTGATCTGTACAGGGAGGTACTATAATATAAATATACGTAAGCCAACCCTGCTGCTATGATTATTCCCAGGATAAACAAGTACCAATATCTCGTGTAGGGAGAAATGATATCTTTGAGGGAGGTTTCTTTTTCCTTGGCGTGGGAAATACGTTCCATGGGAGTTAACGAGTTAAAATAATTACAGTACTAAGCACTACAGTAAATAACGATAATAAAGCAGGAATATCTGGGATGAAGCCAGATTTTTTCACCCCCTTCAATGAAGGCTGTACATAGACCACGTCATTCTGTTTCAGGAAATAAAACGGACTTTCAAAGAAATCGGTTTGTGTGAAATCAATCCTGCCTACAACTTGCTTTCCATTTTCCTCACGCAGGACCAATACTTCTGTTCGGTTTCCGTCTTCAGATAAGTCACCTGCCCGACCAATTGCCTGCGGAAGGGTAACCCGCTCATCCTGTATTCTATAGACTCCGGGATTATTTACTTCTCCTATCACCGTCACCTTAAAATTCATGATTCGAACATCCACCACCACATCTTTTACATAATTGGAAAGATCTGCTTTTAACAAGGCTTCTATTTCCATACGGGTTTTTCCAACCACCGAAATATCACCTAAAACTGGAAATTGAATCTTTCCTTCAGAATTTACCAAATATCCTTGCAACAAAGGATTTTGGTTTGCATTGTTTGATTGCGTAAGCATTCGTGTGAATGGAGCTACTACCACAGGATCCATTGAAGACACTGATATGTATAGCACGTCATTTTCTTCAACAATGGGTTCAAATACCTGTGAATCTGTAATAGACTCCAAGTCTGGAGCATCCTGAAAATAGATGATTTGTTTTTTGGTAGCGCAAGATGAACACAGTGCAAGGACAGCAATAAAAAGAAGTAGTTTGTTCATGGACATTCAATAATGCTACAAATATAACTTATTCGAAATAACCGTAGGGAATCCCTTTTTACAGTTTTTCAAATTTGGGGGTATTTTGCTTTGTTTCATCTAACTTTTCAAAGTAAGAATTTTCACTTTTAAATTCTGGTACCAGCTCTTTTAGTAATTTAACCACTTCTTCATCTTCCCTTTTGGTAGCCGTTTTGATAATGACTTTAATTTTCGCCTTGATATCAGAGAATTTCCCTGTTGGGGTCTTGGATATCATGATTTTGGGATGATGGGTAGGAAGTGTTGTTGAACTATCATTCAGCAATTCTTCATACAATTTTTCACCAGGACGTAAACCGGTAATTTGGATATCTATATCTTCAAAAGGTTCTAAACCGGAAAGTCGGATCATCTTTTTAGCTAAGTCCATGATTTTAACCGGTTCCCCCATATCAAAAACAAAAATCTCCCCTCCTTTCCCCATGGTTCCTGCCTGCAATACCAACTGACAGGCTTCGGAAATAGTCATAAAATACCGAATGATTTCCCTATGGGTTACTGTTACTGGCCCACCTTGTTGTATTTGCTTTCTGAAGTGTGGAATTACAGATCCATTGGAGCCCAGTACGTTTCCAAAACGGGTAGTGATAAAACGCGTGTAGACCGCTTTTTCATTCTGAAGGGATTGCACGTACATTTCGGCAGCACGTTTAGATGCGCCCATCACGTTGGTGGGATTTACAGCCTTATCTGTAGAAACCATGACAAACTTTTCAATTTCATAATTGATGGAAAGAATTGCTAGGTTTACGGTTCCTAAGATATTTACATATATCGCCTCATGCGGATTTCGCTCAATTAAGGGAACGTGTTTATAGGCAGCCGCATGATAGATTATATCAAAATCATACTTTTTGAACATTAATTCCAGGCGGTACATATTACTTATGTCTGCCAGCTCAGTAATGTAATTGAGGTGTTTATATTCGCGTTGCAGCAAAAGTTCCAGTTCGTGCAATGCAGATTCTGCCTGATCAAGGATAATGACAAGTTTAGGGGTGAAATCTGCTAACTGTTTGACAATTTCACTACCTATGGATCCAGCACCACCGGTCACCAATACAATTTTACCAGAGAGGTCCTTCCGAATAAATTGGTCATCTGTCTTGATTTCTTCCCTTTCCAATAAATCCTCAATTTGAATAGGCTTGATATAGAAATGAGCATCCTCCTTTTTTTGAAGTTTTTCCATATTGGGTACATTAAATACCTCAATATTTCGGGAAATACATTCATCTACAATTTGGTTTCTTACCTTACGAGAAAAAGATTCACTTATTAAAAGGATTCCGTCTATATCTAATTTCTCTATTGTTTCCCCGAAACTACTTTTAATGGGAATGACAGGTTTTCCTAAGATTTTGAGTCGTTTGGAATCTGCTGTTTTGGTTACAAAACCTTGCAATTTAAACGGAAGGTTTGATTCTTTTGCAATAGCTGTTCCCAAGGAAATGGTCACATCATCAATTCCAACCATCACTACCCGCTTTTTTTCCTTCCCCAAGGATATATTCTTAAGGTACAGATACGCCTCTTTCACCGAAACCCGAAATAAAAGCATCATAGAAAAGGAAAGCAGCATATAGATAAGCAAGGAAGTATTTAGAAAAATACGCGTACCTTCAAAAAATTCATATCCAAAATTAAATAGCAAAAGGGATAGAAAGGTAAAGAAAGACGAAAAAGCAACCTTCGTAATATCTGTAAAAGTAGAATGCCGAATGATTCCCGCATAGGTTTTAAATAAAAAGAAGAAACCTACATTTACGAGTATGGTCACAAAACCCTGCTGCTGAACACTAAGCGTTGTATAAAAGGTAATAGGAGTCCCTGAAAGAATAAGGTATACCAAAAAGAATGACAGGGATGCAATAAATGTATCAATGAGGATTACAATCCATCTAGGCAGATAGCGTTGGTCCAACAGTTTAATATTGTTGTCTCCCGTGTAGAGAGGCTCCAGTATTTTTCTCCCCCTTTTCATTTTTTTTCTTACGTGTATGTACAAATATACGGAATCTCTACACCAATGGTTGCAGAACTTTCATAATCCTTTCCCAATCATCTTCTGTGAGGTTAGACCCTGAAGGAAGGCATAATCCGTTTAAAAACAACGATTTGGAAACCTCACCCCCATAATAAGGAGCATCCTTAAAAACTGGCTGTAAATGCATGGGTTTCCATAAAGGTCTTGATTCTATGTTTTCCTTTTCAAAAGCAAGTCGAAGTGTTTCCGTATCACAGGCCGCATTCTTTCCAAAAGTAATACAGCTTAGCCAATGATTGGAAAAAAATGCTCCAGAAGGCTCTGAAAATACCGTAATGCCTTCTACTTCAGCAAACAATTTCATATAGCGGTGGTGATTCTCCCTTCGTTGGGAAACACGGGTATCCAACACCTCCATCTGCCCTCTTCCAATACCGGCACATACATTGCTTAGCCTGTAATTGTAGCCAATTTCAGAGTGTTGGTAATGTGGTGCGGCATCCCTCGCTTGGGTTGCCAAAAAAACAGATTTTTCTTTTTGGGCATTTGTTTTACAGACCAATGCGCCACCTCCAGAGGTTGTAATAATTTTATTTCCATTAAAAGATAAAACCGATAGGGTTCCGAAAGTACCGCATTTTTTTCCATTGTAAGTACTCCCTAAGGCTTCCGCACTATCTTCAATAAGCGGAATGTCATATTTTTCGGCAATTTTCATGATCGCATCCACCTGAAAAGGCATCCCATATAAATGCACAGCAATAATGGCTTTTGGTTTTTTCCCTTTTTTTATGCGTTCCTTAATGGCAGTTTCCAAGGCGTTGGGGCATATATTCCAAGTGGTATTTTCACTATCTACAAAAACTGGGGTAGCCCCTTGGTAGACAATGGGATTTGCCGAAGCACTAAAAGTCATGCTTTGACATAATACTTCATCCCCTTTTGACACTCCCAATAAAATGAGGGCCAAATGAATTGCAGCCGTTCCGGAGCTTAATGCAGCTACTTTCACTTCATTTCCTAAGTAGGTTTCCAAATCTTTCTCAAAATTGACCACATTAGGACCAAGCGGAGCAATCCAATTGGTATTGAAGGCTTCATCCACATACGCTTTTTCGCTACTACCCAAATGAGGGGATGACAAATAAATCTTACTCTTCATTCAAAAGATTTTTAGTGATTTTGGCAGGGTTTCCATAGACTACTGTATGGTCTGGAACATTCTTGGTGACAATGGCACCCGCTCCAACCACAGCCCACTTCCCTACCGAAACATTAGGGAGCACAACACTTCCAGCACCAATTAAGGTTCCTTCACCTACCGAGGCTCCGCCACACACAGCAGCATTTATGGCTACATGGCTAAAATCCCCTATGGAAACATTATGCGAGATGGTTGCATGATTATTAATGATGGCGAAATTACCTATGGTAACCGAAGCATCCAAAATCACCCCTGGTAGGACCATGCTACCCTTCCCAATGCAAACAGATGGATATTGAACTACCGTTTTATGTACAAAGCTTGGAAAAATAGCTTGGGCATTTTCATCTGCAATTTTTTTCCGAATGGTATTATCCCCAATGCTAATGCCCATTGGAAGATTTTCTGTATGAAGAACTGAACCTTTTTCAACGGGTATTCCCAAGACTTCCTGTGTTTTAGGATTGGCATCATACAGGGTTTCAATGGTATACTCCCCTAGGCTTCTAACTAATTCTACGACTGCATATGCATGTCCGCCCGCTCCATATAAAATCATGTTCTTCATTAATTATTTCCGTTAAAACGTTCGGTTGTTACCTGTCCCTGTGTATTGATATCACTACGAAGAAATACTTTTTTTACCGTTAGTAAAAGGATCTTCATATCTAGTGCAAAAGTACTATTTTGTACATAGAATACATCCAATTGAAATTTTTCTTTCCAAGAAATTGCGTTACGTCCATTCACTTGCGCCCAACCTGTTATCCCAGGTTTTACCAAATGTCTTTGCTGTTCAAATTCACTATAAAGGGATAAATACTCTGGAAGTAGAGGCCGTGGTCCCACGAAACTCATATCCCCTTTTATCACATTCAGCAATTGGGGAAGCTCATCTAAAGAGGTAGAACGCACAAAAGCACCAAGGCTGCTCAGTCGTTTGCTGTCTGGTAATAAATTTCCCTGTGCATCTTTTGCATTATTCATGGTTTTAAACTTGACAATGTGAAAGATGCGTTCTTTTTTACCTGGGCGTTTTTGTATAAAAAAGGGAGAGCCTTTATGGTGCAAGGAAAGTAAAACTGCTACAATTAAAAAAACCGGAAAGAATATGACAAACACCACTATTGCGGTAAGGATGTCAAAAAACGGTTTTATGATTGAGTGGTACACGATTCAAAGGTACAAATTATAGTGCTTGGTACATTCGCAAAAGTTCTTTCCATATTTTTTCCCTTTCATATTTTTGCATGATCAAGCCTCTACTCGCTTCTGCCATTTTATTTCTTATCTGGGTATCTAAGTATAATTTCTCCATAGCTTCTTGAAGCATTTCCGTATCCTTTACCGGAACAATGAGTCCATTGGTACCATCCACTATAATCTCATTGCAACCATTGATATTACTGACAATACTGGGAACACCCATAGCACCTGCCTGTAATACCACGTTGGGAAATCCTTCCCTGTAACTAGGAAACACCAACACATCACTAATTGCAAAATAGGGTCTTACATCCTGTTGAAAACCCGTAAGTACTATTTTTGGGTGCTTGGTACAGATTTCCATTATATCGTTTGGCAATGGATCCAGTTCTGTTTCAAAAGGTCCCACTAACACCAAACTTATATCTTGATATTTTTGCTGAAGATCCTGAAAAGCGGTCACCAGTTCTACAATTCCTTTGTCCTTAACCAATCTTCCCACAAAAAGAAATACCAAATCTTTTGAAGGAATTTCATATGTTGCCTTCGTTTGCTTTATCATTGCTTCGGAGACAGTAGTTGGATCAAAAAATTGGGTGTCAATCCCGTTGGAACTTCCCTCTCCAATGATTCTTAATTTTGAAGGAGAAGTGAAACGTTCCACCAAGATATACTCCTGAAGCCCTTGTGAATTAGGAAATACTTTCGTTGCAAAACGGTAGGTCCATTTTTCAATGATAACCAGCAATTTCTTTTTAAATCCGTTGGCTTCCATCAATGGTAAGCCCGCTACGGTATGCAGTCTATTTGGCACCCTGGCCAACCAAGCAGCTAACATTCCCACGATACCAGCTTTTGGTGTATGGGTATGTACAATATACGGACGCGTTTTCCGTAAATATCGATACAACTTGAAAGTAGCCCAAAGATCCTTGAATAAGGTAATTTTTCTGGTTAGATTCACATGGTAATATCCCACTCCTTCGGCTTCGGCATATTTTTTTAAACGTGCTTCATCTGCACTAATGGCCGTAACCTCAAAATGCTTGGACATGAAGTGCAACTGTCCTTCCAGCAACTTTTCAAGCGATAGCGGAACAGTAGTGATTCTTACAAGTTTTCTTTTTGACATAATTTGCTGTAAAGTTCCACATGTTTGTCAACCATTATTTCCAGCTTGTAGTTTTGCGCTCTTTTCAAACATTGGTTTTTAATACGTTCCTTATATTCTGGTTGCTCTATTAATGCCTTAATTTGGGTAGACAAAGTTTCGGTATCTCCTAATGGGAACAATATTCCCGCTCCTTCCACTACGGAGGTAAGTCCGGGCACATCACTGGCAACAAATGGATTTCCAGAAGCCATGCCTTCCATACTTGATAAGGACAAACCTTCAAAATGAGAAGACAAAACTACAATATCTGCCATTTTCAGTAGGGAGGGCACGTCCATTCGGATCCCTAAAAACTGTACTCTAGCATCTAGTTTCAATTTTGAAACCAAGGATTTGCAGGTTGCTAGTCTAGGCCCTTCCCCAACCAACAACAAATGGACGTTGGGAGGAAGCTGCACAAGACTTTTAATTAGGGTATCCTGGTCTTTTTGAGGAGTAAAACTGGAAACCTGTATTAGAACAACATCTTTATTGGTTAGTTGAAATTCTGTTCTTTGGGAAGGGATTGCTTTTTCTATTTTATGAAGAGAAATCCCGTTTGGAATCAATACCATTTTAGCTGCCAAAAAAGGAAATTTTAAAAGTAATGCCTCTTCTACAGGCTTGGATATTGCGATAAGCTGATTATATTTTTTATATATCCAACGGTCCATCATTTTAAATAAAAAGTGATTTCGGCGGTTGGTGGTATTATGCTCTGTAAACACCAAAGGGACTTTTTTTGTAGAAAACCATTTTGCCAAAGCCATCCAATACAACCCTGGGAAGAGATGCACGTGAATAATATCAGTCCGTTTTATAAGGCGGTATAAGGTAACTATGTGTTTGGGATTGTAAACACTTCCTGTAGATAATTTATGTATGTACAAATTTTGATACGCTTCCAACTGCTTCTGAAAAGGAGTTTCCTTTCCATTCAGCAAAGCCAATTCAACAGCTATCCCTACTTCCAAAAACTTGGGGATGGTGTCTAAAATAAGCTTTTCGGCACCACCCATTGCTAAGCTATTAATGACGATCAACAACCGCATAGGAATCTGTTTTCTTAAGATGAATAAATAGTGTCCATAATCCAAAAATCACCAACCACGGCATCAACATATTCTTTTGGCGCAACATAATCCCTAGATTTCCTAAAATTAAGGAAAAGGCCATTGTGGATATGAGAAAGAAAAACAAACCAGCCTTCATTACATAATTACCCTTTTTGAAGGCTCGTAGAGGTTTTTTGAAAATAATCACTACTGAAAATAACAAGAGAATTAAATTTTCAAGGGAAGCCAATAAAAACAAGATGCCCTTGATATCAAAGAAAAGGGGACGATACAAAAAGGTGAATACTTTTAGGGGAAATGGATAAGAAGAAGTGTCTATTCCAGAACCTGTTTGTACTTTATTTAGGCTTGAAGAACGTTTGGAAGCATATTCACTAATAGCGGAAGATTCTAAATTTTCCAATTGCACAAAGGCCAAAACTTTATCTAATATTAATACCAAAAAGGCCAAAGCCAATAGGGTTAAAAAAAGTTTTTGATACACTTTCATCCTTCCATCCAAAATAAGTCCGGCCCCGAGGGAAACAACCAAAAATAGTAGAATATGCGGACGCACGGCAAAAGTTAGCACACTCGCAATAAGAAGCAAATACCAACGGGTACGAAGCTTTAATACCGCGTAAATAATCATTACGATACAGGTAAACAACAAAGTGTCCTTCCCAATCCCTGAAGTCCAAAAATGAAAGTTTGGCAAAAACCAAATCCATGGAAAGATAGAAATTCCAAGCAATTTAATATCATATATACTTTCCCAATGGGTGAAAAAATGTTTTAGGATTTTTAAAATATATACAAACCCCAAATATCCAAATAATGCATATAGTAGATTCCCGGTGAGAAAACTTAGGGACAATACCTTTGAAGGGAAGTAATTTAGCAAGTACATGAATGCTGTACCATAGTTTTTCATTGCCCAGTCTACAATTACCGATAGGGAATTTTCTTTTGGGACACTCCAATAATAAATAGCATCGCCCCCATCCTCTGTGATATAAAAGTGGAAAAACAATGCAATGGCAATATGATAGAAAAAAAGGTAATTTAAAAAACGCTTATCCCTTTTGGTAAATCCCTTGAAAAAATTCTTCAGGTTGATTCCCAAAAGAAACACAATAACGATAATGCAAATATCCAGTATGGTCACGTTGAATGGCTCTTGAAAATAGCTTGTGCCGCTAAAAAGGTTTCTTGCGAGAGTGTAATCTCTTGCTTTTTATCTGTACTCAACCTTTTAAAAATGGCCTGCTTGAATCGTTTCCCAAAAATAGCAGAAAAAATAGCCTTTCCCCCTATTTTTTTCAGTAAATAAAATAACCACTTGAAACGTAAGGTTCGCGTTTTGTTCACTACCCCTACTGAATTTTGATCAAAAGAAGAAATATCTAAAAACTCTGAAAGCTTTTGAAGGGTTGCAGCTTCGTCTTGGTTAAGAGATTCAAAATTCAACACCAATACTTCTGAAAATAATTGGGTATAGCGATTTATTGGTTCATTATAAAAACTCATTCCAAGGCAACTATACCATGGCAGTGTTCCATCATGGTATGCTTTAATCTCTTCTTTTATGACTGTTTCAAAACTTCTTGTTTCCCTACTTAAACCTACCAACATTCTGTAATGGGATTCACAACGGTCATACGGTTCCCGTGTAATAATGATGATCTTGGCATTTGGATTGTAGGAATGTATACGCGCCGCCACATTAGGTTCATGGAGATACATGGTACTTGCCTCCATCGCGTAGGGTTCTTCCTTCCGAAGGGAAAAAAGCAAATCATAATGATCTTGCTGTGTTACACTTGCAATGTGTAAAGGCTTTGGAAACTCTTTTCTAAAATAGCGCTCAAGTGAGAAAAATGGGGAGGGTTCATATAGTATTTCGGGAAGTGTATCTACAAAGAAATGGGGTTCTTTGATTGGAGAAACATAGATAGCCCGGTGCTGCTGCATGATTTCACACAAACGGGTTGTCCCCGCTTTCATCGCGCCCACCAAAAACAAATTTGCTTTATTTGATACCGACTCTCTCATCGCTTAAAAAATTGGTACCACTTGTACAGATTTATCCATGGAAACCGATGTGCCATGCGCATTATCCATACCCTTTTTGTATCTACTAGGCTCTTACTTAAATGAAGGATTTGAGCCCTTTCTTTCTTTTGGTATCTTCCATAGTTTTGAAAAAAACTAATAGGAATAAATGCATTGGCGTATTGCTGCAAAAACAACTTATCTGTTTCATTTAATTGCTGAAACACTTCCTTAATATCCAACAAGTACCGCTCAAAATCCTTTGCCGAAAAATTGTGTTGGGAAGCAGTGTTACTTTGGGTTTTTCGATAAAAAGATAGTGGTTTGTTTACAAAAACAATGTCATTATTTGCAGTAACCCGTATCCAAAGGTCGTGATCTTCATGTTTCCGCATTCCTTCCCGAAACTTATCTTTTTTCAATAATGATGTGTGCAATAGTACATTGGAAGAATTTATAGGAGGCAAATATTTTGAAATAATCTGAAAGTAATTTACCGTGCCAGTTTCACCTTCAGAAGGTAGAAATTCATTCGAGTACCGTTCAGTTTCTTCTTTAAAAACCCTACTTCTTCCCGAAGCCAAAATAAGCGCTTTTGGATAGGTTTCAATTTCTTTTACCAATGCTGAAAGGAAATTGGGGCCCCACCAATCATCGGCATCCAAAAAAGCAATCCACTCATACTTGGCAAGGCCTATCCCCGTATTCCTAGCCACCGAAACACCACTATTGGGGATGCTATGTAATTGTATCCTCTCGTCATTAAAGGCTGCTACTTTATCCACAGAGTGGTCTGAACTGCCATCATTGATTACAAGTACTTCAAAGTTGGTGAAAGTTTGCGCCAATACAGACCGAAGTGTTTCAGCTATATAATCTTCTTTATTGTATAATGGAATAACAATACTTATCATGATTTACTAGTGCTCCAGTGAGATAGATCCCTACCTGTTAGTTTCTCCAGTAATTTTCGATCTTTTTCAAAATAATCCTTAAGAATTGGACGCAATTTATCTTCTTCCTTTTTATTTTGAACTACTTTTTTGGTAACATTCAAACGATTCAAATAATTGGAAATACCTAATCCTTTATGGATGCCCAATTGTTTCTTAAGTAAATAGATTTTCCTGAGTAAGCTAGAAAAAGTAGGGGAAATCCTTTCTTTTTTTTCATTTACAACTTCGTAAACAGGTAGTGCTATTACTTTAAGGCCTAACCACAACAAGAGTTCCTCATAAACCCTATTTGAATCTTCTTTTAGATCCTCTAAGAAAATAATACGAAGCTGCTCCCTAGGGATGATATCCAAGGCTCGCTCAACTAAATTTCCTAAGGCACAGGTTTTATCATAGTATAGCAATTTTGGTTCTAAAGTGGTTGAAGGAACATTATTACCTTTTTTTCTGAAGGAAACCAATTCCCATGCCTTTTGTGGGGAATTTTGAGTCTCTTCTCCCCCATAGCGCAGTTCACGATGCAATGAAAAAAACAAATCACTGTGTTCCCTCAACATAATGATAAATCGTGCTTCAGGATTAAACTTGAGAATATTTTTAACAGCAACTTCTGAATACAAATACCAGACCGAAGCATCGCATAAGTAAGTTGCGCTTTCTGAAGCTTCCGAAAACAACTGCAAATAAGTATCTTCAGTTTTGTAATACCTATGGTTAAGGTCTTCATTAAAATAATGTGGTTCTTTCTCTTTGCACATAAAAATATTGGGATGTTTTCCCAAATAATGAGCCATGGAAGTTGTACCGCATTTTGGAGCACCGATAATAAAAAGGTTAGGAAGCATCATTTTGAGCCTTTAAATAATTGCAGTATTGATTTTTAATTTTTTACGTACATAAGATAACAAAACCAAATTTTGAACAATCAATAGAAGACTGTAAACTATGGAAGCGCCAATTACATCTAGATAAATAATTAAAGGAATGCTTAATATCACATTAAGAATAAGCATTAAAAGGTTACTGTTGGAAAACACTCTCTGATTCCCGGTCATACTCAATAATAAGCCTACAGATCCTACCATGGAACTTACCAATTGCCCGATGCACAATATCACAAGGGGTATATAGGCGTTTTCATATTGAGCCCCAAAAATAAAAGTCAATAATGTAGTTCCACCAAAAATGAATAGTAAAGCCACTGGTAAAGAAAAAGCAAAAATGATCCGTCCTGTTTTACGAATGATTTTTTGCAAGTATATTTTGTCTCCTTTTTCAAAAGCGGTTGAAATAAAAGGTGAAATTGCCGTATTTAAAGCATTTAAAGTAAAGGAAACCAAGGTCGCTCCTCTAGTAGCTACTTCAAAGATGGCTACTGCCTCTACCGATCCGAAAATAGCCAAGACATATGTTAACAACTTACTTCGCGTGACTTGCACCCCACTATTAATTGAAAAAGGAATTGTTTCCTTAATCCAATGTTTTTGTTCAAATAAAGGGCGTACATTTCTTAATTTTAATAAAAGATGTCTTCTCAAAAAAAGATACCCTATAAGGAATCCAATTCCAGCAGCAATAACCTGAAACAACATTGCCCATTTTGGAGTAAGGTTATATCCAAGTAAAAAATTAACACTTAAAAAAACGGTGAACAGTAGGTTTCTAAATAAAGTTTCGGGCAGTTCGGCAAGAATAATTAATTTCAAACCTCGAAGACTTGCAGACCGAAGTGCCCCAAATCCTAAAATAGGTAGTAATATCAAACCATAAATAATGGTATACACCATTTCTGTTCCATAATTTTTCCACCAAAAAAAATAACTAATGGAGGCCAAAGCATATATAAGTAATGTTGAAAAAAAGACGAACCTATTGGTTTTTATCAATAGCCCTTTCAATAAGGATTCCTTATTGTGGACTTCATATTTTGACACGTATCTGGTTAATAATTGAGGGATTCCCATAGTTGCGGGAATAGAAAGTACAGTAATTGTTGAGAAAACCAATACATATTTTCCCAATCCTTCAACTGAAAGTAAGCGCGCTAGTAAAATACCATTTAGAAAAGCAAAGAAAGCAGAACCAAACCTAATTGAAACACTACCAATGGTAGCGTACCTAAAGCTTTTTTTTGAAAAAAAATTAAACTTCTCTAACACGCTAAAGGTATTTATGAAAGATTAAGATTGTAGTAAATGAACCTCACGTTTCAATTTATCAAGAGGCCAATCCCACCATTCTAATTTTTTTAGTTCTTCTATTCTTTCCTCTGAAAATCGGTACTTGATTATTTTAGCAGGTACTCCTCCAGCAATTGCATAGGCAGGAACATCTTTTGTAATCACGGAACCTGCCGCAATTATGGCACTATTACCAATACTAATGCCTGGAAGAATAAGTACTTGATCCCCAATCCAAACATTACTCCCTATTTCAACATCTTTCTTTTCATCTACCTGTACCTCCATTCCCAAACGCTTTCTAAGTGAATATTGCAAAACAATATCAGTTGTATTGTGGTTTGAAGTAATGATCCTGATACCATCGCCAAAAGCGCAATATTTACCTATAATACAGCTTCCTTTTCCTTTGATAATAATTTTACCGTTGATACAAGTACCGTCTCCAATGGTTGTTCCATTTACAATTTTGGAACCCTTGGAGATCAAAAGATGTGTGCTGTCTTTTACATTTTTGAACTGAAGGAGCCATCGGTACCAAGTAGCCTTTCTTCCTTGGAATTGTATCATGGTTTTATATTATCATTCCAGCGGCAACCGTTTCATGTGTAGCATCATCTATTAGGACAAAACTTCCGGTAATACGATTATCCCTATATTCATCAATCATTAGGGGTCTGGTGGTTCTTACTTTTATACGCGCTATGTCATTCATTTGAAGCTCTTTGTCTTCATTTTCGCGGTTATAGGTATTGATGTCTATTTTGTACACAATCTCCTTAATCATAGCCTTTTGCTCATTGGAGGTATGTAAAATAGTATATTTTGCCCTTGGTCTTGCGGCTGTATTATTTAACCAACAAATCATAGCATCAAACTCCTGAGTGGGTTCTGGCTTATTATTGGTCTTTACAATCATATCCCCACGACTTATATCTATATCATCTTCCAGGGTAATACTTACAGACATAGGGGCAAATGCTTCCTCTAAAGCTTCATCTTGGGTATCAATGCTCTTGATTTTAGAGGTAAAACCAGAGGGAAGTACCGTAATGTCATCACCAGGTCTAAAAATCCCACTAGCTACACGTCCCGCATATCCTCGGTAATCTATAAAACCTTCACGTT
The DNA here is from genome assembly GCA_964495885.1 of uncultured Alteromonas sp. Lineage (GTDB taxonomy): Bacteria > Bacteroidota > Bacteroidia > Flavobacteriales > Flavobacteriaceae > PALG01. Next base: position 59,684 of record CAZBWO010000014.1, on the reverse strand, counting down.
GAGGTCTTAGTACAGTTTGTACCGGAAAACGGGCATCAATCTTATTTATATCACTACTAATATGCATGTGTTCCAAGGTGTGCAGTAATGGAGCACCTTGGTACCAATTCATATGCTCGCTTCGGTGTACCACATTGTCTCCCTTAAGTGCACTAATAGGAATAAAACGAATATCTTTTACGTACAACTTAGAGGAAAACTCTTCAAACTGCGCAATAATTTTTTCGTAAATCGTTTCAGAATAGTCTACCAAATCCATCTTATTGATACAAACAATAAGATGCGGAATCTGCAGCAATGAAGCAATGAAGGCGTGTCTTTTGGTTTGTTCAATGACGCCGTTTCGGGCATCAATGAGAATGAGTGCCGCATTTGCTGTTGATGCTCCGGTAACCATGTTTCTAGTGTACTGAATATGGCCTGGTGTATCTGCGATGATAAACTTACGCTTGGGAGTAGTAAAATAACGATAGGCCACATCAATAGTAATGCCTTGTTCCCTCTCATCCCGAAGCCCGTCTGTGAAAAGTGCCAAATCCACCCCTTCATGTCCTTTACGTTTACTCGTATTTTCAACGGCTTCCAACTGATCTTCAAAAATGGCTTTGGAATCATATAAAAGACGCCCAATCAACGTACTTTTTCCATCGTCTACACTACCTGCCGTGGTAAATCTTAATAATTGATTATTATCTAACTCCATATCTAATTCTTAAAAATATCCTTGACGTTTACGGTCTTCCATGGCCGTTTCACTTCGTTTGTCATCACTACGATTTCCACGCTCTGTTTGTTTCATGGCTGCTACTTCCTGCACAATTTTTGCCAACGTATCGGCATCACTTTCAATTCCTCCTGTAATGGTAATATCTCCCAAGGTTCGGAATCTAATTTTCTTTTGATGCACCGTCTCACCTTCTTCCAGTTTCAAAAATTCTGAAACAGGAATCCAGGATTCATTTCTCCAAACCACTTCACGTTCATGGGCAATATAGAGTGACGGAATGGCTATGTTTTCCTTTAGGATATAGTTCCAGACATCCATTTCGGTCCAGTTACTTATAGGAAATGCCCTAAAATGTTCTCCTTCAAAATGCTTTCCGTTTAAAATGTTCCACAATTCTGGACGCTGGTTTTTAGGATCCCACTGTCCGAAATCATCCCGATGCGAAAAGAATCGTTCTTTAGCACGCGCTTTTTCCTCGTCCCTTCTTCCACCACCAATGGCACAATCTATTTTGTGTTCCTCAATGGTATCCAAAAGTGTGGTAATCTGTAAGGCATTTCGGGTAGCATTTTTCCCTTTTTCTTCGGCAACCCTTCCATCATCAATAGATTGCTGAACAGAACCTACCAACAATTGCACTCCTAGCTCTTCCACAAGGGCATCCCTAAAAGCAATCGTTTCCGGAAAATTATGTCCAGTGTCTACATGCAATAATGGAAAGGGAATTTTAGAAGGATAAAATGCCTTTTTAGCCAAATGGGTGACCAAAATAGAGTCTTTTCCACCAGAAAAAAGGATGACTGGATTTTGAAATTGGGCCCAAACCTCCCGAAGGATATAGATGGCTTCAGACTCCAATTCATCAAGGTAGTTCAAATAATATTTACTCATGTCGCAAAAGTAGTTTATGTGCGATACTTTTAAAAATAATATCTATGGATTCTTCCACGGAATATTTCGTGGTATCAATTTCAATATCAGGTTGTAATGGTGCCTCGTATGGTGCTCCAATACCTGTAAAGTTTTTTATCTCTCCTGCCCTAGCTTTTTGATAGAGCCCTTTTACATCCCGTTTTTCGCAAACTTCCAAGGGAGTATTTACAAATATCTCTACAAAATTTTCAGCACCAACGATTTCCTTCACCGCTTCACGATCTTTTTGATAAGGCGAAACAAATGAAGATAGTACAACAAGGCCGGCATCTGCCATTAAATTGGCAACTTCAGCAATCCTTCTAATATTTTCGGTGCGATCTTCTGGTGCAAAACTAAGGTTTTTATTAAGGCCATTTCTAACATTATCGCCGTCTAATACATAGGTGTGAAATCCTTTTTTAAGTAATTCCTTTTCCAAGGCATTCGCCAAAGTAGATTTACCCGAACCAGATAAACCGGTAAACCAAATCACCAACGAGGCATGTTCCTTTTGAAGGTTACGGTCGTTTCTGGTTACTTGAAATTCATGAGGAACAATATGTTTATTCATGCTCTTGGTTTTTCAATTTACGCTTTCTTCTTTTTTCCAATCCGAAATCAATATGGTACCATGCACGCTCATGTACATAATACAGTATCATTTTAGTAACAAGTTCAGCGAGGCCTATTTTTAGTCCTGTGAACGGATTTCCCGAAATAATCCATGAAATAATCATGGTATCTGTCGTTCCTACAGCCCTCCAGGTAAATGTTTTGGCCAAGTGACGCTTCCTACTTGCAAGTATTTGTCCATCCTTACTTAGGTTCAACTTAAACCAAACCCGTTCATGGAAATAGTACAAAATCATTTTGGTTACTACTTCTACGGTACCAATCTTTAATCCTGTAAGGGCATTTCCAGTAATGACCCAAGAAATAACAATCGTGTCTAATGTACCAAGTATTCGCCAGGTAACCGACTTTAAAATATGTCTTAAATGTGAATTGGGTTTCATATAGCACTCACCAAAAAATGCGGGTTAAGGAGATTTTCCCTATTGTACCGAAGCGGTTTTTGGGTTTCTTGGTTTATCACCGAAACCCCTACTGCAGAACAAATTGCCTGCCCTGCTGCAGTATCCCATTCCATTGTTGGAGCAAAGCGTGGGTAGACATGTGCATCTCCTTCTGCCACTAAGCAAAATTTAAGGGAGCTTCCTTTAGACACAATTTCAACCTCATATTTTTCCTCTAATTTATGAATGTAAGCCTCGGTACTTTCATTTAAATGGGATCTACTACCTACTACTTTTACAGGTTCTGAGAGCTTTGCTGGAGTTAGCGGAATGGCTTCCTCCATTATGTTTTCTGGAATACTGTTTTCTTTGATTTGCAATTTAAAAGAACCAGTCCCTTTTTCATTTGTAAAATACAACCATCCCGATACAGGCACATATATTACACCCATCACAGGGACACCCTGTTTAACAAGGGCTATATTTACTGTGAACTCCCCATTACGTTTTACGAATTCCTTTGTACCATCCAAAGGATCCACAATCCAACATTGCTCCCAATCCTTTCGCTCGTCATAATCTGTTTGTTTATTTTCCTCGCTAATGATAGGAATACCTGTTGTTAGCAGGTATTTATTTATGACATTATTAGATTCTTCATCCGCAATGGTAAGTGGAGATGCGTCGTCCTTTAATGCTACAGAAAAATCTGTGTCGTATATTTTTAAGATTGCTTCTCCAGCTTCAATGGCTGCTTTTATTGCAGTTTTAAGGTTTCTCTCCATAACTTTCTTTTGCGGCGCAAAGATACTATTTTCATAAAGGATACCTTGTGGATGCAGAAAAATATTAAAATGCCAATCCGAACCCGAAAGAGAATAATAATCCTTCCACACTATTAAAGAGTCTGAACTCCCCCGAAATAGAATCTACTGCGGTGAGCCAAAAACCACCTCCATAGTCATTATGCCATTTTTCACTTGCATCACCATCCTGCCATACCCTTCCTACATCACCACCAACAAACACACCTAATTCCAAGGGTAAGAGTCCTGTTTTAAACTTTGTGAGATGATATCGTAAGTCCCCCTTAAAGGCTAAACTACTTTCTCCGCTAAAGCGTTCTTGACGAAATCCACGTAATCCAGAATTTGTCCCTAAAGTTACTGCCTGATAAAACTCATAGTTATCTCCAATATTAACAGCACCTCTAATCTGTGTGTTTAGTACCCATTTCCTGTTTCTGGTAATGGCATTGAAAAACTCCAGGGAACTTCCCAAAGTCCCGAAAGTACGTTCGAAACTTTCAATATTGGATGTTACTCCGGCATTTGCTTTAAAAAACATTCCTCGAGTGGGATTCACCTTATTATCATATCCAGCATAAGAATAATCTATTTGAAGTCCCGTAAAATTCTTTCTATTTTCCAGATACGATACCGAATTGAAAAACTCATTGATAAATCGCCCCTGTGTCTCCTGCACCTCTATACTTTCAAACATTCCTCTAAGGCTTAATTTACTCCCATAATGACCATTTTTAACGACACCAACATACACCTTTTGACCACCCGTTTTGACTCTGTTGTAATCTAAACCAAGTTCGTCATCATTATTTTCGGTTTCATTACCAAAACCAAAAAAGTTCTGCGTGAAATTTTCCGAAGTCCATTTTCCACCTACCAGAAACTTCCAGTAATCAAATACATTGGCAAATTCTCCATTGTACTGCAAGCTGAACCCGTCTGTTGCAAAAAAGTAACCACCGTTAAACGAATGACGGGAGCCAAATGGATCATCGGAAAATCCTTTTTTGGCTTTAGCATAACTCAATCCCACCAACATACCATCATCAGGATTAAACCCAATACTTGGCAAAATAGTAGAGCTTTCATTAATAAATTTATTATATCTGTAATTATTGTACTTGTAATTATCCTTAAATATAAAACTCGCTTTTCCTTCGGAAACAATTGTATTTGGCTTTGATTTGTGATCGTATACCTTTACCCTTCTGCCACCTTCCACATTATAAATGTCATTGTTTTGCCCACCAATGATTCGTATTCTAGGAACTTTTCTTCCTTTCCCTGAAACCACTATCTCATCATCGTCATCTAGAGCGTAAACCCAAATTTCTTTGGTTTCCTTGTTTGGAATCACCCTTCGCTTAAAAGGTGGTTGCACCTCTCCATCCTTGATCCTGGAAATAGAAACAATAGTATGATCCCTGTTAATATCTACCTTCACTTGATCATCCTTATCGGTAGCTGTGATAATAACCAGATCATTTAAATAATCATAATATCGCTGAGCAATGTTCACCATATGCGACCTTCGTTCCCGAAGTTTCGATTTAATTATTTCTGCAGTAGTAGGATCTAATTCGCTAGGTAAACTTTTAAAGGCCTCATCAATCACTTTATCTGTAAGGAGTTCCTGAATAATGGAAGCTTGTGAAAGCCATACTTCCCTATCAGAAGTTTGTGCAAAAGTTCGATCTATTTTTATCCCTGCCAAATTGATCCATTTTATATCTTTCAACTCTCCATCATATTGCTGAAACTGTTGTGTAGCTGGCATGAGCACATTAAGGATATTCAAAAGCGCCCCATCATAATTGGCAAATACTTGATCGCGATCCCTAGGGATGGGACGGTACATTTTAATATTACGTTGTTTATCGTCAAACCGGGACCACCTCCATTGATCCTGATGGCGATCCCAATCGCCAATAAGCATATCAAATAATCTTGCTCGAATAAATGCCTCTTCATCAATGCGGTATTCTTCATCATCACGTATATTCTCCAATACATCCGAAGTACTTTCTATTGCATCTGGCTTGCCAAAATTTGGCTGATCCAAAAAGGTTTCATCAGGACGTTCTACCAACATATACAATTCATCACCATATTCTAAATTGTACTTTCCTAACGCTTTTTGCTTTGGCACATAGTAAAGCTTCGGATTGGTATGATAAACTCCAACGGCATCGCTTAGCTTCGGAATTACATAGGCTCCATATGGGTGGCTAGAGGTATAAAAATCCTTGATGATATCTTCCGTTAAGGTTTCGTCAAAATCTTCCTCTACATAGGTATCCCTAAAAGCAGTAGTTTGAAGAAACTGTACGGCACTTTTCTCCAGGGCCCTTAAATTAAAGGTACGCCCTTCAGCATCCATTAAACGAAGGGAACGCGTTTGATGCCCTCCACCTTTTCGCTGCACCGTCATCCCACCTCTTAAGCTATCCAAAATTCCCACTGGAACTTCAATTTGCGTTCCATAGCTTTTTCTATAGTGATCTCCCCAAAACCATTCATAAGATTTGCTCTTTTCGGTGTTCTCTTTTGGATATACGGAAGCCATGATGGTTTTCGGAAACTTGGTAGGAAGCGTATCTACATTGAACTCCTTTGGGGCTTCGTGGACTACCTTACTAAACATACGTTCCGGTTTTCCTTCATCAGCTTTATAATAATGGATATTAGAGCTACCATCCTTCAATACCTCCAACACTGCAAATCCTTTTCCGCCGTAAGCAAATAGGGAACCTTTTCCTAAAGCTACCGGTGCATCTTTACTGCCAGAACCCGAAACAATTTGTTTAATGTCTTTGTTTTCGATGTATTGCAATACATGTTCATGACCAGACACAAATACCACGCGATCATTATCACGGGCCATGGTCACTAAACGTTTCATCAACTCATTATACCTATTGTTATAGCGATCTTGGGGAGATACACCTCCCTGGGAGCGTAAAAGGGTTACCAAACTTGCAAGTACGGGAAGTGGGATGTTGTTATCTGCTGCGTAAATGTGTTTGTTTAGGTTAAAATACCCACCATGCAAGCCATAAGTAAAGGCAGGATGATGCATGGCAATAATGATTGTTTTCTCATTATTTTTTTTCAGTTCGCCTTCAATTTCCAACATGAAATCTTCCCTCGTCTTAATATCGCACTCATCATTAATCGTAGGGTGTTTATCCCAATTTTCAATGTACCATTCAGTGTCAAGCACCAATAGGGTTATTTCTTCGGAAACATCAATTTCTTCAATAGCACAACCATTCTCTGGTTGAAAAGCTTCGTTGTCATCCAATTTATCCTCCACATATTCCTCTTGTCTTTTTAAACCTTTGAGTCCGTCACTATACCAATCATGATTCCCTGGGATAAAGAGAATTTTTCCGTCAAAAAAGCGAGAAACATTCACTTGGGCATCCAGTTGCTCTTCTGCAGAGGCTCTTCCTTTTTCATCTTTCTTTGGTAATCCGGAGGGATAAATATTGTCCCCAAGATAAATGACATAATCCTCCTTGGTATCTTTTCCATCCACAAAAGATTCAAAGGCCTTTAAGGTTTCGTTTTCTGAAGCGCCAAGACCAGCATCGCCAATGAGATAGAAGCGCTTTTCTACTTCACTTTCATAAGGATTTACATGAATATTTTTGTCTTCTTCATTTAAATATTTGGGGTAATAACTACCACAAGCCGATAAAAAAATGAATAAAAAGGGGAGAATTAACTTTAATTTATGCATAGAACGCTGCAATTTTTTATTATTTTGAATTCAAAACCCACCGAATGAACACTATCATCAAGGAGACCGAGGCATTTGTAAGGGAACTTTTCAAGGAAAAGCTGCCACATGAATTTATTTACCACAATCTCACACATACGTTGAGGGTCCTTAAAAGTACAAATGAAATCATAGATAATTCTGAAATAAATGCTAAAGATGCTGAAATTATTCGCTTAGCTGCGCTTTTGCATGATACAGGCTTTACAAAAGATGTTGAAAATCATGAGGATATTAGTGTTGAAATTGCAAAGGAGTTTTTAACTGAAAAAGGAATAGACAAAGATGTAATTGAAAATGTGTGCCGTTGTATTTCCGCGACTAAGTTAGAGCATCAACCTATTGATTTACTGGAGGAAGTGATTCGTGATGCCGATTGTTCCCACTTTGGAAAAGAATATTTTGAAGAGGCAAGTGAATTCCTTCGGCAAGAATTGAAAGCCCTCAAGAAACAGAATTATTCTGCAAAGGAATGGCGGGAAGAAAATATAAAGGTTTTAGTAGAGCAGCACCAATACTACACCTCCTATGCGCTTAAAAACTGGCAACCTACAAAAGAAGAAAATTTAGCCAAACTTTTAAAACGTAGAAAAAAGGATAAGAAAAGGCTTCGGAAAGAGCGAATGAAAGCAGAGCTCAAAGCCAAATACAAAGATGCCAGCCCCGAACGTGGAATTCAAACCTTTTACCGCACAGCACTTCGGAACCATATTAAATTAAGTGATATTGCAGACACAAAAGCAAACATCCTGCTTTCGGTAAATGCCATTATCATTTCGTTGGTGTTGTCTAATTTACTTTCAAAGCTGGATACCAATCCATTTCTTATTGTTCCTTCAGCGGTATTTGTTTTATCAAGCACGGTTACAATGGTTTTAGCAGTTATTGCCACGCGTCCTAATGTTACCAGAGGTGAATTTACAGATGAGGACGTAAAGAACAAAGATGTAAATCTTACTTTTTTTGGGAATTTCCACAAAATGGAATTGTCAAAATATCAATGGGCCATTAATGAACTCTTAAAGGATAGGGATTATGTATACTCCTCCTTAACGAAGGATTTATATTTTCTAGGAAAAGTATTGGATAGAAAATACCGTATTTTACGATGGACCTACACCATCTTTGTGGTTGGAATCATTATTTCCATTATTTCCTTTGCGGTTTCTTTTGGAGTTTCCGATCAATCTGTGGAGCAAGTAACGGAAACAATTGTCACCCCTACTCAATAATTACCGAAGGGTTTCCATAAGATCGTCGTAGGTATAGTATTTTTTATCTTCCGTACTATCCTTATAGAGCACATTAACCCGTAGCGCTTTCAACCCGGTAACCCCCTGTAGATCTTCCAGTTCCAAGACCTCTACATCAGCACCCAAATATTTTTTGGATTGCAGGAATTTGATATACCCAAAATATTCCTTCTCGTCTTCGGTCTGGGAGTAAACTACGGTAATTTTTCCTGGTTGGGTAATGCGTTCTTCAGTATTCTTAATGTATGCTTTATCTACCCGCTTTTTTACAACTTCATAACGTGCATTGTAGGTGCCATCAACATCAAATCTTTTTTCATCCATCCTGAAGCGTAGGGAAAGTGAATTGGAGAAAACCAGTATCATGGAAGCAACTTCCATAGGCACAGGAAGATTATGCTTAAGTTGGTAGAAACTATTCTCCATCTCACACATCACCTGTAATTGCCATAATCGTAAATTATACAGATAGATTTTATTGAAACTTAACTCTTTGGTGATAGACTCGCCAATATACATATTGTGTTCAACACCATCAGTTTTAAAACGCTCATAGTAATGGGAATACATCCCTTGTGCATCATTTTGTTTACGATCCAAAATTGAAGCCAAGGTTCTATTCACTAAGGCTACCGAATCATCATAGTCTTTTCTATGTTGATAGACAAAACCTTTTTGGGGGTCTATCTCATCATAATATCCTTGAATCAATTCCTTGAGTTGGTCATTTTTATTTTCCAAATGCCTGTAGAGCGGAATAATTTCTTCCTGTAAAAATGATAGTACTCTTTGTTCTGTATCCACCTCTAAGGTTTCCTTGATTTCCTGTCTATATTCCTTAATGGAAAAAGATAATTGCTCGTATATTGGCAACGGCTCTATGACATGGATTTTCTCAATGATTTTATGTACCAACTTTAATTGAAGCACTAAGTCTTTCTTGGTTGCTTCGTTTCTGGCATCGGAAGACCCTTTTATATCCATCTGCCCAAATAACGGGTACACATCCTCAAAAACCACTTCCCTAAAATTGGCCATCTGCCCATTCTGCTGTAATTTCAGCACACGTTCCGCCTCTTTTCTAAATCGCCAATGTACACTAGGGTGAATGGAGGTACATTCGCTTTGAATCAACAATTCCAATAGGTTTTCTTTCTCTTCTTTGCTTCTACGTAATGAATCTACCAAAAAGGGTAAAATATCCTGAAGTTTATTGGCATTGATTGAGTTGAGTTCACCTGGCTTCTTGGAAACAATTTCCATAACTCCCAGCAATTCTTCGTGGGCAACTAGTGGTGTAATAATTGCACTTGCAATCCCTTGTTCATGATACGCTTTGAAAAGGGGGTTTTCTGGATACTTTTCAATACTCCCAGGAATATTGGAAATAGTAAACGATTTTTTATGCAGGCAAATCACTTCATAGGAATGGTCACAAAGCGATTGATGGCAGTCCTTCGCCCTATCACTATCTAATAGGAAACTCGAAATACCAAAGGCATTCGGTATTTTGTTAAAGGTATGATCTTCTTTATTGAATTGCGCAAAACCTACCTCAATATCTGGGTAGTTAAATATTGAGCGAATAATATTCCGGAAACTTTTCACGAAACGATCATCCCCAGCATCCAACTCAAGCAAATCTTCCTTAAAGTTTGAGATGGAAACATCAATCGTTGCGTCGTACATGTTGGCAATAACAAAACCATTGAAATACCAACTATGGGGCGGAAACATTTCTTTCCATATTTCCAGGTTTTCAAAATTATCCAACAGCATGGCTACATTTTCCTTGGTAATATCCTTTGCATTGGGTCCTTTCTCTATTCCAACAAAATCACCATTGTATAAGACTCTATAAGAACGAAGAATTCCATTGGCATCTGGAATCTTATAGAAAAAAGGCCTTTTAAAATCTACGCTGAAGTTATAGTATACCGAAAGTATGATTCTACATGCCATGATGTAGTGTTCTTTAGGCGAAAAATTGGAAAGTTCCATTTTAAAATCCTGTCCAGCAATTTCACGGATATCCTGATAGCGTTTGGTCGCTTTTAGTATATTCTCCTGAAATGGTGCCGTAGCAATCTTAATTTCATTCTGCGTTAGATGAGCGGGGAAAAGGTCGGCCAGTATAAAATCTATGGGTTCCTTCAGTTCAAGCAATTTGGACTTATCCATTACTCCTTCAGACAAAATTGGATATTGGGCTTCTATTGCCAATACCGCTTCTGCACGTTCCCTTAGATATGTAATTTCAGAATCTAATTGTGAGCGATAGGAATCAAATAATTTTTTGAATCCAATTTTGATCGCTAACGGCGAACTGGACTCTCCCACATCCTTTATTTCCAACTCTTTACTCATTCTGCAAAGGTACTTTTTTCTACCCTATTAGTAGAATTATTAACAGTTCTTTGTAAGTTAGTCTCTTTTATTCCTTAAAAATAACAATTATTTTTGCCTAAAATCTAAGAAGAATGAGATATCTACTTGTACTTTTTGCTGTCATCAGTATTATTTCCTGTAAAGAAGACAACTCCTACACCATGAAAGGTACTGCTCTTGGCTTTGAAGATGGTACGAAACTATACCTATTTGAATTTGACCATCAAAACAAATCTTCCATCATTGATACCCTCGAAATCAAAAATGGAAAGTTTGAAGCTACCTTTCCCCATATTGAAACAACTCCCTTGCAATCCTTAAAGGTTGGTGAAGAAAATGTGATGTTCTTTGTTGAAAATGAAAATATAAATATTACACTTTACAAAGATAGTCTTCAGACTTCTAAAGTAACAGGTGGAAAAATAAATGAAACCTATTATCAATATTTAGAAGCCATGAGGGATTTTAATCTTCGAAGGCAAAACCTCGCAGAAGCATTCCAGAAAGCCCAGCGGGAACAGGATGGATTGTTGGCGCAGGATCTTCGGGAGCAGAGCAATGCCCTTCAAAATGAAGAGCAGTTATTCAAAAGGAATTATGCCCAGGAAAACAGTAATTCCCTTTTCGGGATCATGCTTACCGCAGAATTATTTGCCCGCAAGCAAATGAGCGCTCCAGAGGTTTCATCCATTATAGAAAATTTAAGTCCGAAGATGGCCAATAATCCCCTAGTGACCGACTTAAAGGAAAAAATTAAAAATATTGAAAAAACTGATATTGGAGGGACCGCTCCCAACTTCGAAGCATCCACACCGGCTGGGGATATGCTAAGCTTAAAAGAAACTTTGGGCGAATATACCATCATTGACTTCTGGGCTTCTTGGTGTAGACCTTGTAGACTTGAAAATCCCAATGTGGTTAGGGTGTATGAAAAATATCATGATAAAGGGTTAAACATTATTAGTGTTTCATTGGACCGTCCAGGTCAAAAAGATCGATGGATTAAAGCCATTGAAGATGACAATATGGATTGGTACCATGTATCCAACCTTCAGTTTTGGCAGGATCCTATTGCCAGAATGTACAATGTGCGTAGTATTCCAGCGACTTTTCTTTTAGACAAAGACGGAAAAATCATTGACAAAAACCTTCGGGGGCAGGCCTTAGAAAACAAAATTTCCCAATTGCTGGATTAAAGTAATTCGAAACTTACATTCACCTGCACCGAAATGGTCATCTCCCCAGGAGCCATAGTTTGCTTATTACTGGCACCGTCTGCCATGGCCGTACTTCGCAATACCGGTGAAGGCAATGAGATGTTTTGAAATTCTGAAATATGAACTGCCTTACCAATGTTTTGCCCCAAAGCCGAAGCATATTCCTGTGCTTTCTGCTTTGCATTCATAATGGCTTTTACCCTTGCTTCACTTTGTAAGGATGTTTCTTTAGAAGAACCAAAGGTTACGCTATCTATCCTATTAATCCCTGTTTCCAGCAATCCGTTCATTAAAGATTCATATTTCGACAAGTCTTTCAGTTGAATGGATAGGGTTTGATTAGCTACATAATGATGGGTCTTTTTTTGATAGTCGTAGTTCTTACTTAGATTGATATATTCAGACTTATAGTCTTTTTCCGATAGTCCAAATTGTTTCAAAAATCGGAAGACTTCGCTAATAGTTGCATCATTTTGTTGTTTTACTTCTTTCGGACTAACACCTTCATGTTCTACCCTAACCCGTATAGTCACTTCATCTGGAGTGATGGTTACCGTTCCTTCCCCACTCACATCTACCGTGGGTTTCATGGTTTGTTGCGCGTTTGTAATCGCCATACTGAATAATATTAATAACGTACTTAGTGTTTTCATTTTTATTTCATTAAAGTTTTCCCATTTTATATAGCACAAACAATACCACAATGGGTAGTGCTAATAGGGCAATGAGCCAAAGGTGCGTTTGAATGAGGGAAGGCACAAATGCAATCGTGAGAATATATCCCGCAATAGCGCCACCAATATGTGCATCGTGCCCAATGTTACCCAGTCTTTTTTTCATCCCGTAAATGGAATATCCCAAATACATAATACCAAATAGCCATGCTGGAATTGGAATTGGAATAAAAAATAGATAGAGTGACATATCTGGATATAATAATATTGCCGCATATAATACTCCCATGACAGCTCCACTAGCTCCCACAGCACTATAATAGTACTCTTCCTTATGCATTACAAAAGATAAAATGTTCCCAGTTAACAAACTCAATAAATAGACTAATATAAATTTGGATACCCCTACATTAAAAATCACCACGTTTGCAAAAAAGTACAGCGTAAGCATATTGAACAATAAGTGTGTAAAGTCTACGTGCAAAAATCCTGCACTAAACATACGAATCTGTTCCCCTCTTCGAATCCCTCCAATATTGAACTTGTATTTTTCGAAAAAAGAAAAATCATTGAATCCTTTCAGGGAGATCAAAACATTGGCAACAATGATGATGATGGTAGCAATGTGAATATTTTGCATGCCTTAATTTTAGAAGTTTGGGTGTTTAAGTGGCATAAATTTACTTAGTTTTGCTGTAAAATTAGGAATGCAACGGTTACTTTATCTTTTGGTGTACCCATTTTTTTGGCTTTTTTCCATATTGCCATTTCCTATACTGTATTTTAAGTCTGATGTACTCTTCCTTTTAACCTATTACATTATTGGGTATCGAAAAAAAGTAGTAAAGGGAAACCTTCGATTGGTTTTCCCTGAAAAGTCCTCTGCGGAAATAAACAAAATTGCCAACGGTTTCTACCGCCATCTTTGTGACATTATTGTGGAAACCATGAAAAGCATGACCATTTCCGAAGCAGAAATCAAAAAACGTTTTCATTTTACCAATCCAGAAATCATTAACAATCTTGACAATCCAAACAAAAGTATTCTATTGATGTGCGGGCATTATGCCAGTTGGGAATGGAGTAGTATTCTTTCCAAACAAATTCCGCTAAAAGGTTACGCAGTCTATAAAAAACTGGACAATCCGTATTTTGATCGGCTTGTGAAAAAAATCCGTGGAAGGTTCGGGGCATCTATCATTCCCAACAAACAAATCACCAAAACCCTCTATAAAAGTTTTAAAAAAGGAGAGCAAAGCATTACACTTATCCTTTCAGACCAGACGCCAAAACTAGGAGCATTCAAACAACGTGATACGTTTATGGGTATTGATGTTCCTGTCTTTACGGGAACGGAAGAACTTGCCAAAATGTTGGATTTCTCTACGCTGTATTTAAAAGTTGAAAAAAGAAAACGTGGTTATTATGAAGCCACTCTAGTCCCCTTAGCTGAAAACCCAAAGGAATATCCAGACTTTGAAATTACCCGAAAGTTCCTTTCCGAAATTGAAGCTCAAATCTACAACGCACCGCAGTATTATCTTTGGTCACACAAACGTTGGAAACACCGAAATTAAAGCTCGAACCAGCTGTCCTTCAATGGAATTCCTTCGTCTAAGCTTTCACTTTTATGGTGATACTTTCCATCTTTAAACTCATAATCCTTTTTCCAATCTTTAGCATGTAATGCGGTTTCTTCAATAGCGTGGCAAAGATATTCCATCTCTTCGTTAGTGGTTGTAGGATGAATGGAAGCACGAATCCAACCAGGTTTTAATTCATTCAAGCCACAGCTTATTTGTTCAAAGAGTTTTTTAGACCGCTGCTGATTGATTTGCAATAAGTAATGCCCATAGGTTCCCGCACAGCTACATCCGCCTCGGGTTTGCACTCCAAAACGATCGTTGAGGATTTTTACGGCTAAATCGTGATGAAGCCCTTCAATATTAAATGAAAGCACCCCTAAACGGTGTTCATGTTCTGAAGCGAGTAATGAAACGCCAGGGTTATTCCTTATTCTATCAAAAAAGTACGATAGCAACTCTTCCTCACGGGCAAGAATATTTTCCACCCCCATTTTCTCCTTCAGTCGCATAGCCAAGGAAGCCCGTATTACCTGTAAGAAACCTGGAGTCCCGCCATCTTCCCTGTCTTCAATACTATCAATAAATTTATGGGTTCCCCAAGGGGTTGTCCAATCTACTGTTCCTCCACCAGGACAATCCGGAACAAGATTCTTGTACAACTTTTTATTAAAAATTAGCACTCCGCTACTTCCAGGGCCTCCCAAAAACTTGTGGGGTGAAATAAAAATTGCATCCAAGGCCATTTCAGGATCCTCCGGATGCATATCGATATTAATGTATGGCGCTGAACAAGCAAAATCCACAAAACACAATCCATTGTGTTGATGCATCAATTTTGCAACCTCATAATACGGTGTCTTAATTCCAGTAACATTAGAACAACTGGTAATAGAGGCTATTTTCACTTCCTTATCTTGATAACGCTCCAACAATCGTTCAAGATTTTCCATACAAAACAAGCCCTTTTCATTACAAGGAATCACCTCTACTTTGGCAATGGTTTCGAGCCACGAAGTTTGGTTACTGTGATGTTCCATGTGCGAAACAAAAATCACTGGACGGCTCGATTCCTCAATCTTTACCAAATTTTTAATTTGTTCTGGAATCTTAAACCCTAAGATTCGTTGAAATTTATTCACCGCACCGGTCATTCCGGTACCTGTGGTAATGAGCACATCTTCTGGACCTGCGTTTACATGATTTTTAATAATCTCACGGGCTTTGTGATAGGCATGGGTCATCGTGGTGCCACTTACCGTAGTTTCGGTGTGGGTATTTGCCACAAACGGACCAAATTCTGTGAGCATCTTTTCCTCAATAGGTTGGTACAAACGTCCACTTGCCGTCCAGTCTGTGTAAATGATTTTTTTGGTTCCGTAGGGAGATTCAAAGGTTTGGTCAATCCCTAGAATATTTCTTCGGAACGGGGCAAAATACTGCTCAAGCGTTGTCTTTTTTAAAAGGGATACTGTTTTCACTTTACCACTATTTATTCAAAGGTAGTCATTTTATTACTGTGCAACCGATTGGATTTCAGAAATAAACCGATCTGCCAAGGCATCTGCCGCCTCTTGCGATGTTGCTTCAGTATAGATTCTTATGATAGGTTCTGTATTGGATTTCCGAAGGTGTACCCAATTTTCTGGAAAATCAATTTTTACTCCGTCTAAGGTATTTATTTCTTCGGAAGCATATTTGGAAGCCATCTTCTTAAGAATACCATCTACATCTAATTCTGGCGTGAGCGTAATCTTCTTTTTACTCATGAAATAGGCAGGATATCTTTTCCGAAGCGAACTCACGCTACATTTTTCTTCCGCCAAAAAACTTAAAAACAGTGCAATTCCTACTAAGCTATCCCTTCCGTAATGTAATTCAGGATAGATTATGCCTCCATTTCCCTCTCCTCCAATCACAGCATTTGTTACTTTCATTTTCTCTACCACATTCACCTCCCCTACTGCACTAGCGGCATAGGAACCTCCATGTTTCAAAGTCACATCACGTAAGGCTCGTGAAGAAGACATATTTGAAACCGTATTCCCTGGGGTGTTTCGCAATACATAATCTGTAACAGCCACTAGAGTATATTCTTCCCCAAACATCTCACCATTTTCATCAACAAATGCAAGTCTATCAACATCTGGATCTACCACAATTCCAAAATCGGCATGCTCCTCCTTTACTTTTTTCATTAAATCCCCTAAGTGTTCTTTTAAGGGTTCTGGATTGTGCGGAAATTCCCCATTTGGGGTGCAAAATAACTTAACAGGATGTACACCCAAGGCTTCCAATAACAACGGAACAGCAATGCCTCCCGTAGAATTTACGGCATCTACCACCACTTTAAATCCTTCTTTTTCAATTGCCTTTTGATTTACCAAAGGTAAATTTAGAATTTCATCAATATGCAAATCAATGTAGGCATCATTCTTTGAAATTTCCCCAAGGTAATCTACTTCGGAGAAAGTCATATTCCCACTTTGGGCAATATCCAAAATTTCCTGTCCGGAAGTCGCATCCAAAAACTCTCCTTTAGCATTAAGGAGTTTAAGGGCATTCCATTGTTTGGGATTGTGACTTGCCGTAAGAATGATTCCTCCATCGGCATGTTCCAATGCTACCGCCATCTCTACGGTGGGAGTCGTGGAAAGTCCTAAATCTACTACATGAATCCCAAGTCCAACCAAAGTTTGCATCACTAATTGTTGAATCATTTCCCCTGAAATACGGGCGTCACGACCCACCACAACTCTATAATTTTCTTTATCCCGCTGTTGTTTTACCCAGGTGCCGTATGCTGCTGCATAAGTAACTGCATCAATAGGCGTTAAATTGTCATTGGGGCTGCCGCCAATGGTTCCGCGGATTCCAGAAATGGATTTGATTAATGTCATACAATTGCTTTTGGCAAAGATACTTTTTATAGCGGCATTTGTCCAACCGAAATTCGTAAATTGTCATCGTGAACTTTTTGGCACATATCTATCTTTCCGGAAATGACGAAGGGGTCATCATCGGAAACTTCATAGCCGATGGCATCAAGGGAAAAAAATACAAAAAATACCCTGCTTCCATTCAAAAAGGAATTCTGTTGCACCGTGCCATTGACTCCTACACAGACCATCACCCTATTGTTCGGCAAAGTACTGCACGACTCCATAAAAACTACGGACACTACAGTGGGGTAATTGTGGATATTCTCTACGACCATTTTTTAGCAAAAAATTGGAAAGACTATCACCCAATGCCCTTACCAGACTATGTTCAAAATTTTTATTCTTTGCTTCGGGAAAATTTTGAAATGCTACCTACAAGGATTCAGCGTATGATGCCCTACATGATTAGTGACAACTGGTTGTTGAGTTATCAAACCATTGAAGGAATTGCTAAAATACTCACACAAATGAATGTTCGAACGAAAGGGAAATCCAAGATGAACTTAGCTGTATTAGAGCTTGAAACCTTTTACACAAACTTTGAAAATGAGTTTACGGCATTTTTTTCAGAATTAAGGGAGTTTTCAGCAAACCAACTCACCATACTATGATTTTTAGACTACTCACCATCATATCACTTTTAACGATAGTTTCCTGCAAAGAAAATACGCAACAATTATCAATTGAGAAGGAAACCAAACAGGCCGTAATTACAAGTAATGCCATGGTGGTTTCCGCAAGGGAAGAAGCCTCCAAAATTGGGAATGAAATTCTAAAAAAAGGAGGAAATGCCTTTGATGCCATGGTGGCTACTGAAATGGCCCTAGCTGTCTGTTACCCATATGCGGGAAATTTAGGAGGAGGTGGGTTTATGGTCTACCGAACCCAATTTGGGGAATTAGGAAGCTTTGATTTTAGGGAAAAAGCCCCCTTAAGTGCCCACAGGGATATGTATTTGGATGCAACTGGCGAGTACCTTAAAGACAAAAGTAAGATTGGTGGACTCGCTATTGGAGTACCCGGAACCGTTGCCGGAATCTTCGCTATTCATGAAAAATTAGGCTCCTTGCCTATGGAAGAAATTTTAGTTCCTGTGATTCAATTGGCTCAAAAAGGATTTGTCATCACCCCTCAACAAGCGGAAAGATTTGAAAAATATAAGTCGATTATTGAAGAAGTGAACCAAGAAAGTTCCATTTTCACCCAAACCTATAGAGCTGGAGATACTTTAAAAAATCTAGCATTGGCAAAAACCCTGGAGCGAATTATGATGCACGGAAGGGCCGAATTCTACGAAGGGGAAACCGCTAGGATGCTGGTGGAGGAAATCCAAAAGAAAGGGGGGATAATCAGCTTGGAAGATTTAAAAGCCTATGAAGCGGAATGGCGTGAACCAATCGTTTTTAATTATAAAGAACTGAAAGTGATATCAATGGGGCCTCCTTCCAGCGGAGGTATTTGTTTGGCACAGATGCTAAAAATGATTGAACCCTACCCCCTTTCGAAATACGGTTTTCATTCCTTAAAAAGCATGCAATTACTTATCGAGGCCGAACGAAGATCCTATGCCGATAGAAGTTTTTATCTAGGTGATCCAGACTTTACGAACATTCCCATAGATAGCCTACTTTCTGAAAGTTATTTGACACAACGGATGGACAACTTTTCCTTTGAAAACGCCACCCCCTCTGAAACACTTTCCCATGGGGTAATATTTCCTTCAGAAAGTACAGAAACCACCCACTATTCTATAGTGGATTCCTCTGGAAATGCAGTAGCTACTACCACAACGTTAAATGCTGCCTATGGAAGTAAGGTTTATGTGAAGGAACTAGGATTTTTCCTAAACAATGAAATGGATGACTTTAGTGCAAAGCCCGGCACGCCTAATATGTTCGGGCTCATTGGTGGGGAAGCTAATGCCATAGCACCACAGAAAAGAATGTTAAGTTCCATGACGCCTACCATTATTGAAAAAGACGGAAATTTATGGATGGTACTGGGAACTCCGGGTGGTTCTACCATTTTCACTTCGGTATTACAAACCCTTTTAAATGTGTACGAATATGACATGACCATGCAAGATGCCGTAAATGCTCCACGTTTTCATCATCAATGGATTCCAGATACGCTCCGATTAGAGCCTGGATCTTTTGCGAAGGATAGCTTACAAATACTTGCAAAAAAGGGATATCCTTTCATAGAAAAAGAAAGTACGGTCTTAGGAAAAGTAGATGCTATTCTTATTCTTAAAGATGGGCGCTTAGAAGGTGCAGCAGATAAAAGAGGCGATGATACGGCTGTAGGATACTAACCAAATATCTGTAAAAAGGTCCTTTGTCGTGGAAAATTATCTTTTAATCGATTTGTAAGTAAAATACTACAATTTAACAATTTTTGCGCTACTTTTGAAAAAGAATCAGTATCGCTAGTTGGGGCTGATACTAAGGGAAACCAACCAAATTTTAATTGTTAGTTTTTGAAAGGGAAATCTTTCTTTAAGGATTTGTATGCACTCATTCCATTGGTATTGAGTGGCATTCTATGTATTTCCCTTATTTTTCTTTTATGGGGTAAATCTGTTGAAGAAACAGGCTTTATCGAAACGTTGCAAGAAGCCCGAACCATTTTTATGGGGATTAGTGGTTTTTTAGCTGCCATCATCATGGTTTATCTTGCAAGTGCTGCTTCGGGACTCAAAAACACGAGGAATACAGCAATTGATAATCTTAGTAAGATTACCCAAAAAATGCACCATTTCAGAAGTATCATAGAACTATTACTTCGTTCCAAAATGTGGTTACCCGGTCTCAAGGAATACATAGATGAAGAGTTTGCAGGACTCACTTTTTTTGAGGTAAAGGAATTTTATAAAGGGAAATCCAAACTGGCCATAGAATTTCTTCAAGAGCACTCTCCTTACGAAGATACAGAAAACCTCTACCTTGAGTTAAAATCGATGCTCATGACCGATCCCAAGGAAAAGAAAGTTCCAGAAAATGTTCGGTATCCCAATTTCTATCCTAAAGAGATTGTAGCAAAATGGATTGAACACAAATGTGGGTCGGGACTGTGGTATTATTTCGGTTACAAATATGGGGAATATAAAAGCGCTTTAGATTTTAATGCCGTATTTGAAAGGCATCAAGATAAAATTATGACTCTGGCCAATACCATAGACAACGAAGCTTTTCAAGATTCCTCATTCAATGAGGTATTCTTGGCGAAATTGGGGGAATACATGAGCAATGAAGTCATCCCTAAACTTTTTCAGTTTCAAGGAAGAACAGAAAGTGCGCTTCCAGGTATTATGAAATATCTCTATTTTATATTTTTATTTCTTGTAATTTTTGGCTTGCTACTCCCTATTGCCCATCTATTCTTCAGTCTTCCCATACTTATTTTAGTAGTAAGTTATTCCATCATCTCCAGTATTATTTTCTTTGTAGCCACAAGCCTTTACCAATTTATCAGTAGAGAAATAAGTAATTAGACAAAACGGGGCTTTGCTATAATTTTTAGCATCTATTGCATTATAAATTTTGACTCCCTTTTAGTACCTTTGCCCACTATGGCAAAAACCGACGAAGTGATTGAGGTCCTAGGGGCCCGTGTTCACAATTTGAAGAACATTGATGTGCGTATTCCCCGTGAGGAATTAGTTGTCATAACAGGCCTTTCCGGAAGTGGAAAATCCTCCCTGGCTTTTGATACCATTTACGCTGAAGGACAACGTAGATACATCGAAACCTTCTCTGCCTATGCGCGTCAGTTTCTTGGTAGTTTGGAACGCCCAGATGTAGATAAAATTGAAGGGCTTTCCCCAGTGATTGCCATTGAACAAAAAACCACTAGCCGAAGTCCTAGATCTACCGTAGGTACCATTACAGAAATTTACGACTTTTTACGACTGTTATTTTCCCGTGCCAGTGATGCTTATAGCTACAAAACTGGGCAGAAAATGGTAAGCTATAGTGACGAACAAATAAAATCCCTTATCCTAAAAGATTTTGATGGAAGGAAAATAAGCATCCTTGCTCCCGTTATCCGCTCTCGAAAAGGCCACTACCGAGAACTCTTTGAACAAATAGGCAAACAAGGCTTTGTGAAAGTGAGGGTTGATGGGGAGATACTTGATATTGTTAAGGGAATGCGTGTTGACCGGTACAAAACACACGATATAGAAATTGTCATTGACCGACTTAAAATTAACGAAGAAGCTGATAATAACCGAAGAATTTCAGAATCACTTATTACCGCTATGTATCATGGCGATGATGTTTTGATGGTCTTAGACCAGGAAACAAATGAAGTTCGATATTTTAGTAGGTCATTGATGTGTCCAACTTCTGGGATTTCCTATCCCAATCCAGAACCCAATCATTTTTCGTTTAATTCCCCCAAAGGAATGTGCCCAAATTGTAAAGGATTGGGGAAGTTGTATGAGGTGAATCTGGATAAAATTGTTCCAAACCCTAAACTTTCCATCAAACAAGGGGCGTTAGCACCGCATGGTCCTCAGAAAAGCAATTGGGTTTTCAAACAATTGGAACTTATCGCCCAACGATATGAATTTAGTTTAAGCGATCCTTTTGAAAGTATTCCTGCGGAAGCGAAGGAAGTCATTTTCAACGGGGCAAACACCTCCTTTGAAGTAGCTTCCAAAACCTTGGGTATTACCCGAAATTATAAAATTGATTTTGAAGGAGTAGCCACTTTTATACAAAATACTTTTGAGGCCAACGATTCCAAAAGCCTGAAACGCTGGGCGAAGGACTACATGGATAAGATTAGCTGTTCGGAATGTGAAGGGAGCCGACTTAGAAAAGAGTCGCTTTATTTTAAGATTCACGACAAAAGCATTGCAGATTTAGCTGAAATGGACATCCAAGAGCTCACCCAATGGTTTGCGAATTTGGAGAATAACCTTTCTGAAACGCAACTAAAAATTGCATCGGAAATTATTAAAGAAGTACGGTCAAGACTTGGGTTTTTGGTAGACGTAGGGCTTACCTATCTTGCCCTTAATAGAAGTTCAAAATCCTTATCTGGTGGGGAAGCGCAACGCATCAGATTGGCCACGCAAATTGGCTCACAGCTTGTGGGGGTGCTATATATTTTGGATGAACCCAGCATTGGACTACATCAAAGGGATAATGAACGACTCATAGAATCACTTACAAAATTGAGGGATATTGGGAATTCTGTTATCGTGGTGGAGCATGATAAGGAAATGATTGAAAAAGCAGACTATGTGATTGATATAGGACCTGCAGCCGGAAAGCATGGTGGGGAAATTGTTTCCAAAGGATCCCCAGCCGAAATTCAACGACATCATACCTTAACTGCCGAATACCTCAACGGGGATCGTGAAATTTCCATTCCGAAGAAACGAAGAAAAGGCAATGGAAGCTTTTTAACCTTACAAGGCGCAACAGGTAATAATCTCAAGAATGTAGATGTGTCTTTTCCGCTAGGCACCATGATAGGGGTGACAGGTGTTTCGGGAAGTGGTAAATCTACGTTAATCAATGAGACCCTCTACCCTATTTTAAATGCCCATTTTTTCAACGGGGTAAAAAAACCTATGCCCTACAAGAAAATTGAAGGCTTAAAGCATTTGGATAAGGTTATTGATATCAATCAGTCACCTATTGGTCGTACACCTAGGTCAAATCCAGCTACTTACACCGGTGTATTTTCAGAAATAAGAAATCTATTTGCAAAAGTACCCGAGGCGCAAATTAGAGGTTATAAACCTGGACGTTTCAGCTTTAATGTGAAGGGAGGACGTTGCGAAACCTGTAAAGGAGGTGGACTTAAGGTGATAGAAATGAACTTCCTGCCAGATGTTTATGTAGAATGTGAAACCTGCCAAGGAAAACGGTTTAACAGAGAAACACTTGAGATTCGGTACAAAGGAAAATCTATTTTTGATGTGTTGGAAATGACCATCAATGAGTCTTGTGAATTCTTTGAGCACATTCCAAAAATCTACCGAAAACTAAAAACCATCAAAGATGTTGGGTTGGGCTACATCACGCTTGGACAACAATCTACTACACTTTCGGGAGGAGAAGCGCAACGGGTGAAATTAGCAACAGAACTATCCAAAAGGGATACCGGAAATACTTTTTATATATTGGACGAACCTACCACGGGGCTCCATTTTGAGGATATTAGGGTGTTATTGATTGTGCTGAATAAATTAGTGGATAAAGGAAATACGGTACTTATCATTGAACACAACCTAGATGTGATTAAAACCGTAGACTATATAATAGACATAGGACCAGACGGAGGAAAGAATGGCGGAAACGTCATTGCCGAAGGCACTCCAGAACACATTATTAAAAACAATAAAAGCCATACCGCACGGTTTTTGAAAAAAGAACTATCATAATAAACATGCTATGAGACAGGAAAAAAGGCATAAAAACTGGAATGAAATAAAGACCAACGACTCTTGGGCCATTTTTAAAATTATGGGTGAGTTTGTGAATGGATATGAAAAACTTAGCAGGATTGGCCCATGTGTTTCTATTTTTGGATCGGCACGCACCAAACCAGATGACCTAGAATATAAATTGGCCGTGAGTATTGCCCAAAAAATTACCGATAATGGCTATGGAATTATCACTGGTGGTGGACCTGGGATTATGGAAGCCGGAAACAAAGGTGCCCACCTTGCTGGCGGAACCTCTGTAGGGCTAAATATTGACCTACCGTTTGAACAACACGACAATGCATACATTGATAGTGATAAAAGCATAGATTTTGATTATTTCTTTGTTCGAAAAGTGATGTTCGTGAAATATTCGCAAGGATTTGTAGTAATGCCAGGTGGTTTTGGAACTTTAGATGAACTCTTTGAAGCCCTAACTTTGATTCAAACACATAAAATTGATCGATTCCCACTTATTTTGGTAGGCACTGAATTTTGGGGAGGTCTCATGGATTGGATTAAAAATACCCTTATAAAAGAAGGAAATATAAGTCCGGAAGACATTAATCTAATTCACTTGGTAGATACCGAAGATGAAGTTCTAGACATCTTAAACCAATTCTACAACAAGTATAATTTAAGTCCGAACTTTTAATATTCCTATGCTGAAAAAAATCGCCTTTTATTTCTTTATGTTGTGGTCTTTGGGAATTTCTGCTCAAAGCTCCTTCAAGGTGATGTTTTACAATCTATTGGAATTTCCAAGTGCCAATCCTTCCAACAGGGATGAAATTTTACGGGACATTTTAGATGTTTATCAACCCGATTTATTTATGGTTTGTGAATTGGAAAGCGGTGCCGGTGGAAACCTTATTTTGGATGCTTCACTAAATGACACTGAATTCCTTTACAATAGTGCCACCTTTGTCCCCAATCAATCCAGTACTTCAGATTTACAGCAATTGCTTTTCTTTCGAAAAGACAAGTTTATCCTTGAAAATGAACAAATAATTACAACAGATGTTCGTGACATCAATCATTACACCTTAAAGTTACGTACCGAAAATATGGCAACGAATCCAGTAGTTTTGGAACTTTATGTATGTCATTTAAAGTCAAGCCAGGGCGGAAGTAATCAAATAGAAAGGCTGCAAATGGTTCAGAAGTTTACAAGTGATCTGGAGAATCTTGATCCCAATGCATTTGTACTGTTTGCCGGTGATCTCAATCTGTATACTTCCACAGAACCCGCCTATGTAGAATTATTAGATAACACTAATGCCATAACTATGGTAGATCCTATCAACACACCGGGGTCGTGGAGTTCAAACATTAATTTTCAAGAGGTGCATACCCAAAGTACCAGAACGAGTTCCAGTCCATTTGGGGCTGGTGCAGGTGGCGGATTGGATGACCGTTTCGATTTTATTTTAATGTCTGAAAATATGCAAACTAATCCTACCCTTCAGTATATTTCAGACACTTATAAAGCCTTCGGAAACAACGGTAATTGCTTCAATGAGAGTATCAATGATCCCAACTGCACGGGTACGTTTCCGCAGTCGTTAAGAGATTTATTGTACAACATGAGCGACCATTTACCCGTAATCATGGATTTGGAAACTGAAGAAACCATTGTGCTCTCGTCACCTTCCGAAGCACTAACCCAACATGAGGTTTACCTTAGGAAAAATATTATAGGAAATCAATTGGAAATAGTGAATACATCAAACGGTAATTTTCGATTTGAAATATATAATTTACTAGGGCAACGTATTAGTAATTTTGAAGTTGCCAGTAGGGAAAACAACACTATAGATGTTTCATACTTACAAACTGGGGTATATTTTTTGAGGGATAATACAAACCCCGAAATCCTTTTAAAATTTTTGAAGCAATAGCATTTTGAGAAGTATACGGTTCCTCATATTTTTGAGCTTTTTGGTAGCGTTTTCAGTTCACGCTCAACATACGCTTTCCATTGATGCCGTATTGGATGATACAACTCATACACTTCAAATACATCAAAGCATAGTTTATCAAAATACTTCAAAAGACACCCTTAACGAGCTCTATTTAACTAATTGGCCCAATAGTTTTTCCAGCAAGACCACTCCGCTTGCCCAGCATTTTGCAGAAAATTTCAACAGTTCCTTTCACTTTGAGTTGGATGAAAATAGGGGCAGATCTATCATTCAAAAAATCACTACAAAAGACAAAACCCCTTTACTTTGGGAAAGAGGTTCACAACTGGATATTATTAGGGTTCCCTTAAAAGAAAAACTCCTGCCAGGAGGCTCCACTACTCTTGTTCTGGATTATAGTGTAAAATTGCCTGACGACAAATTTACCCGTTATGGAGTAAGCAAATTTGGGGAGTATAAATTGCGGTATTGGTTTATTGCACCCGGAGTGTATGACGGTGAATGGCAAGTGTATTCCAATAGAAATACCGATGACTTTTATATGCCTCCTTCAGAGTTTTTGATAAACTTTCACTTCCCGAAGAGCTATAGATTATTTACCGATTTAAACACTGCTACCGAAGTTGAACTTCAAGAGAAAAAGATTGTTCGCTTGGAAGGGAAAAACCGAAAGAATGCTCCTATATACCTCACAAAATATGAAGGCTTTAAAAGTGTTGTTACCGATAAGCTTGAAGTGATCACAGACCTTAAAGACAAAAAGGTCAATTCTCACGTAAAAGCATTACAAATTGATAGGATTACCCATTTTTTAGACCAAAAATTGGGTTCTTATCCTTTTGAAAAATTGTTGGTAAGTGACGCAGATTACCGAAACAATCCGGTGTATGGCTTAAACCAGCTTCCAGATTTTATTGATCCTTTTCCAAATGGTTTTGAAATGGATATGGAGTTGCTCAAAACTATTACAAGGGAATACCTGGAAAACACCCTCATGCTCAATCCTAGGGATGACCATTGGTTGTTTGGGGCGCTTCAAATCTATTTGATGATAGAGTATGTGGACCTATACTACCCAGACACGAAAATCATGGGGAAATTCAGCAATTTTTTCATTGTGCGATGGTCTCATGCCAGTGACTTGGAATTTAATGACCAGTATCCCTTTATCTACTTAAATACAGCTAGAAATAACTTACATCAATCATTAACAACCCCCAGGGATTCATTATTGAAAATCAACAAAAACCTTGCTAGTGATTATTACGGTGGAACTGGATTGAAATACCTCAAAGAATATATTGGAAAAGAATCCTTAGAGCAGGCCATCAAGCAATATTTTGAGCAATATGTGCTAACTCCTTCTTCTTCAGAAGACTTTCAAAACGTATTGAAATCAAATACCTCCCTGCCAGTTGATTGGTTTTTTGAAGAATATGTAAGCAAACGGACAATCATTGATTTTAAAATCAAAAAAGTCACTGAAAAAGGAGATTCACTCAACGTTACTATTGAAAACAAAAGGAACAACAGCATGCCTGTCTCCCTATATGGGCTATCCAAAGATTCTATTGTATTTAAAACCTGGACAACTCCAATTGACACATCCGTTACGGTTACCGTTCCTAAAGAAGGAATTCGCAAACTAACGTTGAACAAAGAAGGAACCATTCCAGAATTTAACAGGCGAAATAATACAAAAAAGGTAACTGGACTTCTCAATAGACCGCTACAATTTCGTTTTTTTAAGGATATAGAAGACCCACGCTATAATCAGGTGTTTTTCATGCCTACCTTTAGTTACAACCTGTATGACGGGTTTAGCCTTGGCCCAAAAGTCTATAATAAAACCTTCCTTCCCAAAGGCGTGCATTACCGGATAGAACCCCAATATGGCTTCAACTCCAACAACGTGGTGGGAAGTGCTTCAATTTCGTACACAGATCAAAAATACCATTCAGACCTGTATGCGGTTCGCTATGGTATTTCCGGTACGTACCGATCTTATGATACCGATCTATTCTACCGTCGACTTTCACCGTATGTGACTCTTGCTTTTAGGGATCATAAAGATCTTCGGAAGAACAAAAAACAATATGTAAACCTGCGGAATATTACGGTAAATCGAGACAATGACCCTAGCGACCCAGAACAGGAACCCAATTACAGTGTCTACAATGCGCAGTATGTATATTCTGATAATAACTTGATAGATTTCTATCGGGCGAAGTTTGATTTTCAGTTAAGCAATAAATTTAGCAAGGTCTCTACTGAATTGGAATACCGAAAGTTATTTTTAAGCAATCGGCAAATTAATCTTCGGTTTTACGCCGGTTTGTTTCTGAAAAATACCACACCCGGAAATGATGATTACTTCAGTTTCGCACTGGATCGTCCTTCAGACTACCTTTTTGATTACAACTACTACGGTCGAAGCGAGGATCAAGGACTGTTTAGTCAGCAATTAATCATCGCAGAAGGGGGCTTCAAGTCACAACTGGAACCTGCCTTTGCCAATGATTGGATCATGACCCTTAATGCCAGCACCAATATCTGGAAATGGATTTATGCCTATGGAGATATTGGCTTCGTGAAAAATGTGGGGTCAAACGCTGAAGTGGTTTACGACACCGGGATTAGGGCAAGTTTGGTCACCGACTATTTTGAAGTTTACTTTCCCCTGTATTCTAATTTGGGTTGGGAACCTGGTCTTGATAGGTATGACCAAAAAATTAGGTTTATCGTCACACTTGACATAAAGACGCTATTCGGACTTTTTACGAGAAAATGGTATTGATATGATGATAAACAACTGGAGAATTATAATACTACTCTGTTTAACCTTGGGGTTGGCCCCTTTTTTTCCAGAACCACATTTGTGGGGAAAACTCAAATGGATTGCAGGCGGTGCAGATGGAATGCAGGCTATGGATTACTTTGATGTACTCCTCCATGGGTTCCCGTTTCTTTTGTTGATTCGTATCGTTTTCTTAAAATGGAAAGGGAAAATTAAATAATTTACAGCTCTAGGGGTATTTTTTTAAGAATTTGTTAAAAACTTTGGATTGCCCCGCATTCAATTTTTCTGTACTTTTGCATAGTAATTTTGGATTATGCAAGAAAACCCTCAAACCAATAGTGAAATTTCCTTTGAAGACTTCAAAAAAGAAGTCCTAAACGATTACCGAATTGTAGTGACAAGTCGAGAATGTAGTTTGTTGGGACGCCGCGAAGTCCTTACAGGAAAGGCAAAGTTTGGCATCTTTGGGGATGGAAAGGAAGTTCCTCAAATTGCATGGGCCAAAGCATTCAAAAATGGGGATTGGCGAAGTGGTTACTACAGAGACCAAACCTTCATGATGGCATTAGGCCTACTTACTATTGAACAATTTTTTGCAGGACTATATGCCCATACTTCCATAGAAGCAGATCCCATGAGTGCTGGAAGGCAAATGGGTGGGCACTTTATGACTCACTCCCTCAATGAAGATGGGTCATGGAAAACACTTACCGAACAAAAAAATAGCAGCTCTGATATTTCCCCAACGGCAGGACAAATGCCAAGATTGTTGGGATTGGCCCAAGCTTCAAAAATTTTCAGGAATGAGGCAGGGTTAAAAAACGAGACTAAATTTTCTATTAATGGAAACGAAATTGCTTGGGGAACCATAGGAAATGCCAGCACTAGTGAAGGCTTATTCTGGGAAACACTGAATGCAGGTGGTGTATTGCAAGTTCCCATGGTCATTTGTATTTGGGATGATGAGTATGGTATTTCGGTTCCTGCAAAATTTCAAACTACAAAAGAAGACTTATCTGAAATTCTTAGCGGATTTCAACGTACGGAAGAAAAATCAGGATACGAACTTTATCGCGTGAACGGTTGGGATTACCCAACATTGATAGACACTTTTCAAAAAGCAGGCAAACTATCCCGCGAAGAACACATCCCTGCAGTAATTCACGTGGTTGAAGTAACACAACCGCAGGGACACTCTACCAGTGGATCCCATGAACGTTATAAAAGCGCAGAGCGGCTTCAATGGGAAAAGGAACACGACTGCAACCTGAAAATGCGGGAGTGGATCGTTGCCAACAATATTGCAACCGATGAAGAACTATCAGAAATAGAAAAAAGTATCAAAAAGGAAGTTCGGGAGAAAAAAAATAAGGCTTGGGCAGATTTTTTGGCACCACATAAACAAGAGCAGAAAGAAGCCATTACCCTTATTGGAAATTTAGCTGAAAGCAGCCCAAATAAAATTTTTATCGAAAAAATCAAGGAAGATCTTGCTTCCGAAAAGGAACCGCTTCGAAAAAGTA
Source organism: uncultured Alteromonas sp. (assembly GCA_964495885.1). Classification (GTDB taxonomy): domain Bacteria; phylum Bacteroidota; class Bacteroidia; order Flavobacteriales; family Flavobacteriaceae; genus PALG01. Next base: position 29,686 of record CAZBWO010000014.1, on the reverse strand, counting down.
TTATTTCCAGAGCACGAAAGGCACTTCGCTATGTAATTTCAGAAAATTCCTCCGAAAAGAAACAACTTCAGGATTGGGTGAATAATTATTTCGAAATTATTGAGCCTAAGTATAGCACCCATCTCTATTCAGAACATCCCAATAAAGCAACAAATATTCAGGAGGTGCTTCCGTCTTATGACCCAAACGCCGAAGAAGTAGACGGGCGGGTAGTACTTCGTGATAACTTCGATACCATTTTTAAGAATCATCCCGAAACTTTGGTTTTTGGGGAAGACAGCGGAAACATAGGTGATGTTAATCAAGGTTTGGAAGGACTGCAGGAAAAGTATGGTGACATCCGTGTGAGCGATACCGGTATTCGGGAAGCTACCATTTTGGGGCAAGGCATCGGATTGGCCATGCGGGGATTACGCCCTATCGCTGAAATCCAATATTTAGACTACGTTATGTACTGTCTACAAACCATGAGTGATGACTTAGCAACGGTTCGTTATCGTACAATGGGGAAACAAAAGGCACCATTAATTGTACGTACTCGTGGACACCGTTTGGAGGGGATTTGGCATAGTGGCTCACAAATGGGAGGACTAATTCATCTACTTCGCGGAATGTATATTTTGGTTCCACGTAATATGGTGAAAGCAGCTGGTTTTTATAACACTTTACTGGAAAGTGATGAACCTGCCTTAGTTATTGAATGTCTCAATGGGTACCGTCTTAAAGAAAAAATGCCCAATAATTTAGGGGAATTTAGAACGCCCATTGGTGTGGTGGAAACTGTAAAGGAAGGAAGTGATATTACATTAGTTTCCTACGGAAGTACCCTTCGTATTGTGGAAGAGGCAGCAAGGGAATTATTACAAGTAGGAATCAATGCTGAAATTATTGACCTTCAGTCGTTGTTGCCCATGGATTTAAACCATGACATCGTAAAGAGTGTTGAGAAAACCAATCGGTTATTGGTCATCGATGAAGATGTTCCGGGTGGTGCTTCGGCCTATATTTTGGAGAAAATCCTCAACGAACAAAATGCGTATCGTTATTTAGACAGCAAACCAGAAACACTAACCGCAAAAGCACATAGACCTGCTTATGCAAGTGATGGGGATTACTTTTCCAAACCCTCTACGGAAGATGTTTTTGAAAAGGTGTACGCAATGATGCATGAAACTGACCCTGAAAATTATCCAAGACTGCGGTAGTTTTTAAATTTTCTTCGGAAAGTTTCTTTTATTCAAAAAAAAGTCGATATTTGATTTCAGAAACAAAACAAGTTATGTTGCTTTTCAATAATTTCAATAACAATAATAACAACAACGGAAAACCGTAGCAGAAACTTGTACCCTATAACCGCCCGTCAAGTTTCTACTTGACGGGTTTTTTTTTGAACCAAAATATAAAAACTATGTGTGGAATTGTATGTGCCTTCGATCTTAAACAACCAGCAGAAATGTTGCGACCCCAACTATTAACCATGGCGAAATGTATTCGTCACCGCGGACCAGATTGGAGTGGAATTTTTGATAACGACAATGCAATTATGGCACATGAGCGATTGGCGATTGTGGATCCAGCTTCCGGAAAACAACCGCTATTCTCCCAAGATGGAAATTTGGTATTGGCTGTAAACGGGGAAATCTATAACCATCATGCGCTAAGGGCACAATTTGAAGGTTCCTACCAGTTTAAAACCGCTTCAGACTGCGAAGTAATCCTACCCTTATTTCAGGAAAAAGGCCCGGGTATGATGGATGATCTAAACGGTATTTTTGGTTTTTCGCTATACGATATGGAAAACGACGCCTATTTTATTGCAAGGGATCACATGGGAATTATCCCTTTATATATGGGATGGGACCAAAATGGTACTTTTTATGTGGCTTCCGAATTAAAAGCCTTAGAAGGAGTATGCACCAAAATAGAGCTCTTCCCTCCCGGTCATTATTTGTACAGCAAAGAAGGGGAACTAAAACGATGGTACACCCGTGATTGGATGGATTATGAAAACGTAAAGGACAATGAGTCCTCTATAGAAGAACTACGTGAAGCCCTAGACGCTGCCGTTCATAGACAGTTAATGAGTGATGTACCCTATGGGGTATTACTTTCTGGCGGATTGGATAGTTCCATTACCTCTGCCCTAGCGAAAAAATATGCAGACATGCGCGTTGAAAGTGGAGACACTGAAAAAGCTTGGTGGCCACAGTTGCACTCCTTTGCCATAGGATTGGAAGGTTCTCCAGACTTGGCAGCAGCACAAAAAGTAGCAGACTATTTGGATACAGTACACCATGAAATAAAGTTTACCATTCAGGAAGGCGTGGATGCCATAAGGGATGTGATTTACCATTTGGAAACCTATGATATCACTACAGTGCGCGCGTCTACCCCTATGTATTTAATGGCGCGGGCAATAAAGGCCATGGGTATTAAGATGGTCCTTTCCGGCGAAGGAAGTGACGAAATTTTTGGAGGATATTTGTATTTCCATAAAGCACCCAATGCAGAAGAATTTCATAAAGAAACCGTTCGTAAATTGGATAAACTACATCAATACGATTGTTTGAGGGCTAATAAGTCCTTAGCAGCTTGGGGAATTGAAGGAAGGGTTCCTTTTTTGGATAAGGAATTTATGGATGTTGCCATGCGGTTAAATCCTAAGGACAAAATGATTACTGAAGAGAAAATGGAAAAATGGATTCTTCGGAAGGCGTTTGAAGATCTATTGCCCGAAAGTGTAGCGTGGAGACAAAAAGAACAATTTAGTGATGGGGTTGGCTATAGTTGGATTGACACCCTTAAAGAAATGGTGAATGAGGCAGTGACTGATGAGCAAATGAAGAATGCGCATTTTAGGTTTCCTATTCAGCCCCCAACTTCCAAGGAGGAATTCTACTACCGAAGTATTTTTGAAGAGCATTTCCCAAGTGATACCGCTGCATTGAGTGTTCCATCGGTTCCAAGTGTAGCGTGTAGCAGCCCTATTGCATTGGAATGGGATGAAAGTTTCAAAAATATGAACGACCCTAGTGGACGGGCCGTCGCTGAAGTGCATACGGATGCATATACTAAATAAGTGGTGCTTTTGTAAAACGGTTAATTGATTTACTATGTAATCAAATTCCCTTCCTCATCCCATTCGGCAATGGTTCCGCGGGTATTTACATCAACACATTTGGCAATCCATTCTGGATCATAGCTCATCCCATGGGCATCCAGCACATCTTGGGGTACACCGTCCCATTCATTGGGCGTATTTCCCATATATCCTAATTCCTTGATGCCAACCTCACTGGTAAAATAGCCAGTAAGAACCAAGTTACGCATCAATGAGAAAAACTGAACTTCAAAAGGATGTTCGGTTGCTTCAGGATTGGGATAGGCAATAGTATCCAAGACTTGTTTCTGTTGTTCTTCGGTAGCATTCACAAAACTGGTATTGTATTTTGCATTGCAATAAATATTCAGCCATCCCAATCCGCCACGAATCTTGGTTTGAAATTCCGGAACATCCTTCGCCATGAATTCAATAAAGGGGACAACATTGGCGTCTTCTATGGTTCCTTCTTCAGTGGGTGGCAGAATTAAATTTGCTAAGGTCGTGAGTTGTTGTAATTCGGTTTCCTCAAAAAATTGATCACACAATAATTCTTTGTCATGCGCTACTTCCTTTGGTGTCCTTCCGTAAGTATATTCCCAAATTTTATCCTCCACTATTTCTGGCGGTGTATTTTCAACACACCCTTGCAATACCAATCCAGCTCCCATGGAGCCTAATAACATTGATTTTAAACTTTCCCTTCTATCCATGATTATAGGTTTTGTTTTTTTAATTCTTCAATAATGTAGTCTGAAGTACGCCAAGCTAGAGCAAGAATCGTCCATGTTGGATTTTTATCTGCTTGCGAAACAAAGGGGCCGGCATCTACCACAAAAACATTCTTTACGTCATGTAGTTGCTCAAATTCATTTACCACAGAAGTTTTCGGATCGCTCCCCATTCTGGTTGTCCCAACTTCGTGAATAATTCTACCTGGGTTTAAAAGTCCGTAGTCCCTATCTTTTCCAGGTTTTTCCCCTAACGGAATCCCTCCCATATTATGGCAAATCTCTTCAAAGGTGTCGTGCATATGCTTTGATTGTTTCCGCTCATAATCAGACCATTTGTAGTTAAATCGAAGCACAGGAATTCCCCATTCATCAACCGTTGTTGGATCTATTTCACAATAGTTATCTTTCATGGCAATAGATTCGCCCCTTCCGGAAACTCCCATAACCGATCCATAAAATTTCTTTACGTCTTCCCGGAGTCCATTTCCGTAGCCCCCTACTTTCAATCCCAAATATTTATTTAAGGAATTTGGATTGAATCCTGTACCATACCCTGGCATTCCCATACCACCCCATACTTCTATGTGGTAACCTCGCGGGAAATCTAATTTTTTATTGTCCAACCACCATGGGGAATAGACATGCAAGCCTCCTACCCCATCTTCATTATATCGCTTACGGTTCATCAATTCGGGAACAAAAAATACACGATCGGTTCCAGTGGAATCATGCAGATAATGCCCAATTAATCCGCTGCTATTTCCTAATCCATTCGGGAATTTTTCACTTTTTGAATTCAAAAGGATACGTGCCGAACTACAGGCCGAAGCTGCCAATATCACCACTTTCCCCTTTATAGCGTATTGTCTTCGGTCTTCTTTGTTGATATATTTAACACCCGTGGCCTTTCCATCTTCATCAATAGTAACTTCGCTAACCATACAATTGACAAACAAATCTACCTGTCCTCCATTCTTCTGCGCCGGGAAAATCAAACAACTTCCAGAAGAGAAGTCGGCATAGACAGAGCAACTTCGGTTACATTGCCTACAGTAAAAACAAACTCCTCTATCATTGTTGAGACGCTTGGTTAAGATGGACAATCGGGCAGGAATTACATCTACATTTGACTTTTTGGCGCCTTTGATATAGTATAATTCGTGTAATCTGGGTTTTGGTGCGGGAAGAAAAAAACCATCTGGATCATTTTCTCTTTTTTCATTACTTCCGAAGACCCCAATCAACTTATCCACCTTGTCATAATATGGCTTCACATCTTCATAACCAATGGGCCAATTATCCCCAAGACCATCTTTATCTTTGCCTTTAAAATCCTTGGGGCCAAACCGCAAAGAAATTCTTCCCCAGTGGTTTGTACGTCCCCCTAACATTCTAGAACGAAACCAATCAAAGTTACTATTCCCAATTTGATTGTAGGGCTCTCCTTCAATTTCCCAGCCACCATAGGCAGTGTCAAATTCCCCAAACGGACGTTGGGTTCCAGCGCCTCTTCTTGGGGATTCGTAAGGCCATTTTAATTGGGTACGGGTGATAGGATCTGCGGGATCGAAAAATGGGCCTGCTTCCACAACGGCAACTTTAAGACCTGCGTCTGCAAGTACTTTAGTCGCCATTCCTCCGCCAGCTCCAGAGCCTACAATAACTACATCGTATTCTTTAGGGGATTCTATTATTTGCATTTAGAATGTTTAGGTTGTTTAATAGCATTCTAAAATACAATTTAATTTATTGGTGACCGAAGCTTCTTCTTTTTTCTTCTACAATTAAAACAACCCAACTATTTCACCCTGCTCATCAATATCTATATGTTCTGCAGCAGGGGTGGCAGGTAAGCCCGGCATTCTTAAAATATTTCCAGCAATAGGAATAATAAAGCCTGCTCCTGCGGCAATTTCAAATTCGCGTATATGGATATCGAAATGTGCAGGGCGACCCAATTGTTTTTCATCGTCACTCAAGCTCTTTTGGGTCTTGGCAATACAAATTGGAAATGCTCCATAGCCCAATTTTTCATAGCGCTCCAACTGTCTTTTTGCCTTATTTGTTAAAATTACATGTTCTGCACCATATATGGTTTTACAAACTTTTTCCATTTTAACCCTTACTGAATCTTCCAACGCGTAGGTAGGCTGAAATTCTGAAGTACAGCTTTGAACGGCTTCCACAACATTTTCGGCAAGATCGACACATCCTTTTCCCCCATTAGCCCAGCCACTACTTACCGCTACGGAAACCCCCAGCTTTTCACAATGCTCTTTTAAAAGTGAAGTTTCGGCTTCAGTATCACTCGTGAAGCTATTAATGGAAATCACAATGGGGATTCCGAAACTTTGTAGACTTTTGATATGCCTTTCCAAATTTGGAAAACCATTCCGAAGAGCTTCAGTATCCTCATCAGAGAGCTGTGAAAGTGCTTTTCCACCATGGTATTTTAGCGCCCGAATGGTAGCTACCAAAACGATAGCCTTGGGAGATAGTCCAGCATTTCGACATTTGATATTCAGGAATTTTTCAGCTCCCAAATCGGCCCCAAAACCAGCTTCGGTAACCACATAATCTGCCAAGCTCAAACCCATTTTAGTCCCCAAAACAGAGTTGGTACCCTGTGCGATGTTTGCAAATGGTCCACCATGGATGATGGCAGGATTGCCTTCCAAAGTTTGCACCAAGTTGGGCTTTATGGCGTCTTTTAAAAGCACCGCCATTGCACCTTCCGCTTTGAGATCACGAGCAAAAACCGGTGCTCCATCCCAAGTATCCCCTACATAAATATTACCCAATCTTTCCTTTAAATCTGCTACATCATTAGACAAACAAAGAATGGCCATGATTTCTGAAGCCGCTGTAATATTGAACCCTGTTTCCCTAGGAATTCCACCAGCTTTTCCTCCCAATGCAGCGATAATATTGCGTAATCCACGATCATTCATATCTATGCAGCGCTTCCATTGAACGGTTCTGGGATCAATCCCTAAACTTTTGGTCTTGCTTTGAATGTTATTTTCGATAAGTGCGGAAAGTAAGTTATTTGCCTTTTCAATAGCATGGAAATCACCAGTAAAATGGAGATTGATATCCACCATGGGGATTACTTGGCTCCAACCACCTCCTGCGGCGCCGCCTTTAATTCCGAAAACAGGCCCCAAACTAGGCTCCCGAATTACGGTGACGGTTTTTTTCCCTAATTTACATAGGGCATCTCCCAACCCAATAGAGGTAGTTGTTTTCCCTTCTCCTGCCGGTGTAGGCGTCATGGCTGTAACCAAAATAAGATTACTATCTGCTACTTTGCCATCATCAATTAAGTCTAAGGGAAGCTTCGCTTTATCCTTACCGTAATATTCCAAATGGGTCTCATCAATCCCTAGTTTTGATGCTATTTCTTTGATGTGCTTCGAAGGAACACTTTGTGCAATTTGGAGGTCGGTCATACAAGTATATTTTTTTACTTCTTAGTCAAATAATACTTCATAGGTATCCCTTTGGGAATATAATAACAACACATTGCAAAGGACTACAATTACTGCTGGCCAAGCTTCAATAAGATCGTTATTGATAATACTGAACATTAAAAAAGCGACAGACAAAGGGAACAGTACAATATAAATGAAGCTTTTCCATTTGTTAAACAAAAGAAATAAACCAATGATTATCTCAAAAATGTAAAGTACTGGAAGGTAACTGGCAATGGAATCCAGAAATAATTCAGCAGAATGCGGCATTTCCCCATATCCTGTTGGAACAATGTGTAAAAATTTATTGAGCGCATAAAGAATAAGGAAGATTCCCAAAAAAATACGCATGGTCTTGAAAGTTGGTTGAGACTTTTCCATAATACAGATTTTAAAGATTCTTATGAAAATATGGCATAAAGGTATGCCGCTCAACAAGTTTTCTAAATGATAAATATCATGAATAAAGTTAAAGAGCTATTTAAAACCCTTCATGTAATTATCTATCCATTCACGAAGTTCTTCGCCATGTAAATTTTTAGCCAATATATTTCCTTCACTATCTAAAATAAAATTGGCTGGAATAGTTTGAATACGAAGCGTTTTCATAAATGATGCCTCATCACCTTCTAGGTGGGATGCATGCAACCACCTGTAGGCACCATCCTTTTCAATGGCTGCCTTCCATGCTTCTTCATTACTTTCCAATCCATATGCAATAATTTGAAAACCTTGGTCGTGGTATTGCTCCCAAAGTGGGACTAACACCTCTCTATTTTCTTTTCGGCAAGGGACGCACCAAGATGCCCAAAGGTCTATGATGGTTATCTTTTTTCCTAATTGAGGATAAAGCGCTAAGGTATCACCGGAAACCATGGGTAATTTTACATCTGGAAAATGATCACCCACCAGGACGGGCAGTACCGACTTATCTGCTTTTTCACACAATTGTTGTACCCATGGGTGATTAGGATCTTTTTTTGACCATGTTTCGCATTGGGAAAAGAGAAATTCTGGCACGCGCTCATAATCCTGTTGCGGACTCACCCACCGAATAGCAACAAGTGCAGCAAAGATATTGTTCGTTGTTTCTGCGAAATCCATCAGAGCACTTTTGTAATTTAGTGCTGCCTCTTCCTTTTCCAATAATTGAGAGCCGTCTTCCACATTCCATTCTTTATTTGCTAAATGGTGCTGAAAAGCTTCCAATTTTATATTCCGAAGTTCCATCAATGCAGTATTGGCTTCCGAAAGATTCTCTAAGGAAAAGCTTTGCTGAAAGTTTTCCGCGGAAGCGCTAATAACTAATTGATCGCCTGGTTGCCAAACAATAGGCATATAATTAGCTGTTGCAGGATCTTCATTTTGAAGGTAATTGTTTCGTTTCCCATTTTCCTGCACTGCTAAATGTAACAAAGTAGGCTGCTGAAGCATTGTAAGCTGTTGAAAAGCAAAAGTTCCATCATCACCTACCTCCGCAGAATCAATAACTTTACCTAAAAAGGGTGCTGCAATCTCATCAAATGTTCTTGGTTGAATTAAGTATATTTTTGAATTATAGCTAGATACTTCAGAATAAAGTACCTTTCCAGAAATTGCGGGTTGTTTTGTACAGCCAAATATCCCAAAAAATACTATCGACAAAGAAAGAGCAAGTAATTTATACATTATTTACGGCAACCATTTTTTGTTGAAATTAGGCTTACGTTTTTCCAAAAAGGCATCCCGTCCTTCCTTCGCTTCATCGGTCATATATGCCAACCTTGTGGCTTCTCCAGCAAATACTTGTTGCCCCACCATACCATCATCTGTGAGATTCATGGCAAACTTGAGCATTTTGATGGAAATAGGACTTTTCGCCAAAACTTCTTGGGCCCACTCATAGGCAGTTTGTTCCAATTCGGCATGGGGCACTACTGCATTTACCATTCCCATTTCATAGGCCTCTTGGGCACTATAATTCCTTCCAAGGAAAAAGATTTCGCGCGCTTTTTTCTGTCCGACCATCTTCGCTAGATAAGCACTTCCATAACCACCATCAAAACTGGTAACATCTGCATCGGTCTGCTTAAAAATGGCATGCTCTTTACTCGCTAGCGTCATATCGCATACCACATGTAGACTATGCCCGCCACCTACGGCCCATCCGGGAACTACACAAATTACGGCTTTAGGCATAAAACGAATCAATCGTTGTACTTCCAAAATATTCAATCTGTGATACCCATCTTCCCCTACATAGCCTTGGTGTCCTCTTGCAGCTTGATCACCTCCACTACAAAAACTGTACACGCCATCTTTAGGAGAAGGACCTTCTGCAGAAAGCAACACAACACCTATGGAAGTATCTTCCTGTGCATCGTGAAATGCATCCAATAATTCACTGGTAGTCTTAGGGCGAAATGCATTGCGCACTTCGGGTCTATTGAAGGCAATTCTAGCGACTCCGTTGCTTTTTTTATAGGTGATATCTGAATATTCTTTAGCTGTTTTCCAGTTGGGTGTACTCATAATTTGTAAATTTACCTCAAAGATAATTGAAAAATCATGCGTAACCTTTTTTTGCTATTTACAATTTTGGGAATGACCTTTTCTTCCCTGGCCCAACAACCCTATCAATTTACAGAACTCATAGATTTGGAAGCCACGCCAGTTATAAGTCAGGGCCGAACAGGAACCTGTTGGAGTTTCTCAAGCACCTCCTTTCTGGAAAGTGAAATCATTCGGCTTACAGGTAAGCAAATTGATTTATCTGAAATGTATACCGTACGGAATATCTACCCTAAAAAAGCTTCCAATTTTGTCATGCGTCAAGGTAAAGCACAGTTTAGCGAAGGTGGTTTAGCGCATGATGTAATGAATTCTGTGAAAGAATTTGGATTGGTCCCCAATGAGGTATTTAACGGACTTTCAGTGAGTACCGATTCACATAACCACGCAGAACTTATCGCAGTCTTAACTGCCATGGTAAATACTTATGCAGAAAATCCGGGGAGATCGTTGAGCCCCAAATGGAGAACCGCTATTGCTTCGGTTTTGGATACCTATCTTGGCGAAAACCCTTCGCAGTTCTCCTACAATGGAAAAACCTATACTCCGCAGACCTTTGTGGAAATGACCAAAATACGACCAGAAGACTATATTACTATTACCAGTTTTCAGCAGGCACCATTTTACAAACCGTTTATTTTGAACATTCCAGACAATTGGAGTAATGGAAGTATGTACAATGTTCCGTTAAATGATATGATGGCAACCATTGATGCCGCCTTGGAAAATGGATTCACCGTTGAACTGGATTGTGACGTTAGTGAACGTACCTTCTCTTCTAAGGACGGAGTGGCAGTAATTCCAGCAAGCGAGGAAAACAATATTAAAGCATTACAGGGTGTGTATCCTGAAAAGGAAATATCCCAAGCTTACCGCCAGGAGCAATTTGAAAATTTTGCAACCACAGATGACCATTTAATGCACATTACCGGTACGCTAAAAGACCAAAACGGAACCATTTACTATAAAGTGAAAAATAGTTGGGGAACAGATCCTTCCCGAAATGCCAATGGTGGGTATGTCTATTTTAGTGAAAGCTATATGAGGTTAAAGACCATAAGTATTATGGTTCATAAGGATGCCATTCCGAAAGAAATTTCCGAAAAGTTAAATTTGTAACAAATAAAAGTACTTCGGAATTATTTTTGATAAGTTTGAAACCATGAAAATCTATTGGATCATACTGCTTTTAATCCCCGTGAGCCTATGGGGGCAATATGATTTTGAAACACGGTATTTTAGCATCAACGCTACCGCACTCCCTGAAATACCCGAAGTTGGTGAGTTCACGTTGCGCAATGCTTCCACAGATGCCCCGCTCATCAAAAATCTTTCAGACTTCAATCAAATCAATGCTAAAAATTATTGGCAACCGGTAGACATGGCTGGAGCAATGGCCGAAGAGGAAAAGTTGAAGGATAATGGCTATGACACCCAATCCCTTCAGGAGAAGTTCAATAAAAGCTATGGAGTGCGCCAATATCCACAGGATGGTAGTACCAAAGTAACAAATAGGGTTTACAAAGAACAGCGTGGTTTGGATTTCCTGGATCCTTGTCCGCCCTTTGGCATTTGTCCGCGTTGTGCGCCCTACAGGATTGGACGTGGTTTTTAAAGCAACGTAATTCCGTCGTTTTGGATATTGATTTTTTTATCCTTGTACAAACTTCCGATTGCTTTTTTAAAACTTTTTTTGCTTAAACCCAATTCGTTTTTAATGGTTTCGGGGTCACTTTTATCGTGAAGCGGAAGAAATCCCCCTGCAGCTTTCAATTCTTGTAAAACATATTCCGCATTTGGCTCAATACTTTTATAACCCGGAGCGTGAAGCACAACATCTATTTTTTTATCTGGACGTACTTTTTTAATATAAGCCTTGAACTCATCACCAGGACGGATATCCTCAAAAATATCCTGTTGAAAAATAAGACCTTCATGCTTTCCATTGATAATCACTGAAGCCCCTTGATCTGTAATCCTTGTAACCAAGACATTTACTTGTTCGTTTGGTTGTACGGTTATGGTTTCATTATCCAGAAATTTTTTAGTCTTACTGGAAGCTACTAGCCGTTGTGTAACTGGGTCTAAATACATGTAAACCACATAGCCTTTTCCTTCTTGCATGGGAACAGCTTGTTCACGAAACGGAACAAAAAGTTGCTTGGTTACGCCCCAATCCAAAAATGCGCCAAATTTATTTACATCATCACAATGTAAGTACGCAAATTCATTTAGGGTGATGAGAGGAGTTTCCGTAGTTGCAATGGGACGCTCTTCATGATCTAGATACACAAATACCTTTAGGGAATCGCCGATCTCAAATTGCGCAGGTTTGTATTTGTGCGGTAGTAGAATTTCATTCTCTTCGGAATCTGACAAAAACAGACCTGGATCTGTTTCCCGCATGATGGTCAACGTGTTATATTTCCCAATTTGTATCATTGGACAAAGGTACTTTTTTTAACTTAAAAATTAATCAAGCCAAAAGTAGGAGGATTTGATTTTTTTTATAATTTCGAATCACCATGCAAAAACCCCCGCATCATAAACTTCCAGAAAAGTACGTGTTAAAACACGTGTACCATTCTGAAATAGCCACCGCGTATTTTTATGAAGGAATTGTAGTAGTTGAAGCACTTGAAGGGGTTACATTATCCTATAAAACTGCTTTTTCTATTTTAGTTTCAGGGCTCAAACATGTAGGTACAAAGCCCTGGGTGTATATTTCAAACAGGATTCATTCCTATTCCCTCAATCCAAATGACTATGTCTATTTGGAAAAAGTTCCAACCCTAAAAGGACTTGCCATTGTAAGTGCCGATGCACAACGCCTAAAAAATGCTGAAATGGAATCCCTATTTTTTAAAAAATCTTTTGAATTGTTTGATTCCTTAGAGGATTCTTTTGAATGGGCAGAAGAATTATTGCAAAAAAGCTAAGCTATAAAAGAGAAGTAGGCCTTAAGCACTTCATCATTTTTGGAAGCAGGCGTAAAAATCTCTAATAGTTGTGGCCTGGAGGAAGATTCATAAAATGGGGACCATATATCCTTCAATTGCTGTTTGGTTTCAGCTTGATGATATCCCCAATTATACATTTTGCAGAGTGCCGCTGCAGTTAAATGATGCTGTGTTTCAAAATATTTTTCAAAATGTTCCATTTCCTGTGCCTTTGGCAAAATCCGAAAGATTCCGCCACCTCCATTATTCACTAAAATAATCCTGAAATGCTTCGGAATATATTGGTTCCAGAGTGCATTACTATCATAAAAGAAACTCAAATCCCCTGTCACAAAAACCACAGGCTTTTCTGAAACAATTGCAGCTCCAACGGCCGTACTGGTACTACCATCTATACCACTAGTCCCTCGGTTACAGAACACCTCCAGTGAAGGATCTATTGGAAACAATTGAGCATAGCGAATAGCCGTACTGTTAGCTAGTTGAAGCATCCTGTGCTTAGGAATATTTTGAAATACCTCATTGTAAGTCCAAAAGTCTGTAAAGGGCACGTTAGCTTCAAACTCTTTTTGTTTTTGTAATCTATACTCTTTCACGCTAAGCCATCCAGACTTGTATGAGCTCGTGTGATTTTGTTCTATTTGGGGTAGAAATTGTTGCAGAAAAGTATTGGGCGTGCATTTTATGTGATGCTTTAAGCTAAAAAAAGTATCACGTGCCTGAAACGGGTCTACATGCCAATGTTGTTGAGGAGGATATTTCCGTAATAATGCCTTGATTCTTTTGGAAACAATCATCCCCCCAAAAGTTAGTAATAGTGTAGGTTGAAAATGTTGCTTTTCTTCTTCGGAAAAAGCTGTAATAAGCTGATCTATTCTTGGGAAAAAATCAGGATGGTGCAAGTTAGAGGTTGTTTCCGTTAAGACAATAGTATCTGATAGTTGCCCTAACTCATTGATCCATTGCTCTTCAATACTTCCAGGAGCAAGCACACCAATCAGTATCATTTTTTTTGGAGCAGTATTCCATTCCGAAATAAAATCTGCCAATGTAGATTCACTAAGCACGAATTCATTTTCTTTTGGAATGATATTTTTGGGATGTACTTTTGGTTCATCCACCAAATCATATAATGGTTCAGAAAATGGAAGATTAATATGTACTGGTCCTTTTTTGGAAATCGCAAGATTAAGCGCTTTATTAATTTCAGTAATATTATTCGCCTCAAATTCAGTTCCTTCCTTACAGTTGGCACTATATAGCACATGCTTTCCATATACCTTTTCCTGCTGAATGGTTTGTCCGTCCCCAATATCTATTAAATGTGCGGGGCGATCTGCTGAAAGAACCACCAACGGGATAGAACTGTAGAACGCTTCCGCAACAGCGGGAAAATAATTTAAAAGCGCAGACCCCGAAGTGCAAACCAAGACAACCGGAAGTTGTAACTGCTGCGCCATACCTAGCGCTACAAAAGCTGCGCAACGTTCATCTACCACACTAAAACAGTGATGCTTGGGGTGTTGGGTAAAGCCAATAGTTAAAGGAGCATTTCTTGACCCTGGAGAAATAACGATATGGTGAATACCCTTTTCCAGACATAATTGCACGACCGTTTGCGAAAGGGTTTTGGCGCTGTACTTCATTATCTACAAAGATACATAACCCTTGTTTAATTTTCGGCAAGAAATGGTTGCAAAACAGAAAGCATGGTAAGTAATTTATTTTGGGTTTCCTGCCATTCTTCAGAAGGAACCGAATCCTGAGTGATACCGCCCCCAACATAGATGTGCGCCTTTTTACCATCAGGATCCAATTTCATGCATCGCAGGTTTACATAAAGGGAGGAAGATTCATTTTTAGATAAAAGCAATCCTAAATATCCAGTGTAATATTCACGATCATACCCTTCATATTTAGTTATGAATTTTAGGGCACCACTTCCTGGCAATCCACAAACCGCTGAAGTAGGGTGTAGTTTTTTTGCCAAAGCATACAAAGAAGATTTTCCTTTTTTGATGTGCCCCATAATATCGGTCTTAAGATGTATAACAGGACCAGCCGAATAATTGCTAGTTTTTGAAACTTTTATCACAGAAAGGGCACTCTGCAGTTTCTTCACTATTTCGTCTACCACAATCTGGTGTTCGTCTTTTTCCTTGTCTCCCCAAACAATTCTTTCGGTAAGATGATTTGGCTTGGTGCCGGCCAAGGCCATTGTATTAAAACATCCAGCTTGGGTATTCAACAAAATCTCTGGTGTAGCCCCACACCATAAACCTGTTTCGGGGTGATACCAAAGGTATCTGAACGTATTTGGGTAGATTAAAAAAATACGGCAAAGCAGATCATCGAAGTCAAAATTCTGCAATGAAAATGTTTGTTTTCGTGATACCACTATTTTCTTCGCCTGGCGGTCTTTGATATATTGAATTGCTTTTGCAACCAAAGATTCATATGACTTCTTTTCTGAACTAACTTCCGGATAGGCCATTGTTGTCACTTGTTGGGGATTCAAAACAACAACTTCCTGAAATTCTTCAGCATGATCCTTGAATAGGCAATAATGTTTTTCGTTCTCTAAAAAAGGAGCAAAAACAAAAGCATTTTCACAATCTTCAGAAGCTTCAGATACTGTATTATCTTTTTGGAAAAGGGAAGAAATTATATCACTATTGGGTTGTGCATACAACACAAATGCCTTTTTTTTGGCATAGGAATCCTTAAGCTTTTTGATGGTTGAGGGGAGTATCATACAACTAAGTACGTAATGTTAGGGTTGTTAGTTTTACAAAAGAAATAAGTTGATTTTCTTCATTGGTAATATCAATATGCCATAATTGGGTGGTACGTCCCTTATGAACAATGGTAGCTTTGGCGTAAACAAAGCCGTCTTTAATACTTCTAACATGGTTAGCAGAAATCTCTATACCCCGCACTTGCACATTGGATTCATTTAAAAAAATAAAAGCCCCAAAACTACCTACACTTTCTGCCAATGCCACTGTAGCACCGCCATGCAACACTCCATCTGGCTGATGCACCCTTGGGGTAACGGGCATCTTGGCAATAACATGATTCTCGGTAATGTCTACAAAAGTTATTTGGAGAGTCTCCATAAGGGTATTTTGAGACATTTTAGCACAAGCTTCCAGTATTTTTTCTTTGTTGAAATCCATCCTAAAAAATAATACCAAAGCTAACAAATTTCAGCGGCTTCTCTCACTTTATGACAACTATCGGAGAGGGTGTTCTAAAAAAATAGTGTATTTCATCGATTATTTTTGGTAATTCATCTTTATTTTATTTAGTTTACATTGTATATGTAAGAATATTCGTAAAGCCCCACAAATCATGAAAAAATTTCTACTCACTGTTTATCTTTTGCTCCTAGGAGTTTCCCTCTTTGCGCAACTTCCTGAAAATGAAATTAGTGCGCTTAAAGATTTATATACTGCTACCCAAGGTGATTCTTGGAACCAACAATGGGATTTAAATGAAAATCCGGAAACTTGGAAAGGGGTCACCATTCATGATAACCATGTAACCGAAATCAGGATGCTTTTCAACAACTTAAACGGAACGCTTCCAAATTCCATTGAAAATCTTACCCAATTGAAAGTATTGGAACTTTCCTTTAACAAACTTTCCGGGAATCTTCCAGAAAGCTTAGGATCTCTTGAAAATTTAGAGGTGCTTGCATTGAATGGAAATATGTTAACAGGTACAATCCCTGCTTCCATCGGAGATTTACAATCCCTCAAACAATTGCATTTAAGTAGTAATGAATTAAATGGGACTTTACCTACTTCCTTAAATAATATGGAATCCTTGGAAGTCTTTAATGTTTTTCAAAATAAACTAAGTGGTGATCTTCCGTTGGCACTAACCCGAAACAGAAACCTTAAGGAATTTGTGGTTGCCGAAAACAATTTCAACCCAAACAGCGAAATTTCCAGTATCCTTCTAAGAAATTCCGCAGGTGTGAGTCTTGAGAATATTCTTAATGATCCCAACAGCAAACCTATCATTGCGATAGAAACCGAAGAAGAAAATTAATCACTACTCTTTTAGTACTGTAAAACCTCCCACTTGGGAGGTTTTTTTATGCACTATCAGGGAAATGCCTTTTGTTTTTTCTATATTTAACAACACTAATCAAGCATTTCCCTATGCAAAACCAAAGTCGGGTTCTAGTAGAACATATCCACCCTCAATTAAATTGTGGAAAACACGCTGTAAAATGTGTTGTTGATGAAATTATTCCAGTTACGGCAGATATCCTCGCAGATGGCCATGATGTAGTTGCTGCTAGTCTTCTTTTCAAGCATGAGAAAGAACGGACTTGGAAGGAAGTTAGAATGACTCCTTTGGAAAACGATTCTTGGGGAGCAAGTTTCCAAGTCACGAAACAGGGTTTTTATACGTATAAAATTGAAGCTTGGATAGATTACGCTTTAAATTGGCAACATGGCATTGAACGTAAAATAGCCGATGGACAGCGTGTGACTTCAGAATTACTGGAAGGTGCAGAATATGCGAAGCAGATAGCTGAAAAGGCTTCGGAAACAGAAAAAAATTACTTGTTATCCCTTGCAGACTTATTTAAAGATAATTCAAAATACGATCAAGCAATTTCCGAAGCGGTTTCCGAAAAACTACACCACCTTTTTGCAAAATATCCAGAAAAGCATCTTGCCAACGAGAGCATTCCACTTCCTGCGTATTGCGACCGACTGAAAGCTAGATTTAGTACTTGGTATGAATTCTTTCCAAGATCGGCTTCCCAAACAGAAGGCCAGCATGGCACGTTTAAAGATTGTGAACTACTGCTTCCAAGAGTTGCTAAAATGGGATTTGATACGCTCTACTTCCCTCCCATTCACCCCATTGGTGAAGTCCACCGAAAGGGAAAAAACAACACGACTACTGCACAACCAGATGATGTAGGCTCCTGCTGGGGAATTGGTTCAAAGGAAGGTGGGCATAAAGCAATACACCCGCAACTGGGAACGGAAGAAGACTTTAAACGCTTGGTAGAAAAAGCGAAGGAACTGAATATTGAAATAGCCATGGACTTTGCCCTACAAGCAGCACCAGACCATCCATGGGTGAAAACACATCCTGAATGGTTTAAATGGCGACCGGATGGCACGGTACAATATGCTGAAAATCCACCCAAAAAATACCAGGATATTCTTCCTATTTATTTTGAAAGCACCGACTGGAAAAACCTTTGGAAAGAAATGTTGGATACTGCACTTTATTGGGTTGAAAACTTCGGAATTCAAGTGTTTAGAGTAGATAATCCACATACAAAGCCCTTTTATTTCTGGGGTTGGCTTATCGCCGAAGTAAAGAAAAAACACCCAGATGTGCTCTTCCTTTCCGAAGCATTCACCCGCCCGAAGGTTATGCACCAATTAGCCAAACAAGGCTTTACGCAATCCTATACCTATTTCACTTGGCGAAACAGTAAACATGAATTAATAGAGTACCTTACAGAGCTTACCCAATCAGACCAGCGGTATTTCTTCCGACCTAATTTCTGGCCCAACACCCCAGATATCAATCCGTGGGCACTACAAAGCAGTCAGGAATCTGTGTACTTACAACGGTATTTCCTAGCAGCTACCCTTTCATCCAATACGGGTGTATACGGCCCTGTGTTTGAGTACCTTCAAGGAGCTGCACTTCCCGGAAAAGAAGAATACCTAGACTCTGAAAAATTTCAGACAAGGCACTGGAACTGGAATGCAGAGAACAAGCTCACCACCCTTATGGGGAAAATAAACCATTTACGGAAAGAGCACAAAGCCCTTCAGCAGACCAACAATATTCAGTTTCTTTCAATAGAAAACGACAACTTATTGGCCTATTACAAATACGATGAGCAGCAGGAAAGCGAATTGATTTGTATTGTTAGCCTAGATCCGTATTATAGTCAGAACGGACATGTACAACTTCCATTGGCACAATTAGGGATTGGAGCTGGACACCGTATAAGGGTAGAAGACCTTATCACCCAAAGTAGCTACCATTGGGATAAGGAATGGAATTTTGTGGAGTTACATCCTGTACTACCCTTTCATCTTTTTAAAATACATAAATAGTCATGGCCAAACTGGATACTTCCAAAATGAAATCCCCTTCCAAATTTACCGCTACATGGGAAACCCTCATGGAAGACCAAGGTTTTTTGAAAATGTTCCTTTCTGAAGTATTGGAAGAATATATCGTAAAGCAAAGATGGTATGGAGGGAAGTCCAGTAAATTAAAATACATAGAGCTTACCGAATATTTTAGAATCCAGCAGAAAGAAGAAGTCTATTATGGGCTTATTCTGGAAGTAAATTTTGTGGAAGCTTTTTATCAGCACTATTTCCTTCCCATCGCCTTCGTAACCGATGAAGATTTTGCCAAGGAAGAACGTATTCTTCAAGTGAATATCAACAAAGTAGATGGTTATATCATTGATGCCATCAATTTGGAAGCCTTCCGGAAATTGGTCTTTGAACGTATCCTCACCGCCAATCCCATTGATACCACCCGCGTACAATACCATAAAGGGGAAAGTTTTTCGGAAACAGAATATAAATCTTCCCGTTTCATGGGACTGGAACAGAGCAACACCTCAATCATCATCAATGATGCCTGTGTGCTGAAATTCTTCCGAAGGATATATTCTACCAAAAACCCAGATTATGAAATGTCGCGCTTTCTGTCTGATAAAAAAGGGTTTCAAAACACGCCTGCCTATTGGGGCAGTATCAATATTAAGGATACCGAAAACATTATCACCACGATTGGGCTTATGCAGGAACTCGTCCCCAATCAAGGGGATGCCTGGGAATATATGCTGAACCAGATAGATAATGTATTTCATACGCTGGAGCGGAAAAACATTAAATTATCCCAACTGCCCAAAATTAAGATGTTTGAACGGTTGAGGATTCAGGATGTGCCGCCTGAGATTATTGATTGGGCCGGACTGAAACTATTTCAAGACTTGAAGCAATTGGCGTTGCGTACCGCAGAAATGCACATTGCCCTTGGTTCTGAATTTGAAGAAACCGCCTTTGCACCAGAGCGATTTAATGGGGATTATGAGGTATGGTTAAAAAATAGGTTGTTGTATCAGTTTCAGAATCGTCTCAATACCGTAGAAAACAATTTACACAAACTGGAAGGCCTTACCCTAGACTTGGCCAAGCAATTTTTAGAGCAGAAAAACGAAATTAGAAAACGATTCCTTGATTTTGATTGGACCAAACTGAAAGGAGAACGGCTTAGGGT
The DNA here is from genome assembly GCA_964495885.1 of uncultured Alteromonas sp. Taxonomy (GTDB): domain Bacteria; phylum Bacteroidota; class Bacteroidia; order Flavobacteriales; family Flavobacteriaceae; genus PALG01. The sequence goes on along the minus strand of CAZBWO010000014.1, from coordinate 9,573 downwards.
GCATGGTGATTACCATTTGGGACAAATCCTCGTGAAGGATCACGATTTCTATATCCTGGATTTTGAAGGCGAACCCGAAAGCACCATCCGTGACCGAAAAGTAAAACAACCGCCTTTGAAGGACGTTGCCGGATTATTTCGGTCGTTTCATTATGCGATATACGCGACCATTTTCAATAATGGCGATAACTATCCGCAGGAAATGGAAACCCTATTTGAAGCAGGGGAATTACTGTACCGCTACTTTATTGGGGTCTTTTTGGAAACCTATACCCAGACCATTCAGCATGCCAATATCAATATTGGTTACAACCAAGAACGTACCTACGTATTAAAATATTCCATGTTGGAGAAAGCCGTTTACGAACTAGGCTACGAAATGAATGCCCGTCCGCTATGGGCCGTTATTCCCCTAGAAGGCATTGCCTCCATTATGAAACTAGACTAACCCAATCCCTATGAGCAAAGTTATTCCGCACAGCCTCTTTACTGAATTTGACATTAACCTCTTTAAAGCCGGAAAGCATTTTCGGTTGTATGAGAAATTAGGTGCCCACCTTTTGGAAGTAGATGGCGAAAAAGGCGTCTATTTTGCTGTATGGGCTCCCTCTGCGAAGAGTGTTTCTGTGATTGGGGATTTTAATTATTGGATTGAAGGCGAGCATTCCCTTAATGTACGCTGGGATGAGAGTGGTATTTGGGAAGGATTTATCCCCGGGGTACAGAAAGGGGACAAGTACAAGTATAAGATCCATTCCCACCATAACGATATTAAAACCGAAAAAGCAGATCCCTTTGCACTTCGCTGTGAACATCCACCCATGACCGCCAGTGTGGTTTGGGATTTAGACTATAGTTGGAAGGATGCCGCGTGGATGAAAGCCCGAAAGAAAAAGAATCAGTTAGACCAGCCGTATTCTGTCTATGAAGTGCATTTAGCTTCCTGGAAATGGAATGCCAAGGAAAATAGGTCACTCACCTATGTAGAATTGGCCAAGGAACTTACGGCTTATGTAAAGAAAATGAATTTTACCCACGTAGAGTTCATGCCCATTATGGAGTATCCGTATGATCCTTCATGGGGGTACCAACTCACGGGATACTTTGCGCCTACCTCCCGCTTTGGGAAACCACAGGATTTTATGTTGCTGGTAGACGAATTGCATAAAAATGGTATTGGGGTCATCTTAGATTGGGTCCCCTCCCACTTCCCAGAAGATGCCCACGGACTGGGCTTTTTTGACGGCACCCACCTCTACGAGCACCCAGATAAACGCAAAGGCTATCATCCCGATTGGAAAAGTCTCATTTTTAACTACGGAAGAAACGAAGTACGCGCCTTCCTTATTAGCAATGCCGTATTCTGGTTAGACCTTTACCATGCAGACGGATTACGGGTAGATGCCGTGGCCTCTATGTTGTATTTAGACTATTCCCGTGAAGACGGCGAATGGGAACCCAACGAGTTTGGAGGAAGGGAAAACCTGGATGCTATTTCCTTTCTGAAGGAACTCAACGAGGAAGTCTATAGCAGTTTTGAAGGGATACAAACCATAGCCGAAGAATCTACCTCCTTCCCCATGGTCTCCAAGCCCACCTATTTGGGCGGACTCGGCTTTGGTATGAAGTGGATGATGGGATGGATGCACGATACCCTGGAGTACTTCAAAAAGGAGCCTATTTATAGGAAACACCACCAAAACGACCTTACCTTCAGTATGACGTATGCCTTTACTGAAAACTTTATGCTTCCGTTGAGTCATGATGAAGTAGTCTACGGAAAAAACTCCCTCCTCTACCGCATGCCGGGCGATGAATGGCAGCGCTTTGCCAACTTGCGACTATTGTACAGTTACATGTACACCCACCCAGGCGCTAAGCTACTCTTTATGGGTGGAGAGTTCGGGCAGGGCGAAGAATGGAACTTTCAGCAGAGTTTGGATTGGCATGTATTGGATTACCCCGTACACCAAGGGATTCAGCAATTGGTAAGTGATTTGAACGCGATGTACCAAAAACAACCGGGCTTGTATGAAAAGCAGTTTTCTTCGGAAGGGTTTCAATGGATTGATTACAACGATGCCGAAAACTCGGTGATTTCCTATATCCGTAAAGGAAAGGACGAAAAGGATGATGTGATTGTGGTCTGCAATATGACCCCTATCCCCCGTGAGGACTACCGTATTGGCGTTCCGAAGGAAGGCACCTACAAGCTTATTTTCAACAGTGATGAACCAACATACGGTGGAAGCAATTATAAATTAAAAAAGCAATATACCGCAGAAGCCAAGGAATGGCAATATAGAGACCAATCTGTACTCCTCAACCTCCCTCCTTTGGGGATGTTAGCCTTGAAAAGGGTTCAGTCTAAGGGAAATAGTTAACGAAATCGATTTCGATTGTTGATTACTTTTTTGAATGAGTTGGTTTCAATAGCTTTGCTTTCTGCGGAAAACACTTCTTTTGTATTTACCGATAATTTGACGCACGAACTATGATCATTAATACCGAATTGGAACATAAGGGGAACCAGTTTCCCCAAGCCATTAAGACGTTTACCAAAGACAAAGATAAATTCCTAATTACCGCCGAAAACGAAGTACAACTGCAAATCACGGTCATTCGTGATAGCGTGCTTCGCTTCCGTTACAATACCGAAGGTAGTTTCCCCAATGACTTCAGCTATGCGATAGACGAAGATGCCGTACGCGGGTACAACCATTTGGAGTATACTGAAGAGAAGGAGGAATTCATTATTAGAACCGCCAAGCTAGCCCTACATATTGATAAAGCCAACATGCGGAAAACCATCTACGATGTACAGGGCAACCTAATCATCCAAGACGAAATTGGTTTCCACTGGGAATACAGCTATGAGCACGGAAGCGATATCGTGAAGATGAGCAAGATGGAGCAGAAAATGGAATGCTACTACGGGCTGGGCGATAAACCTTCGCATTTTAACCTGAAAGGAAAGCGTTTCCAGAATTGGGTGACCGATGAGTATGCCTTTGGAAAGGACCGCGACCCACTCTATAAGGCCATTCCGTTTTATATTGGGCTGCATGACAATGTCTCCTACGGAATCTTCTTTGACAATACCTTTAGGACCTTCTTTGATTTTGGGCAGGAACGCCGTAATGTGACCAGTTTCTGGGCACAGGGCGGGGAAATGAACTATTATTTCTTCTACGGTCCCGAAATGAACGAAGTTGTGACCAGCTATACGGATCTTACCGGAAAACCGGAACTTCCGCCGCTTTGGGCGTTGGGGTTCCACCAAAGTAAGTGGAGCTACTACCCTGAAAGCAATGTACGGGAAGTGACCAGTAAGTTCAGGGAATTGCAAATACCCTGCGATGCCATCTATCTAGATATTGACTATATGGAAGGCTGGCGTTGCTTTACGTGGAATAAAGACTACTTTCCAGACCCTAAGGGCATGGTGAGCGATTTGGAAGCCCAAGGGTTTAAAACCGTTGCCATTATTGATCCGGGGATTAAGATAGACAAAGATTATTGGGTCTATCAAGAAGCCTTGGAAAACGATTATTTCTGTAAGCGTGCCGATGGACCTCTCATGCGTGGTAAGGTATGGCCAGGGGAATGTAATTTCCCAGACTTTACCAATCCCAAGGTACGGGAATGGTGGAGCGGACTTTACAAGGAACTCATTAGCGATATTGGGATCATGGGTGTATGGAACGACATGAACGAACCAGCCGTAATGGAGGTACCCACGAAGACTTTTCCGTTGGATGTACGGCATAATTATGATGGCAACTACTGTAGCCACAGTAAAGCGCACAACGTCTACGGAATGCAAATGGCACGGGCTACCTACGATGGTCTAAAGAAATATGTCTATCCTAAGCGTCCGTTTGTGATTACACGGGCGGCCTATTCTGGAACGCAGCGTTATAGCAGCTCCTGGACTGGGGACAATGTGGCCAGTTGGGAGCACCTCTGGATTGCGAACCAGCAGATACAGCGTATGGCCATTAGTGGGATGAGCTTTATAGGCACCGATATTGGTGGCTTTGCAGAGCAGCCTACTGGCGAACTCTTTACCCGTTGGATACAGTTGGGGATCTTCCATCCTTTCTGTAGGGTACACTCTTCGGGAGACCACGGCGATCAAGAGCCTTGGTCCTTTGATGAAAACGTGACCAATATTGTACGGAAGTTTATTGAGCTTCGGTATAAGTTGTTGCCGTACATCTACACGGCGTTTCAGCAGTATGTTTCCGAAGGCACCCCAATGGTGCGCCCATTGGTATTATTTGACCAAGAAGACCATCAAACCTATTATAGAACCGACGAATTCCTATTTGGGGATCACCTACTTGTTTGTCCGATACTGGAACCCCACTCCAAAGGACGGCGCATGTACATCCCTCGTGGCCGCTGGTACAATTACTGGACCCACGAGGTGGTGGAAGGCGGCAAGGAGCTTTGGGTAGATGCCGATATTGATACCATCCCAATGTTTGTGAAGGAAGGAGGGGTTATTCCGAAGTATCCCGTACAACAGTATGTGGGCGAAAAGGAATTTGACGAGGTGGAACTGGAAGTGTACTACAAAAAAGGCAAGGAAGTCTCCTATTTGTACGAAGATGCCCATGATGGGTATGACTACCGTAAGGGCCGATTTAGCATGCGTAGCTTTAAACTCACCGGAAACCGCAAAGAGCTTATCATCACCCAACATAAGGAAGGGAAATATACCACGCCGTATACCAAGTTTAAAATGGACCTGAAGCGTTTGCCTTTTACCATTAAGGCCATTGAGGTGGATAATAAAAATACCTCACTAGACAAGCTGAAAGTAAATGGGAATACCTCTTTGGTGGTTGACAAGAACTTTACGGAACTGCATATTATTGGCGAGTAAGCTAGGGTTATTTTTTATTATCTATTGTTATTATTTATTGCTATTATCTGTTGCTAGTATTCATTGAGTATTGGTTATTGGATGCACGAGCCATGAACCACGAATCAGGACATTGAAGCGTGAGACGTGAGACGTAAAGACATGAAGCGTTGAAGGTATGGAGATATTGCCAGCGCGGCAGGCTGGCCCCTTCGCTAAAAATGTCCACTGGACATTTTCTTTACGCTTGGTCCTATTTATTGCTATTATTTATTGATTATTTCTTCTTAATACTGCCAATATGACGGTATGGTAGGACCTCCCTACTATATACCCGAGACACTCATGGAACACCCGTGCAACACCCATGGGACACCGTAAGAGGATTCGTACGGGTTTTATGTGCCTTCTTTGGTTGATTATTGTGTTGATTTGTAGGAAAATACGGTTGTGTTGTGACGGGTTGACAGGTTATGAACATTCTTTTTTTCTATTCTTTTCTTTCCTTTCTTTTTTCCATTGATGAAAAAAGAAACAAAAAAATCTAGGCGCACCAAGTTCCTCTTGTTCGTTTCTTTTGCATTGCCCAAAAGAAAGAACCAAAGAAAAGGGCACTTCGCTGAGAAATTTTTTGCCATTGGCAAAAACCGCTCGAAAACTCCGCGTCACTTCGTTCCTGAATCTCGGAGCTTTTCTTCGCATATTTTGCACCGAAGGGTTGCCGTGCTTCGCACGGACTCTTATTTGCTCACTCTTAACCCTTAACTACTAACTATTAACTACTAACCTGTAACCTGTAACTTTCAACACCTATTGCATAATTGATGGGAATGGCTATCTTTACGCTTACGTAATTACCTTTGCACTTCATAAATCATTGCTATGAAGTACCCCTATTTCCTTTTGATCCTTTTACTGGGCTTGAATCTCTTTTCGCAAGTTCCGGAAAACTACAGTGGGATTCCTGAACTTCGGGGGTTGGAGGAAGATTATTATGAGGCCATTGCTGCAGGCGAACGGCCACCTACCGTGCTTGCGGAGTATTGGCTTTCTTTTGAGGGGAAACTAAAGGGCCACCCCCAACAGCAAGCCTTCTTAAAGCAAAAACTACAGGATCTACTGGAAACCGATTTCCATCATTATTCCAACTTTGTCATGAAGATTCCGGTGGAGGCCAGTAAACTAAATGAGTACATTAAGTCCTTTCTAGTTGACAATCAGCAGGAAATGGGCAAGTATGTGCTGCAGTATTATTTTGGGAGCCACAATGGTGTGGGCATTCCGCAGAAAGGCGAAGGATGGTCTGCTTTTAAGCGCAGGATGTACCAAGGCGGGGGGAACAATTCGGAACAAAAAACGGGGAACACCACTACCCAGGAGGTGTATCCCTTCAGCACGTATATCAATCCCCAGAAAATAAAGATCCTATTGCCTGGGCAAAAGCTGGAACCTTCTGAAAAGGCCTATTGTGACTATGGGTCTATCTTCACCCGCAACAACTCTACCAACGGGCAGGACGTTTCCATAGAGGGCTATTACAAAGGCAAGGAGTCCCCGTTGCCCAGTGGGGGCGTACGTTTGGATGGGCTGTTTACCCTGCCCCGTAGTTTGTTTGACCACCGTTTTAGTGGGGAACAACTGTACCATATTGGGATTATATGCAGCCACCGCTACCTCCCCACCCAGACTTGGTTGGACTCTAACAATGTGGACCACTGCTATACCATTACCCATTCATATAAAAAACAGGGCGATGGGATTGTATTTCGGTATACCGATGCGAAGGGGAATAATGTGGTGGTGACGGTAACGCCCAAAAGTTATACCAATGAGGGCAGGCCCGTGCAGGTGACGGTGATGGTTAATGAGTAGTGGGGGATTGATTATTTTTTATTGTTATTGTTTATTGGGAGTTTGATGCACGAGTCACGAGTCACGAGTCAGGACGTGATAGGCGAAGAGTTTGTAGTTAGGAGTTAGAAAAACATCCCCCTCAATCCCCCTTCGAAGGGGGAAGTGGTTATGTAAACGAGAATGATACAAAGGAAAAGGCTCCCCACCCTAGTTAGGGAGGGGTGGCAGCCTGAAGGGCTGACGGGGTGGGTTGTCATTCCGAACACCGTAAAGAATCTCCAGCGCGGCAGGCTTGTTTATTTGTTAAAGGTGTCCTCAGAACCCTTTTTGTCTTGCCGCACTTGATGCGGCATCTACTTTAATGGAGAAGGTATAATGGATTCCGGGTCTTACGCCCGGAATGACAAAAGGATTGTGTTTGGCTTTTAACTACTAACTACTAACCCTTAACTAACCCCTGTATGGAGGTTGTATGGGAGGTGCGTGTGAGGGGTGTAGGGTGGAAGTAAGGCGATACCGCACTGTGACTAGGATGAGGGTCGCTATGGAGTCGACATTGAGTCGCTTTGGAGTCGCTTTGGAGTCGGTACGCAGTCGCTATGGAAAAGATTTGTTTGGGGAGTGAGTGGTGAGAGGTAAGACGTGAAACGTTAGACGTGAAGCGTTGCAGGTTGCAGGTTGCAGGTTGAAAGTTGAAGGTTGGGGTTAGGGAATGTAAAATATCAAATGTAAAATGTAAAAGTCAAAAGTAGATATAGTTGGGTGGATTTATGAAGGTGAGTGAGGGTTGTGTAAGGGGTGTATGGGAGTTGTATGTGAGATAATTGGGGTGAATATGGGAGGATACTGCAGTATAACTGGGATGAGGGTCAGCTTAAAGTCAGCTTGAGGTCAGCATAGACTCAGTATAAATGTACTTTTTTTTGGTATCTTGGGGGGAGTTTCTGGGGGAAGCTTCCTGGATAAAGATCATTAAAAGTTCACGTTATCCCCTTTTTGAGAGGGGATAACGCGCATAAAAGTGATGATATAACAAGTTAGCTGTTATTAAAACAAAATGATAGACCAAATCAAGAAAATATTGTCTTCTGAGTTCGAAAATAAACTATTCGAGTCTGCAATTTATAATCTTAATGACAAAGGAAATAAATTGCGTTATAACAATTTTGCTTATAGTATTAGAGAGTTATCTCGACACTTTTTACATCGATTGGCACCTGATGAAAATGTGAAAGAATGTGAGTGGTTTGAAGTGATAACTGAAAATGGACAACCTACAAGAACCCAAAGAATAAAATATGCAATTCAAGGTGGAATAAATGACGAAATTCTTGATGATTTGGGACTTGATTCAGCCGAACTTAATGAAGAAGTAAAATCTCTTAAAAAAACTATCGATTCATTAAGTAAATACACTCATATAAATCCAGAATCTTTTGATTTAAAAGACGAGGAGATTGATGATATGAGTACAAAAGTACTAACCGAGTTTAAAACTTTTGCTAAACGAATTGAATCTTACAGAGATGATTTGAAACAATTTTTAGATGGGAAGATTGAAGAACATATGATTGACGGAGTAATTTCTAACTTCTATGAGAATGTTGATATGCTTGCACCTCACCATTCACTTGAGTATAGCGAAATATCTGAATATCATATAATAGAAATTAATCAGAGTTCTATAATAGTAGAAGTTCTTGGAGACATTCATTTTACATTGGAATATGGTTCGAAAAAAGAAAGACGTGAGGGAGACGGTTTGGATTTACACGAAACATTTCCTTTTGAAACCAAAATATTTTATGAAATAAGTAGTGATTTCCCATCTAATAACTATGAGATGGAAGAATTTGATGTTGATACAGAAGAATGGTATGGAGATATTACAGATGAGGAAATCGATAGAATGGTAGACGAAGAAGTTGATAAAAATAACAACAGCTAACACCGTATAATTCCAACTAAGGTTTTGTGTCCTTCGGACACAGACGCTCACGCGTCAAAGTCAGTTCTTTTTACTATCTTTATTTTCCAAATTCCCTTAGCTGGGTAATTATACAAGAACGTTGTGGTTAATTTATAAAATGAGCAGAGAAAACCTCCTTTTAGTTCTTTGGTTAATATTCGGCTTTATTGTGGTAAAGGCTATCGATTCAATTCTATATTTTATCACTTTCGGATATTTTGTACTACTGATTGAATTAAACCTTTCTTCTGATATTATTATATATCTAATCTTAATTTTAATATTAGCAACCTATGCTTTGGCTATTTATTTATTACTTAAAAAAATTAAAACTTCTTCAAAATCAACAGGAATATATCTTGATAAATTTCCAAAGAAGAAATTCTTTTTAATGGGATCAATTATCTTGGTTCTATATCTGATTACAAACAGGATGTTTGGATACTATTCTGCGAATTTAATAACAGAGGAAAGACTGGAAACTTTAGATTTTGTGAAAATATATGGATGGTATAATATGGGATTGTTTATATCTCGACTATTGGCAGTTATCGGATTAGTTGCAATATTCCTTATCAAACTAGACAAACTGAAAAAAATAAACTAACCACAACAACGGCTATCCCCAAGCGAGCGCATTTTGGTAAATTGAAAATTCTTAACTTTAAAGAAACTAAAAACTAAACGGAATGGTCCTCAAAGGCGGCCCCATCGCTAGCTGATTCGCACGTCCCCAAGTAGACTTGGGGACTTCCCGCTTTCGCTCCGCAAAACGCGGACTGCCGAATCTGCCGCCCAAACGCCGCCAGAGGGATAGCCAAGACCGTTGGCAACAATTAAGTGAACCAGAAAATATTAAAAATAGGCTTTTATGTAA
>CAZBWO010000013.1:12941-103320 GCA_964495885.1 uncultured Alteromonas sp. | reverse complement strand
AAAAAGCCAATAATTGGAAGCCAAATTCCTACAATTTTAACATTTCGGCTCATTTCAACCTAATTTTTACCCCCTACTACTTCGGCTTTACTTCGGGTTTACTCCCACTTATAGTCCACTTATACCCCACTCGGGGGTTAGTGATGGGTTAGTAGTTAGTAGTGAAAAGTTAATAGTTAGGAGTCCCTAAAAGGTACTTCCCCCTTTGAAGGGGCCAGCCTGCCGCGCGGGCAATATCTCCATACCTGCAACGCTTCACGCTTCACGTCTTACGTTTCACCTCTCACGCTTCCCCTTTCCCCGTCCTGACTTGTGATTCGTGACTCGTGCTTCCAAACTCCCAATAATCAATAACAATAATCAATAAACAATAACAATAAAAAATAAACAATAACCTTCACGTCTCACGTTTCACGCTTCACAGTCCTGACTCCTGCCTCCTGACTCCTGTTTCCATTTCAACCGGACCGAGCGTAAAGAAAAGGCATAGTATGCCTTTTTAGCGAAGGGGCCAGCCTGCCGCGCGGGCAATATCTCCATACCTGCAACGCTTCACGTTTAACGTCTCACTACTAACTACTAACTTTTCACCTTCCCCATCCTGACTCGTGCCTCCAACACCCAAATAAATAATAACAATAAACAATAGATAATACGATAGTACCCCTTTTGCATTTCACTCCCCAATTCATTAGTTTTAAACCAAAATATACGCTATGAAACAATGGTTCCTCTTGCTATTCCTTTGTCCGGCCCTCTCATGGGCGCAGTACACCCCCGTTCTGGATACCTATAACGAATGGCAGGTAACCGCCTGTTTCTTTGGCTGCACCACAGATACCTACTATACAGATGGCGATACCCTGGTAGACGGTAAAACCTATAAGATCCTGGATGGGTACCACTACATCTCCCGTAAATTCCTGTTGCGCGAAGAGGTGGCACAAAAGAAAGTATACCTCAATTTTGTGGAGACCACTACCGCAGATGAAAAACTACTATACGACTTTTCACTGGAAGTGGGGGATTCCATCAATATGCAGAACCCTATTTCCCCCTTTCCGTCGGAAGCAGGCTATTATCAAGTAGACTCCATTATCCCCAGGCCTTTGGTAGATGGGGCCAACTATGACCATTTTTACCTTTCCCCCACGCCCTCCAATACCGTTGGGAATACCAATGCCGTGTGGATAGAAGGGGTAGGTTCCTTAAGCCTTCTCAATGCGCCGGGCGGAGAGCCCAATATCAATGGGGTAGGGCACCTAAGTTGTTTCTTTAAAAACGGGGAACTGTTCTATTCCAACCTAGATTCCATAGATGCCTGTAAACCGAATATTATTTTAGACCGAAAAGAGGTAGGGAACCCCATGGATAAGCTTATCCTAATTCAAACCGAAGCAAGTACCTACGAACTCCGAAACGCCCAGAATGTAGCCAGCCTTGAAATCTTTAGCTTGCAAGGGCGCAAGCTGCAACAACTAAACCACCAAGGGGCCGCATCACTGCAGTGCAACTTGGAAACCCTCCCCAACGGACTCTATATCCTACTAGCCACTTCCAACACCTATCAACAAAAACCATTCAAAGTACTCATCCCTTAACTCTACGCTACCGCGCTAATCTTTCGCGTGGTTCATAAGAAATAAAAAATAACAATAATCAATAAACAGGACCGAGCGTTAAGAAAAGGTATAGTATACCTTTTTAGCGAAGGTGCCAGCCTGCCGCACGGGCAATACCTCTAACCCCCAACCTGCAACTTTTAACTTTCAACACGTTTCACGTCTCACTTCTAACTTCTCACATTTCACCTCTCACGCTTCACTGTCCTGACTCTTGCCTCCTGACTCCTGTTTCCATTTAAACCTGCAACTTTCAACTTTCAACACGTCTCACTTCTAACTTCTCACTCCTAACTCCTGACTAGTGCCTCCAACACCCAAATAATCAATAAACAATAACAATAAATAATAAACAACAACGCTTCACTATTCACGTCTAAAATCTCACCATTCACTACTCACCACTCACCATTCACTTTTTTATATTCTCTCGCTTCTTCTTTTTCCGTAGCCGAACCTTTCCGTAGGAGCCTCGTATGATCTTTCCGCGTTTGGTTTTCTTATCGCCTTTTCCCATAGTTTTGTTTTTTTAGCTGAATCAATAAGATAATAAATCACTTGCTTAACTGCAAGTCTGCTGGCGCGCTTTTGTAAAGCGTGCCCATTGTATAAGACATTTCTAATGCCAACGCATCGCTACCGCGCGATTCATAAGAAATAAAAAATAACAATAATCAATATATAATAACTACTAACTCCTTTAACGAAATTGTTCAATAAATTCCTTCGTCTTGGCAACAGGCTGTTCCGCTAGGAATTGAATATACGCACTTCCCACAATGGCGCCTTGGGCATATTGCGTAGCCTGTGCAAAGGTTTGCTGGTCATGTATCCCAAAGCCCACCAATTGTGGATGCTGAAGCCCCATCGCATCAATCCGTTTAAAATAATCGGTCTGGGCACTGCCAAAACTCCCTTTCTTTCCCGTAGTGCTAGCAGTACTCACCATATACAAAAACCCACCCGTATGCTTATCCATATACCGAATGCGCTCTATGGTGGTCTGTGGGGTGATAAGGAAGATATTCAACAACCCGTATTGTTCAAAGAGGGTTTGGTATTCCTCCACGTACACTTCCGCAGGAAGGTCTGGAAGGATCAACCCATCTATGCCCACTTCCGCACAGCGTTTACAAAAAGCTTCCACGCCGTATTGCAGCACCGGATTAAAATACCCCATCAGGATCAAGGGGAGTTGTACGCGTTCCCGTACCCCTTCCAATTGCTCAAAGAGGAGGGAGGTAGTCATGCCGTTTTGTAAGGCTCGGGTGGCACTGGCTTGTATGGTGGGGCCATCGGCTAGGGGATCGCTAAAAGGCAAGCCAATTTCAATCAGGTCCACCCCACTGGCTTCCAAGGCTTCCAAGACAGGAACGGTATCGTGTAGGCTAGGATAGCCTGCGGTGCAGTAGATGGAGAGTAGTTTTTTATCTTGCTGAAGGGTCTGAAGGATACGGTTCATAATTACAGCTTAAAATAATCAATATAGGTGTCAAGGTCTTTATCACCACGGCCGCTTAAGTTCACTACCACGGTATCGTTGGCATGAAATTGCATGGTGCCCAAAACGGCCAAGGCATGACTGCTCTCTATGGCGGGGATAATACCCTCCAATTGGCACAGTTCCAATCCGGCTTGCATGGCTTCCGCATCGGTCACAGATAGGAATCGGGCCCTCCCGGTTTCATGCAAATGGGCATGTAAGGGGCCTACCCCTGGGTAGTCCAGCCCCGCCGAAATAGAGTAGGGCTCGGTAATCTGTCCATCTTCGGTTTGCATCAACAGGGTTTTGCTTCCATGGATAATCCCGGGGCTTCCCAATACAGAAGTGGCTGCGCTTTCCCCACTGTCAATGCCTTTTCCAGCGGCTTCCACTGCAATAAGCTGTACTTCTTCGTTGTGGAGGTAGGCATGGTAAGCCCCGGCGGCATTGCTGCCACCACCCACACAGGCAATGAGGTAATTAGGCTGCGATATACCCAACTCCTGTAATTGTTGTACAATCTCATCAGAAATCACCTTCTGAAACTGCGTCACCATATCGGGATAGGGATGAGGGCCCACTACACTGCCAATGATGTAATGGGTGTTGGTAGGATTGTTAATCCAATCGCGTATGGCTTCATTGGTAGCATCCTTTAAGGTTTCACTACCACTGGTGGCAGGAACCACCGTAGCGCCCAACATTTTCATACGGGCCACGTTGGGAGCTTGCCGTTCCATATCTACCCTACCCATATACACCACGCACTCAATCCCCATAAGCGCGCAGACCGTGGCCGTGGCCACCCCATGTTGTCCGGCACCGGTTTCGGCAATGATGCGCTGTTTGCCCATGCGTTGGGCCAAAAGGATCTGCCCTATGGTATTGTTTATTTTATGGGCACCCGTATGGCAGAGGTCTTCCCGTTTTAGGTAGATGTTGGCCCCATAGCGCTCAGAAAGGCGCTGGGCATGGTACAAAGGGGTGGGGCGTCCCACATAATCCTTGAGCAATTGGGCAAATTCCTGTTGGAATCCCGCTTCGGAAAGTAGGGTGGTATACTGCTCCCGTAATTCCTGAAGGTTGGGATACAGCATTTCTGGGACAAAGGCCCCACCGAAGTTTCCGTAATATCCGTTGGCGTCTACATTATAATCCATCTATAAATTGTTTTAAAAGGGTGGTATCTTTTTCACCGGGTCTATGTTCAAACTTACTGTTCACATCAATGGCGTGAATGGGTAGGTTGTACGTTGTCATTAATTCCTGTATGGCTGAAAGATGCGCTGGGCCAATCCCCCCGCTTAATACCAAAGGTTTGGTAGTTGTGTACTGCTCAAGCACCTTCCAATTGAAACGTTTGCCCGTACCCCCCAAGGTCGTTCCTTGGGTATCCAGTAAAAAGGCATCCACCAGGGGTTCAAAAGGCTCTAGTTGTGCAAAATTGAAAGTCTCCCCTACATGAAATACCTTCCATAGTTTTACGTTCGGTAGTGCCTCCTGAAGTTGTGCTACATACGTTTCGTCCTCCCCACCATGCAATTGTACTACGTTTAAGGAATAGGTGTGTACCTTTTCCAGAATCTCTTCCACCGACGCCTGCACAAACACTCCCACTTTCTGAATCTCCTCTGGGAGTACGGGCATGGGGCCTTCAAAATTACGCTTGCTCCCCTCATAAAAGATAAAGCCCAAATAGGCTGGGGCCAAGTCAGCGACTGCATCGGTATTATACTTCATACCACATATTTTAAGGGCGGGTTTCATGGCAGCAGTTGTATAAATTCACTTAAGGCTTTACCGGGATTGGCATGCTTCATAAAGTATTCCCCCATCAGGAATCCTTGGTAGCCATAGTCCATTAAGATGCGCACGGTTTGGGGGTCCTGTATACCACTTTCAGATATTTTCACATAGTCTGAAGGGATGCAATGGGCGAGCTCCTTACTCGTATCAATAGATACTTCAAAGGTTTTCAGGTTACGGTTGTTTACCCCAATCAGATCCACGGAAGGGAGTAGGCACTTTTCCAACTCGGAAGCATTGTGTACTTCCACGAGTACGTCCAACCCCAATTCCTTTGCCAGTTGGGAAAGGTCCTTTAATGCTTCGGAAGAAAGACAAGCGGCAATCAGCAACAAGGCATCTGCCCCATAGGCTTTGCTTTCATGCACTTGGTAAGGATCTATGATAAACTCCTTCCGAAGCAACGGAAGGGAAGTATGTGCTTTCGCCAATGCAAGGTCGTCTAAGGAGCCCCCAAAGAATCTGGTGTCTGTTAAAATAGAGAGGGCACTGGCACCTGCTTTTTCATACCCTTGCACTACTTCAGGTAAGGATACTTGATCATTAATGACCTGCTTGCTGGGGGAGCGCCGTTTGTGTTCGGCAATGATGCCAACACCTGTTCTCACACTTGCGGCAAAGGGAGTACAAGATGCCTTGTAAAAGCTACTTTGCTGAAGGACTTCCACGGGCAAGACCTTCTGTTTGGCAGTTACTTCCTCTTGCTTGTATGCGGTTATGGTATCTAAGATCGTCATGGGTTGGTACAGTCTATGAGTTGCTGAAGGCTTTGTAGTGCACTCCCCGAAGCCAATGATTCACGGGCTTTTGCAAGGGCCTCCTCCAAGGTACAGGAGGTAGCAGTGGCAATAGCCAAAGCGGCATTGGCACAGACTACGTTCTGCTGGGCTTCCGTGCCCTTGCCTTGCAGGATATCCATAAAAATAGCAGCCGAGGCTTGCACGGTTTCGCCTCCATATAATTCGGTAGCTTGAAGTACGGGAAGGTGAAAATCGGTTGGGCTAAGGTAGTACTCCCTACTGTTGGTAATCACTTTGGCAGCACCGGTAAGGGAGAGTTCATCATACCCATCCAACGCATGTACAATACTGTAGTGTTTGTCTCCCTGCTGATAGAGATACCCGTATAGGCGGGCCAGCTCCAAACTAAACACTCCTACCATCTGGTACTTTGGGCGCGCAGGGTTTACCAATGGTCCCAACATATTGAAAAAGGTCTTTACCCCCAGTTCCCGTCTAATGGGGCCCACATTTTTCATGGCAGGGTGGAAAAGGGGAGCGTGTAGGACACAGATGTTGGCCTGCTCCAAACAGCGTTGCAATGTGCCCAAGTCATTGGTAAACTGAACCCCCAAGGCTTCCATGACGTTGCTACTTCCACTAATACTAGATACCCCGTAGTTCCCATGCTTGGTGACTTTCACCCCTGCGCCTGCAGTAACGAAGGACGCCAGGGTAGAGATATTAAAGGTGTTTTTCCCGTCACCGCCAGTGCCACAAAGGTCAATGGTATCGTAGCCTTCCAAATCAACGGGAACACAAAGCTCCAAGAGCGCATCCCTAAAGCCTTCCAATTCCTGAAGGGAGATACTGCGCATCATGAATACGGTGATGAAGGCGGCAATCTGACTCACATTCACCGACCCTTGCGAGATTTGGATGAGCACCTCTTTGGCCTCTTCCTTAGAAAGGGTTTCGTGTTGTATCAATCTGTTGAGTATTGCTTTCATCTTATTCGGTTTCCAACCAGTTTTGAATGATTTGTTTGCCCTTGGGGGTTAAGACACTTTCGGGGTGAAACTGCACCCCACAGATATCGTATTGGGTATGCCGCAAGGACATGATCTGGTCGTTTTCATCCACCGAAGTAATCTTCAATACCTCTGGGAATCCTTCCCTTGCTACTACCCAGGAATGATAGCGTCCTATTTCCAATTGAGGGCCCAAGCCTTTAAAGAGAGGTTCGCTGGGATCTGTAATCGTGGCTTGGGTAGCCACCCCGTGGAATACCTTTTCTAGGTTAAGCAGGGTGCCTCCAAAGACTTCCCCAATGGCTTGCTGTCCCAAGCATACCCCCAATATGGGTTTCTTTCCGGCATACTCCCTAATGAGCGGTTTCAGTAATCCAGCTTCGTCTGGGATCCCCGGGCCTGGGGATAAGAGGATTTTATCAAACGCTTCCGCTTCCTCCAGATCAAATTGGTCATTCCGGAAGACAGTGACTTCTGCGTCAAGGTCTTCCAAATAGTGCACAAGGTTGTACACAAAACTGTCGTAATTGTCAATCACCAGTATTTTCATGAGTTTGTAAAGTTTTCGGCCAGTTCCATGGCACGGGTGAGCGCTCCCAATTTATGGTAGACTTCCTGTAATTCTTTTTCGGCATCACTTTCAGAAACAATACCCGCCCCTGCCTGATAATACAAGGTGTGGTTCTTGCTTACAAAAGACCGAATGATAATAGCATGGTTAAAGTTTCCGTTGAAATCCATAAAACCAATGGCCCCACCATAACAACCACGGTTTACGGTTTCATACTGTTCCAATAATTGCATGGCCTTGTGTTTTGGGGCACCACTTAACGTACCTGCCGGAAAGGTGTCTGCCACAATGCGTAACCCATCCTTTTGGGCATCTACCTTTGCAGTGACCTTACTTACCAAGTGGATGACATGCGAAAAGAACTGCACTTCCTTACAGGTTTCCACTTGAACGTTATTTCCGTGTCTGCTTAAGTCATTTCGGGCTAGATCTACCAACATGACATGCTCTGCATTTTCTTTTTCATCTTCCGAAAGGGATTTTGCCAATTGCGCATCTTGTTCGTCATTTCCACTGCGCTTGAAGGTACCTGCAATGGGGTGTATCTCTGCCTGATTGTTTTGTATGACCAGTTGCGCTTCCGGAGAGCTCCCCATGATTTTAAAGTCGCCATAGTCAAAATAAAACAGGTAGGGGGAAGGGTTCACGCTTCGCAGGGCACGGTACACATTAAAATCATCCCCTAAAAACGATTGGGAGAACCTTCGGCTGGGAACAATTTGAAAGACGTCCCCTCTGGCACAATGTGCCTTGCATTGCATGACCAACTCTTTGAATTGGGCATCGGTAAGGTTAGTTTGCGCAGCGCCTTTCCGTTGGAAGGGATATTCGGCAAAGTCCTTGGAAGTTAGGAGTCTGTCTATTTCGTGGAGGTTATTTTCAGTATCGTAACAATGCGAAAACAGATAGGCCTCATTGTTGAAATGATTAATGGCAATGATGTTTTGGTATACTGCATAGTACACATCTGGAATGGCTAAAGACTGTGGTTTCTTTTGAACGGGGATGCTTTCAAAATACCGCACCGTATCGTAAGCCATATATCCAAAAATCCCGTTATGAATAAATTTAAGGGACGCATCTTCGGAAACCGAAAAACTATTCCGGAAGGCTCCCAAGGCTTCGGGTACTTGGGAAGAATCGGTAATCGTTTGGATGGTTTGGGTGCCATCTGGGTATTGGATGGTAATCACTTCCGAAGCAATTTTAATAGAGGCAATGGGATTACAGCACACATAGCTGAAACTATTGTCATTGGCGTGATAATCGCTACTTTCCAATAGTAAGCTATTGGGAAAGCGGTCCCGCAACCGCAAGTAGGCCGAAACGGGCGTAAGGGTATCTGCCAACAGCTTTTTGGAATAGGTTTTTAAGGTGTATTGTTTCATAACTAAAAACAAAAAAGCCTGTCGTGATAGACAGGCTTCGTTTATATTGTAAACATACAAGGTGGTCTAGCTCACGACTTCATTTCGTAATTTATTCCACCACCAAGTATGTTGTTGTTTCATATTCATGTCTCAAATATAGAAATGAATTTGAAACCCACCAACTTTTCCTTAAAAATTTAAGGTTACATCTAGTGTAAAGTCATCATAGATGGCTTTGTCCTTCAGTCCGTCAAAAATACTTCCAGACTTATACACGATACCAAACTTGGTACGGTCTATCGTTAGGGAAGTAGTCGCAGTGTTTCCGTCCATCACCAAATCAAAGGTAATAGGTTGGGTGGTGCCTTTAATGGTAATATCTCCATTCACGGTGTAGGTATTCCCATTTTTGGTGGCATTGTTTACCACTAGGGTAGCGGTAGGATAATCATTTACTCCAAAGAAATCATCAGAGTTCAGGTGGCCTTCCAGTTTGTCTTTCCATTCACCTTCAAGGTCTGTTACGGCAATACTGGTCATATCAATCACAAATGTTCCACCTACAATTTGGTCGCCGTCCACGTTTAGGTATCCGCTTTGCAATTGGATCGTTCCCGTGTGTTCTCCGGTTACTTTTTTACCCAGCCAAGTAATGGTGCTTTGGGTAACTTCTTTTTTCTCCTTAATTGGGTTCGCAAAGGAGGTGGCCACAACGGTTAGGGCCAAAATGGTAGTTTGCATTGTTCTTTTCATCATTTTTAAATTTAAACGGTTTTGAATAATTTAGATTGTGGTTTACGCACCTTCGCGTAATGTTGGGTTTTATCATCTTCGCTTCGGTATCCAATCGTGGCAATCACCGAGGCATTGAGGTTGCGTTCTTCAAGGTTTAGGATGCTGTTCACTTCTTCAGCAACAAAACCTTCCATTGGGCAAACGTCTATTTTTTTGTGTGCCGCTGCAGAAAGTAAATTTCCTAAGGCAATGTAGGTTTGCTTTGAGGTCCAAATTGCCTTTTCATCTTGAGAAAGGGCTCCCAAGGTTTTCTTCATGAAATCCCCATATTGTTGCAAGCTTTCTTTTTCCAGTTCTCGGGTAGAAGCTACATTTTCAATGTAGTCATCAATCAATTCGTCACCAAAGTTGGTTTTATTGGCAAACACAATTACATAGGAGGCATCGGTGATTTGCGATTGGTTCCAGGCGGCTTTTTTAAGGTTTTCCCTAATTGATTCATCCTCAATGATAAGTATTTCGTAGGGTTGTAATCCGTAAGAAGAAGCGCTTAATTGTAAAGCTTCTTTTATAAAAGCTAGGTCTTGAGTATCAAGTTGCTTATTAGGATCAAATTTTTTGGTGGCATAACGCCAATTTAAGTGTTCAATGTATGAATTCATTCTTTTCGTAATTTATCTAAGAGATTATTTAAGGTTTCCAATTCTTTATTGGAAAGGTTATTCACTAGTTCTTTGTTGAGGTTTTCAATAATTGGGTCAAGTGTTTTGAGTAAGTCCATCCCTTTGGAGGTGATGAACACTTCAATCTTTCTACGGTTTTTTTCACAAACCTGGCGTTTAACCAATTCCTTTTTGATAAGCTTATCTATCAATCTTGTGGTGTTGCTGCTTTTATCGATCATTCGCTCTTGAATGGTAGAAAGATTAGCTGGTTTTCCCTGCTGGCCGCGCAATATTCGTAATACATTATATTGTTGATGAGTTAAATCATGTTCCTTAAAGACCACTAATGCACCTTCTTCAACACGTCTACTTGTAAACATGATATTTACTATTGTTTTACTAGCGGGTGTAAGTGGATTTCTGTTTTGAATGACTTCCTCTATGTTCATAATTGTATTAACAATATTTGTATATACAAATGTAATTAAATTTTATCATGTAAAAAGCATTTAACAAAAATTTGTGATGTTTATTGCAGATGGCTCTTAAGTAAACGTTAAAACCTTTCATGAAGCGGGATTTCTTCGTTAGATTTAAAACATGAAGTATCTTATTCCTTTAATCCTGTTGGTATTATGGAGTTCCTGCAAGGAGACCTCGGAAGAGAAAGAGGCTCTTGCAGAAGCACCTTCTTCCGAAATTACTTTGGAATCCTCAATCCCTTCTATAGATTTTGCCACTTTTGAAAAGGATTATCTAAACAAGAAAGATGGAACCGTGTATGTTCTTAACTTTTGGGCTACTTGGTGTAAGCCCTGTGTCAAGGAATTGCCTGCATTTGAAAAGTTGAACAAGCAATATGCCATGAAAGGGGTAAAAGTAGTATTGGTGAGTCTGGATTTCCCAGATAAATTAGAGAGTGGGGTCATACCTTTTGTGGAAAAGAAAGGATTACAAAGTAAGGTTGTTTTGTTGGATGCTCCCAATGAAAATGAATGGATTCCCAAAGTGAGCGAATTGTGGAGTGGGGCCATTCCTGCTACGTTAATTGTTAAGGATGGGAATAAAATATTTTATGAGCGATCGTTTGATTTTGAAACCTTGGAAACTGAAGTTCAATCTATTTTAAAATAATGTTACTATGAAAAAGTTTGTATTCTTACTTGTGATTGCCGTTTTCGGCACTATTGCATTTAGTAGTTTTTCTGAAGACGCTTACGGGTACCAAATTGGGGATACCGTCGATGATATCAATTTAAAAAATGTAGACAATTCCATGGTGTCTTTCGCAGATTATCCAGATGCCAAAGGATTTATCGTAATTTTCACCTGTAATACTTGCCCCTATGCCGTGGCCAGTGAAGACCGAATCATAGCTTTGGATGCAGAGTTTAAATCAAAAGGATTTCCGGTCATTGCCATTAATCCGAATAATCCTGAAGTGCAATCGGCAGATACTTTTGAGAAAATGCAACAAAAAGCAAAAGACAAAGGGTTTACTTTTCCGTATTTATATGATGAATCGCATACCCTATACGAAACCTTTGGCGCTACCAAAACCCCACATATTTTTTTATTACAAAGGGAAAACAAGGGGTTGATCGTAAAATATATAGGAGCCATAGATGATAATGTACGCAATGCGGAAGCCGTAAAAGAACGTTTTTTGGCAAATGCTGTGTATGAGTTGTTGGAAGGAAAAGAAGTGAGTGTAAAGGAAACTAGGGCTATTGGATGTTCAGTGAAGGTATAACTTCACAGAATTTTGTAACATTTTCAACTATTTGCATACCTATGATTAAACCTTATTTATGAAAAAATATTTCAAAAGCAAACTAATTTGGACCTCCCTTATATGGGCCTCCCTATTGCTACTTTTTAGTTTCTTGTTTAAAGATACTGCCTTTGGGGAGTATGTTCCTTTTGTAGTGCTCTTTAGCTATTCTTTTTTCTTTGCGCTGTTTTACAAAAAGGAAAAGAGACAAGTTCGTTGTCAAAAAGTAACAAAAGATTAGTCCTTTCTTTCTCCTTTTTTCCTCGTTTCATTAAATTGCAGCCATTATTCAATAAAGCACATCATGCAACAGTTATCCCAATCTGATTGGAAACAAGAGTCCGAAAACAACCAAGATGCTATCATTTTGGATGTACGTACTGATATGGAAGTTGCTCAGGGAATTATTCCAGGGGCAAAACAAATCAATATTCAGAATGCATCCCATTTCATGGATAGTGTAAAGGAATTGGATACTTCAAAACATTATTATGTCTACTGTCGTTCTGGAGGCCGCAGTGCACAGGCCTGTATGATTATGGATTCACTTGGGTTTGAACACACCTATAATTTGGTAGGAGGAATCCTGGACTGGGAAGGAGACATTGTTCAAACTTCCTAGTGAGATATTTCGGTTTCATAATATTATCTATTCTATTGCTATCCTGTAAGCAAGCTGGTGGGGAACATATTGAAATGATTTCTGCCGAACAAGTGTATGAAGCCGTTTATGGTAAAGCTGCTACGGAAGGAACCCAATTAATTGATGTGCGCACCCCCGAAGAATATTCCGTAAGCCACCTCAAGGAAGCCCAAAATATTTGTGTAACCAGTGCCGACTTTGAAGAAAAAGCAGCCAGTTTAGACAAGACAAAGCCAGTATATGTTTATTGCAAAGGCGGAAGGAGAAGTGCCAAAGCCGCAAAGATATTAGAGGAGATGGGTTTCACCCAGGTCTATGACCTACAGGGAGGCATTCGCAATTGGACTTCAGAAGGATTCAAAACCACCCAATAGCCTCTTAAAAAATTAACAACTTGATTGATAATGGGTTAAATTCAAGCTAATCCCTTTCTTAAATTCTTACGGATTCATTTTTCATAAGTATCTTAAATAAAAATTGAGAAAACTATGAAGCCATTAGCCCAAACCATCCGTCAAGAAATGCGTCATCTCATTACGAAAAGTTGCCAGAGTTTAGCGACCGATCCTTCTAGATACAAAGGGCTTCATAAAAGCCTGCTTAAATTCTATTATCGTGCTTCGGATGTGTCCATAGATTTAGATAAAAAATTCATTACACTGTGGAAGAGTGCCAAGCAAAACTTAGATCAAGGAAATGTTTTGCAGTTTCCGTCGGACATTCCGCAATACATAGAGTTTCAAAGTTTGGAAGAAACCTTGATGGAATGTTTGGAAAGCGGGGATATCCCAACCCGATTTTATAAATCATTATTGTTTCAATACAACCGGGTTGCAGCACCAATTCCTTCCCAAAGCATTAGCGCATAATCATTACAATAGAAAAATTGCTATTTAGAAGCCCACGCGAAAAGCGTGGGTTTTTTTATGAAACTTGATTTGTGAAGTACTTAGAATGATAGCCAGTAGTACCATTCTGTAGATATCTTCCCCCATGTCCTAAAATAAAAAAATCCCAGTGGCCCTGAGCCACGGGGAAGGTGCTTGATTGTAGAGCCGGAGAGGACCGAGCGTTCAGAAAATGTCCGGTGGACATTTTTAGCGAAGGGGCCAGCTGGCGGGTGGACCTTCGGATCCCGACGGAGTTTTTAAAGGAGATTACCTTTGGTGATCCCTAGTGGTTCCCATGTTGCAAATACCTTCCCGGGGTTTCTGTGAAACCTTCGGGATTTTTGTTTGCTCCTTTTGGAAGCAAGCCTCCCCAACGTCCCAAAACGAAAAATCCCAGTGGCCATGGGCCACCGGGAAGGTGCTTGATTGTGGAGCCGGAGAGGACCGAGCGTTCAGAAAATGTCCGGTGGACATTTTTAGCGAAGGGGCCAGCTGGCGGGTGGACCTTCGGATCCCGACGGAGTTTTTAAAGGAGATTACCTTTGGTGATCCCTAGTGGTTCCCATGTTGCAAATACCTTCCCGGGGTTTCTGTGAAACCTTCGGGATTTTTGTTTGCTCCTTTTGGAAGCAAGCCTCCCCAACGTCCCAAAACAAAAAATCCCAGTGGCCATGGGCCACCGGGAAGGTGCTTGATTGTGGAGCCGGAGGGATTCGAACCCTCGTCCAAACGTGCCGTTGCACTGCTTTCTACATGCTTAGTTTTTGTTTGGTTTTTCGAGGGATTGCCGGTCAAAAACTACCAACGCTCCCCTTAGCTTCATTTAGGTTTCGCTAGCACATCAAAGCCCTGTGCCAGCTAGGTTTACTTTTACGAAGCCACTAAACCGAACGCCGTAAACCAAGGCCTTCGAGTGACTTCCTGCTTGCCCGCCTTGCGGGCCGAGGCATACCGTACTATAAATTCGGGTTATGCAGCTAGGGCGTAGTTATTCTCGCCGTTTAAAAAAGATGAAATATGAGATTAACGAGCTGTATTCCAGCGCTCGGCATGCTTACCGTACCACGAAACCCGCTGTCAAAACCAGTCGGCCCCATGTATGTCAAAGAGTTTTTGGGCGTTCCCCTAAAGTAAACTTGTTCTACTTTAGGGTCGGGCTTTCGGCTATACACGGTATTTGCCTCAATCCCTAACGCGGGCTGCAAAGATACATGAAAAACCCTATCTTTGCACCTCCTTTATCATAAACAAAAAGTATTCCAAATGCCCATAACCTTTGCTATTATTAAAGAACGCAAGTCTCCACCAGACAGAAGGGTGGTTTTTTCCCCAGAAATGTGCCAACACGTCATGAAAACCTACCCAGGGGCTCGTTTCCTCGTAGAGGCTTCAGACATTCGTATTTTTCCAGATGAAGCTTATGAAAAACTGGGAATTCCAGTAGTGGGGGACGTTTCAGAAGCAGATGTAATGCTAGGCGTGAAGGAAGTACCTGTAGAAGCCCTTATTCCGAAGAAAAAATATTTCTTCTTCAGCCATACCATTAAAAAACAACCCTATAACAGAAAATTGCTACAAGCGATTTTAAAAAACAAGATTGAACTGTATGATCATGAAACCATTGTGCGTCAAAATGGGGCGAGACTCATTGGTTTTGGTCGCTACGCTGGGTTGGTAGGGGCTTATAACGGATTTAGATTATTGGGGATGCGGGACGGACTTTTCAATTTGCCAAAAGCAGAAACCCTACCAGATTTGAAAGCCATGAAAGCTGAGCTGGACAAAATTTCCCTTCCCAAGGATTTGCGCATTATTCTTTCGGGAACGGGAAAGGTAGCCAAAGGCGCCAAGGAAATTTTAGACCATTTGCAACTTAGGGAAGTAACAGATGAAGAATACCTAAGCCAAGAATTTAACGAAGCGGTGTATTGCATGATTGATGTAATGGAATATAACCGTAGAAAAGATGGTAAGAAAGGCGATAAGTATAAATTCTATAAAGATCCTTCAGGTTACGAAAGTGATTTTATGAAATATGCCAAAGTGAGCAATATGTTTATTGCAGGCCATTTCTATGGAAACGGTGCTCCCTATCTTTTCACAAGGGAAGATGCCAAACATCCCGATTTCAATATTAATTTGGTAGCCGATATTTCCTGTGATATTGATGGCCCTGTGGCAAGTACGATAAGGCCTTCCACTATTGCAGATCCTTTCTATGCCTATGACCCAAATATCGAAACAGAGGTGCCGGTAGGTACTTCAGGATCTATTTCTGTAATGGCTGTTGACAACTTGCCTTGTGAATTGCCTAAGGATGCAAGTGAAGGTTTTGGGGAAATGTTTTTTCGAAATGTCATCCCTGCCTTTTTCAATGGTGATGAAAAGGAGGTTTTACAAAGGGCACGAATCACAACTTCAGAAGGGAAGTTAACAGAACGGTTTTTATACCTTCAGGATTATGTAGAAAAAGCCTAGCTTTTTTTTAATTCAATAAAGTTTTTTTGTGCTTCAGCAACGCTTGAAAAGAAAGACTTTAAGTCTTCATAATAGCTTGGCTCCAAACGTTCCTGCACGATTTTCAGGTTGAACGTAACAATTAACTCATTTTCCTTTAGCAAGTACGAAGTCTTAAAATTTCCCAAGCCGTCCGGTAAGCTAAGAAAGACTTCTTCTGGTAAGGTTTCTACTTTATATTCCTCCCCCAAATCTAAGGATAGGGCGTAAATGATACTAAACGGATACCCAAATTCTACAGGATATGTACGTTTTTCAAGTGTAAAAGGACTATGCTTAAACTCTCCTTGTAGAAAAAATGGATTTAGAAAAATTTTATCTCCCACATATTCCAATGAATTTTCAAAACCGAAGGAAATTTTTAATGGTTTGTCTAATTGCTCCATTTGAGACACTTTCAAATCATTAAATAATGATCTGTCGTTCCCTTCTATTTTTTCTTCAAAATAACTTTCCAGGGAAGTATTGGAAATTTTTTTTCTGGAAAGGTAGCCATCATAACCAATAAGGGTTTCTTCAGCATCACCAGTAATGAGGCCATCCCCATCTATGGAAGCTTTTACTTTGGTGTAGGCGACGTTTTTTCGTCCTGGGGTGATATTTACCCAAAAACTATCATTTTTATAATCAATAACCCTTGCTACATTGTTTAGTGCATTAAACGGAAGCATTCCAAAATCTAGGTATTTGTCACTGGCATCCAATAGGTATTGCTCCCCGTTGATATTTAAATGACAAACGGCATAGTTAAATTCTGAAATAACCGGATAGGCCGTGGTTGGTAAACCATTATCCCGAGTTGATAAAAAAACTAAATTGGCATTGAAATCATGGGCTTGCAATGCATTGATAAGTGAAAGGTTGATCTCGGTAATGGAACCACTTTTGTTTTCAAAAGCTTCTTTACATTCTTTATCCCCAAAAACCCCAAGTTGGCCATTGGAAGAAAAGTGATTTTGTATAAAAAGATAAATGCCTTTTGCATTTTCCAGTGGGGATTTTGAGACATCAAAAGGTACTTTATCCTCGAAATAAGAATTCTTTTTCAGCTGCTTTCCAAAGTCCATTTCCATTCTAATTTCATCTTCAGCATCTCCCCAATCATTTGCGATGATATGGCGGTGACCACTAAAATTGGTATACTCCCTAAGTTCCAGTTTAAGCGCTGCGGCAAAGTTTTTTTCAGAAAGCATGTATTCTTCCTTTTCAAAGGCGGGAACATCCTTCATGGCATAGATTAGTTTTTCACAATCTGCATTTTGGGCATAGCCTTCTATAAAAAAACAGCCTTCTTTTAACGTTGCACTGTTTATGTAGAGTGGAAGTTGCCCAACCAATACCTTATTGTAGCGGTAATTCCCGGGGATTTCCCCGTCATATTCAGTATACATTTTTGGGTAAGTTCCTTGAAAACTCCAGCCATCCCAGCGATATAGATTTTCGGTGAGAAGCACATATTTATATTCCAAAATACTACCTTCTTCAATATTTGGAAAGGTGAAGGATAGGGTATTATAGTTTTTTACCACATTGTTTTCATAAAAATTTGTCTCCTTCACAAAGGTTTTAAGGTTACCTGTGTGGGTAATAGCTTTTATTTCGTCAAATTTTTCCCCTGAATAAAAATCAATGGATACCTCTGAACCATCAAACTTTTCAGGATCGAAAACTTTAATCTTTCGGTGAACTTCAATCACAAGCTTTACTGTATTGTTGATTATTTTCACGTAATTTTTTTCTTGTTCAAATAATACCACTGCGGCTGCTTCTGGGTCTTCACTATATTTTTCCATGTTTAATTCTTCATAGGAAGGTTGGCCAAATGAGGCTTCCAATCTATTCTGTGAATTGACAAGCTGAAAACAAAATAGAAGGGTACATAGAATAAAAAACCGAAACATACTCATTGATTTTAGAAGCTCAAAACACCAATGTAATGATTATTCGGGCAATAATTCAAAGTTTTTTTGAACCATTTTCCACGACAGAAATGAAAAGCTCCCTGCAAATTTTTGCAGGGAGCTTTTTTATTTAAGATTCATTATTCCAATCGATTTTTCGGGAGGCAAACATCACCAAGGCAAGGATGACAAATAATCCAACACTGCCCACCAGGAGTGCATATTTCTCCAATTGGATGATCACATAGATAAATCCGTAGAGCGAAGCAAGGGAAAGTCCCACCAACAATGGAAAGCGAAAACCTTTTAAAATGGCTCTAGAATAAATAGTGATAAGACCCAGTACCGAAAGTGCCGCAATTCCGTAGGCTTTTAGAAAAGAACTGTGTTCCGAAATTGAAATTAATAGCGTATAAAACATGACCAATGCCAAACCAATCATGATATACTGGAACGGGTGAATGTAGATTTTACTCACCAATTGGATGAGCAAAAAGACCAAAAGCGTTAACCCAATGACCATGAATCCGTATTTGGTAGCCCGTTCGCTTTTTTGGTATTCATCTACCGGGATAATCAATTTGGTGCCAAAGGCGAAACCCGAAAGGTTTGGAAGCGTATTAAAAAAGCGCTGTTGAAATTGCCTATTGATCTGTAATACCTTCCAGGAAGCTTCAAAGCCTTTCGCGGTAATTTCCCGCGAGCCATCTTCAGGGAGGTAACGTCCGTCAAAGCTAGGGGAGTGCCAGTTGGATTCCATTTTTGCTGTGGTTTCTTTGCCAATGGGTACAAACTTGAGGCTTTCACTACCATTCACTTTAATATCTAACTGAAAAGGAATCCCTTCCGAAGCCAATTTTGGGAAATCTGTGATGGGTTTGGAACTGATAACATTAAGGTATTCTTCTGAATATTCCGGGGTTAGGGAAAGCGGTTTTCCACCGAAGTCTATTTCCAGCATATTGCGGATTCCTTTCAAATTAGAACTTTTAATGAGCACGGTGATTTTATCCCAAAGGATGTCTTCTTCAGCAATGTCATTTTCAGAAAAGTCAATAGTGGGGAACTTTCCTTCTACAGTAACATCTGCTGTGAACACTACAGATTCATAGATACTTCGCTTTAAAGGCTCTTCCTTGGTTTTTACATTGGAATATATATCAAGTTCGTCTGGAAAGAGGTATGCATAGTTGAGGATTTCCTGTGTCTTGGTTTCATATCTATTGGTCCCAGAAATGGCCACCGTCACCTCTTTATAGGTGTGGTATGGGATCTTTAAAATGGGACCAGAGAGGATGACTTCATTTCCCCATTTACTGTTAATTTCCCTAACTACTTCGGCTTGCCGGTAGGCCCGCTCCTGTATGAGGGATTTTACAAATTCCAAAGGAATTAGTAAGACTAGCAATAAGAATCCTACAATAAGCATTCTTGCGGTAATGGAGTTTCGTAGCCAAAGGGAAAATTTATTCTTTTTTAGTTCCATCGGTGTAAAGGTTTTGGGTTAATAATGATTTTTATAAAGTTTTTTATTTAGGTTTTGCGGATTTGTGCTGCTGAAAAAATCATACTACGAAAATCCACCAAGGGTACTTCCAGTAATTTTAGGTAATCATAATGATGAAAAGCATGGCAATTTTTTCCCAGTTGAAAGGATTTAAAATAGTAGGGGAGGTATTCTGGGAGGAGTATCGTGCCCAAAAGCAGTACCCCAAATAGGTATTTGCTTCTTTTTCCATTTCCGAAGCAGAGGTACTGCAAGGCAATTTCATCTTCTACCTTGGTTCCGTAACCAGTTACCACATGATAGGCGTCATGCCTTTCTACTTTTGGAAGTAACTCAAATTTGTTTTCATCTAGAAATGCTCCAAGATGGTAGCCAAGGGTATCTTTGGGTAACAATAGCAACTCCTTTTTTGAAAGATTCCAGGCCTCTTTCTTTTTTTTAAAGTGACGGGTGTAAAATCGTTGTGATGTAGCAAACAACCAAGCAAGCAAGCGTTTTCTCATAATATTGTTTTAAAGTACTTTGAATTTCAAAGCAAATAGATAAAAAAATTATTTTCCAATCAGTTTTTCAAGGGCTTCAATATGTTTTTTAAAAGCGTCTTTTCCATTTTTGGTTGCACTATACCTGGTATTGGGTTTCCTTCCCACAAATCTTTTTTCAACATGAATATAGTCTTCCTTTTCCAAGGCTTTCAGGTGACTTGCCAAGTTTCCATCGGTAACGTCCAACAGTTCCTTCAGTCTATTGAAATCTGCATCATCATTTACCATTAATATAGACATAATGCCTAGGCGTATACGATGATCAAACAGTTTATTGATGTTTTCAATAATTCCCAATAGTTATTTTTTTTCGGTTTGATACATGAGTATTCCGTAAAGAATATGCATTAGGCCAAAACCAAATACCCAAAAGTAAAATCCGTACCCAGGGAAAATGGCGCAAGCCAATCCGGCAATGATCTCTACATATCCTAAATATCGTACATTCCCAATGGTATACTTTGCAGCGTTTACCAATGCCAGGCCATAAAAAATAAGCATTAAAGCGGCAGTATGTCCGTAATGCTGACTGTTTAATTTGATGATGATATAAATACCCCCGGTAATCATAGGGATCATAAAATTCCACAATAGTCGCTTGGTCGTGGCATCCCAAATGGGAACGTTGTTTTTCTTTGCTTTTCTACTTGTAATAATGTAGGCCGAAACTATACTGGCAACGGCAATGATCCCCAACAAGAGTACGACCATTTTAAAATTCCAGCTGTGTAGAGTAAGGTATTCTTCCTTAGGAAGGAAATACAATCTGGCGATTGCTGCCCCAACAATGGCATAAAACCCAGCGAGGATTCCCGAAAGCCCACTTAGGGAAATAAACCGTGAAGAACGGTTCATTAAATCCTTGATTTCAGAGATGTCTTTTAAATAATCTTTTTCAGCCATGCTAAAGTACTTTGAATTACAAAGTAATTAAAAAATTAGTTTGTAGCTCAGTTATTTCCGAAAAATTTAACACAAGAGGAAATTCCCTCTTTAAAAAGGGGAAAAACCCTGTCTAAAAAGAGGGTTTTTACTCAAAGGGATTCGAAAAAACATTGCATATTTGAAAAATATCTTGTCAATTGTTAGACATTAACCATCAATGCTAATAATCGTGTGATAAATTAATTGGGGAGTTAAGGTTCAGTACGATTATTTGGTCAGAAAGGTTGCCCGTCTGGGCAGCCTTTTTACGTTTCGTCGTATAAATGGGACGTTTTATCAAATAAATGGCTTTTCTACTTTGTTTTAATAGGAATTAGATTACATTTCGAATGATTATAAGAAGTATTTATATCATTAAGCCCCAAAAAAATGAAATCACTATTACTTTCCCTAGGACTTCTCTCGTCTTCTTTTTTCATAACGGCCCAAGTAGGAATTAATACCACAGATCCAACTACTACTTTGGATGTAAACGGATCGGTTCGGGTAAGAGCCTTATCTGAAGAAGTCGAAAATGGAGAATACGAATTCCTTGCTGAAAAAATTGTAGGAATTGATGCAAATGGCAATATGACTCCTGTAACGTTAGGGGACAATGTGTATCTTGAAAACAATCAAATAAAAGCCATCACTAATAGGGCTGCCATTGGAGATATTACGGCTATTGGTATAAGTGTCGTAAATAATTTAAACTTGGTTATTTGGCCCGGTGAGCCAAATGATGACAAGTCGGTAATAAGGATCCAATCTTTACTTGGTGATATTGATATCACGGGTATTGCAGCTGGAAATGACGGACAAGTAATTACCTTGTATCCTGTAGATGGAAGAATTAGGCTTTTCTCCTTTAGTATACTTTCGCTTCCTGCCAATCAAATTGCTAACCAAAGTGGCAGCATAATTATTGAACAATATGATATGGTGAAATTAATGTATGATGGTACAATAAACAAATGGGTAATAATGAATAAATAAGATTATTTTTATCTTAAACTTTAGCATACAAAAGCCCCTAATGGGGCTTTTTTTTATAGTTTCAGTAAAATAAATACCTGCTTCTTATTGAATTATAAAATATCTTTTAGGATGCTAAAGAAAAAGATATAGTGTGAATATGTAATGGTCTTACATAATTAAAATGTTGTATTTATATGCTTTAAAATAGTATCAATTAAAATGTCATTCTTGAAAGGCTTAATCACACAACCATTCATGAGTTCATAAGAATGATCTCCAATTACTTTTTCCAATTCAACCGCAGTAAGGGCCAATATTGGTAGTTGCCCATGTGTTTTTCTTATTTCCTTTGTAGCTTCAAAACCATTCATACCAGGCATATTGATATCCATAAGGATCAAATCCAAATCTAACTTAGACACCAATTCTATGGCTTCTGGCCCACTTCCACATTTGGTGATTTCAGCACCATAAGTTTCCAGGGTCTTTTTGGTGACTATTTGATTAATCTTGTTATCATCCACCACAAGAATATGAAGCCCTTTCAAGGGATAGTTATCTTTTAAAAATTTATCTGGTGTATTTTGGTGGACTGAATCATATGCATATGAAATTGAAAACTCTATCTTGGTACCTCTGCCTACCTCACTCTCTATAGAAATTTCAGCATGATGTAAATCCAAAAGCTTTTTTACAATCGGAAGCCCTAGACCAGCTCCTTCTGTAACGCGTGAAATATAGGATTGCGTGAATTCATTGAATATATCTTTTTGATGTTCCTCTGCAATCCCAATACCAGTATCTTCAATTATAAATGCAATCTCTACACTTTCTTCCTTTTTGTCAATAACATTTAAAAAAATTGAAATTTTTCCATCTTGGGTAAATTTTGAAGCATTCCCAACAAGGTTCATGAGGATTTGAGAAAGTTTTAAATCATCCCCAATGAGAATATGTGGTAGACTTTTGTCAAATGATAATTCATATGTATTAGGGTTTTTTTCATTGATGTACTTACAGGAATCCACCACATCCTCAACCAATTGTATTATATTGAATTTATTCTTTGAAAGTCCCTCATGGCGTCCAGTCTCAATTTTAGTGAGTTGCAGCACATTATTTATTAATGATAATAAATAGTTTGCCGAAAACTTTAACGAACGTAAGCTTTCTTTTTGTTCTACGGGTTGATCTTCCTTGATCATCAAATTGGCAGTGCCAATGATTCCGTACATGGGTGTTCTAAGTTCATGGGTGATATTGGAAAATAATTCTGTTTTAGCCCTGGCCAAACGTTCGGTTTGCTCTTTGGCTTCTAAATATTGCTGATTTTTAAAGATAAGGCTCTTGAGTAACTTCTTTCGTCTTATAAAAGAAACAAACATGAAAACAAAAAACACAAATAAAATACCGCCTGCTATTTTCACCCAGAGTAGGGTAGTTTTTCTTTTAGTATCTGCTCTATCAATTTCGTTTTGAAGGGTTTGCGCTTTAAGCTCCTGTTCATACTGGTCTATCTTAAAACGAGCGGTTGCTACTTCAACCGCTTCAATTTTATCTGTTTGGTATTTTTCTTCTTTAAATTCTTCACCTTCTTCCCGAAGTTTATAAGCTAATTGATAATTTCCTTGGGCAGCAGCAGCTCTTGCATATAGGTCATACCCTTGAATTACCCCATCGGTAAAATTGGCTTCTTTGGAAAGTTCAATGCTTTCCTTCAAATTTAGCGTTGCTTTATCATAATCCTTAATTAGGTATTGATATCTGCCTAATAAGAGTTTTGCCCCTGCTTGGTATGGGGTCCTTAAATTTGCTACATAATCCTGTGTTTTATCTACATAGTATACCGCATTACTGGCTTCTTCATCATTGAGGTATAATTCCCCTACGTTATAGTGAAGGATATATAAATAGGTAGTGTCTTCAAACTTTTTTGCTAGAGGAATTGCTTCTTGATACCATTCAATTGCTGGCGTTGATAATTCCTGAAGGGCATAAAAATTCCCCATATCTATAATCGCCGAAATCTTGGATCTACTGGAGTCGTGCTTGGTTTCAGCTTCCCTTAAGGCCTCTTCAAAAATTCGCTTGGCTTGAAGGGTGTCATCTACTTTCAGAAAGGCATTTCCTAATAAACTTGAAATCCTAAATTTTGCTTTACTGTAGTCAAGTTCATTTGCTTTTTTCAATCCAACTTGTCCCCATTCTATAGTAGTAGCAAAGTCGTTGGCATAAAAATTCTTACGTACAAATTTTACAAGGGTGTCTAGATATATTTTTTGAAGACTATCCCTTTTTTGGTCAATTGCCAATTCCTTTAAATCTTCTTTTGAAGAAGTAGTTTGTGTGAAGGAGGTTGCGGAAATGCACAATAGGCCAATTAGTAGGATTAATTTTCTCAATAGGGCTTTTAGTTTGTAGCTATATTAAGAAATACGCTTCAATTAACAAAATATTTCATTTGTAAAGCTTTGTATATATTTGACTGTCAAACAATTTGTTATGAATCCTGCAGAAACCTATATTTTGGAAAAACCGGAGCCGTTTAAAAGCATGTTGCTACAAGCTCAAGTGATGGTGTTACAAACCATACCCGAAGCAGAATTACATTTCAAGTGGCGTTTGCCAATGTATTTTGTGGGCAAAGCACCCATTTGCTATTTTAATGTAACCAAAGGGTATTTTGACCTTTGTTTTTGGGTGCGGGATAGCTGGAAGGTCCATTTGGATGTCTTAAACGCCGAAAATAGGGCATTCGTGAAATCGCTTCGATATCATACACCAGAAGATATGAACTTTGATCATATCATTGGCTGTTTGGAGGAGGCATACAGAACCCGAAAACCGGGTTTTACAGGGTAGTAATTGTTTTGCGTATTGCCACCAAATCACTCAATAGTTTTTCTAAGAGAGCTAAATCCAACATATTGGCTCCATCACTTTTTGCATTCTTTGGATCGTAGTGGGTTTCAATAAAGAGTCCGTCTGCGCCAATCGCAATTCCAGCTTTAGCAATGGTGTTAATCATTTCTGGTCGTCCACCGGTTACACCTGCACTTTGATTGGGTTGCTGTAGGCTATGGGTCACATCCAAAACCGTTGGCGCGTATTGCCGCATGGTGGGGATTCCCCTAAAATCTACAATCAAGTCTTGGTAGCCAAACATCGTTCCGCGATCGGTAATCATTACTTGTTCATTGTTAGAGTCGGTTACTTTCATGACCGCATGTTTCATGCTTTCGGGGCTCATAAATTGCCCTTTTTTAAGGTTGACTACTTTCCCCGTTTCGGCGGCAGCCACAACCAAATCTGTTTGCCGTACTAAAAAGGCAGGAATTTGAAGTACATCCACATACTGGGCAGCCAGTTTTGCATCAGCAATTTCATGGATGTCGGTAACAGTAGGCACATCAAAAGTTTCAGAAACCTTTTGTAGAATTTTCAATGCTTTTTCATCACCAATACCAGTGAAACTATCAATCCTACTTCGGTTTGCCTTTTTAAAACTTCCTTTAAAAATATAGGGTATTTCCAAGCGATTGGTGATATCCACTACTTTTTCAGCAATTTGAAGCGCCATATCCTCTCCTTCAATGGCACAGGGTCCGGCCAGTAGAAAGAAATTATTAGACGAAAGGTGTTTAAGCTTTGAAATGCGTTCTAGTTTCATAGTTTGATTTTGAATTGCAAAGATACGCAAAAGACTTTCGAATGATGAAAATCAAATGATAATGAAAAACTATTCCTTAATGAGTTTTGCAATATTGGTTGAGCCATTGTTGTACGTAATCTGAATTAGGTAAAATCCTGATGCATATTTATTAAAATCAATGGATTCCTCAACCTCTTTAAAAGTTGCAATCACCGCTCCAGAAAAAGAAAAGAGGGTGATCTGTGAGACTTCTTTATGATTTGGGATGTGAAGTCTGTTTTTTAATGGATTTGGATAAACTTGTGCAAGATTACGGTTGCTTTCTTCGGTCCCCAAAACCCCAGTGTTTTCGTACCATGCTATTTTGTTGTCGTGAGAAGAAGCAGAGGCAACATCAAGTTTGCCGTCGTTATTAAAGTCAGCTGCAGTTGCATCCCTAGCTCTAACAACTTCTGTAGAAATTATTCTTTGAGGGCTAAAATCACCAAGCCCATTTGTGTTTTCAAACCAAGAAATATTAGATGCTTCACTAAAGAAAAAGGAGACCAAAATATCTTGATCATTGTCACCGTCAATGTCATAAGTTCTTAGAGAGCCCAATGAGGTTTCATTTGTATGTATATACTGGGGGTCTTCAAAATTTCCTTGACCACCTTGGTTTTTAAGCCATAATAAATAATCATCCAAATCATCATGAAATGTAGAAACTAATAGATCTATTTTTCCATCATTGTCAATATCAGAATATGCCATGTCATATACTGTTGTCCAATCTGAAGCAATACCTAAAAATTCATGAATGACTTGTAATTCGGAAAAAGTACCTTGTCCGTCGATGTTTTCGTACCAAATAATTATACTGGGACCAAATGTTTCATACGAAGTAATTATATCATCGTCTCCATCATTATCAAGATCAAAACTTACAAATGGACTGTAATAAAAACTTTCAATGTCAATAATATTCTCATTGCTAAATGTGCCAAGCCCATCAATGTTTTCATAAAAAACTAGTCTATTGTTAAAACTGTTATGATATAAATTTGCAATTACGTCTATATCACCGTCATTATCAAGATCTGAAAAATTTATGTAATAGGGATAATCTGTATTGGCAATAATATTTTCACTGCCAAAAGACCCTTGTCCGTCTATATTTTCCCTCCAAGCAATGATATCTAGATTTGTTTTGTAAAGAATATCTAGTTTTCCGTCCGAATTAATATCCACTAAGTCCAAGGATTGAATCGCTGCAACTGATTCAATTAACGTTTGCTCTTCTCCAAAACTCCCTAAACCATCCAAGTTTTGAAACCAAGAAATTCTGTTTTCACCTGCTATACCAGCAACAATATCTATAAAGCCGTCTCCGTTGAAATCTACTGGAATCGCTCTAATTGGGCCACTAGCATTTTCAGAAATAATCTGCTGCGGCCCAAATTGAGCCAAGCTAATAAGCGTAAAAAATAAAAAGCCGAAAGTAAGTAGTGCTCCCCTCATAACTACTGGTTTTGATGCTTAAAGTTAACGAATTTTCACACAACCTTTTATGTGATAAAAATAATACTTCAATAAACCTTAAAAAATCAAGGAAATAGCTATACTTTTGCGCCGCCTTAAAAGAAGGAATCATGGATATTAGAAACATTGCCATTATTGCCCACGTAGACCACGGAAAAACAACACTTGTGGATAAGATTTTACACCACTGTAGTCTCTTCCGTGAAAACGAGAAAACGGGCGAACTTATCTTAGACAATAACGATCTGGAACGTGAACGGGGAATTACCATTACCTCTAAAAACGTTTCGGTAACCTATAAAAACACCAAAATCAATATCATTGATACGCCTGGTCACGCCGACTTTGGCGGAGAGGTAGAGCGGGTATTGAACATGGCAGATGGGGTATTGCTGCTGGTAGATGCCTTTGAAGGACCTATGCCACAGACCCGTTTTGTACTTCAGAAAGCTATTTCCCTTGGTAAAAAACCATGTTTGGTGATCAATAAGGTAGATAAGGAAAATTGTACGCCAGATGAAGTGCACGAAGCGGTTTTTGACCTGATGTTTGAATTGGGAGCCGAAGAATGGCAACTTGATTTCCCAACAGTATACGGTTCTGCCAAGCATAATTGGATGGGCGAAGATTGGAAAACCCAAACAGATTCTATTGAGCCATTGTTGGATATGGTACTGGAGCATATTCCTTCACCTAAAGTAGAAGAGGGGAATTTACAAATGTTGATTACTTCTTTGGATTACTCTTCCTTTACCGGTCGAATTGCCATTGGTCGCCTTCAAAGGGGGGTGCTTAAGGAAAACCAGCAAGTATCATTAGTGAAAAGAGATGGTAAAACATTGAAGTCGAAAATCAAGGAAATTCATGTGTTTGAAGGCTTAGGGAGGAAAAAGGTTGAAGAGGTTCAAGCCGGGGATATTTGCGCCATTGTAGGTTTGGAAGGATTTGATATTGGTGACACCATTGCCGATGCTGAAAATCCTGAAGCCATGCCTTCAATTGCTATTGATGAGCCAACCATGAGTATGTTGTTCACGATTAATGATTCCCCATTTTTTGGAAAAGATGGGAAATATGTAACCTCAAGGCATATCAAAGAACGTTTGGAGCGTGAGTTGGAGAAAAACTTAGCGCTTCGGGTGGAAGGAACTGATAGTGCTGATAAATTTATGGTCTACGGAAGGGGTGTATTACACCTTTCGGTATTAATTGAAACCATGCGTAGGGAAGGGTACGAACTACAAATTGGTCAGCCGCAAGTAATCATCAAGCAAATAGACGGTGTGCAATGTGAGCCGGTGGAAGAACTAACCATAGACTTGCCAGAAGATGTGAGTGGAAGAGCCATTGATATGGTAACCCTTCGGAAAGGGGAATTGCTTTCCATGGAAGGAAAAGGTGAAAGAATGGTTTGTAGGTTTGTAATACCTTCAAGGGGAATTATTGGTCTTCGGAATCAATTGCTAACTGCTACTGCTGGTGAAGCCATCATGACTCATAGATTTTTGGAATATCAGCCGCTAAAAGGAGGGATTGCCGAGCGTCAAAATGGAAGTTTGGTTTCTATGGAAAATGGTACTGCTATTCCGTATTCTATTGATAAATTACAAGAGCGCGGAAGGTTTTTCATAGATCCGGGCGAGGATATTTACGAAGGGCAAGTGATTGGTGAAAATTCACGTCAGGATGATTTGGTGGTAAACGTAACAAAGACCAAAAAGTTATCCAACGTTCGTTCTGCTGGTGCCGATGATAAAGCGAGGATTGTACCGGCTATCAAATTTTCATTGGAAGAAGCTCTGGAATATATACAGAAGGATGAGTATGTGGAAGTGACCCCCAATTACATTCGGCTGCGAAAGATTTTACTGAAGGAAGTAGAGCGGAAGCGTAGTAAAGTTTAGTAGATTTAGGCAACAATCTGCTTGTTTTTTAGTTAATTTGTGTACGTGGGAATAGTCTATACCCTAGGCTGAATCCTACTTATAAAATTACTAGATGTCTTTTACCGTAAGGAAATATTCAGCAGAGGATAAATTGGTTTGGAATGAGTTTGTTGCTGTGTCAAAGAACGCGACCTTTTTATTTCACCGCGATTTCATGGACTATCATAAAGATCGTTTTCTAGATCATTCTTTACTTGTATTCAAAAAAACCAAACCACTGGCAATTTTTCCGGCAACTAATTCAGATGGAACTATCATTTCCCACGCAGGGCTTACTTATGGTGGTTTAGTTGTTAAAAAAGACCTTAAATTAAAGGACGTGCTTTTGGCGTTTCAGGCGGTGCTAAAATATTATCACGAAAAGGGAATCCCGAAAGTAATATTAAAACAAATGCCAAGTATCTATACTTCTTATCCTTCTGAAGGAATAGATTATGCAGCATTTATACTTAAGGCTAAGATTACTAGGGTAGATGTTAGTAGTTCGGTAGCTTTATCTGCGCCTTTGAATATTCAAAAGAATCGATTGGAAGGAGTAAAAAAGGCAAAAAAACAGGGGTTAACTGTAAAGGAAGAAACAAGTTTTGATGCTTTCTGGAAAGAAATACTAATTCCTAATTTGCAAAAACGGCATGGTGCACAACCCGTTCATTCACTTTCAGAAATCACCCAACTTCAACAATACTTTCCAAAGAAAATTAAACAGTTTAATGTATATCAAGAGACGAGGTTGGTAGCAGGGGCAACGATTTTTGAAATGCCACATCTTGTACATGTACAGTATATTTCATCTAATGATGATAGGCAACAGTTGGGGGCCTTAGATTTTTTGTTTCATTACCTCATTAAAGAACGTTATTCAAGTAAAAGCTACTTTGATTTTGGGACGTCTAATGAAGATAGGGGAAAGAGTATAAATGAAGGGCTTTTATATTGGAAGGAATGCTTTGGAGCGCGAGCTATAGTGCATCGATTTTTTGACTTTAATACTGCAAATTACCCATTATTGGATAGCGTATGGATATAATACCTTTTTTAGATTTACATAAAATCAATGCAAGGTTTGAAGCAGGTTTGCAAAAACGCTTTCAAGCTTTTTTGGATTCTGGGTATTATATTTTGGGAAATAGTGTTTCAAAATTTGAAACGGAATTTGCTAATTATTGTGGAACCAATTTTTGTATCGGAACTGGGAATGGATTGGATGCTCTACGCTTGATTTTGGAAGGTTACAAAGTTTTAGGTGTACTTTCGGAAGGAGACGAGGTCCTAGTGGCGTCAAACACCTACATCGCCACTATTCTTGCGGTTAAACAGGCGGGACTTCATCCTGTTTTGGTAGAAGCTGAAACTGAAACATTCAATTTTAATTTGG
This sequence comes from uncultured Alteromonas sp., assembly GCA_964495885.1. Lineage (GTDB taxonomy): Bacteria > Bacteroidota > Bacteroidia > Flavobacteriales > Flavobacteriaceae > PALG01. Next base: position 73,145 of record CAZBWO010000013.1, on the reverse strand, counting down.
ATGCACTTAACAAAGCAATAACTTCCAAGAGCAAGGTCATTATGCCAGTACATCTCTATGGACAATTGGCCCCCATGAAGCAAATAATGAAGCTTGCCAAACAACATAATCTATTGGTTATAGAAGATGCAGCACAAGCACACGGGGCTGTTTCCGAAGAAGGAATAAAAGCAGGGAATTTAGGTCATGCTGCAGGTTTTAGTTTTTACCCTACAAAAAACCTAGGAGCTTTGGGTGATGCGGGAGCTATCACTACAAATGATAAAGATTTGGCCGAAGCCTTAAAAAAGCTTAGAAATTACGGTGCTTCTTCTAAATATGTGAATGAGTTATTGGGTTTAAATAGTAGGCTTGATGAGTTGCAAGCAACTTTTTTAAGTGAAAAATTAGGCTCTTTAGACGCAGATAACGATCGTAGAAGAATCATTGCTAGGCGTTATCTTTCAGAAATTGTGAATACAGCGGTGACGCTCCCAAATTGGAATGGTTCCAAATCTCATGTATTTCATCTCTTTGTCGTACAAGTATCCAAAAGGGATGACTTTGTAGCATACTTAAAGGAACACCAAATAGGTACTTTGATTCATTATCCTATTCCTCCCCATCAACAGCAAGCTCTTACTGAATTTTCAAATCTTCGGTTTCCTATGGCCGAAAAAATTCATGAACAAGTGGTAAGTTTGCCCATAAGCCCTGTTATGGAAGAAAAGTCTGTAACCCGAGTCATTGAAGTTATAAATCAGTTTCGTTGAAAATTCCAAAATTTTTTAGGCAGAACCTTCTCTTAAGGATGACTTCCTTAAATGCCGTGACAATTGTCATTAGGTTGATCATTGCTTTTTTTATCAATCGTGAAATTACTGATATAGTTAGCAAAGGAGGGTATGCACGTATTGGAAACCTAAGGAATTTAATGATTCAGCTAACTTCATTTACTTCATTGGGGGTTTTCAATGGGGTGGTAAAATATGTTGCTGAGCATAAACAGGATAAGCCTCAATTACAAAAGCTTTTTTCTACTACCTTGGTTTTTACGGTAGTGGGGAGTGTCATTTCTTTTATTGCATTATTCTTTTGGGCTCCTTTTTTTAGTAGCTATTACTTTAGTTCCCAGGAATATACGTACGTTATAAAGCTGGTAGCTGTAATAATTCCCTTCATAAGTATTCAAAGAGTATTTAACGGGGTAGTGAATGGGCTTTCCAAGTATAAAAGCTTTGCTAAGATTGAAATTACAGCTTATGTGGTTACGGCGGTAGTTACTGTATACCTTCTTTTTAATCATCAACTGGACGGAGTATTAATTTCAATTGCCATAACACCTTTAATCCAGGTATTGGTAATGCTCTTTTTGTTTATAAAAATTTTAAAGGAATATGTCCAATTTTCCAAATTGAAATTTAAAATCCCTCTTTGGAAAAGTTTACTGGCATTTACCTTTATGTCTTTTTTTTCTACCATCTTACTCAATCAAGTTGAAATTGAAGTAAGGAATATGATAGAATCTCGAATAGGGGAGGATCAAGCTGGAATTTGGACCGGTCTTATTTTTATTTCCAAAAATTATATGGTGTTCCTCAATGCCTTATTAACCTTGTATGTATTGCCTCAATTTGCTGGTATTTTTGACAAGGAAGGGTTTTATAAAGAAGTTAAAAGTATCTATAAGACCCTATTGCCACTTTTTGGGTTTGGGATGATATTGGTTTATCTTTTTAGGGATATTGCCATTGGATTGTTGTTTAAAGATGACTATACCGCAATGTCACCTCTTTTTAAATGGCAATTGCTTGGCGATTTCATACGGCTGGCAGCTGTTATCTTAGGATATCAATTCCTGGCAAAGAAAATGGTATATAACTTTGTTTTTACCGAAATTCTTTCCGTAGGTCTTTTCTATGTATTTTCTATCTATTTTATTGATATCTATGGGTTGGAAGGCGTTGTAATTGCTCATTTTTGGCGCTATGTAATTTATTTGATTGTTGTATTCTTTTTGGTTTTCCGATTTTTTAATAAGAAAAAGAAAGCACGGAATGGATAAGGCGTCAAATAAGTCATATAGTGATATTTTAAAGGCCACTACACTTTTTGGTGGCGTTAAGGTATTTGGAATTCTTATTTCCATGGCTCGATCTAAAGTAATTGCGCTTCTAATAGGAGCAGAGGGAATGGGTATTACCAGTCTCTTTTTGTCTACAATTAATCTTTTTCAGGTATTTACCAATTTTGGGTTGGATAAAAGCGGAGTAAAAGAAATTGCCCATGCCGCAGAAAATCTTGGAGAAAATCAACTTCTAGAGAAATCCAATCTTCTTATGAAATTGGTACGTGGAACTGCTCTTTTGGGGGGAGTCTCTATGTTAGCACTTTCTCCATTTTTAAGTAAAATTGCTTTTGGAGATTACTCTTATACCTTATCCTTTGTATGGCTTTCAATATCCTTATTGTTTTTACATGTAACAAATGGAAGACTTGCTGTTTTACAAGGATTGCGAAGACATAAGGAGTTGGCCAAAGCAAATGTGGTTGGAAATTTTCTTGCATTGGTTTTCACGGTTCCGTTGTATTACTTTTTTGGGATTGATGCCATAGTCCCTGCCATTATATTGGCCACTTTTATCACATTAATAGTGACTTACAGGTATTCGGTTGGCAATTATTTTAAAACCGCAAAGGTAAGTTTTGTAAAAGCCTATTTAGCCGGTAGTGGGATGGTTCGCCTTGGGATGGTATTGAGCATAAGTGCTATATTAACGATGTTGTCATCTTATTTGCTTCAGGTTTTTATAAGTTTTCAGGATGGTACAGAATTCGTGGGATTTTACAATGCGGGTTATATTATATTAAATTCTTATTTAGGGCTTATTTTTAATGCCATGGCCACAGATTATTTTCCTAGGCTCTCTTCCGTAGCAGGACAAATAGAGAAAGCTTCTTTATTGGTGTTTCAGCAAGCACACATTGCATTATTGTTGGTAACTCCTATTATTGTATTTTTTATTGCTTTTGCTCCATTTATTATTAAGGTATTGTATTCTGGGGAATTTAATCCAACCATTGATTTTCTTAAATGGGGAATTTTGGGAATGTTTTTTAAAGCAACTTCTTTTTGTATTGGCTATTTAATAATTGCAAAGGGAGATAGTAAACTATTTGTGAGAACTGTTGTTTCCTTCAATATTTTATTACTTTCCATGAATTTAGGTAGCTATTATTTTTTTGGACTTGAAGGATTAGGAATAAGCTTATTCGTCTATTTCTTTATACATTTTGTGACGTTGAGTATCATAACCTATTACAGATATGGTTTTTATTTACCCCGAAGTTTTTACAAAGCACAGTTTTTAGGAATAATTTTTTGTGGAGGTGCATTTGCTGTAACCTTCCTTGAAAATGAACTGTATAAGTATGGATTATTGATATTATTGTTAATTTGCAGTATGACAGTTTCTATTCTACAACTTCATAAAAAAACAAACTTGCTTCAATTTGTGAAAGAATTTTTTAATAAAAGGAAGTAATGGGACTTAGGGAATTTTACCGAAAACAAAAATATAGATACCGAATACTTCGGAAGGTAAATTGGTCAAAAACCTTATATTTTAATTTCAAGAAGTTTCCTTTTTCCATCGCCTCTAAACTACCGGTTTTTATTTATGGAAAAATGAAGCTCACAAACATTTCTGGAGAGATTATTCTTCCGCAGAAAGTTAAAACAGCTATGATTGGTTTTGGGCAGCAGTTTGAAAAGATGACAACATCTTATGGAATAGCAGAATTAAACATTGGGGGGACCCTGGCTTTTAAAGGTTATGCACATGTGGGAAAAGACTGTTTTATTTATGTTGGGGAAGGAGGATATTGTGAAATGGGGAATATGACCGCTTTGGGCTCTGGCGTAAAGATTATTTGTGCTCAAAAAATTATTTTAGGAGATTGGAATAGAATAGGCTATGAATCACAGATTATAGATACCAATTCCCATTTTATGATTAATACAAAAACAGGCCAGCAGTATCCAAAAATTGAATCTATTTCGATGGGAAACTATAATTCTGTTTCTAATAGGGTGTCTATTATGCCAGGTACAAAAACTCCAGATTATTGTGTTATTGCATCGAACTCATTGTGTGTGAAGGATTACGCTAAATTGGGAAGTAATATCCTTATGGGAGGGATTCCAGCCAAATTGATAAGGGAAAATTTTTCAAGGGATTGGGAATTTGAAAGAGAACATATGATTCGAAGTGTGGTGGTAAGGTTTTAGCCAGATTTATAAAGATTGTTAAATGAAAGATACTAACATTTCAGCATGTACGCTTATTGAAATCCCTAAAATCATAGATCCAAGGGGAAATCTTTCGGTGATTGAAAAGGATATTTTACCCTATTCAATAAAAAGGGTGTATTACTTATATGATGTCCCTAGTGATTCATCAAGAGGAGGCCATGCACATATAGAACAATTAGAATTCTTGATCGCACTAAGCGGTAGTTTTACGGTACTATTGGATGATGGTAAAACAAAGCAAGAGTATATGCTCAATAAGCCTAATATGGGACTTTTGATTCCTACCGGTATTTGGAGGGAGCTTCATGATTTTTCCTCTGGTGCTATATGTTTGGTGATTTCTTCTGGGGAATTTGTTGAGGAAGATTACATTAGGGAATATAAAGAATTCCGAAACTATAAAAACTTTAATCTTTTATAAAGTTTTTCATATACCCTTGCAATGTCTTCACTTTTGTGATTTTTTTCTACAAATTGCCGTGCCGCTATACTAATTTTTTCTATTTGGTCTTTATTTTCAATTAACATTTCAAGCTTTTCAACTAAATAAGGGACATCAGGCAGTGCATTAATGCATACAGAATCTTCCCGTAAATTATAGAAGGTCAAGAAATCCTTATCCGCACCCGTAAAAACAACCTTTCCCATAGCCATTGCTTCTAAGGCATTGTATCCTTGGTCTTTTGCAAAAACTTGATCTAAGAGAATATGAGCATTCTGCATATACTTTATATATTCTTCATAGGGTAAATTTTCTGTTGTATGGATTTTCACTCTTTCTGGAAACTTCTGTAGAATAATATCTAATGCTTTTTCAAAATATGTGATTCCTTTGGTGTGATAATTCCACCGGTTAATTCCTAAAAGAATTTCAACAGGGCCTTGCGTTGAAGGAATATGCATTTCTGAAGGAATTTTAATGGGATTCGGAATTAATCCCACAAATTTTATATGATTTTTAAGTGGAGGGACGTAATCAAAATCTGTCGCCACAACGGCCCCAATATTCTTAAAAATATAGTCGTGTGTTTTTCGATGTGCTCTTGAAAGAAAATCAAATACATAACTATATTTTTTTTGTAGTGTAGGGTTTTCCAACATTGGAATAAGCCAAGACCTTTCTTCCTGGTGTTTTAGATAGTAGGAAACATTGGTGTAATCGGCTCCACATGAAAGCAGCACTTTACGGTTAATATTTATGAAAACTTTTTTGAGCAACCAGCGTTCTGCCCAAGGATAGGTTTTAATTGGTTTTTCATTGATAAGCTGAACTACCTCAAACCCTTTAAATTTTCTCAGCTTCAAATAACAACGTATGGCGCGTTCCAACTTGCTTAGGTCTATTCCGAAGAGTTTATAAATGCCAACTTTTATAAATTTCAAAGGGGTATTATCAAGCCATTTGGCCTTAATGGAAATATCAACCGGAAAGTTTTTGAACCCATCCCCATCTCCCACCAATACTACTTCATGCCCTAGTGAAATTAGGCCTTCCTTTAGCGTATTATGGAGTTTACTGTATTCTCCTAGAAGTAAGATTCGCATTAATAGTATATTTGTGTCAAAGTTAAACTTTTAAGGGAATGTCACAATCCTCTATGAAAATAGCTTTAGTGGGTGAAATGCTTAGCGGTGGCGGTGCCGAAAGGGTTCAGGCTAGGTTATCACACTTCTTTGTAAATAAGGGGATAGAAGTGCATCATATTATTTTTATAGATCAGGTAAGCTATTCGTTTGCAGGAACACTATTTAATCTTGGAGCCTTAAAGAAGCCAAACGAAGGGCTCTTTGGAAAATGGAAGCGGTTTAAAAAACTACAATCTTATATAAAAGAACAACAGTTTGATTATATCATTGATTTCAGGTCTAAACACAATTATCTTCAGGAGTGGTTCTTGAATAAGAGGGTCTTTACTGCCCCTTATATCATGAGTGTGAGAAGTAATCATTTAGACTTTCATTTTCCAAAACAGTTTTGGTTGGCAAAGCTACTTTACGGAAAAAGCCATGGAATCGTAACTGTTTCCAAAGGAATTACCCAAAAAATCCAGCAAAAATATCCTTACTTAAAAGTCACTACTATCTATAACCCTATTGATATTCCTTCTGTAAAAAAGTTAACTTCAGAAGAAATTTCTATACAAAAACCTTATCTATTGGCGGTTGGGAGACTTCATCCTGTAAAGCAATTAGACCATTTATTACACGCCTACCATAATTCAAAAGTCGCTCTAAAAGGAGTTAAATTGGTTATTATGGGAGAAGGAAAAGAACAAAACAATTTGGAACAATTGGTTCAAAAATTGAATTTAAAAGTACATGTAATATTTAAAAACTTTACCGATAATCCTTTCCCGTACTATGCCAATGCGTATGCAACAATCCTTACCAGTAAGTATGAAGGTTTTCCAAATGTACTCATTGAAAGCCTTGCAACTGGAACTCCAGTGATTGCCTATGATTGTGAAACTGGCCCAAATGAAATTATTCAGCACCAGAAAAATGGTTTATTGGTTCCATCGCAGGATAAGGGAGAATTAGCTGAGGCGATCCACCAAATGGTCGAGGATTCTCAACTGTATACTTTTTGTAAAAATAATGCCCTTGATAGTGTAGCTTCTTTCGCTTCGGAAAGAATAATTGAGGAATGGCTACACTTTTTGGAAAATGTATCCCGTCAGTAACTGTTTACATTAACTCCCTTTTTTAGGAGGAGGTGTTTCAGGCGTACGATGCTTCTTAGACACCATCCTGGAAGGGAGATGAGCAAATTTTGTTTCCAATTGAGGTTTTTTTTGTTGATGCCTTTCCGAAGTTTTTTATATTCTGAAAGATCTCCTTCCATTTTAAACAACTTGGCTTTCAGGTAGCGTTGAAAATCTAAATACTTTTTTAAACTTTCATGATTGGGATCTTGGCGCTCAAAGGAATCATAATCAGGAATACGTTTGTTTTTTATCGCTCCTTGTGTAATTTGGTTTTCACTTTCGGCATTATAGGTAACCAGGGCTTGGTTGGAAAAAGCCATCTTAAACACTAAATGGGCCCTAATATTAAAATCTACATCTTCACTGTATTGAATGGTTTCATCATAGCCGCCAATGGTATCAAAAACAGCTTTGGAAGCACATAAGCTTGAGGGGCAGTAAAAATTATATCCCAAGTTTACTGAAAAAAAATCTTCAATAAGCCCTCTGCCTTCAAAGGGAATATTGGGAAAAGGATACACCGTTGTTTTTCCATCCTGAAAGCGGACTTCATACTTTGTGGCAAATAGTGCTGCCTCCTTTCCGTACTGGGCAATAAGCGCATCAATTTCTGATAGAAACTGCGGTTTCCATTGATCATCTGCGTCCAGAAAAGCTAGATAGTGGGCTTTTGCATGTTGAATGCCGGTATTTCTGGAAGCAGAAAGCCCCTTATTCTTTTCATGAGCAATATGCCGAATACGCGAATCCTGTATTTCTTTTGCTTTTTCAACACTGTTATCGGTACCGCAATCATCAATAATCAACACTTCAAAATCTTCAAAATCTTGCCTCAACACACTCTGTAGTGTTGCCTGTATATAATTTTCCTTATTATACAGTGGTATGATGACAGAAAACTTAGGCATTCGATGCTTTTTTTAGCTGGGTATAATGGTGTAAGCGGTACAAGTTAAATAAAAAGACTGAAGGTTTTCCCGACAATAGATTTTTGCGAATGGATTTTTGAAAAAGGGACATCAACCAATTGAATAACCCGAGGAGTTTGAATTTTTTCAATTTCTCATAAGCTCTTTGAATGGGATATGCATCTTTGGAAACTTTGTTTTCGGTTTCCAAAGAAATCAAGGTTTGTAAGGCATTTTTGGATTTTTTTAGAAAGTCGGTGCTATTTTCCAATCCTAAATGAATTACTGGATTGTCTATGTGCTTCACGGGAATGTTGAGTTGTTTTATTTTTTCTGAAAGCAAGAGATCCAATCCGTAGCGGTTTGCCATATCCTTATTAATTTCCAGGAATACGTTTTTTTGAAAAAGAATATTTGCTGAAACAATAATATGTGGAGTTTTGTTTCTTGTTAAAGCAGACTTACTTTCCCTTGCCTTTCCATAGCGATACCGAAGCATTTTATCCTTTTCGGGTAGGTCTTTTTCGTATTCAATTCCACCCACTATTATTGAGTTTGAATCCTGTATAAAATCACTATAGCGGGATAAAAAATTGGGATGTTTCGGTTGTACATCTGCGTCCAAAAAAAGCAAATAATTATAATGGGCTTTTTGTGCTAAGAGGGTTCGGGCGGCTGTTCTCCCCATATTTTTTTCCGAAGTAAAATAAGATACACCCTTAAATGTACGCAATGCTTCATTGGCTTCCAATATATGCGGTTGGTTGGAAGCATCGTCCAATACCATGATTTCAGATGGGAAGTCTAATTCCTGCAATTGTTTGGCAAGTTCCATCACAAGGGCGACCACCTCTGTATTGTATGTTGGGATTAGGATTGAAAGCATGATATCTACACAAAAATAATGGGGATTATGAAGTTAACGCATACAATCCTATAATTTTTATTAAATTGTTTGAAATTCCACTTTATGAAAAACCTGTTTTTGTTTTGTTGTTGTCTTTGGATGGTAGTTCAAAATAGTTATGCCCAGCAAGAAAAAACATGGTTTTATATCATTGCAAAAGATACAAGTTTTCAACCTGAATTTTTTAAGACCAAAGGATTACTCCATTACCAAGGGGAAGACAAAGCACTGAAGGAACTGCTGGATAAGTATAAGCTTTCCATTTTTAAAAAAACCTATCGAGAGGCCTCCAAGAAAAACTTACAAAGGACCTTTTTTGTTGTTGCAGATGATAAGAAATTATTAAAAGATCTATTGTTGAACACCCCGTATTTTTTAGATGGGTGGATTATACCGCAGGAGAAAAGGAAAATTTACGAGCCAAACGATTATGGTCTTACCAGTACCATTGGATCAAATGAGGGCGCGCAAGTAAATCTAGATTACTTAGATTTTTTAGGGGTTCCAAAAGCTTGGTATTATACAACTGGTTCGCCAGACGTCATTATTGGAGTTTCAGATGGCTCAATTGATACAACAGATATAGAATTTGCAGGAAAATCAAAAATTGTGAGGCCGTCCACACTTTCCAAAGGGCACGGATTTTCAGTCTCGGAAACCATTGCCGGTAAGGGAGATAATGCCTATGGAATAGCAGGGATATGTTACAATTGTACACTCTATACGACATCTTTTGGTTATTATGATGACTATGAGCAATTATTGGAACTCTCCAAAATGGGCGCAAGGGTAATTAATTGTAGTTGGGGAACTACAAGGGCATATGAGAAAGCACAAGCAGCAGTTGATTCTATGTACAAAAATGGTACGCTGCTGGTTGCTGCGGGGCACAATGTTTCCCTATCTGTTTCCAAAGGTGAGCGATATTATTATCCAGCATCCTATGATAAGGTGATTGCGGTTTCTTCAGCTATGCATAGATATAATAGCCCTTTTGATAATATTCTTTCCGGTGAAACTGAAAAAGGAACATATTATTATGCCAATAACATAAAGGGGTATATTGGAAGAAATGCTGGCTTTAGAAATAATGATACCACTAAAGTTCCTGTCATTTATAAACAGAGTATTAGAAATTTGAATGACCAGATTGATATTTTAGGACCCTCTGTTGGAATTTACCGTTATTCGCAACAGCTTTTGCATGATGTTGATTCTATGAGTGTGGGCTCTGCAACTTCTGGCGTAACACCCCTAATTACGGGAACAATAGGTCTTATGTTTTCTTTATGCCCATGTTTGCCAACAGACGAAGTAGAATCAATTCTTAAAATTACCGCATGGAATATTGATGCCATCGAACCTAATACACCCTACAAGGGAATATATGGTGCAGGTATGCTGCAAACAGGAGATGCTGTAGAAATGGTGTATCAATTATACAATGAAAAGGAAACGGTGTATATTGAAGATCAAGATTTTTCCAGATGGGATTTTAAACTAACTTCCTATGCTAAGAGAGTCGTTATGCAAAATCAGAAGTTTACTGAAGATGCAACGCTAAATCTTCGTTCAAAAAAAGCCATTGTCATTAAACCCAATACTGTTTTAAAGCCAAATAAAAGTGGAAAAATACATTTAAGGATAGATCCTGCTTTAGAGCGGGAATGCGATTTGGTACTTCGGGATCCTAGTATTTTGGAAAAAGATTAATTAGACGGTTTTTTGAACCACTTCAAATACTTGGTTTTCATCACACTTTAAGGTCTTGGACGGATACTTCAGTAAAAGGGCATAATCATGAGTGGCCATTAGAATGGTATTTCCGTTTTTATTAATTTCCTGTAACACCTCCATTACTTCCACACTGGTTTGCGGATCCAAATTTCCGGTAGGCTCATCGGCAAGGATCAGTTCAGGATCATTTAACAATGCCCTGGCAATCGCAACCCGTTGTTGTTCTCCCCCCGAAAGCTGATAAGGATATTTAAAACTTTTTGTCTTCATACCCACCTTGTCCAATACTTCATCAATTTTAGTGTCCATATCAGATTTGTCTTTCCACCCAGTTGCATGCAATACAAATAGTAGATTATCTTTTACGGTACGGTCATTTAATAATTTAAAATCCTGAAATACCACTCCCAGCTTTCTTCTTAAAAAGGGAATGTCCTTTTCTTTTAGTTCCCGAAGATTGAACCCTACAATTTCACCACTACCTTTGGTAAGCGGAAGGTCACCGTAGAGGGTTTTCATGAAACTACTCTTTCCACTTCCGGTTTTTCCAATAAGGTAGACAAACTCCCCCTTTTCAATAGTTACCGAAACATCATTTAGAATAAGGCTTTCCCGTTGAAATATGGAAGCGTCTTGAAGGCTTAGAACAGCTTGGGACATAGAGTGATTTTTAGACTATAACGACAAAGGTACAAATACTATTGGGGCGTTTGCCTCAAATTCTGCACTTGTTTTTTTAGGATATCGATTTCTTTTTGCTGCTGAAGCGTGTACAGGGTGAGCTCTTCAATTTTCTCTAATAATTTAAGGTTCATTTCCTTGAGGGAAAGTCCCTGTTCTTCTAGTTGCGCAGCTGAAGGAATACCGGGTAGGTGATGGTTTTTCTTTACAAAGGCTTCAAGCGTTTGTAGGCTGGGCAGCTCATAGGCAGGTTGAAGTTTTGAAACACTTTCATAATAATGCTCAAATACATAATCTGGCGCCACTGCTCCCTCTAAATCTACCAATACTTCCTGCGTGTGGATCTTTCCTTTTACGGTCAGTAGTTCATCGGGTTGGGAGGTGCCGATACCAATTTTACCATCTTTTTCGTGAATTGATTTAATCATCGTTGTTTGAGATAAAACAGAAAAAGAAATGGATAATAGGAAAAGAATGAATAGTTGTTTCATGATGAATTAATTTGCTTAAAAGTAACAAACATTTTTGGCTTTGCCAATATACTTGTGTAAAGCAAAATCATAACAAAATTTGAATAGCTTCTTTTAATAACTTTATAATTATTCTTTCAGATTTTCGTTGAAATAAAAGCAAAGGGTCCTAATTTTGGCCCCGTTAACCCAAATCCTATGCTTCAAAAAATTGCTTCTACCCTGTTGCTATTGCTTTCCGTATGGTGGCTACCTGCACAACAAACAGCTGTTTATACCCATGAATTGGTAACCTATAACAAGGCACTGGAGTTGTATGAAAATCAACAATACCTTGCTGCACAAAGCTTGTTTACGCAAATCCAGCAACAGGCAAATGATGAAACCTTACAGGGCGATTGTGCCTACTACAGGGCCAATTGTGCTGTAAGACTCAACCAACAGGATGCAGATGCCTTGATGGAAGAGTTTGTCACCAACTATCCTACTAGCATTAAACGCAACGATGCCTACATTAATGTGGCCAATTATTATTTCGAAAATGGAAAATATGCCTACGCAAGAAAGTGGTATGATAAAGTTGACGAAGCTTCCCTTTCCCGTTCAGAGCGGGAACAGTTTTATTTTAACAATGGATATGCCTTCTTTGTAAACAAACGCTACACTGAAGCCCAGAAATATTTCAATAGGATAAGTGATTCCCAAAAATATGGGGCACAGGCTAAATATTATTTGGGCTACATGGCGTACGAAGGGGACAATTATGAAGAAGCTAACAAGCAATTTGAAACCCTGGAAGATAACACCCAATATGCCGAGGGCTTAAGCTATTATAAAGCAGATATGAACTTTAAATTGGGCAACTTTCAAAAGGCCATCGATTTGGGGTTACAACAATATGAAAATGCATCTCCCAAAGAAAAAAGCGAATTGGCCAAAATTATTGGGGAGAGTTATTTTAATTTGGAAAAGTACGCAGAGGCCATCCCATATTTACGGGAATACAAAGGGCGACAAGGGAAATGGAACAATACAGATTACTACCAGTTGGGCTACGCCTATTATAAACAAGGTGCGTATGATAAGGCCATTGGTGAGTTTAATAAGATCATTGACGGGAACAATAGTGTTGCCCAAAATGCCTATTATCATTTGGCCGAAAGTTATTTGAAGCTAGATCAAAAACAACAGGCCCTTAATGCTTTTAAAAATGCCTCCGAAATGGATTTCTCCCTGCAAATCCAAGAGGATGCTTGGCTCAATTACGCAAAACTAAGTTATGAGATAGGGAATAGCTATTCCAGCGTTCCGCAAGTGCTTCTATCCTTTTTGGAAGCTTATCCAGACAACCCCAATAATGAGGAGTTGAAGAACTTACTCATAGATTCCTATTTAACTTCCAAAAATTATGAGGCCGCTCTTGAATTATTGGAAAACAACAGGTCTTTTCAGAATAAAAAGGCGTACCAGAAAGTAGCATTTTTTAGAGGTTTGGAACTTTACGGTGCATCGCAGCATACGGAAGCGATTGCTCTTTTTGAAAAATCTTTGAAAGAGCCGTATGATCCTATCTATACCGCAAGGGCAACTTTTTGGAAAGCAGAAACGGCTTATCAGGCTTCCAATTTTGATCAATCACTCATAGGTTACCAGCAGTTTATACAGTTGCCAAATGCTTCGGAAACCATAGAATACCAAGACATTTATTACAATTTGGCTTACAATTATTTCAAAATGAAGAACTATCCAATGGCACTTTCAAATTTTGAAAAGTTTGTACAAAGCAGTTCTTCAAATAAAGCTAAGGAAAGCGATGCTTACCTAAGATTAGGAGATTGTCATTTTATAGGAAGTGCGTATTGGCCTGCCCTTGAGAATTACAATAAGGCCATGGATTTAAATACACCCGATAAGGATTATGCCGCTTTTCAAAAAGCTATCGCTTATGGTTTTGTAGACCGAGCCGAAAAAAAATTGGAGGTGTTGCAAAATTTTGCATCAAATTATCCAAAATCCTTTTATAGGGATGATGCCTATTACGAGCTGGGGAACACACTTCTTTCGCAAAACAAGCAGCAGGAAGCAATGGCAACTTACGAAAGGCTTATTAAGGAATTGCCAGGCAGTAGTTATGTGCCCAAAGCGCTCTTAAAACAGGCACTTATATTAGACAATTCGGGGAAGCCCGAAGCCGCATTGCAAAAGTTTAAAACAGTGGCGAGTGATTATCCTGCCTCCTCGGAAGCGATGCAGGCAGTAGCTTCCGCAAAAATCATTTACATAGATTTGGGACGTGTCAATGAATATGCTACTTGGATAAGTTCTTTGGATTTTGTGGAAGTGGAAAATGCCGAGTTGGATGATGCTTCTTTTCTAGCGGCGGAACAGCCTTATTTAGAACAGAAATTTCCATTGGCCAAAAAACGTTTTGAAGCTTACCTTACTGATTTTCCTAACGGAAACCATGCCCTTCCAGCTCACTTTTATTTAGCGCAGATCTACTTTTCCGAAGCAAAAGGAAAACAGGCCATTCCGCATTACCAATGGGTTGTGGATAATGAACGGAATGAATTTTCGGAACAGGCCTTGGCCCGAATTTCTGAATTATACCTTGCCGATAAAAACTATGGAAAAGCATTGGGGTATTTACAACGATTGGAAATAGAAGCCGATTTCCCCCAGAATGTCATTTTTGCCCAAACCAATAGCATGAAAGCGCATTTTGAACTGAAACAATATGCTGAAGCGGTGTCGTATGCCGAAAAAGTACTTGAAAACAGCAAAATAGACAACGCTATTAAAAGTGATGCACAAGTGATTATCGCTAGATCTGCCATGGAAACGGGTGAGGAAGAAAAAGCAAAGAAAGCCTACGAAGCGGTATCAAAAATTGCAACTGGGAAATTAGCAGCCGAAGCCTTGTATTATGATGCCTATTTTAAAAACAAGGAGGCAAAGTATGAAGCTTCCAATGCTACCGTACAAAAACTGGCCAAGGATTATTCGGCGTACAAATTTTACGGGGCAAAAGGCTTGGTGCTTATGGCAAAAAACTTTTATGCATTAGGGGATGCCTTTCAGGCTACCTACATTTTGGAAAGCGTTATTGAAAACTTTCCAGATTACCCTGAAATTGTGAATGACGCGAAATCTGAATTATCAATCATTAAATCGGCTGAATCTAAAACAAATTCTTCCGTAGAAGAAAACAAATAATAACCCCACAATCTATCAATACCTCATGAATTTACATCAAAAAATAGTGTTATGTCTTGTTTGCATTTTAGGCATATTTGGAACTCATGCACAAGAAGAAGATGCCTTGGATACCGAAGTGGTGAATGTGGTGAAACCCTATACGCCTACTGTTTCTGATGCGTTTAAAGTAAAGGAAACGCCAGTATTGAATGATTCAGTGGGTACCCAAAAGAAGGAGGTGACCTATGAAATTTTTTCGGTTCCAGTGGCTTCTACTTTTACGCCTGCCAAAGGAAAAGCGGAAACGCTGGAAAAACCAAAACGCATGAAGTTATATGATAACTATGCTACTTTGGGCTTTGGAAATTACACCACTATTTTAGGGGAGCTTTTCAGTAATTTCGAAATTAGCCGTACAGACAATGCGGGATTCTTTTTTCGGCATAATTCATCTTTTGGCGATATAGATGGGACCTTGGTGGATAATGATTATTTAGACACAGAACTTACCGGAAATTATACCAGTAGGCAAAAAGATCTTTCCTATGGCTTAAATGCTGGGGTACAACACCAAGTGTTTCATTGGTACGGTATCCCCGAAGGATTTGCAGCACTACCTGCAACTTCCTTAAACGAATTAGACGTACAGCAAACCTATTTTGGAGCAACCTTAGGCGGTTCACTTGCATTGGAAGAGTCGGTGTTTGAAAGTGCTACTGCTACCTTATACTATCTGGGAGATGCCTATGCTTCTTCTGAAATTCAAGCGGTATTGAATGCTGGTTTCCGTTTTCCTTTAACCGATTTGGAATTTATCATTACAGGCGATTTAGATGTGGTCTCTGGAGGTTTTGAAAATGGTTATTTAACGAATAGCTCATTGGATTATGGTTTTTTAAATGCAGGGGTTACCCCCTCGTTAGCCTATGTGAATGAAGATTTTTCCCTCACCTTGGGGGCTCAGGCAGTGGTGAGTTTAGATCTTCAAAATAGTACCACCGATTTCTTTATTTATCCACAAATTAATGCTTCCTACAGGTTGGTAGATGAAATTCTTATTGTATATGGAGGGGCAGAAGGCGGGCTGCATCAAAACACCTATCGTTCGCAAAAAGAAGCAAATCCGTTTGTTTCGCCAACCCTAACATTGGTTCCAACCAGCGAACTTTACAAAGGTTTTGCAGGACTTAAAGGAAAGCTCACCCAACAAGTGGGATATAACCTAAGGGGGAGTTATGGAAAAAAAGAGAACAATGCATTTTTTCTGAAAAATCCGGAAGGGGCTGCCAGTCTTTCTGCGGAAGGATATGAATATGGTAATTCATTTGGGTTGGTATATGATACGGTAAATACCCTCCATCTTTTTGGTGAATTGAAAGTTGAGGTAGCAGATAATTTCAGAATTAATGCACAAGCATCCTACTTTAATTATTCGTTAGATTCACTAGCAGAAGCTTGGAACTTACCTGAATTGGAAATTACCTTAAATTCCCAAGTAAATATCACCGAGCAACTGTATGCAGGTGCTTCCTTGTTTTTTGTGGGGGAAAGAATGGATATGGCTAGGGGTCAAACAACTACCTTGGATTCTTTTTTGGATGTCAATGTAAATGTAGGATATAGATTTAATGAAAGGCTTTCCGTTTTTGCCAAAGGAAGCAACCTCTTAGGGAAAAATTACGAACGATGGTTGCAGTTTCCAGTACAGGGAATACAGGGATTATTGGGGGCTACCTATAAATTTGATTGGTAGAAGCAACCTATTCAAAACTATTGCATCTAATGTATGGTTGAAAAAGAAAAAGTTAAGTTTAGGGTTTATTTAATAAGCATCCCATAAGAGGGATGCTTTTTTTATCTTTACCAAAACCCGAATGATGAAAAAATACCTTGTTGGATTAGTCTTCCTTTCCTTTCTTTCGTGTATTAGCAAACAAGAAGTAGACCTTTTGGTATACAACGCAGAAGTCTACACCGTAAATAATACTTTTGATATTGCGGAGGCCTTCGTTGTGAATGAAGGTGCCATTATTGCAGTTGGGGATGCCCAAACCCTTCAGGAAAAATACCTTCCCCAAAACACGTTGGATGCACAGGGAAATCCCATCTTCCCTGGGTTTATTGATGCGCATGCCCACCTCTATAATTTAGGTTTGTTTCTTCAGCAGGTAAATTTAGTAGGAACTAAAAGTAAAGAAGAAGCGCTTCAACGGTTGATAGATTTTGAAGATGGAAAAGAAAGCACCTTTATTTTTGGAAGAGGTTGGGACCAAAATGATTGGCCACTAAAGGAATTTCCGTCTAAAAAAGAATTAGATTCCCTTTTTCCCAATACTCCTGTTGCCCTTAGCAGGGTAGATGGTCATGCACTATGGGTGAATACTAAAGCACTTGAATTAGCGGGTATTGATGCCGAAACAAAAATGGAAGGCGGACAGGTGCTCATGGAGAATGGAGCCCCTTCAGGAATATTGATAGATAAGCCCATGCGTTTGGTGTTTGATATCATTCCTTCCCCAACGAAAAATGAATCGGTTAATGCACTGAAAAAGGCAGAGCAAATTTGTATTGAAATGGGACTCACCACTGTTAATGATGCTGGATTGGATCGTGATATCATTGAAATGATTGATAGTTTGCAACAAGCCAATGAAATGAAACTGAAGGTGTATGCCATGGTGAGTAATTCGGAAGAAAACCTTTCGTATTATTTAAACAATGGAATCATTAAAACACCACGGTTGAACGTTCGGTCAATAAAAGTATATGCAGACGGAGCATTAGGGTCAAGGGGGGCAGCGCTAAAGGAGCCGTATACAGATCATCCCGGGCATTATGGGGCTATGATCACGAATGCTTCGGAATTGGATACGCTTGCGATGCGTATTGCAGCGGCGGGGTATCAAATGAACACCCATGCTATTGGAGACTCTGCCAATGTTTCGGTTTTAAGGGCCTATAGAAATGCCTTAAAGGATTCTAAGGATGCCCGATGGAAAATAGAACATGCACAAGTCATAAGCCCAGCAGATTTTAAATGGTTTTCCCAAAATATTATTCCTTCCGTGCAACCAACCCATGCAACCAGTGATATGTACTGGGCGGAAGATCGGTTGGGTGCAGAACGCATCAAGGGAGCTTATGCTTATAAAACATTATTGAATCAAGCGGGAATGATTGTGTTGGGTACCGACTTCCCAGTTGAAAATGTAAACCCCATGTACACGTTTTATGCGGCCGTGGCAAGAAAGGACTTAGAAGCATACCCTGAAGGCGGGTACCGCATGGAAGAAGCCCTTTCAAGGGAAGAAGCATTGAAAGGAATGACGATTTGGGCAGCATATTCAAACTTCGAAGCTAAAGAAAAAGGAAGTATTGAAGTTGGAAAAGCTGCAGATTTTATTATACTGGACACCAATCTCATGACCTGCCCTGAAGCAGTCATTCCCAATACCAAAGTCTTGGCAAACTTTATTGAAGGGGAAGCTGTATTTTCAAAAATTGAGTAAGAAAAACACCAATGGGTTTATTTTCCGCCTTTTGCTTGTAAATCTTCAATACAAAGAGCATCCAACTCCGGAACAGCCATTCTGCTGCTTAATCTGTAAATCATCTCCCGGGTCACATTGGTAGCATCATAATACATAAGGCAGTTTTCTACCATACAATGTTTTAGGTTGTCACCATCTTCATGATTTTGATGAATGTCATCATTTTGAATGTTGGTCAACCCAAGAATATGGCCAAACTCATGATTAAGGGTGGTTGTTTCCAACAAAGGAAGGATTTCCGGGTCACTATCTGTGACTTCTTGAATGGTTCGCTCATAAATTACAATGGAAGTGTTTCGGTAGGCAGTTCCCAATGTAACTGTATTTTGGGTGTCATTCGTGGAGTTTCCGTTTGCAAAAAATACGAATATCGCAATGTTATTACCCTCGGTATATTGCGTTCTAATATCATCTTCAATATCCCTAATTTCATCGATGGAAAAAGGATCGTTTCCAGGCGGGGATACTTGATTTTCAATAAATACAACCCCACTGGATTTATTCACGCGTTCCAAAATAAACTGTTTAAATGCATTGATGGTTTGTTGGGTTGGAGCATATTCAGCAGTAAAGGCCATTTCTACCGTAAGACTTGTGTAAATATCATTGGAGAGAATATCTTCTGCAGAAAGTCCCAAGGCTTTTTTATTTTCGGCAGTTGGATCTTCTACCATAGATTCAGAGTCATCTTCCTTGCAGGCCCATAAAGAAATGGTGAATAGGCAAAAAAGGGCTATCTTTCGGAACGTAAATTTCATAGCAAAAATTTTAGTCATCAAAACAAACATAGCTTTTATATGAGAATCAAAAAAATGTATGTTGTTATTTTAACGGTTTTTTTTTCGGTTTGTTTTTCAGCTTCTGCACAAATTGATGATTTTCAAAAAGAAGTCATCAATTATTTGAACATCAACGGTACCCGCCAACAATACGGGGAGGCTTTTGAAGAGGTGTTTCCTTTACTGAAACGGAATTTCAGCAAATTTGACATTCCAAATAAGGAGTGGGAAAAACTTCGGAAAGACAAAACCGAACAAGTTGATGAGGTGATACGGATGTTGTCTTTTGCCTATCGAAAACATTTTACCAGGGAAGAAATTGCGGCCATGACCCAATTTTATGAAACCGAAGCTGCACAAAAAATGATCAAGCAAAAATCACTTTCAGCATCTGAAAACAAGGTTATCCAAGATTTTTTCAATTCCGAAGTAGGAGAAAAAATCGAGACTGTGCGCCCTGCGTTATCCAAAGATGTTGAGATAATTTCAAGCGATTGGAGCAAAGAGCTTTTTGGCTCCAAAATGAGTACATTGGTAAAAGACGGTTACGTATACTAACGGTTAAGTTAATGCTCCATGGATGAGATTTTACAGGAGTTGCCACAACGGGCAAAAGAGGTAGCTAAAGAGAATAAAAAATTTTTTGCAAAACTAAAGAAGAAGCCTCCAAAGCATTTAGATTCACTGATGGTCGAATTGCACAATGAAGTATTCGCGGGTACCAACTGTTTGGAGTGTGCCAATTGTTGTAAAACAACCGGACCTTTATTTACAAACAAGGATATTGAGCGAATTGCGAAACATTTTCGTTTGAAACCCCAAGCATTTATTGCTCAATATTTGCGGGTTGATGAAGAGAATGACTATGTATTGCAATCATTGCCATGTTCTTTTTTGGGTGCCGATAACTATTGCAGTATTTATGAAGTGCGCCCCAAAGCCTGCCGTGAATTTCCACACACCGATAGAAGAAAATTTCATCAAATTTCCCATCTTACGTTAAAAAATGTGGCTATTTGTCCTGCAGCCTTTCAAATTGTGGAGCAGATGAAGCAGCGTTTAAATCAGTCTTCGTAAAGCAAGTATTTTTTTCGAACTTGTTTGAAATTAGCCAAGCTTTCCGTCCATGTTTTTCTAATTTCTTCCATGGAAAGTCCTTCTTCAATTTGCTGTTGAAGGACTTCGGTTCCAGCATGTTTGGTGAAGTTATTAGTGTTAAAAAAAGACTCGTTTTTTGGGTAGTTTTTGTACGCTTCAATGATCCATGTAAGGTCTATTTCCTTCATTTTGGGTGTTTCCCGAAGATCAAGTCCGTTGCATAATTTTCCTTCAAACTTTGGATATTTGGAACCTTCGTTGGGTTTTGGGGTGTATTGAAATGAATATTTTTCCGAAGGTAGGTAAGGGGAGCCAAAGATTTGGAATTGCATCTCTGAACCACGTCCTGCGTTAAGGTTGGTCCCTTCCAATAGCCCAAGGCTAGGGTATAAGTTAATAGCTACATCATTGGGTAGGTTAGGAGACGGACGAACATTTAAATGGTACGAATCTTTATGGGTGTAGTTTTCCACAGGAATTACCGTTAAATCACAACGAAGCTTGTTTGCCAACCAACCCTCGCCATTAATCATTTGTGCATATTCGCCAATGGTCATGCCATACACCAACGGTACGGGATGTAGACCTAAGAAGCTTGTGTGGGACATTTCCATCACTGGTCCATCTATGTAATGACTATTAGGATTGGGACGATCCAAAACTAATAAAGGTATGCCCGCTTCAGCGCAAGCTTCCATGACATAGTGAAGGGTTGATAAATACGTGTAAAACCGAACTCCTACATCCTGAATATCAAATACCATGATATCAATTTCTTTCATATGTGTTTCGGTGGGTTTTCTATGTTTTCCGTGTAGCGAAAAAATAGGAAGTCCCGTTTTGGGATCTTTACCATCTTGCACGGTTTCCCCTGCGTCTGCCTTACCACGGAAACCATGCTCTGGTGAAAAAACCTTGGTCACTTCAATTCCTTCCGAAAGGAGAAAATCAACCAAATGAATCATGGGCGAATCTTCCGAAAAAGCCGAAGTAGGGTTGGCTACAATCCCAACGTTCTTTTCTTTAAGCAGCGGGAGATATTGTGCTGTTTGATAAATACCCGGAAGGATTCCAATCTCTTTTTCCAGGGAAACACTATTTTCTGAAACCCTATCCTTGGGTTCATTGTTCTGGCTTCCACACGAAAAACAGGCAAGGATCGTTAGAGGAAGAAGTTTTATTAATGTATTTTTGAAAAAAGTAAACCGCATACCTAAGTGAATTTCGAATTTTTTGCAGCTAGACGCATTATTGCTTCCAAGGATCGTAAAAGTAGTGTATCGGCCCCAATAATAAAAATAGCAATTGCTGCCATAGCCCTGGGGGTGACTATTATGCTTATATCCATTGCGGTTACTTTGGGACTCCAAAAGAAAATACGGGAAAAAGTCTCTGCGTTTAATGGGGATATCATTATTTCAAAATTCGATTCCAACAATACAGATGAGTCCCAGACCCCAATCTCCATTCATCAGGATTTTTATCCAACGTTTACTTCGGTGGAAGGGGTTACCCATATTCAAGCTACCGCTGCCAAAGGAGGGGTAATCCGTACAGAAAAAGATTTTGAGGGGGTAGTGGTAAAAGGAGTTGGAAAGGAATACAGCTGGGGGGCATTTGAAGAGTTTTTGCAAGAAGGGCGTCTACCCAATTTTAAAGAGACCCTTAACGATGAAATCTTGGTATCTTCTTACTTAGTAAATAGGCTTGAATTGCAGTTGGGAGATCGCATTAATGTATTTTTCCTTCAGGAGGAAAGCGAACGGAAAATAAGAAGCTTGGGCTTGACTATCGTAGGAATATATGATAGTGGGTTCCAGGAATTCGATGAGCAATTTGTGATGGCAGATATTCGGCATCTTCAACGGCTTAATAAATGGGAGGCAGATCAAGTTGGGGCTTTTGAAGTGTTTGTGGAAGATTTTGATGAAATTCAGTCTATTGGAAATCAAGTCTATGAAGAAACACCAAGCGATTTGGATTCCATCACCATTCGGGATAAATTTTATTCCATGTTTGAATGGATTGATTTGTTTGATTTCAATACCTATCTTATTATTGGAATTATGATTCTAATTTCTGGAATCAACATGATAACCGCATTGTTGGTTTTAATATTGGAACGTACACAAATGATAGGCATATTAAAGGCCTTGGGAAGTAATGATTGGAGTATTCGTAAAATCTTTCTATACAATGCTGCATATATTATCTGCATTGGATTATTCTTTGGAAACATCATAGGAATTGGCTTGTTGTTATTGCAAAAGTTTGGTAAATTCATCAAGTTAGATCCGCAAACCTATTACGTAACGGAAGCCCCTGTATTCATTGATTTTGGATATATTTTATTACTAAATGTGGGGACATTGCTGCTTTGTTTAGTAATGTTGTTGATTCCTTCTTATTTGGTCTCCAAAATTGCTCCCGTGAAAGCCATTAGATTTGAATAATTTATGCTGAATACCATGGCAAATAACGATGTTTTTGTACTTTTGCCGCGGCTTAAAAACAGATATGGAATACGCTGAAAATATACTGGAAACTATTGGGAATACTCCTTTGGTGAAACTGAATAAACTCACAGAGGAATTACCCTGTTTGGTGTTGGCAAAATATGAAACTTTCAACCCAGGGAACTCGGTGAAGGATCGTATGGCATTGAAAATGATCGAAGATGCTGAAGCAGACGGGCGTTTAAAGCCTGGAGGTACCATCATTGAAGGCACTAGTGGGAATACTGGAATGGGCTTGGCTTTAGCGGCAATTGTGAAAGGGTATAAATGTATTTTTGTTATTTCAGATAAGCAATCCAAGGAAAAAATGGACGTACTGCGGGCAGTTGGTGCCGAAGTAGTGGTATGTCCAACCGATGTTGCGCCCGATGACCCAAGGTCGTACTATTCAGTTTCAAAACGAATGGCAGAGGAAACCCCAAATAGTTGGTATGTGAATCAATATGACAATCCTAGTAACACCAAAGCACATTATGAGAGCACGGGCCCTGAAATCTGGAAGCAAACTAGTGGCAAGGTGACCCATTTTGTAGTGGGAGTAGGAACCGGAGGTACTATAAGTGGTGTTGGAAAATACCTTAAGGAGCAAAACCCAAATGTTAAAGTATGGGGGGTTGACACCTATGGGAGTGTTTTTAAAAAATACCACGAAACTGGAATTTTTGATGAAAACGAAATCTACCCATATATAACAGAAGGTATAGGGGAAGATATTCTTCCTGCCAATGTAAATTTTGACATTATTGACGGTTTTACGAAAGTCACAGATAAAGATGCTGCAGTCTACACTCAACGCTTGGCAAAAGAAGAAGGTATGTTCCTGGGAAACTCTGCAGGTGCCGCCATAAAAGGAGTGTTACAACTAAAGGAACATTTTTCCAAAGACGATGTGGTGGTCGTTTTATTTCATGATCATGGCAGTAGGTATGTTGCCAAAATGTTCAATAACGACTGGATGCGTAAACAAGGTTTTCTAGAATAGTTTATTTCCTTTTGCTGCATATATAAGTTTTTTCTTACCTTTAAATTTCTGTTCCGCAAACTCCCCGTTTACGTTTGGACAATACAATGAAGGAAGAATTTCTTCATTATTTATGGAGGTTTCAAAAATTTCAAAAACGGGATTTGCAAACTACTTCAGGTGAGGCAATTAAAATCCTTAATCAAGGAACCTATAATGAACATCAGGGCCCCGATTTTCTGGCGGCCCAATTGATAATTGGTAATCAGCGGTGGGCTGGAAACATTGAACTTCATGTAACTTCTTCAGAATGGATGGCTCATGGGCATCAAGATGACCCTAATTATGATAATGTCATTCTACATGTGGTATGGGAGCATGACAGGGAAATTTTCCGTAAGGATAAGACCCAAATACCCACATTGATTCTTGAGAACAGGGTTGATCTTGCGCTTACTCAGAAATACCATGATTTTTTTTCTAGAAAGGAATTTTTTATTCCCTGTGAGCAACATTTTAAGGAAGTACCTAGCCTAACATTTAACAATTGGTTAAATAGGCTTTTTGTAGAACGATTGGAAGAAAAAACTACCAGAATTGTTCAGGAACTTGAAGCTACCCAAAATAATTGGGAAGCGGTTTTTTTTAGAATGTTACTTCGGAATTTTGGACTCAAATTAAATGGAGAATCTTTTTTCAGCATTGCAAAATCGGTTCCTTTTGACAAATTCCAGAAATGTCGTTACAATTTACTGAAGTTTGAAGCATTGCTATTTGGTCAAGCTGGGATGTTGGAAAAAGAACTGCCAGATTCTTACTATGAATTGCTTCAGGATAGTTATACCTATTCTAAACATTTTTTTGAATTAGACCAATTTGGTGTAGTTCCTCCAAAATTTTTCAGGTTACGACCTCCAAACTTTCCAACTATCCGTTTAGCCCAGTTTGCTGCCTTATGGACAGAGCGGGAACATCTTTTTTCTGAGGTCATTACCACCAATACCAAAGAGGAATTTTATAAATTATTTCATGTTGCTGCTAGCGAATATTGGGATCTTCATTACAATTTTGAAGTGGCTTCCGCCAAGCGAAAAAAAAGCCTCACGAAAGGGTTTATAGATTTGTTGCTTATCAATACCGTTATCCCAATCAAGTTTGCCTATGCAAAGTATCAAGGAGAAGACATCTCTGAAAATTTAGAAGCCTTGGCACTTTCCCTTAGCGGAGAAAAAAATAAGATCATTACGAAATTTAGGGCTATTCGGGAAATGGATGATTCTGCAATGTATACACAGGCCTTGTTGCAATTAAAGCAGCAATATTGTGACAATAGAAAATGTCTTCACTGTGCCGTAGGCAATTTTGCGTTGAAGTAGCCCAAATGGTTTTTTATTATAGGAAAAAGCAGTAATTTTCCCAAATGATGCAATTCATGTACGATCTCCGGCATTTTTTTGAAAGGCACGGCTTTTATGTTTGTTCCAGATTAGCCGAGCGCTTGGGCATGCGGGCAAAGACCGTACGTATTTCATTTATCTATGTGAGTTTTGCCACATTGGGAATAGGGTTTGCATTTTACCTGTTTTTAGCCTTTTGGCTCAAAATAAAAGACTTAGTCTATACTAAACGGACTTCCGTATTTGATTTATGACCAAATTATTCCAAAATAAGATTACCGGAGCAATCCTACTATTATTACTGGTTTTTTTACTGGGGATTTTTGGTTTCAGGTTGATGTACAGTTATACTTGGATTGATGCTATATACATGACGGTTATTACCATTACAACCGTAGGTTTTGGTGAACTGCACCCCATGTCTGCTTCGGAAAAGATTTTTACCTCATTTTTGATTCTTTCCAGTATCTTTATCGTAGGGTATGCCATTAAGGTTATTTCAGAATATATATTAAGTAAAAGTAATATTGGTAATATAAGATATAAA
Organism: uncultured Alteromonas sp.; assembly: GCA_964495885.1. Lineage (GTDB taxonomy): Bacteria > Bacteroidota > Bacteroidia > Flavobacteriales > Flavobacteriaceae > PALG01. Next base: position 47,393 of record CAZBWO010000013.1, on the reverse strand, counting down.
AAAGTGCAGGAAAAAATAGATCATCTTCATGGGCATATAATTGTTTGCGGTTTTGGCCGGAACGGTCAACAAGCCGTTCATAAATTAGAAGCCTACAATCAAGATTATGTAGTAGTAGAAAAAAATGAAGCCATTGTAGAACGTTTTTATGATGAAAACCACCTGTTCGTACAAGGTAACGCCAATGAAGATGAAACCTTGCTTAGGGCCGGTATTGAAAGGGCTTCGACTCTAATTTGTGCACTTCCCAGTGATGCTGATAACCTTTTTGTAGTACTTTCCGCTAGGCAAATGAACAAGGACTTGAAAATTATTAGTCGGGCCACCGAAGAAACTTCCTATCAAAAATTAAAACTCGCTGGGGCCAATAATGTAATTATGCCAGACAGGATAGGTGGTGAGCACATGGCTTCTTTGGTAGTGGTTCCAGATTTGGTAGAGTTTTTAGACAATCTTACGGTTTCTGGGGAGGAGGATAGTATTAATGTGGAGCAAATTCCTTTTGAAAAAGTATGCCCTAGCGGAAAGGAGCAAGCGATTAGGGATTTAGACCTTCGCAGAAAAACAGGGTGCTCTATAATTGGTTACAAAACACCCGAAGGGGAATACATTGTAAATCCAGAACCATCCCTTGTGCTTAAAAAGGATTCTAAGCTTATTCTAATTGGACGCCCCAATCAAATTGAAAGTTTAAAACAGCTTTACCACGTTTAAGTATTTCGAGTACAATTCCCCCCTAAAAATTTGAAAACGGTAAATTTTTTAGCATCTTGCTACTTTAAATAAATGTTAACTTCATTAAAAACCAATCAATGAAAAAGTTATACCTATTCCTCTTAGCAATCATGACCCCTTTACTAAGTTTTGCTCAAGAGCAAAGTACTGCGGAAAAAATAGATGCTGTTTTTAGTCAGTACACGGGCTGGTTCGTAGAGTTAATTTTTAAGGAAATCCCTTTTTCCGAAGAATTCAGGATTCCTTGGGTACTTATTGTGTTGATTGGTGGTGCGGTATACTTTACTATTTACTTTAAACTTATCAATATTACTGGATTTGTAACTGCCCTAAAGGTAGTTCGTGGGAAGTACGAGGATATAGAAAAACACGGGGTAGATACCCTTTATGGAGATGTAACGCCCAATGAGGGGCACGATTTGCCAGAAACTATTCGCGATGAAAGTGCAGATGGGGAGGTTTCCCACTTCCAGGCACTAACGGCTGCACTATCTGCAACTGTTGGTCTAGGAAATATTGCCGGAGTTGCAGTAGCACTTTCCATTGGAGGTCCAGGTGCAACATTTTGGATGATCGTTGCAGGAATTTTAGGGATGGCTTCCAAATTTGCAGAATGTACCCTTGGGGTAAAATATAGGGATGTAGGAGAAGATGGAACCGTATACGGTGGTCCAATGTATTACCTTTCAAAAGGACTTCGGGAGAAAGGTGCTGGCGGATTTGGAAAAGTGTTGGCAATTATCTTCGCAGTGTTTGTGATTGGAGGTTCTTTTGGAGGCGGAAATATGTTTCAGGCCAACCAAGCAGCAGCACAGTTTACTAAATTATTCGAGTTAACGGGTGACAATGCAGGAATGTTCTTTGGAATAGGAATGTCTGTTTTAGTGGCTGTTGTAATTATTGGGGGTATTAAAAGAATTGCTTCGGTAACTGAAAAGATTGTTCCTTTCATGGCAGGTATTTATGTACTCGCTGCCATTGTAATATTAGTCGCCAACTATAACCACATTGGGGATGCCTTCGGATTAATTTTTGAAGGTGCATTCTCTGGATTGGGAATCGCTGGTGGATTAGTAGGGGTGATGATTCAAGGGATAAGAAGAGGGGCATTTTCTAACGAAGCAGGTGTAGGTTCTGCCGCAATTGCCCACTCGGCAGTTCGTACAAAGTACCCCGCGAGTGAAGGAATTGTTGCACTACTTGAGCCTTTTGTGGATACTGTGGTGATTTGTACTATGACGGCCTTGGTAATTATCATCACCAACTTTGAAGGCGGTTTTATGACCTATGGTACAGAGATTACCGAGGGCGTAGAAATGACGGCTACGGCTTTTGATAGTGTCATTCCCCATTTCTCTATCGTCTTGACGATAGCTGTAATTCTTTTTGCTTTTTCAACCATGATTTCGTGGTCTTATTACGGAATGCAGGGTTGGAAATTCCTTTTCGGAAGGGGAAGGGTTACCGATCTTATTTATAAGGTGTTGTTCATTATTTTCGTAATCGTTGGTGCATCCATTAGTTTAGGTTCTGTAATCGATTTCTCTGATGCAATGATCTTTGCAATGGTTGTTCCGAATATCATTGGGGTATTGTTGTTAACTCCTGTAGTACGAAAGGAATTGAAAAAATATATGAATGCCATTAGGAAGAAGTCTGATGCTCTTGATGAAGGAGCTGAAGACCTCACCAAGCATATGTAAAACTAAAATATGTAACTCCCCAACCTTCAAATTGCGGAGTTATGTTTTTTAAAAAGAATTTTGCATCCCGTTTTAGCTTTTCAAGAAGTGAGCAAGGCGGGATGCTTTTATTTCTAATATTGATTGTTGGGTTATTGTATGTAAAATATCAGTATCCTTGGGAAAATCATGCACACCCAATAGATATTTCTTCAGAGGAACTCATTGCAGAACAAAAGCGCATAGATTCATTGCGTGAGGAAGCACTGAAACAAAAAACGCCAAGACTGTATCCTTTCAACCCCAATTTCATCACAGATTATAAAGCGTATGTTATTGGACTTTCCACCGAAGAATTTGATAGGCTTCAGGCATTTAGGGAAAAAGGACAGTGGATAAATTCAAAAGCAGATTTCCAACGGGTAACTCATGTCTCGAAAGAATGGATGGATTCTATTGCTCCCTACTTCAAGTTCCCAGCGTGGGTAACCAATTCTAAATCCTTCCGAAGCAAAAAACAATATTCGGTTAAAAAAAGTGCAGCTGAAAAAGTGGATTTAAATTCAGCTTCCGCAGAAAATTTAAAGGAGGTTTATGGAGTAGGTCCCGTTTTAAGTGAACGTATTGTGGCTTTTAGGGAAAGGATTGGAGGGTTCGCAGATGAAAAGCAATTATATGGTGTATATGGTTTGAGGGAGGAAACCATCCTAAAGATTCTTGATGACTTTACATTAAAAAGCCCAAAGCCCCTTGCACAAATGAATATTAATACCGCAACTGCTTCAGATTTGGCCACTTTGCCAGGAATCTCCTTTCAATTGGGAAAGGATATTTGGGAGTTTGTGAGGCTTAGGGAAGGGATTTCAACCTTGGGGGAACTCGAAAATTTAGAAGGATTGTCCGCCCAACAATTTAAGTTAATTGAATTATATTTGTTCGCAGAATAACGACCACATCCAGATTCCTTATCTTAGGAGTCATAACACAAATTAGATTCATGAAGCAATACTTTACCGAAGAACACGATTTTTTCAGAAAATCTTTTAGGGAATTTCTCCAAAAAGAAGTGGTTCCACATATAGAGAAGTGGGAAAGCACAGGAACCATAGAACGATTTATTTGGGAGAAAATGGGGGAAATGGGCTACTTCGGAATTTCATACCCTGAACAATACGGAGGTCTTGATTTAGACGTTTTTTATATGGTCATTTTCCTGGAAGAAATGCAACACATCAACAGTGGAGGATTTGCCGCTGCCATGTGGGCTCATGCTTATTTGGCGATGACCCATCTCAATAAAGAGGGCAATCATGCACAAAAGGAAAAATATTTGGCTCCAAGTATTACCGGTGAGAAAATAGGATGTCTTTGTATTTCAGAACCCTTTGGGGGAAGTGATGTAGGGGGAATGCGTTCAACGGCCGTTAAAGAGGGAGACCATTATATTTTGAATGGCTCAAAGACCTTTATAACCAATGGGGTATATAGTGACTATCTTATTGTGGCAGCCAAAACTGCTCCAGAATTGGGGAACAAAGGCATTAGTATTTTTGTGGTAGATCGTGAGACTCCAGGTCTTTCTGCTACCAAATTGGATAAGTTGGGATGGCGCGCGAGTGATACTGGGGAAATTGCTTTTGATAATGTAAAAGTACCTGCCGAAAATTTGATGGGCGAAGAAAACAAAGGTTTCGCATATATCATGCAGCATTTTGCCCTAGAGCGATTACTTATGGGAATCAATGCACATGCCCGAAGTGAATGGGCGCTGGAGTATGCACTTCAATATATGAAGGACAGAACTGCCTTTGGGAAATCCCTTACGGAGTTTCAGGCTTTGCGGCATAAGTTTGCCCAGTTGTCTTCCGAAGTGGAACTATGTAAAGTTTTCAACTATCATACTGCAAAAAGTTTAGGAGATGGGGAGTATCCTGTAAAGGAGGCTACCATGTCTAAACTAATTTCCACCAAAGTGGCCGATGAAGTTGCCTATGAATGTTTACAATTTTTGGGCGGATATGGCTACATGGAAGAATACCCTATGGCACGGCATTTGCGTGATAGCAGGTTGGGGCCAATTGGCGGGGGCACTTCAGAAATTTTACGGGAAATCATTGCAAAGATGGTTGTTGATGGAAAAGAATATAAACCTGCCACCTAAGCTTATTGAATATGAAATACATCCTAGCTTTTAGTTTAAGTTTTTTTTGTCTGCAAGCGTTTGCGCAATTGGAAATTAGCGGAAAGGTGGTAGATTTTAACACCTTTGAACCCATAGAAAGCGCAAGTATCTATATTCAGAATTCCACGGTAGGAACGGTAAGTAATATTGATGGAAAATTCTTGTTATCTGTTCCGCAGAATCTTAAAAAGGATACCTTGGTGATTTCTTCCATAGGATTTAAGAGTTTTAAAACCCCAGTGGAAGAATTTGATGGTTCCATGGATGTATTTCTGGAAGAAGATATTGCTTCTCTTGATGAGGTGTTGATTGTGGCAGATCCCAGGCCAACAACAGGAAATGGGATTGTGCAAAAAGCAATTGAAAGGCTCCCAAGGAATTTACCAGATGGCCCTTACCTTCAAAAGGGATTTTTACGGCACAGGGAACGAAACAAAAAAGAATACAAGTGGCTTATTGAAAGCGCCCTTACATTGTATGACTCCAGTTATGCTTCGGGTTCCAAGGATAATCTCAGAATTAATGTAGATGAAATGCGGAAAAGCTATGATTTGCGTGATGTAGATAGTTTATACGCCTATGTATCCTATCTTCGGTACAATGCAAGGAATGTGAACCTTCGTGCTAAAAACCTTCGAAGGGATACCATTAAAACTTCCACATTGGTCAAAGCTATTAAATGGAATGATGAACGTACCAACGGACTCGAAAACCTATTCAAAGGAAGACTCAATATGGTTCGGAATGCAAACATGCGATTTTCCTTATTGGGCGATGATGTATTGGATAAGCACCAATTTACATTGGATACCATTTTGGTGGATGACGGAAGAAAGATTTATAAAATTAAAATCAATAAGGGTTCAGAATATGTGGGGCTGGGTACCAAGAATATCTTCAATGAAGGATTCGAAGCCAATGGCTGGATTTACATTTATTATGATAACTATGCCATTAAGCGAATTGAATATGAGTTGGTAGCTGCGTCTGATGCACAAAAACGTAGAAGCAAAAGTCTGTTTGATACGTTGGTAAACCATAAACTGGTAATGACTTATAAGGATATCAATGACAAGATGTATCCCAATTATATTTATTACGAATCCCCAAAACTTATCAATGTTGGTGATCGATCTTCCGATCAAAATTTGGACGGTGCCAAACCAAAGGATAAGGATAAATTGTTTTATTATACAATTCAGGAGATGCTCTTTACGGAAGTCATTCAGGATTCAGCAAGGGTAGAGGATGCACTTAGTAGGGAGTGGTCTTCAGATATATTCAAGTCAAGACCCTACAATAAGGAATTCTGGAAAAACTACAATGTACTATTGGAAAGCGAGGAAGAAGAAAAGTTGATTCAGGACTTGAGCAAACGTGCATCTTTGTTCGAACAGTAATTTTTTGAAAACTTTTGCGGCGGAATTAAAAATTCATTTATATATTTGCCGTCCCAAAAGAAAGGAGGTGATGACACTATGTTAATTATACCAGTTAAAGACGGAGAAAATATTGATAGAGCGCTAAAACGTTTCAAGCGAAAGTTTGATCGTACCGGGACCATGCGTCAGCTACGTGCCAGACAGCAGTTTACCAAGCCTTCTGTAATGCGTAGGGCTCAAATTCAAAAAGCGCAGTATATCCAACATCTAAGAGATCAGGAAGAAATTTAAGAATTCCTTTTTTTTGTAATAATGAAAATCCGCTGGAGCAGCTAGTTTCAGCGGATTTTTTTATGCCCCATTTTTGAAGTTTTTGTACCTTTAGACAATGCCGTTTTCAAAATTTCTTGATTACCTAGCGCTGGAGCGAAAATACTCTGCCCACACCCTAACAGCCTATCAAAAAGATCTGGAAGATTTTCTTGGTTTTGTGGAAGATAGATACGAGTTGCAAACTATTGAGGTTGTCAACTACAGCATGATAAGAAGTTGGATTGTTTCTTTGGTAGATGGTGGTCTTTCAAACCGAAGTGTCAACCGAAAAATTTCCTCCCTAAAGACCTATTATAAATACCTGCTGAAAACAGAACAGATTACAGAAAATCCTTTAGTACAGCACAAATCACTAAAGACTTCCAAGAAGTTGCAGGTTCCTTTTTCAGAAGCAGAAGTAGAACAGGTAATTGCAATGCTTTCAGAAGTAGAGGGATTTGAGGGGATTCGTGATAAACTTATTGTAGAACTTTTTTATGCCACCGGAATGCGCCGTGCAGAGCTTGTGAACTTGAAGGTTTCAGACATTTCCTTTTCCGAAGCAACCATCAGAGTGTTGGGGAAACGCAACAAGGAACGAATCATTCCATTACTGCCCTCGGTTATTAAAACCATACAACAATATTTGGATGAAAGGGAACGTTTAAATGAGATAGAGGATGCTTCTTATTTGTTGCTAACTAAAAAGGGGTCGAAAATTTATGATTCACTTGTTTACAAAATCATAAATTCTTATTTTAGTAAGACGTCGGAAAAGGTAAAACGAAGTCCGCATATCCTTCGGCATTCCTTTGCCACCCACCTTTTAAATGAAGGGGCCGACTTAAATGCAGTGAAGGAACTGCTTGGGCATGCGAGCTTAGCTTCCACACAGGTCTACACCCATCATAGCGTAGCCCAGTTAAAGCAAGTGCATCAAAAAGCGCATCCCAGAAACCAAAACAGAGACTAACTACTAAACTTCATGCCTATGAAAGTGAACATTGAAACCCCAAACTTCGTAGCCGATCCAAAACTCATTAATTTTATTGAAAAGAGACTTTCCAAGTTAGAGTTATTTTACGATAGGATTATCTTCGCAGATGTTTTTTTGAAAGTGCAAAAGACCAGCAACAAGATTAATAAAGTTGTAGAAGTTTTATTGAGTATTCCAGGTGAAAATCTCATGATTAAAAAGGAAGCCAAAACTTTTGAGCAGGGAACCGATGAATGTACACGTTCATTGGAGCGACAATTGAAAAAAAGAAAACAAAAGCAACGCGCACATATGTAAGGTAATTTTTTTTCAAAAAGATTTTTTTGAAACAAATATTTATATACATTTGCAGTCCGTTAGAAATAACGGACTTTTTTATGCTGAATTTTTAGGACGAAAAAGTCAATTTGCCGATGTAGCTCAGCTGGCTAGAGCACGTGATTTGTAATCTCGGGGTCGGGGGTTCGAGTCCCTTCATCGGCTCATAAAAGTTCTTATAAAATTTGAACCTTTTATTGGAAAGGGGAGATACTCAAGCGGCCAACGAGGACAGACTGTAACTCTGTTGTTTTATAACTTCGCAGGTTCGAATCCTGCTCTCCCCACAATAATTTTAAAGGCAAGTTTGTGGTAGTTGTTTTGAATAATATTTTAAATATTTTGAAACCAACGGAAATATCATTAACTTTGCGCGCATTTTAGGAAATAGAAGATCCTAGAATTTTGAAATTTTGAAAGTAAACCCCTTGTAAACTGGGGTAATATAAGCGGGAGTAGCTCAGTTGGTAGAGCGTCAGCCTTCCAAGCTGAATGTCGCCGGTTCGAACCCGGTCTCCCGCTCAACCAAACTTCAAGAATAGGTGCTGGTTCCTTGCTTGAAGCTTTTTGTGTTACAACAAATACACTCTAAACCGCAATCAGATAAGCCGGTGTAGCTCAGGGGTAGAGCGTTTCCTTGGTAAGGAAGAGGTCATGGGTTCAAATCCCATCATTGGCTCAACAAAGTACAAAATTGAACACTAATATATAACTAAGATTAAATTAATACACAATGGCAAAAGAAACTTTCGACCGGTCTAAACCACACTTGAACGTGGGTACTATCGGTCACGTTGACCACGGAAAAACTACCTTGACAGCCGCTATTACAAAAGTATTGGCGGATGCTGGTTATTCAGAAGCCAGATCTTTCGACCAAATCGATAACGCTCCTGAAGAAAAGGAAAGAGGTATCACAATTAACTCTTCCCACGTTGAATACCAAACACAAAATCGTCACTATGCACACGTTGACTGTCCAGGTCACGCCGACTATGTAAAGAACATGGTAACTGGTGCTGCTCAGATGGACGGTGCGATCTTGGTAGTTGCTGCTACAGATGGTCCTATGCCACAAACTCGTGAGCACATCCTTCTTGGTCGCCAGGTTGGAATTCCACGTATCGTTGTTTTCATGAACAAAGTTGATATGGTGGATGATGAAGAGCTTTTGGAATTAGTTGAAATGGAAATCCGTGACCTATTGAGCTTCTATGAGTACGATGGTGACAACGGGCCTGTAATTGCTGGTTCTGCTCTTGGAGCTTTGAATGGTGAGCAAAAGTGGGTTGATACTGTGTTGGAATTGATGGAAGCTGTTGATACCTGGATTGAAGAGCCAACTCGTGAAGTAGACAAGCCTTTCTTGATGCCTATTGAAGATGTATTCTCTATTACTGGTCGTGGTACTGTTGCTACAGGACGTATCGAAACAGGAGTTGCCAACACTGGTGACCCAGTTGAAATCATCGGTATGGGTGCTGAAAAATTGACTTCTACTATTACTGGTGTTGAGATGTTCCGTAAGATCTTGGATCGCGGAGAAGCTGGTGATAACGTAGGTATCCTTTTGAGAGGTATTGAAAAGACAGACATTAGAAGAGGTATGGTTATTACCAAGCCAGGTTCTGTAACTCCTCACGCTAAATTCAAAGCTGAGGTATATATCCTTAAGAAAGAAGAAGGTGGTCGTCACACTCCATTCCACGATAACTATCGTCCACAGTTTTACGTACGTACAACAGACGTAACTGGGAATATCAACCTTCCTTCTGGAGTTGAAATGGTAATGCCTGGTGATAACCTAACCATTACCGTAGACTTGATTCAGCCTATCGCTATGAACGTAGGATTGCGTTTCGCTATCCGTGAAGGTGGTAGAACAGTAGGAGCTGGTCAGGTAACTGAAATTTTAGACTAATTAACGTCTCAAAATAAAAAGTCATAAGGTGTCTGCCATAGGTAGACGCCTTGACTTTTCTTACGGGTTTAGCTCAGTTGGTAGAGCACTGGTCTCCAAAACCAGGTGTCGGGAGTTCGAGTCTCTCAACCCGTGCTCTAGACATAATAACCCTAGCTGGGCAAAAAAATTTGATACTATGATTAACTATATCAAAGAATCGTACAACGAATTAAAAAATCACGTGACTTGGACCTCATGGTCCGAGGCGCAAAAACTAACGGTAGTTGTTGCCGTGTTTTCTGTGGTTCTAGCTTTGGCCATTTGGGGAGTAGATACGGTATTCAGCAAAGTAGTTGGACAATATTTTGAATGGATTAAGTCCTAACAAAAGGAGATAAGAAGGCAAATAGGGATGGCTGAAACTAAAAGTACAAAAAAGTGGTATGTGGTTCGTTCGGTGAGCGGACAAGAGAATAAGATTAAGTCTTATATCGAGTCTGAAATTACCCGTTTGAACCTAGAAGATTATATTGAGCAAGTGTTGGTGCCTACCGAAAAGGTGGTGCAAATTAGAAACGGAAAGAAAATCAACAAAGAACGTGTTTATTTTCCGGGGTATATTATGATTCAAGCAAGTCTTGCCGGTGAAATTCCACATATCATTAAGTCTATTAATGGAGTTATTGGATTTTTGGGAGAAACAAAGGGAGGGGATCCTGTTCCGCTTCGAACTTCCGAAGTCAATAGAATGTTAGGGAAAGTAGATGAACTAGCTGTTCAGGACGACAATATAAATATCCCATACATAGTAGGGGAGACAGTGAAAGTAATTGATGGGCCTTTTAATGGGTTCAATGGTACGGTAGAAAAGATTAATGAAGAAAAACGTAAGCTGGAAGTGATGGTGAAAATTTTCGGAAGAAAAACACCACTGGAACTCAGCTACATGCAGGTAGAGAAAGTTTAAGTGTTACACGCTATATAAATAGGTTTTTTTTGAAGCTTCCACGATAGAAAAACCGCTTTTTAAATTTTAAAAAATGGCAAAAGAAGTAGGTAAAGTAGTAAAATTGCAAGTTCGCGGAGGAGCGGCAAACCCGTCTCCACCAGTTGGACCTGCTCTAGGTGCTGCCGGTGTGAACATCATGGAGTTCTGTAAGCAGTTTAATGCCAGAACACAAGACAAGCAAGGAAAGGTATTGCCAGTAGTAATTACGGTGTATAAAGACAAGTCTTTTGACTTTGTTGTAAAAACACCGCCCGCTGCTGTTCAAATCCTTGAAGCTGCTAAAGTTAAAAAAGGTTCTGGAGAACCCCATGTGAAAAAAGTAGCAACCATTACCTGGGATCAAGTGAAGGCTATCGCCGAAGATAAGATGCCAGATTTAAACGCGTTTACCGTTGAGTCTGCTATGAAAATGGTAGCTGGTACAGCGCGATCAATGGGAGTTAAAGTTAAAGGTGCCGCACCTTTTTAATCAAGAAAAAGAATCTGTAAAATGGCAAGATTAACTAAAAAGCAAAAAGAAGCCAAAGCAAAAATAGAGCCTAATAAAGCCTATTCGGTAGCGGAAGCTTCTGCTTTGGTAAAAGAGATCACCAACGCAAATTTTGATGCGACTGTAGACCTTGCTGTACGTCTTAATGTAGACCCTCGTAAAGCCAATCAAATGGTAAGAGGTGTTGTGACCCTTCCGCATGGAACTGGTAAAGACGTAAAAGTATTGGCTTTGGTAACTCCAGATAAGGAAGCTGAAGCGAAAGAAGCAGGCGCAGATTATGTTGGTTTAGATGAATACCTCGATAAAATTAAAGGAGGTTGGACCGATGTTGACGTTATCGTTACCATGCCTAGTGTTATGGGTAAATTAGGACCCCTTGGTCGTGTTTTAGGACCTCGCGGATTAATGCCTAACCCTAAAACCGGGACGGTAACAATGGATGTCGCTAAAGCGGTTTCTGATGTGAAAGCTGGTAAAATCGATTTTAAAGTTGATAAAACCGGAATCGTTCATGCTGCGATTGCAAAGTCATCTTTTGATGCTGAGAAAATCGCCGGAAACGCGAAAGAATTATTAACAACCCTTGTAAAATTGAAGCCTCAAGCTGCAAAAGGAGTTTATATCAAAAGTATTTACATGTCCAGTACGATGAGTCCTGGCATTGAGATAGACTCTAAACGATACGCTGAGTAGTAAAATTGTAAGATATGACTAGAGAAGAAAAATCCGTAGTAATTGAACAGTTGACTGCCCAGCTTGCCGATAATGCCAATATTTATTTGGCAGATATTTCGGGATTGGATGCAACTGCAACTTCTAATTTACGACGTGCTTGTTTCAAAGCTGGCGTAAAATTGAATGTTGTAAAGAACACTTTGCTTGCAAAGGCCATGGAAAGTTCTGAAAAAGATTTTGGTGAGTTAGCCAATATTTTGAAAGGAAATACTTCCTTGATGGTTTCCGAAACTGGTAATGCGCCAGCAAAGGTAATAAAGGAATTCAGAAAAAAATCTGATAGACCTTTATTGAAAGGGGCTTTTATCGAAGAAGCAATTTTTGTTGGTGATGAACAACTTGATAAACTCGTTGAGATTAAATCTAAGGAAGAGGTTATTGGGGACATCATCGGATTGCTTCAATCTCCTGCCAAGAATGTTATTTCTGCTCTTAAGAGTGGAGGTGGTAAACTGGCCGGAATTGTTAAAACTCTTTCCGAAAGGGAAGGGTAACCCAAACATTAGCACTAATTATAACATATATTAAAAATTACAATTAAAACGATAGAAAATGGCAGATTTAAAAGATTTTGCAGAACAATTGGTTAACCTAACCGTAAAAGAAGTTAATGAGTTAGCCGACATTCTTAAAGAAGAATATGGTATCGAACCTGCTGCTGCTGCAGTTGCAGTTGCTGCTGGTGGTGCTGCTGCTGGTGGTGATGCCGCCGAAGAAAAGTCTGAATTCGACGTAATCCTTAAAGCCGCTGGTGCTTCTAAATTAGCTGTTGTGAAGCTAGTAAAAGAATTAACTGGTGCTGGTCTTAAAGACGCTAAGGAATTAGTTGATAACGCTCCATCTCCAATCAAGGAAGGTGTTGCAAAAGACGAAGCTGAAGCACTTAAAGCTCAGTTAGAAGAAGCTGGAGCTGAGGTTGAGCTTAAATAAGCGCCTCGCTCTCAAACCTTAAGGTTTAGGTCTTTACCAAAAGCGGTTAAGACCTAAACCATTTTGCGTATATAAGGTTTTTGTTTTTCAACATACGCAAGACCACTGTTTTTTTAATTAAAATTCATCCGTAGATGTCAGCAACGTTAACTGAAAGATTGAATTTTTCCTCTGTACAAAACAAGCCGGATTACCCCGACTTCTTGGACATCCAAATCAAATCCTTTAAGGATTTTTTCCAGCTGGAAACCAAATCAGAAGAAAGAGCCGATGAAGGTCTTTATAAGACGTTCATGGAAAACTTCCCCATTACCGATACCCGTAACCAGTTCGTACTAGAATTCTTAGATTACTTCGTGGATCCACCACGTTACTCCATTCAAGAGTGTATTGAGCGCGGACTTACCTATAGTGTTCCTTTAAAGGCAAGACTTAAATTGTATTGCACAGATGAAGAACATGAAGACTTCGAAACCATTGTTCAGGATGTATATCTTGGGGTAATTCCTTACATGACCCCAAGTGGAACATTTGTAATCAATGGTGCAGAACGTGTAGTTGTTTCACAGTTACACCGTTCACCAGGTGTATTCTTCGGGCAGTCTTTCCATGCCAATGGAACCAAGCTTTATTCCGCAAGGGTTATTCCTTTCAAAGGTTCCTGGATTGAATTTGCTACAGACATCAACAGTGTGATGTATGCGTACATCGATAGAAAGAAAAAATTACCGGTTACCACACTTTTTAGAGCGATTGGTTTTGAAAGAGATAAGGATATTCTTGAAATCTTTGACCTTGCTGAAGAAATCAAAGCATCTAAAACTGGATTGAAAAAATACCTAGGCCGAAAACTGGCTGCCCGTGTTCTTAAAACATGGCATGAGGATTTTGTAGATGAAGATACTGGAGAAGTAGTTTCTATTGAACGAAACGAAATCATTCTTGATAGAGACACTGTTCTTGAAAAAGAGCACATAGATGAAATTGTAGATTCTGGTTCAAAGACTATTCTTTTGCACAAAGAGGATAATCAACAAGCAGATTATGCAATTATCCACAATACGCTTCAAAAAGACCCTACCAACTCTGAAAAGGAAGCGGTTGAACATATCTACAGACAATTACGTAACGCTGAACCGCCAGATGAAGAAACCGCGCGTGGAATCATCAACAAGTTGTTCTTTAGTGATCAACGGTATAATCTTGGTGAGGTAGGTCGTTACAGAATGAACAAAAAATTAGGTCTTGATATTGAAATGGAAAAGCAAGTGCTTACCAAAGAAGATATCATTACCATTGTAAAATACTTGATTGAATTGATCAACTCTAAAGCAGAGATTGATGATATTGATCACTTGAGCAACCGTAGGGTTCGTACAGTTGGTGAACAACTTTCCCAACAGTTCGGAGTTGGACTGGCCCGTATGGCCAGAACCATCCGTGAACGTATGAATGTTCGGGATAATGAAGTGTTTACCCCTATTGACTTGATCAATGCGAAAACACTCTCTTCCGTTATTAACTCTTTCTTTGGGACCAACCAGTTGTCTCAGTTTATGGACCAGACCAACCCGTTGGCAGAGATTACGCATAAACGTAGGCTTTCTGCATTGGGGCCTGGCGGACTTTCACGTGAAAGAGCAGGCTTCGAAGTACGTGACGTTCACTATACGCACTACGGAAGACTTTGCCCTATTGAAACTCCTGAAGGACCAAATATTGGTTTGATTTCTTCACTTTCAGTATTTGCGAAAGTAAATAACCTAGGGTTTATTGAAACGCCTTACCGAAAAGTAGAAAATGGTAAATTGGATATCAAAAATGAACCCATTTACCTTTCCGCTGAAGAAGAAGAAGAAAAATTAATCGCCCAAGCAAACATCCCGCTAAAGGATGATGGTACGATTGATTCTGATAAGATTATTGCTAGAATGGAAGGGGATTTCCCAGTAGTGGATCCCGGTCAAGTGAACTATGCAGACGTAGCACCTAACCAAATTGCTTCCATTTCGGCTTCGTTGATTCCTTTCCTGGAGCACGATGATGCAAACCGTGCCTTGATGGGCTCTAACATGATGCGTCAGGCCGTACCATTATTGCGTGCAGACTCACCTATTGTTGGAACCGGATTGGAACGACAAGTAGCTTCAGATTCCAGGGTGTTGATTAATGCCGAAGGTGACGGTGTGGTAGAATATGTAGATGCTGAAAAGATCATCATTAAATATGACCGTACTGAAGAAGATCGTATGGTAAGTTTTGATGGTGATTCCAAAACCTACAATCTTATCAAGTTCAGAAAAACCAACCAGAGTACTTGTATTAACCTGAAACCTATCGTGCGTAAAGGCGATCGAGTGAAAAAAGGACAGGTGCTTTGTCAAGGATATGCTACCGAAAGTGGTGAATTGGCATTGGGAAGGAACATGAAGGTAGCCTTCATGCCTTGGAAAGGATATAACTTTGAGGATGCGATTGTAATTTCAGAAAAAGTAGTGCGTGAAGATATCTTCACCTCTATTCATATTGATGAATATTCCTTGGATGTTCGGGATACCAAATTGGGGAACGAAGAGTTAACTAATGATATTCCAAACGTTTCCGAAGAAGCTACCAAAGAACTGGATGAACACGGAATGATTCGCGTTGGTGCAGAAGTGAAGCCAGGTGATATCCTTATCGGAAAAATTACGCCAAAAGGAGAAAGTGATCCTACTCCTGAAGAAAAATTACTTCGTGCTATTTTTGGAGATAAAGCGGGTGATGTGAAAGATGCTTCATTGAAAGCTTCGCCATCATTACGTGGTGTGGTCATTGACAAAAAGCTCTTTGCCCGAGCCATTAAGGACAAACGTAAACGTGCGAAGGATAAAGAAGATATCGCAGAATTGGAATTGAAATACGAAAGTAAATTCCAAGAATTGAAAGATATCCTTGTAGAGAAGCTTTTCGCTATTGTTGGTGGAAAAACCGCCCAAGGTGTTACCAATGATTTAGGGGAAGTAGTCTTTCCAAAAGGAAAGAAATATACCCTTAAAATGTTGAATGGGGTAGATGATTATACACACTTAGTCGGTGGTACTTGGACCACAGATGACGAAACCAATGAATTGGTTCGTGATTTGATGCACAACTACCGAATTAAGGAAAATGACTTACAAGGAAATCTTCGTCGTGAGAAATTTACAATTTCTGTAGGAGATGAGTTACCTTCCGGAATTTTAAAACTTGCTAAGGTTTACATCGCCAAAAAACGTAAACTGAAAGTAGGGGATAAGATGGCAGGACGTCACGGAAACAAAGGTATTGTTGCCAGAATAGTTCGTGAAGAAGATATGCCTTTCTTGGAGGATGGAACTCCTGTAGATATTGTATTGAACCCTCTTGGGGTACCTTCCCGTATGAATATCGGACAGATATACGAAACCGTATTGGGATGGGCCGGACAGAAGCTGGGTCAGAAATATGCTACGCCAATTTTTGATGGGGCAACCATTCAGCAAATTGATGAGTTGACCGAAAAAGCAGGTATTCCACAGTTTGGACATACGTACCTATATGATGGTGGAACTGGAGAGCGTTTTGATCAAGCTGCAACAGTAGGTGTGATTTACATGTTGAAATTAGGTCACATGGTTGATGATAAAATGCACGCCCGTTCTATTGGTCCTTACTCACTTATTACACAACAGCCATTGGGTGGTAAAGCCCAGTTTGGTGGTCAGCGATTTGGTGAGATGGAGGTATGGGCACTGGAAGCCTATGGTGCATCCAGTACACTGCGTGAAATCTTGACGGTAAAATCTGATGATGTCGTAGGAAGAGCCAAAACATACGAGTCTATCGTAAAAGGAGAGGCAATGCCAGAGCCTGGACTTCCAGAATCCTTTAATGTATTGATGCATGAGTTGAAAGGACTGGGTCTTGATATCAGATTAGAAGAATAGTACGATTGTTAAATTATCAAGCTATTCACTGGAATCTTTAAGTGGATTCCGATTTTTAAAACAAAAGAATATTTTTCAGCATTATGGCAAGAAATAAAGAAAACACAGTACAGAAATTCAACAAGATTTCTATTGGTTTGGCTTCTCCAGAAGCCATCCTTGCAGAGTCAAGGGGAGAGGTTCTAAAGCCTGAAACCATTAATTACCGTACGCACAAGCCCGAGCGTGACGGTCTTTTCTGTGAGCGTATTTTTGGTCCTGTAAAGGATTATGAATGTGCCTGTGGTAAATATAAGCGTATTCGTTATAAGGGTATCGTTTGTGACCGATGTGGAGTAGAGGTAACCGAAAAGAAAGTGCGTAGGGACCGTGTGGGTCATATTAACTTGGTGGTACCTGTTGCACACATTTGGTATTTCCGTTCGTTACCTAATAAAATTGGATATTTGTTAGGCTTACCTTCCAAGAAATTGGATATGATCATTTACTATGAAAGATATGTGGTCATCCAACCAGGTATTGCAAAGAACGAAGAAGGAGAACCTATTCAAAAAATGGATTTCCTTACCGAAGAAGAGTACTTGAATATCATGGAGTCCCTTCCGCAGGAAAATATGTACCTAGACGATAGCGATCCTAACAAGTTTATCGCTAAAATGGGAGCCGAGTGTCTTATTGAATTGCTGCAACGTATTAATTTGAATGAATTGTCTTTCGAGTTACGTCACAAAGCAAACAACGAAACTTCCAAACAGCGTAAAACAGAAGCTCTTAAGAGGCTTCAAGTAGTAGAGGCATTCCGTGAAGCGGCGCAAAATAGGGAAAACAAACCCGAATGGATGATCATGAAAGTGGTACCTGTAATTCCACCAGAATTACGTCCGTTGGTACCATTGGATGGAGGTCGTTTTGCAACTTCAGATTTGAATGACCTGTACCGAAGGGTTATCATTAGAAACAACCGTTTGAAGCGTTTGATGGAAATCAAAGCTCCAGAAGTAATCCTTCGAAACGAAAAAAGGATGCTTCAGGAATCGGTAGATTCATTGTTTGACAACACCCGTAAATCTTCCGCAGTAAAGACAGATAGTAACCGTCCGTTGAAATCCCTTTCAGATTCCTTAAAAGGAAAGCAAGGGCGTTTCAGACAAAACCTTTTGGGTAAAAGGGTAGATTATTCTGCTCGTTCGGTAATTGTTGTTGGACCTGAATTGAAATTATATGAATGTGGTCTTCCAAAGGATATGGCTGCAGAATTGTACAAGCCTTTTATCATTAGAAAACTTATTGAAAGAGGGATTGTAAAAACGGTAAAATCTGCCAAAAAGATTATTGATAAAAAAGAACCCGTGGTGTGGGATATCCTTGAAAATGTTTTGAAAGGGCACCCTGTGTTACTAAACCGGGCCCCCACATTGCACCGATTGGGAATTCAGGCATTCCAGCCGAAACTGATTGAAGGGAAAGCTATTCAATTGCACCCATTGGTGTGTACGGCTTTCAACGCCGACTTTGACGGTGACCAGATGGCAGTTCACTTACCGTTAGGCCCAGAAGCAATTTTGGAAGCACAATTACTAATGTTGGCCTCACACAATATTTTGAACCCAGCAAATGGTTCTCCAATTGCCGTACCTTCACAGGACATGGTATTGGGACTTTACTATTTAACGAAGCTTCGTAAGTCTACCAAAGAGAATACAGTAAAAGGAGAAGGGTTAACTTTCTATTCCCCAGAGGAAGTTTTTATTGCATTCAATGAAGAGAAGGTAGCCTTAAATGCCGAAATTAAAGTTAGGGTGAAAGACCTTAATGAAAATGGTGAACTAGAAAATAAAATCATTACTACTACGGTAGGTAGAGTGATCTTTAATGATAGTGTTCCAGAAAGAGCCGGTTATATCAACGAAGTATTGACCAAAAAATCCTTGAGAGATATCATTGGAAATATTTTGGTGAAAACTTCCGTTCCGGAAACTGCCGATTTCTTAGATGAAATCAAGTCCCTAGGATATAAGTTTGCATTTGAAGGTGGATTGTCCTTCAGTTTAGGTGATATCATTATCCCTGCTGAAAAACAACAAATGATTGATAGTGCCAATGAGCAAGTTGATGGAATCATTGCCAACTATAACATGGGATTGATTACCAACAATGAGCGTTATAACCAGGTAATTGATATCTGGACTGCCACGAATGCCGAATTGACAGAACTTTCGATGAAGCGTATTCGGGAAGATCAACAAGGGTTCAACTCTGTGTATATGATGTTGGATTCTGGAGCAAGGGGATCTAAAGAACAGATTCGTCAGTTAACCGGTATGCGTGGTTTGATGGCAAAGCCTAAAAAATCAAACTCTGGTGGTGGGGAAATTATTGAAAACCCTATCCTTTCCAACTTTAAGGAAGGATTATCTATTTTGGAATACTTTATTTCTACGCACGGTGCCCGTAAAGGTTTGGCCGATACGGCATTGAAAACTGCTGATGCTGGATACCTAACACGTAGATTGGTAGATGTTTCCCAAGATGTAATTATCAATTCTGAAGATTGTGGTACGCTGCGCGGAATTGAAGTTTCTCCTTTGAAGAAAAATGAAGAAGTGGTGGAAAGCCTTTCTGAAAGAATCAAAGGTAGAACTTCCTTAAACGATGTGTATGACCCATTGACGAAAGAACTCTTGGTAGAAGCCGGACAACATATTTCTGATGCCATTGCCGATAAAATTGATGCATCTCCATTAGAGTCAATTGAGGTGCGTTCTGCACTTACTTGTGAAGCTAAAAAAGGAATTTGTGCACAATGTTATGGTCGTAATTTAGCAACTAACAAAAAGGTACAGATTGGTGAAGCTGTTGGTGTAGTTGCCGCACAATCTATTGGAGAACCAGGTACACAGTTAACACTTCGTACCTTCCACGTAGGAGGTATTGCGGGGAACATTTCCGAAGAGAACAAATTGGTTGCCAAGTTTGATGCCAAGTTGGAAATTGAGGATTTGAAAATCGTAAAAGGAGAAGATGCCGAAGGAAAAGCAGTAGATATTGTAATTTCCAGAACTTCAGAAGCCAAGTTAGTAGATGAAGAAACAGGTATTACGCTAAGTAATAATAATATCCCTTATGGATCTACTTTATTTGTTAAAGATGGTAAGAAGGTTAAAAAAGGTGATGTAATTTGCCAGTGGGATCCTTATAACGGGGTAATTATCTCTGAATTTGCCGGTAAGATCAAATATGAGAATATCGAGCAGGGAATTACATATCAAGTAGAAATTGATGAACAGACCGGTTTCCAGGAAAAAGTAATCTCGGAATCCCGTGATAAGAAAAAAATCCCAACCCTTCATATTCTAGGAGCTAAAGACGAAGTAATTAGGTCTTATAACCTTCCTGTGGGGGCTCACTTGATGGTAGATGATGGGGATAAAATTAAGATTGGTAAAATCTTGGTAAAAATTCCACGTAAGTCTGCCAAGGCAGGGGATATTACTGGAGGTCTTCCAAGGGTGACAGAGCTTTTCGAAGCCCGTAACCCATCCAACCCTGCAGTGGTAAGTGAAATTGATGGAGTTGTTTCCTTCGGAAAAATCAAACGAGGTAACCGTGAAATCATTGTAGAGTCTAAATTAGGTGAAGTCACAAAATACCTTGTGAAACTTTCCAACCAGATTTTGGTTCAGGAGAATGATTATGTAAGAGCAGGGATGCCACTTTCTGATGGATCTATAACACCAAATGATATCCTTAACATTAAAGGCCCTTCTGCGGTTCAGCAGTATTTAGTGAATGAAGTTCAGGAGGTATACCGATTGCAAGGTGTGAAGATCAACGACAAACATTTTGAAGTGGTGGTACGTCAAATGATGCGTAAAGTTCGTATTGTAGATCCAGGAGATACTTTGTTCTTGGAAAACCAACTGGTTCATAAATACGATTTCATTGAAGAAAATGATAAAATTTTCGGAATGAAGGTAGTAGAGAATAAAGGAGATTCTGAAAATCTTAAAGAAGGGCAAATCATTTCATCAAGAGATCTTCGCGATGAAAACTCCCTACTTCGAAGAGAAGATAAAGCCCTAGTGGAAGCAAGGGATGCAGTTCCTGCAACTGCTACACCGGTTCTACAAGGAATTACTCGAGCTTCACTTCAAACAAAATCATTTATTTCTGCTGCTTCCTTCCAGGAAACAACCAAAGTGTTGAACGAAGCTGCTGTAAATGGAAAAGTAGATGAGTTGGAAGGATTGAAAGAAAATGTTATTGTAGGTCATAAGATTCCTGCTGGAACTGGTATGCGACGATATGATAGTATTATCGTTGGATCCAAAGAAGAGCTGGAGGAAATGACGAAAGCAAAAGAAGAAGTAAATTATAATTAATATGAACACTTGCGCTCCGAATGGAGCGCAAGTTTTTTTAGAATAATCTTATTGCAAAATACATTATGGCCGAAAATAAAAAACAACCTCAAAAAGGACAGATCAATATTGAATTAGATGAAAATGTAGCACAGGGGATCTATAGTAATTTGGCGATAATTAACCATTCGCAAAGTGAATTTGTAGTTGACTTTATAACTATTATGCCTGGAGTTCCCAAAAGCAAAGTGAAATCACGTATTATTCTAACGCCGCAACATGCGAAGCGATTATCAAGAGCTTTACAGGATAATATTGCAAGGTTTGAATCTGCACATGGGGAAATCACAGAACAACAAGCTCCTTCTATTCCTATTAATTTTGGGCCTACAGGAGAAGCTTAGCTTTGTGTAACTAACTGAATAATAAATTGTTAAAATTTTGGTTTGTTTTGGTTATTACTAAAAGCTTTCATATGTTTACGTAAGAAAATACTTATAAACTCTACTTTAATGTAGACTTTTAAATATTTTTGCCTTCGTTTCTACTCTGATTTTTCCTATCTAATGCTCCAAAAAATGGGGCCATGGGGAGATTTTTTTTTATATTCCTTTTAATTCTTACACCACTTTCAGCGCAGGTAGGCATTAATACTACTAATCCGCAAGAAGCATTACATATTGCTACCCCTACGGGAAGTATTATGGTTGAAAGCCTAAATGCCGTCAATAATACCAATAATGGTGGTGACTCTGATAATGATGGAGACATGACCAATAATACATATCCATTATACGTTGATCATAATGGGGATCTTACTTTAAAATTAGAAACGTATTTAAATACTGGAGCAATTGATGCTTTAGACGATACTATTTTGCCCACAAATGCTGCTACTGTTACAGATAGTACCTTCAAGGGACAAACTACAACCATCATTAAGACTTATACTATAACTATAGATAGGCCTACCATTCTTGAGGCAAAGTTTAATATTAGCCATCATATTTATAAAAACAACCTGTATGAAAAGATTAGTGACACCTTGGCCAGACAAGTAGCTAATTGGATTGAAGTTAGCCCAGATCCTGATGCGAGTGATGGAATATCTGATAGAAAATATGGACTTACAGGACGGACCTATTCAAGTGGCTCCGGTAACAGTGTTACAGGACCATTCTATAATGGGCATACCACCTACATTAGATTTGATGCGACAAGCCCTACTGTTTATACCATTAAATTAATAGGATTAGCAGAATCATGGAACAGTTCCTATGGAGCTTATGATTCTGAACCTACATACGTGGAATTTGCTACAGACAATGATTTTCTTTTTTTCAGGCTACATTAACTTTTGATTATTTTGTTTAGATTATTATACATATTAGGTTCCTTTTTAACTTCCTCTCTCTTGTTTGGCCAAATAGGTATTGGTACTTTAGACCCTTTACAAGAGTTACATATAGCAGGTGCGTCATCAACTATTCGGATTGAAAGTTTAGACGCCATAAACAGCCCAACTCTTAATAACGGTATAAAATTAGTCCCAGCATTTGTAGATGGTAATGGCGTAATTTCCCTTTACGGAAATGGAAATTCTGGATTAAATCCTTTAAATTTTATTATCGATATTCCCAATTTCATTGTAGATGACCCTAATGGTTATGGGTCACCCTATGAAACCGGTACTGTTATCAATAACCCAGATGGCGGAATAGTAGAGGTGACAGGATTGATTGGTAGTTCAGTTGTGTTTACATCTGCAAAGGACGCATTACTTGAAATCCGATATGGAATTACTACCTACGTTAGGGGAAGTAATATGCTCATTGCTCCACCCTGGTCTGAGCCTACAGAGAATGAAGCAACACGAATCAAGATTTATTTCTGCATTGATTTAAATAATGATGGTTTGGATCCTTCGGAAATGTCAAAGGTATATGGTTTAAACGGAGTATATTATCAATCAGCAAGTGGTGGAATTGCTGGCCACCCATATATTAATGGTCAGGCTTATACCGAAATTCCTTCCGGAACACATGCTCTCCACTTTTTTGGAAATGTGAAAGACGATGGGGGCAGTTACACTAGTGTAGGTTTTGGAGGTGCAGAGGATTATTTAAAAATAAGAATATTCGAATGATTAGGTGTGCAATACATATTGTGATACTAAGTTTGGGCGTGATATTGAATACTTCAGCACAAGTAGGTATCAATACTACCAATCCGCAGGAAACACTTCATATTGCTGGCAATGATAAAAATATTCGTATTGAAGGTTTAAATGAAGCTAATAATTCAAATAATTTGGGTTCGGAAAGTACGACAAGAGTATATGTTAATTCTCTTGGGAATTTAGTCTTAGGTGATGCAGATGACGGGCTTGAATTGTTGATAGATTCTGCAAATTACCTAGAAGATCAAGAAACACCAGAAAATATTTGTATTCAAGTAGGTCACGGATTTGGCTATAAACCCACAGCTTCACCAATAGATTGGACAAGCAAAGTATTCACCCTTACCAAGACTGCAATCGTTGAAGTGAATTATTCCGTTTCATGGACAATTTATAATGAGATTAATGATGAGCGAAAAAGAATAGATGATAATAGATCTAGGGTTATTCATACGGGACTTTATTTTATGGACATTAATGATTTAAACGGACCAACCCCATATCGTCCTACAAATACTCCTGTTGTAAATGATGCAGATGGAAATCCAATTAACGGTGGACCATGGTGTATTGATCCAGTTGCACCAAGTAATTGTAATGAATGGGCAGGGTTAGTTGCTTTGAATGGACAATATTATACTAATTCACAATCGCGTCGGGGTGTTTTAAATTCCCGTACTAATGGATCAGACTACGTAAAGTTACCCCCAGGTGATTATCTTGCGATGTTTGCTGTAAAGTTGGAAGTAGAGGATACCAATGGAAGTGGTGCGGCAAAATTATGGTTAGGTAGATTCAATGATGAATTGCAAATTCGAATTTACTACATAAACTAATATGGTGAATTTTAGGGGTTGTTACATTTAGTAATTATTCATATTCACTAACAAAGTGAAAATGAATAGTTGGAAATTTTTGTTGGGTCATTTGTAAAGTAAATGCCGAATCTGCAAAAAAGACTAATTGCCCTCTTTTATCTTTTGCCAAAAATTTAGCCTTCACTCGTTTGAATTCTAAAAATTCAACACTATTGGGGTCTCTAGGATCTACCCAGCAGGCTTTGTGCACATTTAGGGATTCGTATGAGCATTTGGCTCCATATTCATGCTCTAACCGGTATTGTATTACCTCAAACTGAAGAGCTCCTACTGTTCCAATTACTTTTCGGCCATTTAATTCCAAGGTAAACAATTGCGCAACCCCTTCGTCCATTAATTGGTCAATTCCCTTTTCCAGCTGTTTGCTTTTCATGGGATCTGCGTTGTTGATGTACTTAAAATGTTCTGGGGAAAAACTAGGGATTCCCTTATATTGCATTACTTCGCCTTCGGTTAGGGTATCCCCAATTTTAAAGTTTCCGGTATCATGTAATCCAACAATATCACCAGGATAGGAGATGTCTACAATTTCCTTTTTTTCGGCAAAGAAAGCATTGGGGCTTGAAAACTTCATTTTTTTCCCGTTTCTAACATGCAGATAGGGAGTATTACGTTCAAATATGCCAGAAACAATCTTAACAAAGGCAAGTCGGTCACGGTGCTTCGGATCCATATTGGCATGAATTTTAAAGACAAAACCCGAAAAGTCTTTTTCTTCTGGTTTAACCAATCTGGTGTCACTTTCTTTGGGCCTTGGTTTAGGGGCAATATCAATGAAGCAATCCAATAATTCCCGTACACCAAAGTTATTGAGTGCCGAACCAAAAAATACAGGTTGTAATTTTCCTTCAAGATATTCTTCCCTGCTGAAGTCTGGATAAACTTCATATACCAGTTCTAATTCTTCCCGAAGTGTTTTGGCCGCTTTGTCACCAATAAGTGTATCAAGTTCTGAAGATTCAAGATCCTTAATTTCTATCGTTTCTTCTATATTTTTTCGGGAGTCTCCACTAAACAAGTTTACATTTTTCTCCCAAATGTTATAAATTCCTTTGAAATCATAACCCATTCCAATAGGGAAGGAGAGTGGTGTTACCCTAAGATGTAGTTTTTGTTCTATTTCATCTAACAATTCAAAAGCATCCTTCCCCTCACGATCTAGTTTATTAATAAACACAATCATGGGGATATTTCTCATTCTGCAGACTTCCACCAATTTTTCAGTTTGTTCTTCCACCCCTTTGGCAACATCAATCACCACAATCACACTATCTACAGCTGTAAGGGTTCTAAAAGTATCTTCAGCAAAATCCTTGTGCCCCGGAGTATCAAGAATATTAATTTTCTTGTTTTGATATTCAAATGCCAAAACCGAAGTAGCCACAGAGATTCCTCTTTGGCGTTCAATTTCCATAAAATCACTAGTGGCTCCTTTCTTAATTTTATTGCTTTTTACTGCACCGGCTTCTTGGATAGCCCCGCCAAATAGTAAGAGTTTTTCAGTAAGCGTAGTTTTCCCGGCATCTGGATGTGAGATAATACCAAAAGTCTTTCTGCGGTCAATTTCTTTTTGAATAGCCATTTTTGCAATTTTTCAGGTCGCAAAGATAAAATAGTTTTCAAGAAGCAAAAAAATTAGTAACGCCTATTAATTCAAGATAAATAAAGTCTAATTTATAATTGGAATATGATTTTTATAAGGATTTTATGCTTTGTTTTTTAGTTAGTGCATTTTTGTTTATTCTGACAGTTTATACTTTTGTAAGTACTAATAAAATGAGGGATATACGTGTAAATACTTATATTTTTTCCTACATTATTTTTATTGAATTTAAGCTAATTTATGTAGTTCAACGAGTTTTTTTTACTGTTTGACTAATAGTTCTTTTTTTCCTAATCCAATAGGTTTTTTCCTACGTATATTTGGATATGAAATTGCAGTTGGGGCGATTTCCTTTTAGACAACTAAAACCAAATAATCATGTATAAGAAGTCATTGCGATTTGCAACACTTTTACTTTTCATTTTTGCTTTTTCTTCGGCAAACTTACTTTCACAAAATTGTAATACCTTACTTAAGGTTGAGAAGGATAGAAGTTTTCAATCTGCCGATGAGGATGGAGCTATCTTTATGATGGAGTTAACCAATCAATCTGCTAGTACGCAAAGGTACTCAATTTCCACTGAATTTATGGAGGTGTCCTGCGCCAATAAGACTTTGCGAACATCTTCGCCTAATGTAGTACTAAGCACTTCCCTTGTAGAAGCCAATTCCAGAAAAACCATTGGCGGTGAAGTAAATGTAATGCCTGGGCAAACGTATCAATTTCAAGTGTTGGTAAATGCTCCTTCTAGTAAGGACTATGATAAATGGAGTTGTATTAAGATTTTGGCTAATACCCAGAAATGTCAAGAAGCAGCTTCAACTATTTTAAGTGTATATCTACCAGATCCTTCAGAACAATAAGCGAAGGCAAAAAAATATAGGTTCTTACCTAAAACTCATTTTATGAAACATTTTTTACGCATTCAAGAAAATTTAAGGGACATTTTTTCTAAAGCGGTTTTTATTATCGCACTAACCATCCCTTCCCTCGCACTTTTTGCTCAAGACATTACAATTTCCAAAGTAGCGGTTCCTAGTGCAACTGTATGTAATCAATTTGATGTTACCTTGGAGATTGTGGGAAACCCGCCTCCGCAACCACAAGAAGTGGTCTTAATTATCGATAGGTCTGGAAGTATGGATGACGGTCCAAATCCAGAACCCATTGACTATGCACAAGACGCAGCTATAGAATTTGTGCAGAATCTTTTTGACCCAACCAATAATCCTACGGGATTAAATAGGGTGGCCATTGTAAGTTATTCAAGCAGTGCTTCATTAGATATTGGACTAACATCTAGTAGTGGACAAGCTTCAGTTATTGCGGCAATTAATTCAATTACTACTGGAGGATTCACAAACATTCAAAGTGGATTAGTGGTAGCAGACAATGAATTGATTAATAACGGTACGTTTGATTGCAGTACTCAAAGAAGCATTGTTTTGTTAACAGATGGCGTGACCAACAGGGACAATAACGGAAATTCATGTAGTGACAATCAAGCAAATACAATCTGCCAGCAAAATGCTATTGCAGCAGGAGTTAATGCACAAACTACGACGGTAGGAGGAGAGGTTTATGAACAAAGTGTTTACAGCATCGGTCTTTTTGGAGCTATTTCAGGAAGTCAACAAACCATTGCAACCAACACCATCAATGCTATTCAAAATGCCGGATTGTTTACTACGGAAACAGGTGCAGATTTATCAGATATTTACTTGGATATTCTAGGGCAACTTTCATTTGCAGCTAGACAACTTCCTGGTCAAGCGCTCGTAAGTGATGTAATTGCAGATGGGTTTGATATTATCTCGGGTTCTTTAAACCCTAGTAAAGGGACAACTTCTATAAGTGGACAATTAATTAGTTGGTTTGTAAATGAAGTTGGGAATGAAACGATTACCTTAGAATACTCTATTTCTGCGGGCTCACCAGATGTTTGTGGTGTTGGGGAGACGGGTATAACGGTTATTAATTATGAAAACGCTAATTGTCAAATAGCTTCGGAAGTTTTTGACGAACCAGAAATATGTGTGCCCTGCCCAGATATTATGGCGTCTATTGAGAGACAAGGGTGTACTAATTTAATTGATTATACAGGAACGGTAAATCAAGGAGGATGTGGATCCCTATCTGATAGCTTTTCTTGGGAATTCTATCTGGATGGCTCCCTCGTGGGCACTGCCAACCAGCTCTCTGGTACATTTAACTATACTGGAGGTTCTTTGGCAGGTAACTTTGAAGCTATTCTTACCTATACAGGAACTTACGGAAGTGGTTGTACACTTGATCCAGTTTCAGATAATGCAAGTTTGGATATTCCAGGAGATCCTGAAGCTACAGCAGTTATTGAGAATGTGGAATGTAACGGGGATAGTACCGGAAATATTGATCTTACCGTCACTGGTGGAACACCACCATATACTTTCGTTTGGAGTAATGGTGCAACTACCGAAGATTTAACCAATGTGCCTGCAGGTAGCTATAATGTTACTATTACAGACGCTTCGGGTTGTAACTACTCTTTTATAAATGGTTTAACAATAACGCAGCCAGAGCCTATTAGCATTCAAATCACAAAGGTAAATGCTACGGTTTCGGGTCTTTGTACAAATGGAGAAGCTACTGCAACTCCTTCCGGAGGAACTGCTCCATATACATACCAGTGGGGAGCAAGTGCTGGCAACCAAACAACACAAACTGCAATTAACTTGCCTGTAGGTACGCATACCGTTACCATTACTGATGCGAATGACTGCGTTTTAGAACAAAGTGTTGCTATAGATTGTTTTAATGATTGTGATGCAGTTATTTCAATTGATGACATTACAGATATTCTTTGTAAAAATGATTCGACTGGAAGTGCTACGGTAAGTGCTTCTTCTGTGGCAAATCCATCTGCAACTTTCACATTTGTTTGGAACACAACTCCGCCTCAAGTAAACACAGGAGTTACTACTAGTACCATAAGTGGTCTTACTGCTGGTGTTTATACAGTTAGTGTGACAATTGATGGATTAGGTTGTTTACCAGTAGAGCAAAGCGTGACAATTACAGAACCTTCAACGGTATTGAATGTTTCCGCAACGTCAACAGATGAAAGTGGACCTACTACTGGTGATGGTACTGCAACTGCTAACCCTTCAGGAGGAACACCTCCTTATAGCTATAGCTGGAGCCCAGGTGGTGAAACAACTCAAACTATTACTGGTCTAAGTGCCGGAACATATATTGTTACTGTAACTGATGCTAACGGATGTACCGCAACGGCTTCAACTACAGTAAATCCAGGGACTTGTTTAAATTTGGCAGTTCAGGCAAATGCTACGCCAACTACGTGTAACGGTGATAGTGATGGAACTGCAACAGCTAATGTTTCTGGCGGTTCAGGAAATTTCTCTTATCTATGGAGCCCTGGAGGACAAACTTCGCAAACAATTTCTGGTTTGCCAGCAGGAACTTATACTGTTGTAGTAACAGATAATGTTACTCAGTGTACGGCCCAGTCAACAACATCTGTGAATCAACCTGTAGAATTAACTTCAGGAATTGCCGTAAATAATGTTCCATGTTATGGAGACAGTACGGGTTCATTAGATTTAACAGTTACAGGAGGAACAGCTCCTTATACATTCTTGTGGTCTAATGGTGCAACTACAGAAGACCTTTCAGGATTAATGGCAGGAACCTATTCGGTTACTATTACAGATGCCAATGGTTGTACTGCTACAAATAGTGCAATGGTTCAGCAACCAAATGCTGCATTATCTTTAACCTTAATTTCTCAAACCGATATTCTTTGTGCTTCGGAAAGTGCTGTAACTGTTGAAGCAACAGGAGGAACTGCTCCATACATATATAGTGTTGATGGAGGAGCTGGTCAGGCATCAGGAACCTTTACCGCTCTTTCAGCAGGATTGCATACGGTTACAGTAATTGATGCAAACGCTTGTACAACTTCTATTGAAGTTACAATTTTAAAGAACTGTACAGATGCAAAAGATGACCTTAACAATACCTATGTAAATATTCCTGTTGACGGAAATGTACTTACAAATGACACCGATGCTGAAGGGGATACCCAAATAGTAACCACCACTACCGTAACAACAGTACAAGGAGTTACCGTAACCATTGATGCTAATACAGGAGCTTACACATATAACCCCCCGTTGGATTACGTAGGTGCAGATTCATTTCAATATAGTATCGAAGATGATGGAAATCCACAGGCTACAGATACCGCAACAGTTTACATTGAAGTATTAAATGATAGTGGTCCGCAAAATGAACCACCTATTGCAAACGAAGATGCCAATTCTACCGAGGTGGATACTCCAGTATCTGGAAACGTACTCGTAAATGATTATGACCCAGACGGTGATATAATTACGGTAACTACGCCAACGGTAACAACTGCTCAAGGTGTTACTGTAAATATCGATCCAATTACAGGAGCTTATACATATATTCCTCCGGCAGGTTATGTAGGAATAGATACTTTCCAATATACCATTTGTGATGATGGAACACCCGTATTGTGTGATACAGCTTTAGTAGTAATCACAATTATTCCAGATGACAATAATGTAACGTTTGCAAATGACGATGCTTACAATACTACTCCTGAAGTAATGGTTTCTGGAAATGTTCTAGACAATGATTTTGATCCCGAAGGTGATACCCAAACCGTAGATACTGTAATTACTCCGGTAAGCGGTCCATCAAATGGTACGTTGTCTATTAATTCTGATGGTACTTTTACTTATACTCCTAATGCAGGATATGAAGGCAACGATCAATTCATCTATGAAATTTTTGATAATGGAACTCCTGAAGCTAGAGATCAAGCAACGGTTTATCTAACCGTAGGTGGTATTGCAAATACGACCGATGCTATTGATGATATCAATGATACATTTGTAAATGTGCCTGTTAACGGAAATGTCCTTACCAATGATGTTGATTTTGAAGGCGATACCCAAACGGTAACTACCCTTTCTGTAACAACTGCTCAGGGTGTTACAGTAATCATTGCACCAACAGGGGAATATACCTATATCCCTCCAACAGATTATGTAGGTGAGGATACCTTCCAATATACTATTGTAGATGACGGTAACCCACAGGCTACAGATACGGCAACCGTATATATTGAGGTAACTAAGACCGGTGATCCAGCGAATGATCCTCCAGTAGCAAATGCCGATACCAATACCACAGAGGTAGATACTCCAGTTTCCGGAAACGTACTTGTGAACGATTACGATCCAGATGGAGATCCTATTACAGTGACTACACCAACGGTAACAACCGCTCAAGGAGTAACGGTTTCCATAGATCCTACTACCGGTGTATATACTTATATGCCACCAGCAGGATATACAGGGATTGACACTTTCCAGTATACAATCTGCGACAATGGCACCCCTGCACTTTGTGATACTGCAACTGTAACAATTACTATTATTCCAGACAATACAAATATTACGGTTGCGAATGATGATTCTTATTTTGCCTATGTCAATGAAAATATTTCAGGAAATATCCTTACTAATGATTTTGATCCTGAAGGCGATACTCAAACCGTAGACACTGGAATTACACCTCTTAGCGGTCCAACAAATGGTACAGTTACTGTAAATGCAGATGGTACATTTACATATATTCCAAATACAGACTATGTAGGTCCAGATGAATTTGTTTACCAGATATTTGATAATGGTTCTCCCGTAGCTACAGATAATGCTACAGTTCATTTATTAATTGGTTTAGACGGAAATACTACGGAAGCAATTGATGATATCAATGATACATTTGTAAACCTTCCAGTAAGTGGAAATGTCCTTACCAATGATGTGGATGCTGAAGGCAATACCCAAACAGTTACTACAACAACTGTGGTCACTGCTCAAGGAGTAACGGTAACTATAGCTCCAACAGGGGAGTATACCTATACGCCACCAACAGATTACATTGGTGAAGATACCTTCCAGTATACCATTGTAGATGACGGTAACCCTCAGGCCACAGATACTGCAACCGTCTATATCGAGGTGCTCCCGATTGGCGGTCCCGGCAACGAGCCACCCGTGGCCAATGCCGATACCAATACCACGGAAGTTGACACTCCTGTTTCTGGAAATGTATTGGTGAACGATTACGATCAGGACGGCGATCCTATTGTTGTGACCGGCAACACCGACCCAATGAACGGTACGGTAACGGTTGCCCCAGACGGTAGCTATACCTATACCCCGAACCCCGGTTTCTCTGGGGAGGATACCTTTGAATATACAATCTGTGATAATGGAACGCCTGCGCTGTGCGATACGGCCACGGTGACCATCACTGTGGTACCGGACAACGGGAACATCACCGTTGCCAATGACGATGCCTATACGGGATACACCGGTATGGACATCAGCGGCAACGTGCTTGACAACGACAATGACCCAGAGGGCGATACGCAGTCTGTGGATACTGGGATTACCCCTGTGAGCGGTCCTTCCAACGGTACTGTGGCCATCAATGCTGACGGTAGCTTTACCTATACGCCGAACCCTGGCTTCAACGGTACTGACCAGTTCGTGTATGCGATTTTTGACAACGGCAGCCCCGTTGCCACCGATCAGGCGACGGTATATCTTACCATCGGGGATCCCGGCAATACGATCCTTGCGATCGACGATATCAACGATACGTTCGTGAACCTACCGGTAAGCGGCAGTGTTGCGACCAACGACGAGAACCCGGACGGCCCGGCGGACAGCGAGGTGTTCACCCTAGTGGCCGGCAGCGGCCCATCGAACGGTACGCTGGTGTTCAACCCTGACGGCAGCTATACCTATACCCCTGCGACTGACTTCGTCGGGGAGGACAGCTTCGAGTACCAGGTGTGCGACGGAGGAAACCCTGTTGCATGCGATACGGCTACAGTTACAATTGAAGTGGTAGACGACCCAATTATTGAGAATGATCCACCAATTGCAAATAATGATACCAACACGACTGAAGTTGATACTCCTGTTTCTGGAAATGTATTGGTAAATGATTTTGATCCAGATGGAGACCAGATCTTGGTAACAGGTAATACCGACCCAATGAACGGTACGGTAACGGTTGCCCCCGATGGCAGCTATACCTATACCCCGAACCCAGGGTTCGAGGGCGAGGATACCTTCGAGTATACCATCTGCGACAACGGTACGCCTACACTGTGCGATACCGCCACGGTGACCATCACAGTGATACCAGACAATGGAAATATTACGGTTGCAAACGATGATGCTTATTATGGTGAAGTAGATACACCTATTACTGGCAATGTTTTGGATAATGATAATGACCCTGAGGGTGATGCTCAAATCGTAAACACCACACTTACACCAGTAAGTGGTCCTTCTAATGGTACCGTTAGCATTAATGAAGATGGTTCTTTTACTTATACACCAAATGCAGGATTTACTGGAAATGATCAGTTTGTATATGCTATCCAAGATGATGGTACGCCACAAGCTACAGACCAAGCCACAGTGTATATTTTAGTAGAACAAACTCCAGCACCTTCTATTGCGATTATTAAAACTGGTCAATTTGTTGATGCCGATGGAGATCAATGTGCTGATGAAGGAGAAACTATTTCTTATACCTTCAGCGTTACAAATCAAGGAAATGTACCTCTTGCAAATATTTCTGTGACAGACCCACTATTGGAAGCTCCAAACCCAGTTGTAGTTATTAGTGGTCCTTCCGGAGATGACAATGGAAATAATTTGTTAGATCTAACGGAAACTTGGGTATATACCGCAAGTTACGTTATAACTCAGCTGGATATTGATGCGGCTATAGTTCAAAATCAAGCAACTGCTGAAGGAACTGATGAAGATGGAACTACAGTTTCAGACCTTTCAGATCCTGTAAGCGTGGCAACCGATAATCCAACGGAAGTTACTCTTTGTCAGAGCAGTTCCATCAGCGTTATCAAGAACCAAACGAACTCTGTTTCTGCGGTTGGCGATGTGCTTACCTATGACATCGTTGTGACCAACACCGGAAACACCACGTTGACGGATATCGTTGTGACCGATGCCAATGCCGTGATCACGTCCGGTAACCCGATTGCCGTGCTTGCACCGGGCGATAGTGCCACTGTGACTGCGGAACACGAGGTTACCCAGGCGGACATCGACCTTGGATATATAGAGAACATTGCGGTTGCGGACGGAACAGCGCCAGATGGCCCTGTGAGCGATCAGAGTGATACCGGAACCGATACGGCGGGCAACCCGATCCCAGATCCCGAAACTGTTGAGACCCCTAATGGGGACGGCAGTACCAACGGCGACCCAACGGATGACCCAACGGTGACTACAATTACACAATCACCATCGATAGCGATACTGAAGGAGGCCACTTACGATGACGGCGGCGACTGTAGCCAGCCGGGCGAGGTGATCGACTATACCTTCACTGTGACCAACACCGGAAACGTGAGCATATCTAACGTGGTTGTGACCGACCCATTGTTGGGCGGCACGGTCCCCGGTCCTGACAGCGGCGACACCGACAACGACGGTGAGCTTGACGTTGACGAGACTTGGATCTACACGGCGAGCTATACCATTACACAGGACGATATCGATGCTGGCAGCGTTGAGAACACTGCCACCGTTACGGGCACTGCCCCAGACGGCAGCACGGTAACCGATACTTCCAATGCGGTTGTTACGGACCTTTGCCAGAGCCCATCGATAGCGATACTGAAGGAGGCCACTTACGATGACGGCGGCGACTGTAGCC
>CAZBWO010000013.1:0-12841 GCA_964495885.1 uncultured Alteromonas sp. | reverse complement strand
CCGGTCCTGACAGCGGCGACACCGACAACGACGGTGAGCTTGACGTTGACGAGACATGGATCTATACAGGATCCTATACTATTACACAGGACGATATCGATGCGGGCGAAGTAGTGAATACCGCTACCGCTGAAGGTACAGCACCTGACGGAACGGTTGTTTCAGATGAATCTGGTAGTGATGTCAATACCAACGAGCCAACGGTTACAGAACTTTGCCAAAACTCAAGTATTGCACTTATCAAGGAAGGTACTGTAAATGATGAAAACGGTGATGGTTGTAGTGACGTGGAAGAAACTATCAGCTATGCTTTCACGGTAGTTAATACAGGAAATACTACAATTACAAATATTACTATTAATGATGATTTGGTGAATGTAACTGGAGGTCCAATTGATTTGGCACCAGGAGAATCTGATGCTACGACATTTGCAGCTGTGTATTCTATTAATCAGACTGATATTGATAATGGATTTGTACAAAACCAAGCTGAAGCAAAAGGATTTGATCCGCAAGGAAGTGAAGTTTCAGACCTCTCTGATGATAATAGCTTGGTGGAGGATGATCCAACGATTTCAACCCTATGTCAGGAAGCATCCATTGCGCTTATCAAAACAGGAACCGTGAATGATGATAATGGTAATGGTTGTGCAGATCCGAAGGAAACAATTACCTATAACTTTACAGTAATTAATACGGGTAATGTAACAGTTTCCAATATTGATATCGATGACCAGTTGGTAAATGTAGTAGGAGGTCCTATTACCTTAGCACCAGGGGAAACAGATATTGATTCCTTTACAGCAACGTATTTGATTACTCAGGCTGATATTGATAATGGATTTGTAGAAAACCAAGCAGAAGCTAAAGGATTTGATCCACAGGATAATGAAGTAAGTGACCTTTCTGATGACAATAGTCCATTGGAAGACGATCCAACCATTACTACCCTATGTCAGGAGGCTCAAATTGCACTTATCAAAACAGGTACTCCTGTAGATGAAAATAACAATGGATGTATTGATCTTGGTGAAACGATAGTTTACGACTTTGTAGTAACCAACCTTGGAAATGTTGAATTAACCAATGTAATCGTTACAGATCCTATGGTAGCTGTAGAAGGAGGTCCAATCACAATTGAAGCAGGAGCTTCTGATACGGAAACGTTCTTTGCAATCTATACTGTGACACAAGCTGATGTAGATGCCGGATTTATTAGTAATCAAGCGACTGCTGAAGGAACAGATCCTAACGGAAATGTTGTAACAGACCTATCTGATGATAACAGTAATTTTGAAAATGATCCAACCGTTAGTACGCTTTGTCAAAACCCTGCTATTTCACTAGAAAAAACAGGTGTATTTAATGATGATAATGGAGATGGAATACCACAGGAAGGAGAAACCATTACCTATGCCTTTACCGTAACCAATATTGGTAATGTAACGGTGTATGACATCATGGTGGAAGATCCACTCCCTGGTATTGAAATCATTGGAGGGCCAATTGCAGTGTTAGAACCTGGAGAGTCTGATTCTGATACATTCTCAGCCACCTATGCGATCACACAAACAGATATAGACAATGGTGAGGTTGTGAACCAAGCGATTGCTACTGGTGTTGATGCACAAGGAACTATTGTTGAAGATGAGTCTGATGATCCTAATGATCTAACAAACGTTGATATAGATGGCGATGGTGAACCAGATGATCCTACAGTTACGGTAATTCCGAATGTAGCTGGTGCTCAATTCGAAATTTTCAACGGTATTACGCCTAATGGAGATGGTCTTAATGATTTCTTTGAAGTAAGAGGTATTCAAGACTATCCAGGGAATAATGTGAAGATTTTCAATAGATGGGGTGTCCTTGTTTGGGAAACAGATAATTATGGAGGAACTACTGGAGAAGAAAACGTATTCTCTGGAGAATCTAACGGAAGAGCTACTATTAACGCAGGAGAATTACTGCCAACAGGTACCTACTTCTATATCCTAAACTTTACAGGGAATACAAATCCTGGAGAATCAAGTTACACCGGATACCTATACCTAAATAGATAAAAATAAAAAAAGCCGGGGGTGGTAATTAATACCGCCCTCGGAATACTAAAAATAGTATGATGAAAAACAGTTACATAGCAATCTTGGTTTTACTTTTACTTGGAAGTAGCTTTTCTGGTAAAGCACAGCAGGATCCACAGTATACGCAGTATATGTATAATACGCAGGTAGTGAATCCCGCCTATGCAGGTTCAAGAGACGTTTTGAGTTTTGGACTATTGGGCCGTACCCAGTGGGTAAATTTTGAAGGAGCCCCTAAAACAGGAACGTTTACGGTGAATAGTCCTATTGGTGCCCTTCAGAATATGGGATTGGGGCTATCTATTGTCTTTGATGAAATAGGACCAGCTACCGAATCAAACATTAACATTGATTATGCCTATAGAATCAATACTTCCCAAGATGGGATTTTTTCCTTTGGTTTGAAAGCAGGATTAGATATTTTGGATGTTGATTTCAGTAAATTGAATATTGCAGATTCTGGTGATATTTTTGATAATGCGAATGTAGATCAAAAATTGCAGCCTCAAATTGGGGCAGGTGTCTATTATTATACAGATAAATTTTATGCAGGTCTTTCGGTACCGAACTTTTTAAAAACAAAACACTTTCAAGAATCCAGTTTAACAGAAATTCTAGATAACCCTGGCTCTGCTGGCCAAACTACTGCAGCTGAAGAAATGCACTTCTTCTTAATTGCTGGGTATGTCTTTGATTTAAATGAAAACCTGAAGTTTAAACCCGCCACTTTGATTAAAGCTGTGAATGGATCTCCTTTACAATGGGATGCTTCTGCAAACTTTCTCATCAATGATAAGTTTACATTAGGTGCCTCCTATAGATGGAGTGCAGCTTTAAGCGCCATGGCTGGCTTTCAAGTTTCAGATGCAATCTTTATTGGTGTGGGATATGACTATCAAACAACCGATATTGAAACCTATAGTGACGGTTCCTATGAAGTGTTTTTCAGATTTGACCTATTTAACAAGCCAGAACGTGTCTTAACACCAAGATTCTTCTAAATAAAAAACGTATGAAGACCAAACTAGTATTCAAAAAAATACTTATGTCCTTGCTGGTAATACTTATTACCAGCATTGCTTATTCCCAAAAGAACCAAATAGAAAAGGCCAATAAAGATTTTGATCAATATGCATACATTGATGCACGCGAGATTTATCTAAAGGTCGTTGAAGATGGATATGAATCTGCTCAAGTGTTCCAAAAACTAGGGGATACTTATTATTACAATAGTGATTATGCTGATGCAGCAAAATGGTATCAGCGGCTCATAGGGCAATTTCCAAGTGAAACAGAATCCATCTATTATTATCGTACAGCACAATGTCTAAAGAGTTTGGGGCAATACGAAGAAGCAGATGAAATGATGAATGCATATGCAAAAGTAGGGGGGGCTGGCATTATATTGAATAACTACAAGGAAGATCCAAATTACCTTAAAAGTATTGCCTTTCAAGCAAAAGGGTACGAATTACAAAAAGTGAGTGTGAATACGGAATATTCAGATTTTGGACCCTCGTATTATGGTGATAAAATAGTATTTGCTTCCGCAGCAAAAACTTCTGAAGGGTCTAAAATACACGATTGGAATGAACAGCCCTTTCTAGATTTATTTGAAGCAGATCGTGACAGCCAAGGGTATCTTTCAAATGTTACAGCGCTTGATGGTGATATTAATACGCCCTATCATGAATCATCTGCAACCTTTACCAAAGATGGAAATACGGTATATTTTACCAGGAATAATTTTGTAGATGGTAAAAAAGGAAGGGATAAGGAAAAAACCATTCGTTTAAAAATTTATAAAGCCATTAAAAGCGGTGAAAATTTCTGGACCAACGTAGAAGAGCTTCCTTTTAACGGGGATAATTTTTCTACCGCTCACCCCGCTTTAAGTAAAGACGAAAAGAAACTCTACTTTGCTTCCGATAGGGAAGGAACCTTCGGAATGAGTGATATCTGGTATGTAGATATTAACGAAGATGGAACCTATGGGGTGCCAATCAATCTTGGGCCCAATATTAATACAGAAGCAAGGGAAGGTTTTCCTTTTGTTAGTGAAATGAATAACCTCTACTTCTCCAGTGATGGACATTCTGGATTGGGAGGTTTGGACGTTTGGGTTGCACCATTGAAAGAAGACGGAAAAGCTGGGAAAGTAACTAATTTAGGAGAGCCTGCGAATAGTAATAAAGATGATTTTGGTTTTATTATTGAAGAAAGCAAAAGAATAGGATATGTATCTTCCAATAGGGAAGGTGACCAAGGGAGTATTTCAGATGATATATACCGAGTTCAGGAAAAATGCGAAATTACCATCACGGGTATCGTAACTAATGCTGCTACTGGAGAAATTTTACCTGGTGCAACCGTATTATTGCTTGATGAAAACAATAACGAAGTGGCTTCTGTAATTGCCGATGAAGAAGGAAGATACAATTTTGAAGCCATTGCAGCTTGTGAATCCCAATACATCATTAGAGGAAAAAGTGAGGGCTGTGAGTACAATGAAAAGTTAGTGGAAACTCCGAATAAGACAGGTACGATTACAGTTCCTATGCCTTTGGAGTGCGATCCTTGTCCGCCTAATGATCTAGGATGCAGATTGAGTCTTCAGCCAATCTACTTTGATTTTGATAGATGGAATATTCGTCCGGATGCTGAAATTGAACTTGCCAAAATCTTGGCAGCGATGCAGCAATATCCAGAGTTAGTGATTCATATTGAATCCCATACTGATTCGCGTGGAAATGACGCTTACAATGAAGCATTATCAGAAAAGAGAGCACAGTCTACCCTAAACTGGCTTGTGAAAAAAGGAGTAGATCCTAGTCGTCTTACAGCGAAAGGCTATGGAGAGTATCAACTCCAGAACCGCTGTTCCAATGGAGTGGAATGTACGGAAGAAGAACACCAATTAAACAGACGCTCCATGTTTATTATACAGAACTAATTAGCCAATTATATATAATTTATTTAAAGCGCTTGGTGATATCACTGGGCGCTTTTATATTTTCTTAACATCTCATTTTGTATTTTTGAAAAAAAAGATGCATGACGGAAGAATTGGTAATCCTTGTAAATGAGAATGATGAACAAATAGGCCTTATGCCTAAAATGGAGGCACATGAAAAAGGAGTGCTGCACAGAGCTTTTTCGGTGTTTATTTTTAATAACCGGCAAGAATTGATGTTGCAACAAAGGGCTTTCTCTAAATACCATTCGCCTGGTCTGTGGACTAATACCTGTTGTAGCCATCAGCGGGAAGGTGAAACTACTTTGGAAGCTGGGAAAAGAAGGTTAATGGAGGAGATGGGTTTTGAAACCAATCTTTCGGAAACAACATCATTTATTTATAAGGCTCCTTTTGATAATGGACTTACAGAATATGAATTTGATCATATCTTGGTAGGGACCTATACACAAGATCCAAAAATTAATCCTTCCGAAGTAGCCAATTGGAAATGGATGCCTTTGGATGAGGTGAAAAAAGATATTGAGATTAACCCGCAAGACTATACCGCGTGGTTTAAGATTATCTTTGATAAATTTTATGAAGTGATAAGTCAATGAGTTTAACGGTCTACAGAAAAGCACATTTTAATGCAGCCCATCGTTTGTTCAATCCTAATTGGACAGATGAAAAGAATCAATCTGTATTTGGAAAATGTAGCAACCCAAATTACCATGGGCATAACTATGAGTTGGAAGTTGGCGTAACAGGTGCCGTAGATCCCGAAACTGGTTTCCTAATTAATTTGGATCATCTAAAAATGCTCATTAAAGAAGAAGTTACAGAAGTTTTTGATCACAAGAACTTAAATAAAGAGCTTCCAGAATTTCAAGAGCTTAACCCAACGGTAGAAAATATTGCTAAAGTGATCTGGGAAAAGCTTCGTGAAAAATTAGATGACTCTTATCAACTAACAGTAAAGCTTTATGAAACGCCAAGGAATTTTGTAGTATATACCGGGCCATGAAACACCAAGATTCCTTACCAAAATTTACATTGAAAGATCAACATGGAAATCCTGTGCAAAGTGAAGACTGGATTGGTAACACAGCGGTGTTGGTTTACTTTTACCCTAAAGATTTTACCCCGGGATGTACTAAAGAAGCTTGTGGTTTTCGTGATGCTTTTGAGGACTTTACCGAAAGAGGGATAAAAGTGGTAGGGATTAGTGGGGATACCATTGACTCACATAAAAAGTTTGCAAACAGACATCAATTGCCTTTTACACTTTTGGCAGACCCAGATGGGAACGTAAAAAAGCTTTTTCAGGTTAAACCATCCCTTTTGGGGTTTTTGCCCGGACGGGAAAGCTTTTTGTTTAATAAACAGGGAAAACTTATCTTTAAATTTCGTTCTATTTCCGGTTCTGCACATGTAACGGAAGCCCTTAAGCATATTCAAGATTCATGAATCCCTCCAATGCATATCCCTTAAAATTCATTCCACAAATGGTGGAAAAAGTATGGGGCGGCCATAAATTGAACACCTTGTTGAATAAGGAATCTGATAAAAAAATTGGGGAGAGCTGGGAGCTGTCTGGTGTTTCTGGTCATGTTTCGGTTGTTGCCGAAGGTCTTTGGAAAGGAACATCCCTTTCAACGCTCATAGAAAAATTGAAAGGAAACTTAGTAGGGGATCGGGTGTATGAAACATTTGGTAACCAATTCCCTTTACTTTTTAAGTTTATTGATGCCGCTGAAGATCTTTCGGTGCAAGTGCATCCAGATGATGACATTGCAAAGAGTAAGCACAATAGCTTTGGTAAAGCGGAAATGTGGTACATTCTCCAAGCGGACGAAGAAGCCAGATTGATTTTGGGATTTGAAGATTCCATTTCAAAAGATGCATATTTAAAACGTCTTTCCGAAGGAGATTTACTTTCCATATTACACGAAGAACCCATCAAAAAAGGAGATGCATTTTATATTCCGCCGGGAACCGTTCATGCAATTGGCAGAGGTACATTGTTGGCAGAAATACAACAAACCTCAGATATTACTTATAGAATTTACGATTGGGACCGCCCAGATGTGAATGGAACATTTCGCGAACTCCATACCAAAGAAGCATTGGAAGTTGCCAAATTGGAAACTGCTTCTTCCGCAAGGTTATCCTATGTTCCCAAAGAAAATGAGCCTGTACTACTATGCGAATCTACATTTTTTTATACATCAATTCTTCAGCTTACGAAAACATTGAAACGGGACTATCGGTTATTGGATTCATTTGTGGTACTTATGTGTGTGGATGGCGAGGCTGAAATCATTACTGAAAATCATCAGCTTTCTTTCAAGAAGGGAGAAACTGTTTTAATACCCGCTTGTTTGGGAGGTTTATCCTTGAAAGGTAATCAAGCCACGATTTTAGAGGTTTCTGTTCCTTTGAAGGGATAATTATAGTATTTTTACCAAAATTTTTTAACTATGTCAAGTGTACGTAATCTAAAGAAAGATATTAATAACATTTTAGGGGATATCATTGAGGCTGTCTACATCTGGGAGCTTACAAACCCTAAAAAAGGAACCAAGGAGTCTGAAAAAATTATAGACGAGGCAATTGAGGTTTTTGATGAACTTATTGAAAAAGTAAACCAACGTGATGTTGAAAACAAAAAGGCCCATTTTAAGGCCATTAATCAAGAGTTGGAAACCAAAGGCCGAAAGTTGATCGATAAGATCAACGCATTATAATTATTGCGCTTTATTTGCATTGATAAAAGATTCCAGTTGCTTTCCGTATCTGGAATCTTTTATTTTTGGGCTAAGCGATTGGTAGATGGTATCGTGATAGCTAATATTGGCCTCTGAAGCTTCCGTAAGCATCAAATAAGGTGCAATGGCCAATTCCTGATTGTTTTTGGCAAAATTAATTGTTGCTAAGAATCTGGCCGCAGTAAGTTTTTGTTGTTGCCCATCTAAAGCTCTTG
Source organism: uncultured Alteromonas sp. (assembly GCA_964495885.1). GTDB lineage: Bacteria > Bacteroidota > Bacteroidia > Flavobacteriales > Flavobacteriaceae > PALG01. The sequence goes on along the minus strand of CAZBWO010000013.1, from coordinate 4,818 downwards.
CGAGTGAGTCTTTCCCTGCTTTTGCAGCGTTGTAATACGCTTGAATGAGCTCTAGGTTCTTATCGTTGTATCGCTTCATCATTTTTTTGTATTCCTCCCATTTTTCTTGATTTGCAGATCCCGTTATCTCGTAGGAAATTTCAAAATTCTCTAATTTCGAATGGATGTTCACTTCGGAAGCTTCTGCAAAAAAGGGGATGCGCTGTTCCGTCTTTAAACTGTCCTTAAATTGCATGGTAAGGTAATATACCTCTGGTTCTTCAATGGATTCCGTAAATTCAAATTCAGCTTCTCCATCTACTTCTGTTGAATCTACGGAAATTAAAAGGGTGTCCTCTATTTTCTGAAGGTAAATAGTCCCTTTTTTAAGACCGGAAATATCACCGGAAAGATGCATTTTCTTTCCGCTTTCAGTACAGGAAATAAAACTAAATACAATACAAATAATATAAAAAAAGTAGCGAAGCATAGATTGAAATTTACGATGGCAAAGATGCTATTTTTCTTTCAATTATTACCCAGCTGAAACCAATTGCATTAAAAAAGTACATGCTACTGCTCCTAAAGTACCAATTGCATAACCAAATACAGCCAATAAAACGCCTACAGTTGCCAAAGAAGGATGGAAAGCAGAAGCTACTACTGGTGCAGAAGCTGCTCCACCAACATTTGCCTGACTTCCAACTGCAAGGAAAAAGTAAGGAGCCCTAATGATTTTCGCTACCAAAATGAGAAGACCCGCATGTATAGCAATCCATATAAGTCCGATACCCACCAGCCCTATATTGTCAAAAATTAAGGATAGGTCCATTTTCATCCCAATGGTTGCCACTAAAATGTAGATAAATACACTTCCTAATTTACTAGCTCCCGCGCCTTCATAATTTTTAAGTTTTGAGTAGGAGAAAATTACACCAAGGGCAGTGGCAATGAAGATCATCCAAAAAAACGAAGAATTTAGAAATGTAAGTGAATTTCTAGTTAATCCGGCAGGTAATCCGTTTACAAAACCTTCCAAAGACTGACTGATATACCCTGCTCCAAAATGTGCGAAACCAACAGCTCCAAAAGCAATGGCTCCTAAAATCATTAAATCTGTAAGTGAAGGATTCCTATCTACTTTTTGGGAAAAAGAAGTCACTTTTTCCTTTAACTCTTCAATGGCTGTGGTATCGGCTTTTAACCAACGATCAAAGCGTTTAGATTTTCCAATACCAATTAGAATGAGTGCCATCCAAATATTTGCCACTACAATGTCTACAAATACCATTTGCCCATAAAGTTTTTGGTTGTAGCCATAGATTTCCAACATGGCTGCTTGATTGGCCCCTCCGCCAATCCAACTACCTGCAAGTGTAGACAATCCTCTCCATACTGCATTAGCTCCCTCTCCAACAAGTGTTTCGGGAGATAGCCAACCCATTATTAGAACTGCAATGGGTCCTCCAATTACAATACCAATGGTTCCTGTCAAAAACATGATAAGTGCTTTTGGACCAAGATTGAAAACCGCTTTAAGGTCTAGACTAAGTGTCATTAATACCAACGCAGCAGGAAGTAAATATCTGCTTGCCATATAATATAATTGCGAGCTTTCTTTTACTACTTCTTCATTGTCTACTATGGTCGTCCAATCTGGGGCAATTAAGCCAGTGGAGGTAAAAATTGCTGGAATAAAATACGCCATAAAAAGCGCGGGTACAATTTTATAAAAGCGATACCAAAAGCCAGATTTCCTGTTGGAGGTATAAAAGATAAAGCCTAAGGAAATCATGAGAAGTCCAAAAACTATAGTATCGTTTGTAAGTAATGGAGTGGTGTCTTTAAGGGTTTCTTGAATAGCAGTCGTGCTCATTGAGTTGGTTTTGCTGCAAAATACAATAAATTTAATTTAAGATAAAAGCGGCAATTATATCAATGAGTTCAGTGGTAACAGGAAGGTTTGGTTGGTTGTAGGTTTTACTATTATCTATGTCTGTTCCTTCGATCTGTTTGAGGATATGGTTCATTCCAGGAACTATTTTTAGAGTTGCGTCTGGTTTTGCAGCTTTAAGTTTTTCAGCTTCTGAAATCTGAACCTGTAAATCCTTATCCCCATTAATAATTAAAACAGGGATGTCTAATTTGGTAATTTCCTCTTGCGGATTGTATTGCATCCAGGAAATAAGAAATGGTTGAATTTCTTCACGAAATATGGAAGCCAAACCAGGACTATAATTTAAAGCAATACCGTTAGCCCGCATATCATCAAAAGATTGCCTTGCGTTGTCTTTAAGTCCGGGAGCTTGTTTCGCTAATTGATCTACAATAACATCATCTATTTCTTGTCCTGCACCCGCAATAGAAATAAATCCATCTGCAGCTCGTTGAGCAGCAATCATGCCCACTAATGAACCTTGGCTGTGTCCTACAACATATATTTTTGAAAAAGCTTTGGAACGCTTAAAATAAGCCACAATTGATCTGGCATCTTCAATAAATTCATTGAAATTTACATCTTTCTCACTTAGGTTATTTTCTTTCAATTGTTTTATAATTCTTTTGTCATAACGAAAAGTTGCAATGCCTTTATCGTACAATCCTTCAGCTAAAAATTTCAAGGAGTTATTTTTCATCATAGGTTGGTTTCCATTTCTGTCTGTAGGACCAGAGCCTGCAATGATGATTACCAAAGGAGGCAACTCTGTTCCTTGCGGTACCATAATTGTTCCTTCAATAAAAGGAGAAGTGCTTATCTCTCTTTCATTTCTTTTAACTTCCTGCGCATAACTAAATGTAACAACAAGACAAATTATCCCAAAAAACCAACTTTTCATATCCAAGAATTTCTATTAAAGATACCATTTAAACGTAAATCTTGGATAGTTCTTATCTCAATCTTTATTTAAGGTAACTTTAAGTTTATATTGGCGTTGTATATTTGTTGCAAACAAAAAACAGATGAGAATTCTAATTATTGGTCTATTAATTCTATCAAACAATACGCTTTGGGCATTGGATTGGGGTCCCACCGGCCATAGAGCAACAGGTGAAATCGCCCAAATGTATCTCACTAAAAAGGCAAAAGCAAAAATTGCAAAATTATTAGACGGACAGTCTCTTGCATTGGTGTCTACCTATGCAGATGAAATTAAAAGTGATAGTACTTATTGGAAATACAGTCCTTGGCACTATGTTAATTTTCCTTTTGAAAGTACCTATGAAAAGCATCCCAAAAGTGAAAAAGGAGACATAGTGGTGGCTATACAACAGTGTGTTCAAATCTTAAAGGATGAGAATCAATCCAAAGATGATAGAATATTTTATCTTAAATTGTTGATTCATTTTTTAGGGGATTTACACCAACCTCTACATATTGGTTTAGCTGATGATAAGGGTGGAAATACCTTTCAGGTGAGATGGTTTGGGGAAGGAGCTAATTTGCATTGGGTGTGGGATGAAAAAATTATTGATAAATATGGAATGTCCTATTCAGAATTAGCTGCTAATCAACAACAACTTACGAAATACGAAATTCAAGAAATCCAACGAGGAACCGTAAAAGATTGGATGTATGAAAGTAGGGAAATTTGCATGGATGTTTATCAACACACCGAAGTAGGGGAAAACTTAAGGTATGAATATATGTACCGCTATAAAGATGTGATGCGTAGTCAAATTCAAAAAGGAGGTATTAGATTAGCCCTCCTTCTGAATGAAATTTTTGGGTAAACATCTATATTTTGATATTTTTAAGGCTTCTTTTTTGGCTGCTAATACTTAGTATATCCTCCTAAAGGTTAAATTAATCCTTGCCTCTTTTACTTTTTTTGATTTTGGCAATTGATGTTTCCAACGATGTTGTGTTGGCCCCATCATTAATAATAAACTTCCGTGATCCAACGATAGTTTGTAGGTCAAATTTTTATCCTCTTTATGTTTTAAATGGAAAAATCTTTTTACACCAAGGCTTATAGAAGCTATTGAAGGGTTTTTTCCAAGTTCTTTTTCATCATCACTATGCCATCCATTACTATCATTGCCGTCTCTATATAAATTCAGTAAAACTGAAGTGAATTCAGTTGAGGTCACTTTTTTGATTTCAGCTAACAATTTTAAATGAATTTGAGAAAATGGATGCGGTTTCATTTCAATACCAGAATAGGTGTAAGTCCTACCCTTTATCCCATGAAGACAAGTTAAACGTGGTTGGGGATATGTTTTTCCAAAAATGGTAATTGTATCTTTTTGCCAATGGGTTTCATTCAATAGAGCATTGTAATAAGTTGTTGCTGTTTTTAAATGAAGAAAGTTGGGATAATAAACTATTTCTGAATCTTTTATGGGCAATCGTATTGCCTCATATGATTGGGATTGAATAAATTCATCTAGGTTATGCATACTGAAATGCCCAATACATTAAAACAAACTGAAGTGGAAATCTAAGAAATAGAACCCATTTAGGAAGCTTGAGGGATGCCTTTGGTTCCTGAAGCATATATACATGAACAGGTAAAAAAAGAAACAACATAATGATGATAGACCAAGCAGCTATGACTTGGGTAGGTGGGTTGAGAAGCATCATGCCAAAAATCATCTCTAAAATTCCTGAAACTAAGACAACAGTTTTATGTGATGGGATATACGGGGGCATGATTTTCTTATAAATCTTCGGTTTTTGAAGATGAAAGAATCCTGCAAGTACAAAAAGAAATCCAAATAGATATTGATGCCAAGGTAACATATGTCAAAGATAGTATAAAAAGACAATCTTCTTGATATTAAAAAAACCCCCTCCGAAAAGGAGGGGGTTTTTGTTTATGGTCTTCCGTTGGCAGG
>CAZBWO010000012.1:0-108371 GCA_964495885.1 uncultured Alteromonas sp. | reverse complement strand
GGAAGCTGTAGCGGAGACGAAGTAGCAATTTAGGAAAGGCTGGTGCAGCGCTAGACTTTTTTGTTTCTTTTTTTGGCAATGAAAAAAAGAAAGAGTAGAAAACAGTAACATTCAGCCAACACCGCTACCGCGACTCCTATCTCGTGGTCACTCCGTACTTGTTACGGAATGGCTCCCTCTCACGTCTAGCTTCTCACTACTCAGGACATCGCAATAAAAAATAAGAATAAAAATAAATAATAGGCTTCTTCAGAAGCCTCATAAAAAAAACGCCCTACCACAAAGCAAGACGTTTTATAAAAAAGATAGTATTGATACCTTTTACAAGATCTCCACAACTTGAAGATCAAAGATCAAATCCTGTCCCGCAAGTGGATGGTTTGCATCAATTACGATGAACTCATCCTCCACTTTGGCAATGCGAAACTGCTGTTGGGAACCATCTGGGTTGGTCCCTACCAGGTTCATCCCCACTTCTGGGGTAATTTCCTTGGGAAGGTCACTTTTATTTACTTTTTGGAAAAGCTGTTCGCTTACAGGCCCATAGGCATCCTTCTGGTCAATGGTGATGGTTTTCTGTTCGTTCACCTTCATATTCACTAGGCCTTGTTCAAACCCAGGAATGAGTTGCCCCTTCCCTAGTTCCACTTGTAGGGGATCACGGTCTACAGAGCTGTCAAAGATTTGCCCATTGGTCAATTTCCCGGTGTAATGTACTTTTACGGTGTCATTTGCTTGTACTGTACTCATAAAGAATCATTTATCATGTTATCATTAAAGGCGGCAAAGGTAAGGCTTTAAAGATGGTTAGGCGAAGGAATCACAGATAATCTCCCAAACTTGTTGCGGGATCTTATCAATACTGTCATTCAGGGTATAGCGGAGAATCTCTCCGGCGCGGCAGTCTTGCTCCTTCGCTAAAAGTGTCCACAGGACTCTTTTTTAACGCTCGGCCTGGTTGCAGGTTGAAAGTTTAAGTATGGCCTGCGCGGCAGTCTGGTCACTCGTTAAAGATATACACCCCTTTTTCCCATCAGGGTGCTGGATATAACTCCTTAAAAACTGCTAAGGTAGCAGGGTCTACATATCGTTCATTATTATATCTACTATACATAATCGAATCCTTATAGGGTAAATGCCGCAGTCCCACTAGGTGTCCAATTTCATGCATGATTACCGCTTTAAGGTTTAAGGTGCCATCATCTATACCGCCCAAAGGTACTTGGGTATCAGACCAGGTTTTATTATCGTTTATATAAATACGCCCTTTTCTGTTATCTAGGCGTGTGGCCTCTGCGAGATTATCTGAGGAACTTCCCAAATAACTTTCAGGTTTAAAGTATAGGGAGAAATTTGGAAGGTCTTTATCAGAATCACTTAATTCAAATGTATAATAGCCATTGGCATATTCCCATTCCGAAAAAGCCTTCATGATAAGGTCTTTATAGGTATTGGTCGCTACTTTATTTACAAAATTGGTCGGGGAATTGTTAATGTAGTAATAAATCTTCTTATTGCCGTAGCGGCTTTTATAATCTAACACAGGGGCAGTTCCTTGGTGTTTAAGACAAATCCGTGTGGCCCAGGAATCATGACTGGCAGGGATACTCTTTTTCATGGCATCTGTCCCAATATCCACAATGTAATTCTTGTCGCTGGTAAAAATCCGCACCCGATCACCAAAACAAATGGGGCCTTCCCAACCGGGGTCCTCCATGCTCACAATCTTAAACTTTGTGGCCCACGACACATGGCTTGCAGAAATGTTATCCTGCATGGCATCAGTTCCTAGGTCAAGCCGATACTTGCCGTCTGCAGAAAAAATCCCTATTTCGTCCCCATCCTGTATAGGGCCCTTCTTGCCTGTTAGACTTAGGATGATTAATCTTGTGGACCAACTATCATGAGTGGCGGAAACCGGTCCCTTGGTCCCATCATCCCCAATGTCAAGACGGTTTTTGTTATTCATTGTAAAAATGCCAATGGTATCGTTAAATTTAATAGCGGCCATAATCTGTAGCGTTTTATATGTAGTAAACTTTTGTTCCGAGGAAGCATTGCATACAAGATAGCACAAATCCAATTTCCCACGATACGTATAAATCCGTATTTTAAGGGTAATCTTAGCATACCCCCAGTGAACTCCCTTGTAGGAATTTGAGATATATATTAATTGTAAAATTTAAGATCTAAGAAGGGAATTCAAGTGGCCGTTTTTTCCGTTTTTTTCCACTTTAGGGCACTTTTTTCCGTTTTAGGGCAGAAAAGGGCACTTTTGGGAACCCATACATTCCCCATACACTATCCATACCTTTACTATGCCTTTTCCATACCGTAATCACCTATTATGTAAAAAAGAGGTCATTTTAGGCAAATTGCCGCCTTACCTAGCGTGTTTTTTTGTAGGAAAAAATAGAAATGGGTATAAGTTGAATGTTACAGGTTACAGGTTAGATGTTACAGGTTGAAAGTTTAAGTATGGCCTGCGCGGCAGTCTGGCTCCTTCGCTAAAAGTGTCCACAGGACTCTTTTTTAACGCTCGGTCCGGTTACAAGTTACACGTTGCAGGTTAAAAGTAAATCCCTTAACCCTTAACTACTAACCACTAACCACTAACTACTAACCACTAACTACTAACCACTAACTACTAACACCGCTACCGCGCGATTGTATCGCGTGGTAAAAATTCCCCATACCGCAAACGTCCCTGCGCTACCGCGTGAAATCGAAGATTCGACGGAGTCAACCTTTCACCACCGCTACCGCGCGATTGTATCGCGTGGTTACATTCCCCTATTCCCAACCAATCTTTAACCCTTAACTTCACGTCTAACATCTCACCATTCACACTTAATCAAAGAATTATCGTGTTTCGTGACTCGTGACTCGTGATTCAAACACCTCAATTACTCCTAACTACAAACACGTACCCAAATTTATTTCTTGGAAGCCTTTTTCCCTTTTTTACATTTCTTTTTAGGTTTTGCAGGCTTTTCCAATTTCATTTTCTTCTTGATGCGCTTTTCCTCCTCTTCTATAAAGTCGAAGTAGCCATCATTATAACAGTGCTTTTTGGCTTCTTTCAAAGTCTTTAAACAAGCATCATAGTTTCCGCGTACTTCTTCAATATAGGAAGAAAGCCATTGCAGCTGGGCCTTACTGCTATTCGGAATGGTTTCCGCAAAGGCAACTAACTTTTCAGCCCGCTCCAATTCCTTGTTCCAAATAAGGTACTTGATGTATAGATAATATACCTCATGATAGTTGGTGTCTGCTGCAATAACCTTGTCAAAACAGGCATAGGCTTCCGTAGGCATCGATAAATACCGTGCATACACCTCTCCCAATAAACATAGGGAAGCACAATGCGTTTCATCATAGGATAGTGCATAGTTCAAAGACTCACACACTTCCTCCCAATCACTATGAAAACCTTGACTGGCAGCTTTTGCCTTTAAGTAATAACTGTCTGCTAATGTTAATCCCATCGTCCTTGTTTTAATTGTTGTTTTACATTCATTCGCTCTGAAGAAGGGATTCTTTTTACTTGCTGTCTTCTGAAATCCCTTCCCTTAAATACCTGTACGGGATTGCCCCTTGTTACATTTTGGTGGTTTTCCCAGGTAGTTTCCAATTGTTGCTTCAATTGTTCCCTTTGAAACTGTGCCACTTTCTCTTGCAACCGCATGATGGCCAGTTTCTTATTTTGATGTTGTGATCTACTATCCATCACCACTACTTGCATCCCTGTTGGAGGATGCGTCGCCCGAATGGCAGAACTTACCTTGTTCACATGTTGTCCCCCAGCCCCCGAACTGCGCATCGCTTGAAACTGAAAGTCCTTTTCACTTATGGAAATGGCTTCCGTAGCTGGTAGTTCAAAGAACCCTACATACCAATTCTTTCGTTTGTGCATGGTTCTATAAGGAGAAGTACCAACCCATTGAATCGTTCCCAGCCAATGGCTAAGCAAGGCATCCAAGCCCTTTCCTTTCAATGCTAGGGTAACAGATTGCAATGTCCTATTTTCAGGACCTGGTTCACGGTGCAATAGGGTATAGCCTACCTTTGCCTCCTGCAAGGCGCCTATAAAGGACTTCAACACCTGGGCAACGACCCAGCAACATGCTGCTGGGCCTCTTCCCGCGGTTATTTGTATTGTTTTTGTATTCATTACGTATCCATTCTTACAATTTTGGGGGTAAAGGTGCCCAATACCTCCACTAATTCCTGTTGATTTTGCATCACGCGTGCAATGTCTTTATACGCCATGGGGGCTTCATCTACCCCACCGCCTATCAAGGTCACACCATGCTGCTTCAATTGTTTTTTGATATCGCTTTGGGTGAACTGCATTTTGCACTTGCGCCTGGAATACAACCTACCTGCCCCGTGGGATGCAGATTGTAAACTTTCCGCATTTCCCAAACCACTCACAATAAAACCCGGAGCGGTCATGGAACCGGGTATAATTCCCAACTCCCCTTTTTTGGCAGGGGTTGCCCCCTTTCGGTGCACAATACATTCGGTGCCGTTCAAGGATTCCTTCCAAGCAAAGTTGTGATGGTTCTCAATCTTTGCAATGGGTTTTGCCCCCAATAACTTCCCAATCCTATGGTGAATATCATCATGGCATGCCTTGGCATAATCGCCTGCCAAATTCATTGCCAACCAATATTCCTGTCCGTCATGGGTGTTTAAATCCAACCAAGCCAAGTGCTGCACATTTTTTGGTAGCGGACATTGCTTAGCGGCCAAATAGGTATAATGCTTGGCAATACCTGCCCCCAATCCACGCGAACCACTGTGGGACAACACCCCAATATAGCTTCCAGACTGGATGTCCCATGGGTTCTCCCCTTCTTTAAGGACCACCTCCCCGAATTCCACAAAGTGATTGCCACTTCCAGAGGTGCCCAATTGCTTATAGGCTTTTACCTTCAACTTCTTCAGCAGGGGGATATCCTCAAATTCGGAACGCTCAAAAATTTCATGATCGTGTTTTTTGTCATGGGTTTCATACATTCCAAACTTCGTGTGGTTGCTTAAAATCTGCTCCAATTGATGCTGTTTTCCTTTCAAATAGGAAGTTTTAATAGGATATACCGTCAAGCACATCCTGCAACCAATATCCACCCCCACCCCATAGGGAATCACGCTGTTCTCTGTGGCCAATACCCCACCTATGGGGAGTCCGTATCCACTATGGGCATCGGGCATCAAAGCACCCTGCACTGCTACGGGTAATTTCAAGGCGTCATACAATTGGTATTTTGCCTGTGCATCAATTTCATTTTCCCCGTAAATGGTAAAGGGAGCCCGCGTATTTCGCAATTGATGAAATTGAACCACTACAGGATCTACCAATCCTTCTGCAACCTTTCCCCAAATGGCATGGCCTTTATAGGCTTTCGGATGCTGTAATACTTGTTTTGCTTCTTCCAAAATGCGTTCTTTCTTTTCGCGCTTTCGGTATCTGTTAATCTGCCCTAAGGCAATATTAATACTGTTATTCTTTGGAAAGCCTAATTTGATTAGGTCCCTTCCTTTGAGTTTTTTTCCCATTGTTTTTGTCTTTATAAGAGGAGATGAGCTTGTTTCCAGTATCATCTCCCCTTTGTTTAATCATGCTACAAAAAGGCTTGTAAGAGTAGGTATCCCAACCAGAATAGGATTCTTAACACCCATTCCAATTCAGGGAAACCTTCCTCTCTATGCCCTCTGTGGTCTATCGCCCTCACTTGGGCTCCTCCGTAAAGGGCCAGGTCTTCCCTACCTTCATAGTTTGGTTTTACTTTCGTCTGCCTTATCCATTGCTTTATCAACTCCTGCGACTTAGCATCTGGCTCCGCATTGAATTTTGCACTTACCTGAACCAATTCATATTCCGGTAAACTAACCTCTAAAGTGGCCAAGCGTTCTACTACTTCCCCCGCTACTTCTTTCCGCAGGGAAAAAATACCGTAGTCTCCATCATAGCATCCGCCATCATATTCAGCTACGCAGTGCCCCATCAGATTACCTTCTTCATATAGTGCGGCAGAATCCAATAACTCCACCGTTCGGTACACCACTTTTTGGGTATCTATCACTTCTTCTACATACAAAGGCGCAATACCTATACTGCTCCATTGCAACACCTTTCCTTTTTCCTTTAGGTATACCGCTTTGTGCCATTCCTCAGATTGTAGGGTTAGGGCCCTTAAGCTTCGGCGCTTCATGGAAAATGAAGCATCTTCCCGGTATTTGTAGGCTAGGTAATCCAATAGGGTATTCACCCTTCCTAGGTCTAACCTAGATTCCTTGGCAAGGAATTGAACTACTGTCGCCCAAAACACTTCCTCCTCTTCGCGTATCCTGGATAACCTGGAAACAGCGATGGTTCTAGCGGTAGCATCCGAAGCACCAAACCCTATGGCTTGGGCATATCGCAAGGCTTGTGGCACCGACAAACGTTCAGGGGCATTCCTGAAAGTGTGGGCCATTTTGCGGGTGAACTGCAAAGGCATTTGCGACAAATCCTTTACACTTCTACCCCTCCCCAACTGAATGTACCACAGCATATAGGCCTTTTGTACCCCAAAAAAGGAGGCTTCCATAAAACGAGGCGTTTCATATTCCGCAAAACAGTGCCGTATCAAACTCCGCAATTGCTCCTCTGGCTGGGAAGCCTCAGACTTCCATGTTTCCACAGGTCGTACCAACCTGTTTCCAAAAGCACAGATGTTGTGCAATACTTCCACCGCATTATAGTTCCGCAGCAATGCGTAACACTTTTCATCATACAAGTGAATCAATAGACTTCTAAAGGTGTCACGTTTCCAAGTGTATCTGTTTTTACTGGTCTTGGAAAAGAATTCACGCAGCATAGATGCTATGGTTCCCTTGTATCGGGTAGGTGTATTGTGCTCGCTATAGATTCTTTCTACTAGGGCCTTATAGTTGCTAAAAGGCCGTTTTGGGTTCGGTTGTACTTCATTTGGTTTCATGGTTTCGATCTTTACATGTTGCTATGTAAAGCCGGTATACATTAAGTTTCGCTGTATGGGTACATACGTTGCTTTAATCATGTTTTTATGGCTTTTACTATTTTCAATACATCGGAAATATCCAATGGAAGGTCTTACCCCAATGGGGTTATTGTGCTAAAATGGTATGCTTCGCTGGATGTTAGGTTTCGGAAGTCCTTTTCCATGAAACCCAAAATGGGAGTACAAAAAAAGTCCGAAACTTTTGGCTTCGGACTTCTTTCATGATATTCTTTTAAGGAATCTAAATATGATGGAAAGTTGTCTCGAAGCAGATGCGTGCAGAACCAAGTCCTGGTTGCGTTACTATGTGTAATGAATTAAAATACATCGTTGCTTCTTTTAATGATTCTTGTGCATTATTGCGGTGCAAATATGGGTGCTTTTTTTATAACCCACAAGAAAAATATGAATTTATTTTATTGATATTCAGCTACTTATGTAGTTTTTAGGCAATAGAGTTCCTGTCCGCAAATTGCAGGTTGTATAAGGGATTGTTGCAGAGGAAACTACCATTTCGCATCTAAAAAACTTCGGCGTAAAATAAGTCCAAAAAAAAACGTCCAAATGGTATTGGACGCTTCTTTAAGGGTTTCTTTTGTAAAGTTTTTACCTACTGCACTAGGGCAGCAACCGATGTTTCGCATCCTGCTTTTCATATGTGATCAATACATAATTCATAGACAAAAACTTTTATCGTTCATTTGTTGGTTGCAAATATGCATAAAAAAGGACCAAACTTCCAAAATCATTTTCTTCTCCTTTTTTTCCAAGGGGCATTTTTTTGCCAATTCCCTGCCATAATGCAACCATAAGGCATGACTTCATCCAACACGGTACCCAATCCGTACGTTTCCATCTGGTTTCGTACAGATGCTGCATTCTTATAAGCACTGGGCAATTCCGTGATATCAATTTCCTGTGAAAAGAACCGCACATCCAATCCTTCGGTTTCCTCCTCAAAAATCTCCTGAAAGGTTCCGGTTTTACTTTTCCTGTGCTGCGTCCTGCTCACATTTCTACCTGCACCATGTGGGGCAAACCCTAAATTGTTGGCAGTGGTTTCCCCAGCTACAATCAATACAGGCTCTGCCATATTCAATGGAATCAACCGTGGCCCCGTAATATCTGGCATAAACTTTTCGTCCAAAGGGGTGACTCCCTTGGCATGGTAAAATAAATCCCCATCCCGAAAGACAAAGTTGTGTTCATTCCAGAAACGGTTTTCCAAAGCAACGCCAACCTCCTGCAGTGTAGCATCGTGAAGGACCTCATGATTTTTTTTGGTCCATGCACGAATAAGCTGCAAGGCTTCCCAATATTGCTGTCCTTCCTCGGTATCAAAAGGAATCCATGCATTTTGCTTTAGGGTGTCTGGTGACAATTCCCTTCGGAAACGTTCTGCTACCTTCATACCTTTACTATACAGATTGGCACCAAAACCCCTACTACCGTGGTGGGTTACCATCATGGTATTTCCAGAGTTTTTGGAAACTCCAATGAATAGGAAATGGTTTCCATCGCCTTGAGTACCCAAATGGGAACGGGCGGCCGAAATACATTTTTGATCATTCAAAAAGTAGTTACCTTCAATCGCTTCCAATAAATCCATAGGGAACCTGAACTGTTCCTCCCTGGAACGACCACCAGGCCCAAAGTGGGTCACGGCATGCGCTGCGTCCAAGACTGCCTTTGGGTCTGTTTTTCCAAAATCGGTTAGCATCACAGAACAGCAAATATCTGCACTATGCATTCCAGGATGGATGGCATTTTTTGCTACCGCTACGCCACCTACAGGAATAGTTCCTATTGGCCCGGTTGGGCAGGCATCGGGCATGATGGCCCCTTCTACCATGGTAGGTGTTTTCATCAACGCTTCCATGGTTGCAATAACACTTTGTACATTGGCTTCCTCCAATTCGCTTTCAGCTTTAATGTTAATCGCGAAAGGGGCAGGTTCTTCCAATAGTTCCATGATTGGCGGAGCCTTAAATTGCACTAAATAGTGCGCCAGCTCCTCCTCAGTGAGTGAATGACTATTGATGTATGCCAAGGCTTCCTTCATCCATTTTCCAGGTTGGTATCCCATGGCAATTAAATCTTTTCCGGTAATTTGTTCTTTCGTGTTCATTTCTTCTTTATTTTTGAAACTCCGCCGACCCCTCGTTCGGCGGAGTACTACTCATCGATGTAGCAATCCATCGACTTCTCTATGATACGGGACAAATATTTTACTGTACTGCGCAATCTTTTTGCGCAGTATAAATAAATGCCTATTTTTCATAAAAATTTTACCCATGGCCGTTAATAAGAATGCCCTTATTCGCTATAAGACAATTGATAAATGCCTTCAGAATAACTACCGACAGTGGACGCTGGACGATTTAATTGAAGCCTGTTCAGAAGCATTATATGAATACGAAGGAAGGGATGTAAACGTAAGCAAACGTACCGTGCAGCTGGATATACAGATGATGCGAAGCGATAAATTAGGCTATAATGCCCCTATTGTAGTCTATGATAAAAAGTATTATCGCTATGAAGAAGAGGATTATTCTATTACAGACATTCCCTTAAATGAAAACGACATGAATGTGCTTTCGGAAACAGTGGAAATGCTGAAGCAATTCAAGGATTTTTCATTGTTTTCAGAACTTGGGGGTATTATCCAACGCCTGGAAGATAAGGTGTACACCGAAAAAACCCACCAATCTGCCATTATCCATCTAGATAAAAATGACCACTTAAAAGGATTGGAGCATTTAGACCCCCTTTACCAGGCCATCCTTAAAAAGTTGGTGTTGCGCATACAATACCAATCCTTTAAGGCTAGAAAGCCCAGCGAGATGATCTTCCATCCCTATATATTAAAGGAATTCAACAATAGGTGGTTCCTAGTGGGCATGAAAGCAGGAAGGAAATCAATTTTCACCTTGGCATTGGATAGGATTGTGGCAATTGATTACGATACCAGTATGGCGTATCAGGATATAGGATTTAATGGCGATGCCTATTATAAAAATACCATTGGTGTTACGGTCTTGGGGGAAGAAAACATTCAAACCATTGTGTTGAAGGTAGATAGAAGCAATGCTCCCTATGTATTGACCAAACCCTTTCATCATTCCCAGGAATTACTGGAAAGACACAAGGATGGAACCATCCTTATTCAATTGAAGGTGCATCTTAATTTTGAGCTTGAACGACTTATTCTGGGCTTTGGGGAATGCATTGAAGTAATAAAGCCAAGGTTACTGCGCAAACGAATTTCCAAGAAGCTGGAACAAGCCTTTCAACAATATGATAGCCATCCCACCATCGAATAACAAAACCATACTACATTTAACTTCCTTGTAGGAAGTTGGGATAAGCTTTTAATTATAAAATTGGAGACCCAAAGGGAGCATTCACATGGCCTTTTTTAAGGTAGTTTCCCTAGCCTCTTCCTACAAATTTGAAGCAATGGTGTTCCACGGGTGTTCCATGGGTGTTCCACGGGTAAGGTACGGGCGAGGCATCCCACGGACTACAATTTAACAGCGCCATTGGTTGTTTTTTCTAAATTCACCCCTTTCCCACTTCTCGATACATCTCACCTTCGGTGTGCCACTCGTAGTGACAGCTATTCACGTCTCACTACTAACGTCTAACTTCTCACCATTTACACTTAATCAAAGAATTATCGTGTTTCGTGGCTCGTGACTCGTGATTCGTGATTCAAACATCCACATTAGTCATGACGCTTAACTACTAACTTTTTACATTTCACGTCTCACTACTAACGTCTAACGTCTCACACTTCACTACTCACCTCCAACTTATACCCCACCCCATGCACATTGGTGATCTGTAGGGCCTCATCATGCTGCAGCTTCTTCCGAAGTTTGGAAATATACGTGTCCAAGCTTCTGCCCACTACTACCCCATGGTCTTCCCAAACCCGTTTGGTGAGCTCCTCACGGGTCACCACCTCATTGGGACGTTCAGCTAGGATCACCAACAACTCGCTTTCCTTGCGGGATAGGGCCACTTCCTTTGCAGCTACCAATAGCTTCAGCTGTGTAGGATAAAAAGTGGTTTGCCCAAGGGTAAGGGTGTCATCGGGGGCTTCAGGGACTTTGCCGGACTGCTTCCGTTTCCGTAGGAAATAAAGCACTAAGAATACCACTGGTAGTAATGAAATTAAAATATATAAATGACTGAATGATTGGGTTTTATCATTCATATCCTCAAACGTTACTTGAAGTATATAACAGTCCTTAGGCAATAACCTTCCGCCACAGGGCAAAAGGGATTTCTCTGCCAATTTACGGTACCGATAGCTATAGACCACTACTTCCCCATTGCAAGGAAACACTGCCAGCGTATGGTCTTTGGGAAGGTTTGTCTTTTTCAAGACCCTTTCAGAAATAAGAAATAGATCTCCAGGATCAAAAGCAAGCTCCTGTTCAAACCTAATGGAAAAGGTGGCCGCATCTTGCTGTTCCACCGAAAGCACCCTAGAGGTACTGTCGCCCTGTGATAATAACAGCTCATGTCCCACTTCCCTTAGGGCTACCGTTGCGGTAGTAGGGTCTACGGCTTCAAAAGGTTCTGAAGTACAACTCCACATTCCAAGGAAGAGCAACCCCAATAGACTGGTATAGTACAGTAGGTTTTTAGTCATCGTCTGCAAATAACAGGCATTTTACGCATATTTTACAAGGGTTGACACTTCTTTTACATTCTTTTGACACTTTTCAGAAGCCCTGCTACTAGTTTTATCCAAAAATCAACGATATATGAAAACAATTGTATTGAGCTTGGCATGTTGGGTATCGCTCACCCTTTCCGCACAAACCGAAAAAACCTATCCGTTAAACGTTGCTGAAAGTACCATTCATTGGAAAGGTACGTATTCCTTTTTCTTTTCAGACCATTCGGGTACCGTGAACTTCCAGGAAGGGGAATTGATCACAACCAACGGAAACATTACTGGGGGTTCCTTTGTGGTGGATATGACCTCTATTACCAATGAAGAGTTTGAAGAAAGAGGGGTTGGTCCGGTAGAACACCTACGCAATCCCGACTTCTTCGATGTGGAGCGTTTCCCAAAGTCAAAGTTGGTCATTACAGAAGTAACCTTCTTTGAAGAGGATGGTAGACACAGAATGCGGGGCGACTTTACCATGAAGGGAATTACCAAACCCATCGAGTTCTGGCCCGAAGTGCACGAAGAAGAGCAGCGCATCCATGCCAAACTAAAACTGGACCGTACCCGTTGGGGCATTACGCACAACAACAAACTAAAGAACGATGCCATTTCCGATGCGATTGAATTAGAGGTAACTTTACAATTCTAAACCACCATTATGAGAACGATTTGCATAGGACTCTTTCTTCTTTCCGTTACCCTATCGTGGGCACAGGAAGAAGAAACCCGCTATCTGTTTGAAATAGACAGTACTTGGGCACGGGAGATATTTCCTTTTCCCATTGGTTTTGCACAGGATATTCCCTACGAAGGCTTTGAAGACGCCGTATTTACACCTGGCTGGGCCAAGCCTGAAAGTCCGCAGTATTGGTCGTATGTCATTGGTTGGGCCATAAAGGCTGAAAAACCCTTGGAAACAACAGATTTGGAAGTAAATATGGAACGCTACTTCAACGGACTCATGCGTGTAGCGGAACAACAAAAGGAGAATGAGGCAGTCCTTCCTACCACGGCCTTGTTTGTCAACACTGAAACCCATGGGGATGAAACCTTCTTCACAGGAAAGATTCGTGTGTATGATAATTTCAAGGGGAAGCAGATGATGACCCTCTACTTTCAAGTACATCAGTATTTCTGTCCTGAAAGTAAAGCAGGGGTATTGGTGTTCCGTTGTTCCATCAAACCTTTTGAAGATGCCATTTGGGAAGAGTTAAAGGCCATTCCCCTCCGGAAAGATCATTGTGGAGTAGTTGATTGACCGTTATAGGTTGAATTTACGTAAAAACCCTTATTTCAATTACTTAGCATTCTCCATACTTTGCTGCTGTATTCTATTTGAACCTTCCCCAGGCTAAATACAACAACATGAAAACAACAGCAATCACCCTTCTGTCCTTTGCACTTTTTCTAGGACTCATGATCTCCTGCAATGATTCTTCCACTAAGGATTCCTCTTTGGTAGCGTTTACCACTGTGGAAGATTCCATTCGCCAACAACTTAACATTCCCACCAATGCCAAGCGGGTACTTATTTTAAGTCCGGCCGCGCACATGGACTGGGACTGGCTGAATCCGTTTCCGTATAACGTAAACCTTGAGCCCCCCTCCTATGATCCTAATTATTTTTACGGTGGTGGCTACAAAAATGCCCCTGCCAATCACTTACTCACCAAAGCCACGCAGAACCTAGATACCGCAGGGTATTATTATTCCGTTTGTGAGATGGGCTTTTTAAGGGCATTCGCAAGGGATAGTGCTGCTTATTTTAAACAGATGGTGGCGTCTAACCGACTTCGAATTGTAGGGGGTGGAATTACCTCTCCAGATAATCTTTTACCCAATGGAGAAACCTTCTTCCGAAACTTTTTGGTTGCCAATCAGTGGTTGGATTCGGTACAGGTACCTTGGTCGCAACAAGTATGGGTCCCAGATGATTTTGGGCATGACCCACAACTACCAGTCATGCTAAACGCCATGGATGCCATGGGAGTAGGATTCGCCCGAATTCCCGGTGCCTGTAATGGGCATACCCAGCCCTACACCCAACCAAAAGATCAATTGTTGGATACGGTGAATGGTGGGGTCGATTTCATTTGGAAAGCACAGGATGGTTCTAGTGTCATCGCACATTGGTTGGAATCACACTACAATCAGGGTGCGGATATTGAAACACCCTACGGACAAGACTATAGCTCACCGCAGGATGTCATCAATTGTAGTAAGCCCTCCTCTCCTGCTACACCAGCTGGGCATATTGCCAATTACCTTGGGGCAAACGGGCCTGTTTCGCCTACGCCTTACATCTATGTTCATGTAAGTAATGATTTTATGTATCCCAATCAGAACCTCGTGGCAGATGCCAATGATTGGAATACGAGCGCTACCTATGGTTATTCCCAAACAGGGGTTTATGCGGTCGTGGCAACTTTTG
Source organism: uncultured Alteromonas sp. (assembly GCA_964495885.1). Lineage (GTDB taxonomy): Bacteria > Bacteroidota > Bacteroidia > Flavobacteriales > Flavobacteriaceae > PALG01. The sequence continues at coordinate 94,219 of CAZBWO010000012.1, read as the reverse complement.
ACGAGTACATGCGTTTAGTAAATAGTTATCAAGGCTCCTTGAAAACCCGTTCCTATAATCCCAATGTTACGGCAGTAGATTCTTTTGCTCCCAATCCTTATTGGATGGGATTCTATGCCAGTAGACCCGAATTGAAAATCCTACACAACAAAGCCACCCGTGGACTATTGGGAGCAGAAACCTATCAGGTAATGGCAAACACCCTCTTAAATACAGGTGCTTCCGAAAAACAACAACAAATGGCAGCACTCTATGCCACTTGGAACAATTTAGCGCCCAGTACCCATCATGATTACATCACGGGTACCGCAAATGATGGGGTATATCAAAATGAACAATTACCGTTGCTTACCCAAACACAACAGCAAGCCGATAGCCTACGTACGGCCTTTATATCACAAATTACCAATCAGTTACCTGCTGCTTCGGGACAGGTTGCCGTGTTCAACCAATTGGGGATGCCCGCGCAGGGGATCATTCCGTATCAGTCTAGCTATATCAATGTAAAGGCTCCTTCCCTAGGGTATCAGGTTTCAGATCTCGCGACCGCTTCCCAAGGGGATGGAAGCTTGCAATACCAAAAGCTAACCAATGGTAATCATCAGTTTGAAAACAGCTTGCTCACCGCTGTTTTTGATGGGAACAATGGAAACCTAATAAGTGTTGTAGACAAGACTACAAATACCAATATCCTTTCTGGAACAGCCAATGACCTTGCCTTTTTTATAGACGAAGGGGATATTTATCGTTTCGGGTATGAAGGAACCTGTACCGATTTTGCGGAAGATACTTCAGTAAATAGCTCCACTAGTTCCATTACGGTTGATACTAGCAATGCATTGCACAAATCCATTACCATCACCAGAAACTACAATGTGAACAGCAATAGCTATCCCTATACCTTTACTTACAGCCTGCAACAAGGAGAACCTATGTTACGCATTACTACGAAGGGAGCAGCTCCCGTAGGGTATACAGTGATGGTGAAGTTCCCCTTGGCGGCTTCTATTACCAGCATGGATGTTGGGACTCCATATCATTGGAACACGGTCTATCCTATGCCCTACGGAAATAGCAGTCCGTTTAACAGCACGATGTGGGCAACGCATGATTTTGTGATTCCGAAGGGAAGTTCGGGAGCATTGGCAAGTATCTACCATGCAGCGACCCCTGCTTGGACTTCCAATGGAAATACCCTCTACGGGGTTATGCTTCGGAATAATCCCTCTCCTGGCTATTGTATAGGAGGCTACGGAGCAGATGGCGGCGATAACAATGTGCACCAACAAAACTATGCGTTTCGGGTGCCTAGCGGACTTGGAAGTCCGTCTTCAGGCGCTCCATTAAAGGAAGCGCGGCTATACAATACGCCTATGCAAGCCATGGCAGTGCCTGCCACAGGTGGCGGAAGCCTTCCTAGCAGTTATTCATTGGGAACCGTTAGCGGAAACAGTTTGATTACCTGTGCGAAATGGGCCAGTGTGAATTCCAATGACCTTATTCTTCGGGTCTACCAAGGATCCAACACTTCCGCTAAGGAAAGTATTACTTTAGGGAAATCATTCAATACGTGTAGTACGGTTTCAGCTTTGGAAAAACCATTTACAAACTCGACGAATGTTCCTAGCTGTGCGGCTAGTTCTCCGAATAGTATTTCAGTGAGCATACCTACAGCCGTTGCAACGGTTCGGGTGACCTATTAAAAAAAGCCCCTTTTTTCAAAGGGGCCCTTGGTTGGTATGTTGAAAACCGTCATACGGCTTGAGCCGTCGTAGTAGTCTGTTGTACCAATTCCTTCTGTACATGCATGGGTACTGCCTCATACCTAGCAAAACTGCTGGTGAAGTTGGCACGTCCGTGCGTTAAGGAACGTAATCTGGTACTTATATCACTTAGTTCGGATTTTGGAATAAAGGCCTTTAATACCTGATAGGCATCTTCATTTTGTATGCCCTGTATCAAGGCGCGTCTAGACTGCAATTCGGTCATAACCCCACCTACCATCTGCTCTGGCACCTTAATCACCAATTCATAGATGGGTTCCAATAATTTGGGGTTCGCACTCTGGAAGGCTTCCCTAAAGGCGGTGGCCCCCGCAATCTTAAAGGAAATATCATTGGAATCTACGGAATGCATCTTCCCGTCAAAAACCATCACCCGTATATCCCGTGCATAAGAGTGTGTCAATGGACCCCGTTCCATTACTTCCATTATTCCTTTTTGAATAGACGGAAGGAAACGGGCATCAATTACCCCACCTACAATACAGTTGTAAAAAATCAACTTTCCGCCCCAATCCAATAGAATTTCCTCTTTTCCGCGGATATTAAACCCTTCGGGTTCTGGCATTCCTTCATACCAAGGCTCTACTTTCAAATGTACCTGTGCAAACTGCCCAGAACCTCCAGATTGTTTTTTATGGCGGTAATTAGCCGTGGCAGGTTTCTGAATGGTTTCCCTGTAGGAAATCTTTGGAATATCAAAAGTAGCCTCTACTTGGTATTCATTTTCCAATAACCATTGCAATATGGCCAAATGTAATTCCCCTTGGCAACCTACAATGGTTTCGTGGGTTTCTGCATCATAACGCAAGGTATAGGTAGGATCCTGAAGATTGAGTTTCTTCAAGGCTTCATTTAGTTTTTCTTCTTCACTGGCAGTAGCTGCTGTTACTGCTTTTTCAATTCTTGCCTGCGGAAACCGTATAGGCTTGATACTGGCGCCATTCTCCTCAGTCGTAAGTGTGTCATTGGTTTGGGTATATTTCAGCTTACTGGTGGCTCCAATATCTCCTACGGTTAATTTATTCACAGGGTGTTTGGTTTTGCCATCCATGATGTATAACTGATTGATACTTTCCATCTCCCCGGTGCGTTGGTTGTAGAGTTTATCATTGAGATGCAATTCCCCAGCTTTTACTTTGAAGAAATTCAACTGACCTAAATTCTCCTGAAACAAGGTCTTAAAGACAAATAAAGTGGTAGGTGCTTCTACGCTTGGGGAAATGAGCTCCCCATTAACACCCTGTTCTGGTTTCAGATCTGAAGCTGCCGGAGCGACATTATCAATAAAGCCCATAAGCCTTCCAGAGCCCATATCCTTTAAGGCGGACATACAGAATACGGGAAAGAGGTCATGATTCAGCATGCCCAATTTAATTCCCTGGCGTAGTTCGTCTTCATTGAGGTTGCCCTTCTCGAAGTACAATTCCATCAACTCCTCGTCATTTTCAGCAGCCTTTTCAACCAATTCATTGTGCAAGGCATTGGCACGTTCCATTTCAGCCTCAGGAATAGGTAGTTTTTCTGGTTTACCACCTTCGGGCCCAAATTTATAGCATTTCATTTTTAAGACGTCTATAATGGCCTGGGCACCATCTATCATGATAGGATATTGAATGAGGATCGCATTTTTGCCAACCATACGGTGTAAACTTTGCACGCTTTCGTCAAAGTTGGCACTTTCATGATCTATCTGATTGATCACAAATACGGTAGGCTTATGGTATTTGTTTACATAATCCCAAATAATTTCAGAACCAATATCGGCTCCATCTTTTGCGTTGATGACCTGTACAATGGTATCTGCTACCCGTATGGAGGCAATGATATCCCCAATGAAATCATCCAACCCAGGAGTGTCTATAATATTGATCTTGTAATTACGCCATTCGGTATGTAAGGGAGTGGAAAAAATAGAAGTATGGCGTTCTTGTTCTAACGGATGGTAGTCTGAAACCGTGTTTCCCTGTTCCACGGTGCCACGGCGGTTGATAAGTCCGGCTTCAAAAAGCATGGTCTCTGCCAAAGTGGTTTTTCCAGACTGGTTGGCCCCTACAAAAACCACATTTTTGATGTGTTTATCGTCGTATAGTTTCATATGAATAGGATTAGATTGTGGTACGTTGATTTTAAAGACATAAAATTACCGCACTTACCCAGCAAAGACTATGATTATTGTCATGTAAACCTCAAGAAATGCCTTTCCTAAAAATACCACTTTTTGTAGAAAAAACATAGTAATATCTTCATTAACAGAGACTAAGATATCATTTTAGCCAAAATAAGAAGCCCCAGTGAGACTGGGGCTTGTGTTAGGGTTGTTGTTGCTTTAGGGCTTGCAATTGCATCCGAACTTCCTGCAACCGTTGTAGGGCATCCTTTCCAGGGACTTGATCGGCACCATTCATCATGTAGTACAAATACCCTATTTGCGCTAAAAGCATTTGCTGTGGATATGCCCCTTCCTCTTCATTTTTTAGTTGGGATAAGGTATTTTCAAGTGTTTGCAACTGGGTGGAAGCTTCTGGTTTTCCCTTCAGTTTTTCGGCTTCCTTTTCAAGGGCATCCGTGAATTGTCTTGCTTCGGAAAGTACATCTATCACTTCCTTCTGGAACTTTACCTGTGTTTGTATATCTTCCGAAGTAACACCAGCATCTGAAAGCCTAGGATCTATAACAATCTCAAATGGTTGCTGCAAAACAGTATCCCCCGCGGTAATTTGTACCATATAATTCCCAGGAGGTACCATAGGACCATTTTTGTAGCGCCGCCTTTTATTGGCATCCCAAGGCCCCTGCATACTTAAATCCCACTCAAAGCGATGCATTCCTTCCGTAGCCTTTAAGCTTACATCAACATACCGAAAGGTTTCGCTTAAATCCATATTTTCCTCTACTTCAACCTTTTTTTCCATTTGTTCTTCTGTACCTACAATGGTTGCCACCAGGGTATTTTGCGAATCAAAGATTTCCAACTGAACCTCTTTGTCCCATCCTTTTGGAAGGTAATAATCAATAGCTACATGGGTTCGTGGATATTCTGGAATCCCCGAATGCCCTGTCATTGGGTAACGATATCGAATGGTGGGATCTGGTTGAAAGAGCACTGGTGCATTCCCAAGGTTTTGCATAGGCTCCTGCCGAAGGGCTCCAATGTTATCCAAAATCCAAAAGCCACGCCCCATCGTACTTAATATTAAGTCATTCCGAAAGATCTTCAAATCAGTAATTGGGGTAACTGGAAGGTTCTGCTGAAAGAGTTTCCAATGCTTCCCATCATCCATGGAAATGAACAATCCGTATTCAGTTCCAGCAAACAACAGACCTTCTTTTTTTGGGTCTTCGCGTAACACCCTTGCATTGTAATCCATAGGAATAGCACTTCCCCCACCACTTAAAAGCTCCCAGCTTTCCCCATAATTGGTAGTTTTGTAAAAATAAGGCTTGGCATCTCCCAATAAATGGCGGTCTACCGCTATATACGCTTTCCCAGGTTGAAAATAGGAAGCCGAAATAGACTCTACCCTTCCTCCCTTCGGGAGTTTTTTAGGTGTTACATTCTTCCAGGTTTTCCCTCCATCACGGGTCATGTAAACCAGCCCATCATTAGAGCCTGTCCAAATAAGGCCTTTGACCAGAGGGGATTCCCTAATGGAATAAAGGGTACTGTAATATTCTTCCCCAGTAATATCACGGGTAATGGGGCTCCCGGAAATAACCTGCTTATCGGCTTCAAAGGCCGTAAGGTCTGGCGAAATGGTTTCCCAAGTTTTACCGTCATCGTTTGTTTTGTGTAGGTATTGCGACCCGTGGTAGACAATATTAGGGTCATGTGGTGATACATGTATGGGCGCCACCCGCTGAAATCTATATTTTAAGTCCTTGGGATTATGTCCATAGATAAATTCTGCGCCCACATAATAGGCTTGTTCAGTACCGGTGGTCTTATTAAACACCCCAAACCTACCCTTGCAATTAGAATACACAATATTGGGATTTCCAGGCTTTGGAACCGCAGGGCCTGTTTCGCAGCCCCCCGTGTTCATAATCCAACCTGTTTTGGAATCCTGCAAGGCACTGGGAGGAAAACTGGGTACTGCAATGGTTGTATAATTATCCTGCTGTCCTGCATACAACCAATAGGGATACTGGTCGTCAACTTCTACTTGATAGAGTTCTGCAGTAGGCTGATTGAACTGGGTAGACCATGTTTTCCCGCCATTGTGTGAAACATTGGCACCCCCATCATTACATTGAATCAATAAATCTGGATTGTTTGGGTTGATCCATATATCGTGATTGTCGCCATGCGGAACACTCATCCTACTCCATGTTTTTCCACCGTCTTCAGACTTCAGTATTGGATTGGCATTAGAATAAAGTATATTGGGGTTGGTAGGATGTGCTTCTAGATTAGTGTAGTAAAATGGCCTGTTTACCAAGCCTTTGTTATTGGAAACCTGTGTAAAACTTTTGCCTTGGTCTTCAGATTTATACAAACCTCCCTCCTCTCCAGGGGCTTCAATAACTGCATAAAGTAGTTTCGAGTCTGCCGGGGAAACAGCGAGGTCTATTTTTCCAATAAGATCTTGGGGTAAACCTTCTTTCAGCTTGGTCCAATCCTTTCCACCGTTCACTGATTTATAAATACCGCCTTCAGCAGTATTTCCTCCGGAAATGATGGTCCAAGGTTTCCGCTCTGCTTTCCATGCAGCAGCATACACCACATTGGGGTTTCCCGGTAATAGCTCAATATCTGCAAAACCTACTTGATCTGAAATACTCAATACCTTTTCCCAATGTGCTCCGCCATCGGTGGTTTTATATAGCCCTCTCCCCTCATTGGCACGAAACGGATTTCCTATGGCCGCTACCCATACAATTTGATGGTTGGTAGGATCTATTTCCACAGCGCCAATCTGTCCCACATCCCGAAGCCCTATGTGCTCCCATGTGGCTCCCGCATCAATAGATTTATACATACCCTTCCCAAGAATGATATTACTTCGAAGTCCGTCTGACCCTGTCCCCACATAGACCACATTGGGATCATTATGGGCTACTTCAATAGCACCAATAGAGGGAGTTTCAAAATAACCATCGGAAACATTATTCCATGTAGTGCCATAATCTGTGGTTTTCCAAACCCCTCCTCCGGTAGCCCCCAAGTAAAAGGTGCCAGATTCCATAGGGGTGCCAGTAACCGTGGTAACCCGCCCTCCCCTAACAGGACCTACAGTCCTATATTGAAAAGACAAAAAGTCTTGGGCAATTACTAGGGTACTTAAGAAAAAAGAAGCATAAAGGAAAATATATTTCATAAGATCGAATTTGTAGCTAATGGATAAAGCCATGAAAATAACAAAAACCCCTCGAACTTGAAACTGTTTCTGAAAGCATTATTTTTTCAAAAAGATTATATTCTAAAATTAAGTAACAAATATGAAAGAAACCACTTACAAAAACAACTTCATTTCAAAGGGGGTCAAAGGCGGGTATAAAGCACGTTTAAAGCATGTTTAATGCATGACAAAGGCATGAACGCCCATGAAAGGCATAATTTAGCATAAATTTCCTACAAAGGAAGATGATTTAAAATTGGCTATAAATAGCATTATTTACAGAATTCTACGGAAATAGCGTGGTTGTGACGGAGCCCCGCTAATATCATAGAATCCTTCGGAAATATTATCTACAACACCATTATTCATGGTAAGTGTAAGTAACGCAAACCCTTGATACAATTCCTTTGAAGGAGCTGGTCTTGGACTATTGGCTTGGTATTCAATAGGTTTTCCGTCTAAAGAAGATGCATGCCCATACGGAAGGGACGCATGTCCCAGACACCTAGCAAATGTATTGGTGGTAATGCCAGGAGCACTTTTGGTTGTTGGAATGCTAATAGGACGGTTATACACAATTCCGTTATGCACGTGCCCCCAATACCAAGCATATGGATCACCTCCTAATGCATTTTTAACTTCGGCCCACAAAGGGGAAACAGAAGTACAATCATCTGCAAACCCATTATGATGGGACATGACAATCGTTTTATTGGGGTTTAGTCCTAAACCATGAATCCATTTAGTTTGAAATTCGCTGGGACCTCCAATCCCTCCGGTCATAAAAGCCGTTAGGATACTACTTCTATACGCTGAATCCAATCCTAAGATGGTCCAATCCCCAAATTTCATTGAGAAACAACTGGCACCTTTTTGTGCACTAAAATAACTAAGACTTCCAGGTGGGGTTTGTTGAGCGCCAAGCGCATCAAGGAAAAGTCCGTTAGCCCCACTATACATTTCATGATTGGAATTTAAAGTAAAGCTTTTTCCTGTATAATTTGGTGGCCATAAATTCATCAAGTTATCCACTTCTTCCCCTAATTGATAATAGTGTTTGCTAACAGGATGGGAAGCTACTGGTGTTCCTGCATAATACACATCCCCTACATGAACCAGATAATCTGGTTGTAAATTTACAATGGATTGCATGACAGACTTTGCCGCTTGGTTTCCAGCTCCCCAATCACCAAAAATGGCAATGGTTACTTGATTTGGGTTTTTACCCGAAAGAGGAACACTTGGAGGGGTTGTCGTAGGAAAGGTACCTCCATTGTACCAAGTATTATTAATAAGGCTTTCCAATAAATTCAGAAAGGCAATAAACCAATTTTGATCGAAATTTGCGAACTTTTCCATGCTAAGCACGGTTCCGTCTTCATAAATCAATTCATTGGTTTTAAAGTAACTATAATTAACCAAATCTAATTGAGTGCTAGGCATAAAAATAGAAACAGCAACTATAAATTCTTTAATGTGCTTTTGGGTTTCGGGTGGAAAGACCGATAAATCCAATTGATCCACATGATTAAACCAATACAGAAACAATCCTAGTTCTATGGCCCCATCCCCTTTAGCAAATCCAGAGGGTGGACTGGGAAAGAAACCACTCCAGACATTCTTAGCTTCCATGAACAAAATAAGTTCATATTCACAATAGGGAAGGAATTCCAATAATTCCTTTAAATCGCCCAAAATACTTTGATTGTTTTGCAGATGCTCCCTTATTTGGGATGCGGTATGTTTTGTTTTCATAATATTGATGTGTTAGCGAACACCAAATTATTGAAAACTAAATAGTTAGGCTATACGTAAAAACCCGTAATTTCTGAAGTATTCATAAAATAAAAACCGCTCCAATCCTGAAGCGGTTTTGAAATCAAACATCAACCAACCATTAGGCGTGCTGTTCAGCATGCTTACCTTCGCGAATTTCTTCTAGTAATTTATCGCAAAAGGCTGGTAAATCGTTTGGGTTACGACTAGTAACAAATCCTTCATCTACAACTACTTCTTTGTCTACCCAGCTAGCGCCTGCATTCATTAAATCATCTTTGATACTCTTGTAAGATGTCAACGTTCTTCCTCTTACAACATCTGCAGAAATTAATGTCCATAGAGCGTGACAAATAGCTGCAACCGGTTTTTTCTGCTTAAAGAAATCCCTTATAAAAATCAATGCATTTTCATTGGTCCTCAAGCTATCTGGATTCATTACTCCTCCTGGCAATACCAATGTATCATAGTTTTCGGCAGTCACATCATCTAAATGCTTATCTACTGTAAATTCCTGTCCCCAGTTTCCATCTTTCCATGATTTAATGGTTCCTCGAGTATCGCTTACAATATCTACATGATGATTTTCAGACTCCATCGCTCTTTTGGGCTCTACAAGTTCTGATTCTTCAAATCCATTTGTTGCTAATATGGCTATTCGCTTATTCATTTTATATGTTTTTTATGGTTAAAAATTAAGTTCATCTATAAACTAACTATTCAACCAAAAACTATAAAATTATACGTATTAAAATCTTTATAAAGTTTATCAAATAGAGTCTTAAAAAGTAGAGCGAAAACGTTTAAATGCTAATAAAGTATTAAAATGCCCTTTAAGGTAGTAGCAAGAAACCCATTTGATGTAATTTTGCTTAATGCTGAAAAACCAATCAAAATCCCAACTGGAGTTCATCGCCATGATGGCCTCCTTAATGTCTGTTGTAGCCCTAGCCATTGATGCACTCCTCCCTGCTTTGGATGTGATAGGTATTACGATTGGCACTCAAAATACAGCCGATAATCAATTGATTATCACCATGATTTTTCTTGGCTTGGGGATTGGTCCGTTGGTGTTTGGTCCCATTTCAGATTCCTACGGAAGAAAACCCATTGTCTACATGGGATTCGGACTTTTTCTAATTGCAAGTTTAGTATGTGTATTTGCTGAAAGCTTAGAGGTTATGATCCTTGGAAGGATTTTGCAAGGCATCGGGCTCTCTGCACCAAGAACCATTGCGATTGCCATTATTCGTGACATGTATGAAGGGGATTACATGGCCCGTATCCTTTCATTTGTTACTGTGGTATTTTTGTTGGTTCCTATTGTAGCCCCTGCTGCTGGTAAATTGGTATTGGATCATTTCAATTGGCAAAGTATTTTTTATGTGCAGCTCTTATTTAGTGGTTTGGTTTGCTTGTGGTTTTGGAAACGACAACGGGAAACCCTAAAGCCTGAAAATAGAATTCCTATGACCCGTAGGCTTTTTATCAATGGTCTAAAGGAAGTACTTCGAGAAAAATCCACCATGGGATATACTGCAATTTCTGGTTTTGTGTTTGGTTCTTTTATGGTATACCTAAGTGGCTCGCAGCAGATTTTTGAAATTCAATACGGATTGAAAGAAGATTTCCCTCTTATCTTCGCTGGACTATCGATAGCTATTGGAACGGCCATTTTCACCAATGGAAGCTTGGTATTAAAATTTGGGATGCGAAAAATGGTACATACCGCTATGGCAGGTTTCTTTATCGTAAGTACGCTTTATGTCGTGTTATTCTACGGACAGGAAAATCCTTCCATTGGCATACTAATGGCTTTCTTTGCCGCTCAGTTTTTTGCAATTGGATTTCTATTCGGGAACCTAAGAGCCTTGGCCATGGAGCCTATGGGGCATATTGCGGGAATGGCTTCTGCAATTACAGGTTTTTTTGCCACTATTATGGCTATTCCTATTAGCACATTTATTGGAAGATTTATTGAAACAAAAGTATGGCCGGTCTTTTTCGGATTTATGATTTGTAGTTTTATCTCCCTATTCCTTTTACAATTCAGTAAAAAAGCGGCCCGTAAAAAAGCCGCTTTGAATACCTAAATGATTGATTAAATTTTTATTGTCGATCGGTTGTAATCTTTAATGCCTGCTTGGTGGGTCGTATCTTTTTATACTTATTCCATTGAATACGCGTAAGAATGTCTTGCATATCACGTATTTCGTCTAATTGCAATTGATATAGTTTTTCCAGCTCTTCCCTACCAGCTAATTGATCTTTAGCTTCCTGCTGAAGGATTAAATATTCTTCTACCTTTTTTTGAAATAATACGCGTTGGTCTGCATCCAAACCTAATTCTTGATCATAGTATGTTGTTAGTTTCTGGGATTTGGCTTCAAAAGTGTCTTGGGTTTCATAAGAACTTACAACTTCCTGTGCTTGGGAAGCAAAAAAAACAAGGGACAGACAAAGGGTGACAATATATTTCATAATTTAAATTTTCTCTAGAATACTACATAGATTATTAATCTCCAAAAATTTCAAAAAACTTTAACGCAATTTGAATCACAAAACAAAAGTATACGTCAAAGTTTATGAATACTTAAAAGAGAAGAGCCTATGGCCTATTGCCTTCGGTTGGACGCTTTAATACCAGTTCTCCTTCTTCGTTTAATTCAAACTTTTCGTTCTTTACCGTTTTGCTGAAATTGAAAGACCTTCTGTAGCTACTCTGGAAGTCGGCATGCTTCTTTTTGGAGGTTGTTCTGGTCATTTTAAAAAAGTTTTACTTGCTATATTGGCATTCAATGCATTAAATTTAAAATCTTTTTTTAATTAAAAAATGAATTCAACAAATATTTAACAACTCTCCATGAAGAACCTTTTACCTTTTTACATACTCACAATCATGTTGTTAGCATTGAGTTGTAATAACCCTAAAGACAGAAATACATCTACTGAAAGTCTCGCAAATGAAGAAGAAACAGAAACGTCCAATAAAATAGCGACTTTAGAATTGGAACAAAATGCGACACTTGGGGAGGGTGCCTTTTGGAATCATCAAACCCAGGAATTGTACTGGATAGACATTCTACAAAATAAATTACATATTTATAATCCGAAATATAAAACAAACAGCACCTTTAATCTTCCTTCCATGATTGGTACCGTAGTTCCGCAAACAGATAGTACCGCGGTTGTGGCACTAGAAGATGGAATTTACATACAGAACATCAAAAATGGAAGCCTTCAACAGATTTCGGATGTGGAAGCCAATAAACCAGAAAATCGTTTCAATGACGGAAAATGCGACCCCAATGGTAATCTTTGGGTGGGCTCCCTGCACCTCAAAGAAACAGATCCTGTGGCTAAGCTATATCGTGTAAGTCCGAACGGAACCACTACTCCAATGTTAGATAATATTACTATCTCTAACGGTATTGTATGGACCAAGAATGGCAATACCATGTATTATATTGACACCCCTACTGGCCTCATTAGGGCATTTGATTATGATAAAAACACTGCAAGCATAAGTAATGAAAGAGTTGCGGTAGAGGTTCCTGTATCATTGGGTTTCCCAGATGGTATGACCATAGATAGTGAAGACAAGCTTTGGGTGGGTATGTGGAATGGAGATGCCGTCGTACGATTTGATCCTTTAACCGGTGCCGTAATGGAGCGCATTGAAGTTCCAGCGCATAATGTTACCAGTTGCGCATTTGGAGGGCCCAATTTAGATATTCTATATATTACCACTGCGCAAAAAGACATGACCGAAGCCGAAAGAGAAAAATATCCACTGGCAGGTTCCCTTTTTTCAGTAAAACCTGGGGTTACAGGAGTCCCCTCAACCTTTTTTGGAGTACCACAATAATGCCTAAAATAATTATTATCATGGGTGTGAGCGGTTGCGGTAAATCTACCGTTGGAAAACTACTGGGCAACAAATTAGGACTTCCCTTTTTTGATGGAGATGATTTCCACCCAGAAGAAAACATTCAAAAAATGAGCAATGGAATTCCTTTAAGCGATCAAGACCGAAAACCTTGGTTGCTGAAAATGCATCGGGAAATGGAAGATTGGGAAAACGGTGCCATTCTGGCTTGCTCAGCGTTGAAGGAAAGCTACCGAAAAATACTTTCCAAAGACCGAAACATACAATGGGTCTATTTAAAAGGAAAACCCGAAACCATCCTAAAGCGCATGAAATCCCGAAATCATTATATGAAACCAGAAATGCTCCAATCACAATTGGATACCTTGGAGGAACCATCCTATGGCCTCCATCTTTCCATAGAAAACTTACCAGAAATACTTGTTTCCGAAATTATTACGAAATTAGACTCATGAAGGAATCACAATTAGGTATTATTGGAATGGGAGTCATGGGGAAAAGCTTAGCCCTTAATGCACTTGACAAAGGATTATCCGTTTCGGTTTACAATAGGGATACCTTAGCTGAAAAAGAGGTCATTCCAGATTTTCAAACGCAAGCAAATCATCCAGCCTTACAAGGATTTACAAATTTGGAAGCTTTTGTAAATTCATTACAAAAACCCCGAAAAATATTACTGATGGTTACTGCGGGAAATGCTGTTGATGGTGTTTTAGGAAATCTTACATCACTCCTTTCAAAAGGAGATATCCTTATGGAAGGTGGAAATTCTTACTATCGTGATACCCAACGCCGTGAAAAACATATGCAAAGTAAAGAAGTTCATTATTTGGGTATAGGAATTTCGGGAGGTGAAGCAGGCGCCTTGAACGGCCCTTCCCTTATGGCTGGTGGCAATATGGAAGCTTATGAACTTGTTAAGCCATTATTAGAAAAAATAGCTGCGAAGGATACCAATTTACAACCCTGTGTTTCCCTGTTGGGGCCCAATGGTGCGGGACATTTTGTAAAAACCATTCACAACGGAATAGAATATGCTGAAATGCAACTTCTTGCTGAAGTATATGCATTGTTACGACCTTCGCTTTCCCAAGAAGAAATATATGAAGTGCTTTTATCTTGGAACGAAGGCCCTACTTCCAGCTTTTTATTGGAAACAACTCTAGGCATTCTGCAAACCAAAGAAGAGGATGCTTTTTTATTACCGAAAGTTTTGGATGTTGCAAAAAGCAAAGGGACTGGGACATGGTCTGGTGAAGCGGCCCTTCGCTACGGAGTTCCTGCCACATTACTCATACAGGCCGTAATGGCAAGGGCAGTTTCGAACCGTAAAGACCTTCGGGTTTCCTTAGAGGAAAAATTAGATGATACCCCATTTGAAGCTACCGTTGATACCGAAAAATTGAAAATGGCATATCAATTTGCCCGAATCTTAAATCATGCACAAGGAATGGAATTGATTTCTGAAACTTCGAAAGAGGAAAAATGGAACATAAATCTTTTTGAGGTGACTAGGGTTTGGAGCAATGGCTGCATCCTTCGGTCCCAATTAATAGAAGAATTAACAGCTATTCTACAGAAACAACCTTCATTACTGGAAGCCTCAAAAATATATACATCGCTTGTACAATGGGAAGGTGCTGTAAATGAAACCCTCATAGCTAGCATGGAACAACGCACTCCCCTCCCCTGTATGTCTTCAGCATTGCAATACTGGTATGGAATGACCACAGCAAACTCCAGTGCGAATCTAATACAGGCACAGCGCGATGCTTTTGGTGCGCATACATTTCAGCGAAACGACCGACCTTCTTCAGACTTTTTCACTTCAAGTTGGAACCTAAATGGATAGCATACTCTTATTTTCCATAGCAATTGGAATAGCAGTACTGCTATTCCTAATTTTAAAATTGAAAATACAGGCCTTTCTGTCATTACTTATTGCGAGTATTACGGTTGGTGTGCTCGCAGGAATGGAGCCGTTGGCAATTGCAAAGACCATTCAGGAAGGGATGGGAAGTACTTTGGGCTTCGTTGCCGTGGTTGTAGGATTGGGGGCTATGTTTGGGGCAATTTTGGAATATTCTGGCGGTGCCGAAGCGGTGGCAGGATTTTTATTGGGCAAAAACGATGGAAAGCGTACTTCCTGGGCTTTAATGCTTACTGGCTTTTTTATTGCCATTCCGGTGTTTTTTGATGTGGCCTTTATTATTTTGGTGCCGCTTATCTATTCCCTTCAACGGAAATCAAAAAAATCTCTTTTACTTTACGGAATACCACTCTTAGCAGGCTTGGCTATTACCCATGCATTTATCCCACCTACCCCAGGACCAGTGGCGGTTGCAGATATTTTAAATGCCGATTTAGGTTGGGTGATTGTGTTTGGGTTTTTGGTAGGAATCCCAACGGCAGTGGTAAGTGGTCCTTTATTCGGGAAATACATTGCAAAAAAAATTCAAGTTGAAGCACCACCTATTATTTCCGAAGATCAAGAAGAGAAACCACAAATCCTTCCATCTGTCTATACCATATTAGGGATTATTACATTGCCCATTGCTTTAATTGTTTGTAATACGGTATTATCCAGTGATTACTTTGCGGAAAGCATATCAGCTGATTTACTGGGGTGGATTCAACTTATTGGCCACCCGTTTTCGGCACTTATTTTAGCAAACCTCATTGCGTGGTATGTTTTAGGAATTCGGAAAAAAGTACCAAAAGAGACCCTGCTGAAGGTAACGACCAAATCCATGGCGCCAGCTGGCATTATTATTTTGCTAACAGGGGCAGGTGGAGTTTTCAAACAAATGCTTATCAATACCGGTGCTGGGGAACAATTGGCACAATGGTTTTCTGAAATGGGCCTTAGCACTTTATTCTTTGCATTTATTGTAGCTGCTTTGGTGCGTATCCTCCAAGGGTCTGCAACCGTGGCCATGATTACCGCCGCAGGTGTAACGGCTCCACTTCTTATTGGGGATACTGGGGCTATCGAAAAGTCGCTTTTGGTGATTGCAATTGCTTCCGGAGCCTCTATTTTATCGCATGTAAACGATAGCGGATTTTGGTTAGTAAGTAAATATTTAGGGCTTTCCGAAAAGCAGACTTTTAGAAGCTGGACTGTGATGACTACAATATTAGCCCTTACCGGTTTTACATCTGTTTGGATTATAAGTTGGTTTGTCTAATCTAATTGATAATAGGCTGTTTTTAGATAAGCACCTTCCGGAAAGGAAATAGGGTGATCTATATCATGCTGGGTGGTCTCCATTAGTTGAAACCTTCTTCCAGACTCTCGTAGTTCTTTTTCAATTAAATCAAAAAAATCAGTAGCTCCAACCCTTGAAGAGCATGAGGCTAATACCAACATTCCTTTTTTGGTAGTGAGTTGAAGCCCTAAATTGGCCAGTACCCCATATTGATGCAGCGCCTTATGGATTTCACTAGCACTTTTGGCAAAACTGGGTGGGTCAATGATTACCACTTCAAAAGTTTCCCTCTTATGAATGAGTTCTTCCATTATTTTAAAGGCATCACCTTGAATAGTATGATGCACACCCTGATGCGGATTTAACTTGCCATTTTCTATCGCAAGATTCAGGGCCTGCTCACTTATATCCACACTCGTAACTTCCTTGGCTCCTCCTGCTAGGGCATGTACTGAAAATCCGCCAGCATAGGAAAAAATATCCAATACGGTTTTTCCTTTGGAAAGCTCCCCTACCCGTTTCCTATTGTGACGATGATCCAGAAAATATCCCGTTTTATGTCCTTGAATTACATTCGCAGAAAATTGCACTCCGTGTTCCACAAAATGAACAGTAGGATCTGAAAGTTCACCTACCAATATTGTTCCCTCTTGATAAAAATCAGACTCCTTGTCTTTCTGAAGGTTTCTACTAAGTCGTAGGACAACAGTTTCAGCTTCAGCTGTTTTTTGGAGCAGGGATAGTATGTCTTTTAAATACGGTTTCCAAATTGCACTGTATATTTTGATCACCAAAACATGAGCATAAACATCTGCAATGAGTCCAGGAAAACCATCATTTTCTCCAAAAAGGAGTCGGTAACTGTTGGTCTGGGTTTGCAATAGCGGTTTCCGAATCTGGAATGCTTGTTTAATTTTTTCTGAAAAAAAAGATGCATCTATTTTGGCGGGACCATCAAAATGCAACATTTTAATACGGATGGGTGACATTGGATCGTAGAGCCCAACCCCTATTGTATTATTGGTCTGTTGATCGAAAATTATCGCAATATCACCCGACGCACCTTCTTTATTGAGCTTTTGGATACTTTTTGAAAAAATCCAGGGGTGTCGTTTCCGAACACTTCGCTCACCATCTTTGGTGAGTTTTACAGCTAATGTTTTTGGCAAAACAGAATCATTCATGCATTAATCCAATCCTTTATTGATTTTCTTTTGGTAGCGGCTTTGCACGATATCAATTAAAATCAATACTGCTATCACAAAATAAAAAGTGGTTTTGCTCATGGCGTCTATTGAATTGTTAAAGATGTGCATGTGTGCAAGATGCCCTCCTTCAGAAAGAAGCATTATTCCTACAATTAATAAGATAAAGAGCCCTAGTACTTCATACATTCTATTCTTCTTTAAAAATTCTGTCACATGACCAGAAAGCCAAATCATAAGTAGCCCTCCAATGATAATTGCCGTTGCCATTACCCAAAACACATCGGTTAATGCAATTGCCCCTAAAATAGAATCAAAGGAAAATACTAAGTTCATTACAACAATTGAAATAATGATACTTGTAATGGATTTCGGCTTTGTCTCTTCCTCTTCGTGGGCTCGTAGGCTCATCATATGCCAAATTTCTTTAGTGGCCGTATACATAATAAAAACACCTCCAGCAAGAATGATAAGGCTATGCAAATTGAAGGAACCATCAAAAATTCCATTTTCAGGAATGATAATCCAAGGGTCTTGAAAAAGATCAATTAGTTTTACCAAAATGAACAACAAGGCAATCCGCAATACAATGGCCATTGCTATTCCTAGTGTTCTTACCCTTTTTTGCTCTGCTTCGGGAGCTCTTTTGGATTCAATAGAGATGTATAATAAATTATCAAGCCCTAGGACCGCTTGTAAGAGTATCAAAAGTCCGAGGGACACAAAATTTTCCGCAGTAAACAATGATTCCAAAATGTATTTTTTTAGTTGATTTTTTGATCTATAATTTGAATGGCACTTGCAACTGTATCCATTGCTTCCAACTCATTATCCTTAATTTCTATATTAAAGGTATCTTCTACGTCCAAAACAATATCTACCAGATGTGAAGAGTTGATATTCAATTCTTTTACTAAATGACTTTCCATTGTAATTTGCGCTACGGAAACATCTTCCGGAAGGTACACCTTGATAATTTCCTTAAGCTTTTGGTAAACCGTTTCTTTGTCCATTGCTAAATTTTTCTAAAGATAGCACAGGCATTCACATCTCCAAAACCAAAACTGGCTTTTATGAGGGTTGTAAAGTCTACATATTGATTTTCAGTTGGTATAGACTCTGCTGAAATCATTTTCGTAATCTCTGGATGCAAGTCTCTACAATTTATATTCCTAGCGATATAGCCTTGATGCATTTGAAGAATTGCGCCAACAACTTCCATGCTTCCACTCGCTGCTAGTCCATGGCCAATTAATGATTTCAGGGAATTGATATACGGAAAATCATCTCCACTGCGTTTCAAAGCCTCACACCAATTTTCAATTTCCACGGAATCTTTGACTGTGGCTGTTAAATGACCGTTGATGTAGTCTATTTCTGAAGCATCAATCTTGGCATTTTGCAGTGCTTTTGTAATGCATTGTTGTACTGCTACACTATTGGGTGCAGTCATGCTCCCACCCTGCCGTTGCCCTCCATTATTGCAGTGACCTCCAAGTAATTCGGCATATATTTTGGCTCCACGTTTTTTAGCAGTTTCATAATCCTCAAGTAGTAATGCTCCTGCACCACTTGCTGGTACAAATCCGTTCGCAGTAGCACTCATTGGCCGGGAAGCCTGTTGTGGATTCGCATTGTACTTACTGGCAGTTACCCGTAAAGCATCAAAACCTCCCCAGATATACGGACTCGCACCACTACAGCTTCCGCAGAGCATTTGTTTGGCTTTGCCATTTTTGATGTGTTCGTACCCCATTAGAATGGCTTCGGTACCGGTGGCACAAGCCGATGAATTGGTAGTTACCCAATTTCCGGCTCCTATTTTTCCTGCTAAATAAGCACTAATACCGCTGTTCATGGTTTGAGCAACCACTGTACTTCCCAAGCGCCGAACCTTTCCCTCATCCACTTGGTAGATAGCATCACGCAACCTGTCGATTCCGCTGGTACTCGTACCAAAAACAATTCCTAAATCCCACAATGGATCACCTTCTTTTTCTGAAGGCTTAAGACCTGCATCCTCAAGGGCATCCATACCAGCCATGACTCCGTATAAAATTCCCTTACTATTGAAGTTTCTAAGTTCCAATGCAGTGAAGTATTTTTCAATAAGTTCTTTCGGGATAATGGGTTCCCCTCCTATCTGACAAGAAAATTGAAGCTCTTTAAGTGAAGGAAAAAAGCGAATGCCGGAAGTTCCTTTCTTCAGTGCATCGGAAAAAGCCGAAAGCCCAACACCGTTTGGGGCCACAATGCCCATCCCTGTCACTACTACCCTATTCTTTGTTTCCATTGTTTTCAGAAATTAACACTCCGCTAAGTGTTCCCTTGCAAACACATGCTTCATTTTGATTGAACATTGCCACCTCACATTTCAATTTCCCAAACCTGAAATATTTTTTTTTCGAAACTACTTTTACCCTTTCGCCTGGCAATACTTTTTTTAAGTACTGAACATTCGTTTCAGACAAGGCAATTTGAAGATTCTTTTCTTCAAAGGATGACTCTTCCGCTAAAAGATATATCCCAAGACAAACCAGTCCGATTTGCGCCATACATTCTGTAAGAATTACACCTGGGGTTACAGGAT
Organism: uncultured Alteromonas sp.; assembly: GCA_964495885.1. Taxonomy (GTDB): domain Bacteria; phylum Bacteroidota; class Bacteroidia; order Flavobacteriales; family Flavobacteriaceae; genus PALG01. The sequence continues at coordinate 74,427 of CAZBWO010000012.1, read as the reverse complement.
TTCCTTTGAAATGTCCTCCATAAAAAAACTCTTCTTTTTTGAAGGTGTAATACCCTTCAACATGAGTTTCGGATAATTCAGTAAGTATGTCCACAAACAAGAAAGGTGCCTCATAGGGTAATTTATCCAGAATATATTGAAAGGTATTTTCCATTTACTGATTGCTTTCACCTCCGTCTACTTTAATAATAGTCCCATTAATCCATTGCGCTTTATCACTACACATTAATCCTACTACGTTTGCTACGTCTTTTGGAGTTGTTAATCGCTTGAATGGGTTTCGCTTTTTGGCAGCTTCTGCAAGTTGTGAACTATTTGGAATCTGTTCAAATGCTTTGGTGAGTGTTGCTCCCGCTTGAATACAATTACTCCTAATCCCTAAAGGAGCATATTCCAATGCCATTTGGCGCATCAAGGATTCCAGTGATGCCTTTGCAATAGAAACAGCCCCATACCCTTTCCAGGCCTTTGAACTACCTTCACTGGTAAATGCAATATTTTGAACAGTTTCTGAAAATTTATTTTGTTGAATCAAAGCGGTTGTCCATTGCCACCAGCTATAAGCCATGGCGTGGCTGGTAATTTCAATATCCTGAATGGTCATTTCAGACAGGGGCTTTAAGCTTCCCTTTGCGATACTGTGCAATAAAACACTTACCGAATTATTGGGTAAAGCAGAAAGTACTGCATCTATGGTTTCATTTTTTAAGGCATCTTTATTAAAGGTTTTTATGTTTACCCCTGTGTTTTTCAACTGAGCAATTATTGTTTCAAATTCATTCACATTGCTTTTCCGGTCTCTATGCACAATACAAACATGATATCCTAAAGAAGCGAGTTCTTGTACACTGGCAAGTCCCAATCCGCTACTTCCTCCTAAAATAACCGCCCAACTATTTTTAATTTGTTGTTCCATTTTAAAATTCAATTAAAATACGCTGTGCCGAAAAGCCTGGTCCAAAACTAAGCATAAGTCCCAAATCACCTTTAGGAACTGACTGTTCTAAAAACCGTTCCAAAACATAGAGTACGGTAACGCTACTCATATTTCCGTATAAATCCAGTACTGCTTTAGTATCATTAATGTTTTTACCCAACTTTCCGAATAATTCCTCCACGGTTTGCAGGATTTTTTTTCCACCGGGATGGAAAATTAAATGTTTCAAATCTTCTATTGTCTTCTCATTTTTTTCTAAAAACGGATTCACAATATTTGGAAAATGATGAGCGATAGTTTCCGGCACCGACTTATCCAAAATCATTTTCAATCCGGTATTTACCAAATCAAATCCCATCATGTGCGTTGCATCGTAAAAATGATACATCGCTGTGTCTAAAATTTTTGGGCCTTGAGCTCCCGTTTCCGAAGAAAGCAAGACACAAGCTGCGCCATCTCCAAAAATTGCGGCACTTACCATATTTGCCATACTGAAATCATCCAATTGAAATGTAGCTGTGGGAGACTCCAATGCAATTACAGCTGCACGCTTTCCAGGGTTTGCCTTTAAAAAATCATTTGCGTAAATCATTCCGCTAATACCTGCCGCACAGCCCATTTCGGTAACTGGTAATCGAACGATATCTTGACGCATTTGAAGCGCATTGATTAAATATGCATCTACCGAAGGAATCATGATGCCCGTACAACTCACAGTGATAATAAAATCAACAGATTGCGGATCCCAATTTGCTTGGTTTAATGCTTTCAATAAACATTTTTCACCAAGTTCTTTCATCCCCTTTACATAGATATTATTTCTTTCCTCGAAGCTGGTATTCAAAAAGACTTCTTTTGGAGACATGATAGAATACCTTCTTGAAACGCCGGCACCTTCGAAAATTTTAATCACCTTACGCTTAAAACGGGTTTCTTGCCCGTCTAACCACTGCTCCACAAAAGGCAATATTTCCTTGGTATCCCTAGTATATTTTGGCAGTTGCTTTGCAACCGAAATAATCTTTGTGCTCAATGCTTCTTTTTTAAAATTTAATTAGCCATTGGTAACGAAAAGCCCAACGCCCTTTAATTATGTGTTCTCCGTTAAGCTTTTCAGCCATCTTTTTTAGTTCTTTTCTTTTGAAAGCCCTTGCAATGGAAACCAAACCATCGTGTTTGGCTATTTTCGACTTCATAAATAGCAAACCAAATATTTTAAAAAGCTGGAAAGCTAATTTACTGCGTCGCAAGTCGTTGATAACAACTCCCCTTTTTCCTTGTTTGATAAGTTTATTTAAGAGTTCAATAATTTGATGCTCTGGAAAATGGTGTAAAAACAAGTTGCAGGTTGCGATATCGAAATTTGGCAATTGTTGATTCTTCTCTAAAATATTTAGCTTAAGATAGCTGATTTCAGGGTAATCATTCGATTTTTCTTTGGCAATTTCCAGGATATGCTCATTCATGTCAACCCCAATAAACTTCATAGTCCTTTGTTGTTTACGCATGAATTGTGCACACTTCCGAAGGGATTCTCCGTCTCCGCAGCCTAAATCCAATAGTGTTAATGATGTAGTCTTCGGACTGTTTAAAACTAATGTTTCCACCCCATCAAGTGTAATGGAAAATCCTCCTAGTAGGGTATTTACTTTTTTTAAATCGTTTAACAAGGTGGCCAAAGAATCTCCACTTAGTTCTGCATCATCCATGATTTCCTGTTGTTGCGATCGGTATTTAGATGAATAAAGAATCATAAGATTGGCTTTCCATGGGTTTGTTCAATTACTTTTGAAGCTAGCGAGGGCAATAACTCCATAGTTTTCATCCCTAGGTTGGTAGCGGTAGTATTTAATAGCAGTTTCTGAAGCCAATTACCCATCTTAATTCTTTTTTGGAAGGTTTTATTCCAAAGCAATGTGTATTGTTTTTCTAAGCTTGCTCGATTAAAATCGGCTTTGCCGATACTATTTATAAACAATTCTGAAAATAGTTTTGCACTGTGCATTGCCATGGCCATTCCGTTTCCGCATAAAGGATGAATCATTCCAGCACTGTCTCCCAACATAATAATATGATTTTCTATGAGCCTTTTTTTTCTGAAGGAAATTTGACCAATGGTAAGTGGATTTTCAAAAGTCATCTTGCTGTTCGAAAAAAAATGATGTAGTGATTCATTTTTTGACATTACTGAATTTTGAAAGGATTCAATGGAATTTGCCTTTTGAAAACTATCATAGGTAGTTAGATAGCACATATTTACTAATCCATTTTCAATTTCTGAGAGCCCGCAGTAACCGCCATCAAATGTATGAACTCCTACGGTTGAAGACTCTAATTTGTATTCATAGTGCGCTTTTACAGCAAGCCACGGACTTTTTTTGATAAAAAAATGTCGCTTTAAAAACGTATCAAGATTACTTCGTTTACCAAATGCCCCCAATACAAAATCAGCTTTGAAACTATTATTGGATTTAGTCTTCAAAGTGAAAATATCATTTTGAATTTCTATTGAAGTCACTTTTTCCGGAATAATAGTGGCATTCACTGCAGCCTCCTTGAATAACAAATCATCTAGGCAATAACGTGATATACTGAAACCACCTAAGGGAAGGATATACTCTTTTGTTTTTTTTGTTGTATTGGAAAGTTGAAGTTTTTTAATTTTAACTGCCCCTTCAGCGATGGGATCTACTTTGAGATAGTGCAGATAGGGTAAAATTTCATTAGAAACATACTCACCGCAAACTTTATGTCTGGGATAAGAATCTTTTTCAAAAAGAATTACATCAATGCCATATCTTCCTAAATGGATTGCGGCGCATAACCCTGCAAGCCCACCACCTACAATAGCAATTTGTGTTTTTTCTAAACTCAAGATACCATAAAGGTCGTTGGAAAATAGCAATAAAAAAAGTCCGAAATTAAACTTTCGGACTTTTTCATTATTATTCAGAATTAATTAGTTCCCATCTGCTTCCTTTTGAGCATCTTCTTTCATTTTCTCATTAGGTACAATCACAATGTTTACCCTTCTGTTTTGGGCTCGACCTTCTGGGGTTTCATTTGTAGCGATAGGACTTGTTTCCCCAAACCAATTGGTAGTAAAACGTCCGGCACTTAATCCTTTTACAGACACAAAATAATTAGTCACAGATTGTGCCCTATTCTTTGAAAGTGTCATGTTGTATGCTTCATTTCCTACACTGTCTGTATGACCAACTACCAAGACATCGGTGTCTGGATATTCCATTAAAATACTGGAAAGTTGATTTAAGGTATTCTTTGAAGCTTCATTTAAATTGTATTTGTCTGTATCAAAATACACACCGTTATTTTCTCCATCAAAGGTAATAACGATTCCATCATCTACTCGTTCTACTTGCGCACCTGGAATTTCATTTTCGATTTCCTGTGCCTGCTTGTCCATTTGTTTTCCAATGATGGCTCCTGCAGCACCTCCAACAACTCCGCCAATTACAGCTCCTATTTCTCCATTTCCACCTTTTCCGGTGTTGTTTCCAATAATGGCACCAAGAATAGCACCACCTGTGGCTCCTATAACTGCACCCTTTTGGGAATTATTGGCATTTTTAACCGCATCACAATTACTAAACGTGAAAGCAATTGCCAATGCCATTGTAAATAATCCTATTTGTTTCATAAGTGATTTCATATAGCTGTATTTTTTATTCATTAATTTTTGAAAAATTCATAGAAATTGTAAAAGGTTTTCCCTCTAATTGTACCGTTTGATTCCAGCGCATGGAATTTCCAGTAAGTTGGGCCAATCGAAGTCTAAACCCGTTGTTGGTTTCCGACTTATATTTTTCATCCGTAGGCTTCAGCAGGAAATCGTATAATCCAGTTTCTGCATCAACTTGTTGGATGTCAAAAATAAAGAAGCGCTCTCCAGTGGGACAATCTGGGTTTTGAATAGTATATTGACCGCGATTGTTATTTGGAACAAAACTCCATGTAGATCCTTCAAAGCATTCTTTAGAAGTATCTTGTAATAATTGAATATTAAACGTTCCTTTTTCACTATACGTAATATTGTCAAGCATCCAGTCACCTTTGATGACTTTTCGGGATTCTTGAACTGTTTTAGGCGTTCCGCATGAAAAGACAACGAAGGCCAAGATCGCTAAAATTGATAGTTTTTTCATAAATGATTTTTTGAGGTTAGTATTAAAAGATTTAAAAATCGGTGTATTCGATAATAAACACTAGGTGTGTCGAAATTTATGGAAGTATATCATACTGACTTATAGGTTGTTTTCATAAAAGTACTGAAAAAACCCTTAAACAAATACACCCTTTAAAGGAAGTTTAACGCGTTTCCCAAAGATTTTAATAAGCCATTAACGCTTGCAATGCCAACTTAAATCTTTCTAAAGGCAAATACTGTGATTCCAATGCCGAAGCAAATGGGATAGGTGTCTCCAAGCTAGCTACCCGCATAATTGGGGCATCCAAATACTCAAAACAATGTTCGGAAATCAACGCAGAAATATCTGAAGCAATTCCGCCAAACAGGGAATCTTCTTGAAGAATAATCACTTTTCCTGTTTTCTTTACGGAAGTATATATGGTTTCGGTGTCTAATGGACTCAAGGTTCGAAGATCAATTAAATCTGCAGCAATATCCAGTTCCGAAAGTGTCTCCAATGCCCAATGTACACCTGCCCCATAGGTCACAATACTTACATGATTTCCTTCCTTAAGTAATTGTGCCTTACCAATTGGCAAGGTATAGTAGTTAGTAGGCACTTCTCCACGAATACTTCTATACAGCGCTTTATGCTCAAAAAACATGACAGGATTAGGGTCTTCAATAGCCGCTGCAAGTAAGCCTTTAGCGTCTTCCGGAAAAGCAGGATATACAACTTTCAATCCAGGAGTGTGCGTAAACCAAGCTTCGTTTGTCTGACTATGGAATGGACCCGCACCCACTCCTGCTCCACAAGGCATACGTATGACAACATCTGCATTTTGACCCCATCGGTAATGTACCTTGGCTAGGTAATTTACAATTGGATTAAAACCAGAAGTCACAAAATCGCCAAATTGCATTTCCATAACGCTTTTAAAACCATTGATAGACAACCCCATAGCTGCCTCCACAATAGCCGATTCACAGATGGGGGTATTTCTAACGCGTTCTTTTCCAAATGCTTCCACAAAACCTTCAGTAATTTTAAAAACACCACCATATTCAGCAATGTCCTGCCCCATAATCACTAAATTATCATGGTGTTGCATAGATTGCTTTAAGCCTTCGGAAATAGCATCTACTAAACGTAACTCTTGTGTTTCTTTATTTTTTTCAACTAATTGAATATGTGTGTTATAGAAAACATCATTTAATTCTTTGGTTTCATTAGGTATAATAATATCTTCAGCAAAAGCTAGGTTCAAATTTTCATTAATTTCATGTGCTATCTCCTTTTTAACAGAAACCTCATAGCTTTCATGCAGCACTCCCTCTTCTTTAAGAAAAGCGGCGTAATTTTCAATAGGATCTTTTACAGCCCAATCGTCCATTAATTGCTGCGGAACGTATTTGGTGCCACTGGCTTCTTCATGACCTCGCATTCGGAAGGTTTTAAACTCAACAAAAACGGGCCTTGGATTTTCCCGCATACTTTCAGTGATTACTTTAAGCTTGGTGTAAACTTCCAAAATATTATTACCCTCTAGGATATGGCTTTCCATTCCGTATCCCTTTGCGCGATCTGTCAAGTGTTCACAACGATACTGTTCTGTTGTTGGAGTTGAGAGTCCGTATCCATTATTTTCAATGCAAAACAATACAGGTAAGTCCCACACCGAAGCCACATTCAGCGCTTCGTGAATATCCCCTTCACTAGTCCCGCCTTCACCTGTAAAAACGGCACAGATTTGATTGTTCTTTTTTAGGATGTTCCCAAGTGCAATGCCATCTGCTACCCCAAACTGCGGTCCCAGATGGGAAATCATTCCTACAATCTTATATTCTTGTGTTCCAAAGTGAAAACTACGGTCACGCCCATTGGTAAATCCGTTAGCTTTTCCCTGCCATTGGGAGAAAAGCCGGTATAGCGGCACTTCCCTTGTTGTGAAAATCCCCAGATTGCGGTGCATGGGAAGAATGTACTCTTCTTTTTCCAAAACCGAAGCCACTCCCACAGAAATAGCCTCCTGCCCCATCCCACTGAACCATTTGGAGATTTTTCCCTGCCGAAGTAATATGAGCATCTTTTCCTCAATCATTCGGGGTTTGAGCATTCGCTCATACAATTTTAATAGGGTCTCATCATCTAATCCACTTCTATCGTAATTGAATTTAATGGTGGGAAGGGTATTCGAACTCATAGTTGCTTTTTGGTAATTTCAAAAGTAGCAAAAAAGTCAAGGCTTTGAAATGTAGCATCCACTTTTTTACTTCGGAAATGCGAGGGAGAATTGGTATATTTGCAGCATAAAATCATACGTATCATGACGAATATTCCAAGTGTGGACTTAGCCGACTTCCTTTCCGAAGATCCAAAACGAAAGGCAAAGTTTGTTCAGGAAATAGGAACCGCCTATGAAGAGATTGGTTTCGTTTCATTAAAAAATCATTTTTTAAGCGATCCATTGGTAGATAGATTATACCAAGAGGTAAAAGCCTTTTTTGATTTGCCTGTTGAAGCCAAACAACAATATGAGATTGAAGGTTTAGGTGGTCAACGAGGGTATGTTTCTTTTGGGAAAGAACATGCAAAAGGCAAGAAAGAAGGTGATTTAAAAGAGTTTTGGCACTTTGGACAGGAACCAGATGAAGATGCTAACTTGCCCGAGGAATACCCATCAAATGTAAAAGTGAAAGAACTTCCCAACTTTAATGCTACGGGTATGGAGGCCTATCGCATGCTGGAAAAAACGGCAATTTACGTATTACGTGCCTTGGCGTTATATATTGGAAAAGAAGAAACTTATTTTGATCATTGGGTGCAGAATGGCAATAGCATTCTACGCCCTATTCATTATCCCCCTATTACTGAAGAACCCAAAGGAGCAGTACGAGCAGGAGCACATGGGGATATTAATTTAATCACCCTATTAATGGGAGCTTCTACTGGCGGACTTCAAGTATTAAAGAAAAATGGGGAGTGGATGGATGCCATCCCTAACGAAGATGAATTGGTGATTAATGTAGGAGATATGCTAGAACGTCACACCAATAATAAATTGCGTTCTACCATTCACAGAGTAATTAATCCACCTAAGGAACAATGGGGAACACCTAGATATTCCATTCCATTTTTCATGCACCCTAGAAGTGATATGAAATTGAACTGTTTGGAAGAATGTATTGACGCTGAACATCCTAAAATGTATGAGGATATTACCGCTGGAGACTTTTTGCATCAGCGTTTGGTTGAAATCGGACTCATAAAAAAATAGTTTTGGATCTTCAAGAGCAATTAAAGAATCTTTTCCCAGACCATGTGCCTTCGGATTCTTCCGAAGAAAAAAAAGAAGAACCCTCTGTTTGGCTTCAGGATGAACCCCTGCTTTGCAAATACGAAAAGCGCAAAGGTAAGCCCATTACTATTATTGAAGGATATAATGGTGCCACTGAAGATTTTAAACAGCTCGCAAAGGAACTTAAGCAGTTACTGGGTGTAGGCGGAAGCTTTAAAAATGAACAGATCATAATTCAGGGGGATTTTAGGGATAGAATTATGGAATTTCTACAAGACAAAGGATTTAATACCAAACGTGTGGGCGGATGAGCATCGCGGCTTCAGAATTGATCCTTAATCCAGATGGAAGTATATACCACCTGAACCTCAAGCCAGGTGATATAGCAGACACCGTTATTACTGTTGGCGATCAGGACCGTGTGGCAATGGTTTCAAAACACTTTGATAAAGTAGAACTGGAAACCCAACATAGGGAGTTTAAATCGCACACAGGCACTTACAAAGGCAAAAGGCTTACCGTCATATCAACAGGGATTGGACCAGACAACATAGATATTGTGTTCAATGAACTGGATGCACTGGTGAATATAGACTTTACTACAAGACAGCCTAAAAAAGAGCTTACAAGTTTACAGATTATCCGGGTGGGAACTTCCGGGGCACTCCAGCCAGAGATTCCTGTTGATTCATTTGTAGTTTCTGAAATAGGGATAGGCTTTGATAATTTGTTACATTTCTACGGAAATACCGACGCGGTTTTTCTTAATGATTTTTCCGAAGCATTTGTAAAACACACCCAATGGAATCCACAAAACGCTACACCTTATGCTGTTTCGTGTAGTGAATCGTTACTAAAGCAATTTTCCGCAAGTAACTTTATTCCTGGGGTGACAACTACCAATGTTGGATTTTATGGCCCACAGGGACGTGTACTTCGATTGGCCTTACAGGACCCCAACATGAATGAAAAAATTTCGTCATTTACTTATCAAGGGAGAAAAATCACGAACTTGGAAATGGAAACAGGTGCTATTTATGGTATGTCCAAATTAATGGGACATGAAGCCCTCTCCCTCAATGTGATTTTGGCAAACAGACCAAATGGGACGTTTAGTGAAAATCCTAAAAAAGCGATTGAACGCTTAATCATACAAGTTTTGGAAAACCTCGCTTAAATGAAAGATATTTTAAGGGGTCAAGGCAGGTATTACCAAAATGCCATTGAGGTTTGTGAGCGAAGAATATATACTTTAGAACATTCAAAGCCCTTTTTTACACAGCATTGGTGGCAGACCATATTAGTTGGGGCATTTGCCTGTATTGTGGGTCCTTCTCAGCGAAGTGGATATAATCACAGTGGAAGAACCGCATTAGAGCATAGCGGACTTTCTTCTATAGAATTTATGATTGTAATTGCTGTTTTTTATACTTCGGTTTGTGTTTTTGCACATTATTTGTGGAAGTATCGGGATCAAAAGAAATTAAAACAATTGTATGCGAAAAAACTTCAGCTGGAAAAAGAAAGAGAAATTTTTAATGGCTAACGATAGTTCGGATACTATTATATTTGTGGTATGAAAAAAATACACATTGGCGGTGTTCCAGAACATTTTAACCTTCCGTGGTATTTAACACTTAGGGATAAAGCGTATCAAGACGTAGGTATTAATTTGCGATGGAAGGATTACTATGGCGGGACTGGACAAATGTGTAAGGCTTTACGTGAAGGGGAAATAGACTTGGCCGTTATTTTAACCGAAGGAATTATTCGTGATATCATTAACGGAAACCCCAGTAAAATTGTACAGGTTTTTGTAGGTTCTCCACTTATTTGGGGAATCCATGTGGCTAAAAATTCGTCTTATCAAACCATTTCAGATTTAAAAGGTACTAAAGCAGCGATTAGTAGATACGGAAGTGGTTCCCACTTAATGGCCTATGTGCATGCTGAAACCCAGGATTGGGATTTATCTAAGGATCTTCAGTTTGAAGTCATTAAAAATCTAGAGGGCGCCCTAGAAGCTCTTCCGGAAGGAACGGCTGATTATTTTATGTGGGAAAAATTTACGACCAAGCCCTATGTAGATCAAGGTCCGTTTCGTTTAATAGGGGAATGTCCTACCCCATGGCCCTGTTTCGTAATAGCTGCTAGGGAAGAATTCTTAGAAAACGAACCAGAAGCAATTAAAAATATTCTGGAGATTATTAATTCCACTACAAAAGAATTCAAACAAATTCCGTCTATAGACCAAATGATTGCCCATCGTTATGATCAAAAACTGGAAGATGTGCAAGAATGGTTATCATTGACCAATTGGAGTCAGGAAAATCTCTCTATTACTGAATTAGAGCTTGTACAGGAAAAATTGATGCAGTTAGAACTTATTGATGAGAAAAAGGCTTCCAAAGAAATTTTACATTTTTTTTAAGAAACTACGCAACCGAACATCACCCCTTTCATCTAAGTAATGTTAATACGAATATTATGGTAACTTTTTTAATTGTTTTGGGGGCATTATTGGTTACAAATTACCTGCTCTTGCAGTTTAGTTGTAATGACACGGCTGAACAAGAAGTTCCCGAAGAAGAATAACCACCCTACCACTGTATAGGCGTTTTGCCCATTCCCTCTAGATAGGTGTTTACCCTACTGAAATGTTTATTTCCAAACCAATACCCTCTATTGGCACTAAGTGGTGATGGATGACCGCTAGTTAACACCAAATGTTTTGAGCGATTTATTTTGGCACCTTTCTTTTTGGCGTATCCACCCCAAAGTAAAAAAACTAACCCTTCCCGTTTTTCCGAGAGTTTTGAAATAACTGCATCTGTAAAGGTCTCCCATCCTTTGTTTTGATGACTTCCCGCTTGGTGTGCCCTAACTGTAAGCGTGGCATTTAAAAGCAGTACCCCCTGATCTGCCCATCGTTCCAGATTTCCACTTACTGGAGGTGCTGTTCCTAGATCCTCTGAAATTTCCTTGAAAATATTAATAAGTGATGGTGGTTGTGGAATTCCATTAGGCACCGAAAAGCAAAGTCCGTGTGCCTGGCCTGGTCCGTGATACGGATCTTGCCCAATAATTACCGTTTTCACTTGATCAAAAGGAGTATGTTGAAAAGCAGAAAAAATTTGTTTTCCAGGTGGGAAACATTTATTGTTTTGATATTCAGACTTTATAAATTGTACCAATTGATGAAAGTAAGGCTTCTCAAATTCCTCCTGAAGTTCCCTTTGCCAAGATGGCTCAATACTTACCGTCATAATTTGTAACTTTGTGGCTTTTAAAATAACAAAAATCCATCGGAATACAGGTGAAAATACAATGATTAATATTCACCAAAATACACTTAAGGACCTCGAGTTTGAAAAAGTACTGGATCAAACTGCCGCTTTTTGCATAACGCCTTTGGGGAAGCAAATGATAGGGGCAATAAAGCCTTTTTCCAAAAAGGAATCTGTGCTTCCAGAATTGCAGCGGGTGAAAGAGTTCAAAGCTTCCTTTGGAGCAGATAATCCTATCCCTAACCACGGATTTGAAGAAATTTCCAAAGAGCTTCAACTGTTGGAGATTGAAAACAGCAGCATTGAAGTAAGTGGTTTCCGAAGGATTTTAACCGTTACGGAAACCACCAAAGAGATCCTTCGGTTTTTCAAAAAGTACGAACTTTTCTACGTGCAGATTCAAGCATTTGCGCAACGCATAACCTATACTTCCCTCCTTTCCGAAGCCATTCAGAAAGTCATAGATAAGTATGGATTCATAAAAGATGATGCCTCCCCTGCCCTTCAGCAGATTAGAAAAGAGTTGATTCATGTTAAATCGCAAGTGAATGCTTCTTTTGCAAGGGCCTTGAGCCAATATGCTCAAGCAGAGTATCTTGATGATATACGTGAGTCTGTGGTAGAAAATAGGCGGGTGTTGGCTGTGAAGGCAATGCACCGAAAAAAAGTAAAAGGAACAGTGCTGGGCCAGTCCAAAACGGGTAGCATCGTCTATATGGAACCCCAAGAAACGATGACCTATCATACGGAACTATCCAATTTAACCTATGAGGAACAGGAAGAAATAAAGCGAATATTAAAGGAATTAACTCAATATATACGCCCGTATCACTCATTGCTACAAACCTATCAGGATTTTTTGGTTCAGATGGATGTTTGGTTTGCGAAAGCAAAATACGCTGCTAAAATTAATGGCGTACTTCCAATGTTGGTTGAAGATAAAAAGATGAATTTAAAGGATGCATATCATCCATTACTTTGGGTTTCCAATCTAAAGAAAAAAGAAAAGACCTATCCGCAGTCCATCCAACTTCATGAAGGGCATCGCATTATTGTGATATCCGGTCCCAATGCCGGTGGAAAAAGTATCACGTTAAAAACTGTTGGCTTGTTACAGGTGATGCTTCAAAGTGGCCTCTTAATACCGGTTGATCCTCAAAGTGAAATGTGCCTCTTTGAAAAAGTCCTAAGCGATATTGGCGATAACCAATCCATAGAAAACCATTTGAGTACCTATAGTTATAGGTTGAAGCAAATGCGTTATTTTCTTAGAAATTGCAATGACCAAACACTGTTTTTGATAGATGAGTTTGGGACAGGTAGTGATCCTGAATTAGGGGGAGCCCTTGCTGAAACATTCTTGGAAGTTTTTTATGAAAAGGGTGCTTTTGGAATCATTACTACCCACTATTCCAATCTTAAACTCTTGGCCAACGAACTCCCTCATGCTTCCAATGCCAATATGCAATTTGACAGTAAAAGCCTGGAACCACTCTATCACCTTCAGTTGGGGGAAGCTGGAAGTTCCTTTACGTTTGAAGTGGCACAGAAAAACGGAATCCCCTACAGTTTAATCAATAAGGCCAAAAAGAAAATTGAACGAGGTAAGGTTCGTTTTGATAAAACGATAGCCAATTTGCAAAAGCAGCGATCACAACTTCGGAAAACATCTGAATCCTTAAAAACCGAAGAAGTAAAAGCGCGGGAGGAAGCCAAACAATTGGAGGAAACAAATGCCCGTATTCAGCAGAAATTGGAAAGCTATCAAGAATTATATGATGCCAATCAAAAGTGGATTTCCCTTGGAAAAAAACTTGATAGCCTAGCTGAAGATTTTTTCAATAACAAACGGAAACGGCAACTAATTGATGAATTAATGAAGATGGTACTTCAAGAAAATTTGAAGCGAAAAAAAGTGGCTCCAAAAAAGAAAAAAGCCGAAAAAGCCAAAGAGCAAAAAGTTATCAAAGAGGTTGAACGAAAAGTGGAAGGTATTCGGAAGCGAAAGAAAAAAGAAAAAGAAGAAGCGGCCAAAAAACCAGATCCAAAACCAAAAGTGGCGCTGAAAATTGGAGATAGGGTACGTATGATTGATGGAAGGGCCATTGGGACTATTGATTCCATTGAAAAGAAAAAAGCCATTGTGAATTATGGAATCTTCACAGCAGATGTTAGTTTGGAGGAATTAGAGAAAGTATGACAAAAAACGAGGAAAAATATAAGATCATCCTTTTTGACGGGGTTTGCAATTTATGCAATAGTTCTGTGAATTTTGTCATAAAGCGTGACCGGAAAAACATCTTTAAATTTGCGGCGCTTCAAAGTGAAGTTGGCTTGGAATTAATTGAAAAGTATGCCATTGATTCCTCCAAGACAGATTCTATCATTCTAATCGAGGATGGAAAGGCTTACATTAAATCTACCGCTGCATTACGGGTTGCCAAACACTTGGGAGGTGGGTATCCCCTACTTTACATCTTTATTGTTGTACCAACTTTTATTCGAAATTGGGTTTATGATTATGTAGCTAAAAATCGGTATAAATGGTATGGAAAAAAAGAAAGCTGTATGATTCCCACGCCTGAGTTGAAGGAGAAGTTTTTATAATTACTTCAAATTATCCAAAATAAAATCGATGGTTTCGCTTTCATTGCTTTTTGCATCAAAAGCATAGTTCCAATAGGGATTTTCATCAATGAGTTGATTTTTCCTCCAAGATTCGATTAGGGTTACATTCCCAATATTGACCTTTCCGCTAAGTAACAAACTTAAATCCTTTCCCTTTTTGTAATAATTGTATACTTTTTTGAGCCCCGTAAGGTACGTATAATCTTTAGTGAAACCACCGCCTCTGTGTGCGCGTAAACAAATATTGTAAGACTCTTCCCTATTTAATTTGTACTGATTATGTAACAAATCGAATGTGTCACAAAAATTAAATCCTTTCCGAAGACTATCTGCAGCCAACACTCTGTACGCCAATTCTTTTAATCGATACAATGTTAAGCAGCCACTCATATATTCACTAAAAACAGCCAAACCTTCTTGGGTTTCCACATTTTTTGGAAAACCATTGTGGAAAATCTTTAAGGGATGGATCAAGCCATTGAAGGTGGTCACCATGTGAACGCCAATTTCGTGGTTTGCCAGAACTTTTAACTGATTGGCACTAAACCTATGGTTCTTTTTAAGAAACAAGGTTTGAGTGTTATTTTGTACCATGGCTGCCGCCGAAATCTTATTGGAAAGCTTGACCTTATATTCAAATTTGAATTGCTTCGAAAACTCATTGAAATAATTAAGAGCTTCTTCAGCATTAAACACCGGAAACATCTCTTCATTAAATTTTTCATCCTTGAAATGAAGGATAAATTGGGCATTCTGAACGTCCTTCTCTGTAGGAGTTCCGAAGGATTTTAATACATTGAAATAGAACTTCTCCCCTTTCCCAATAGATTCAATACATTGAATTAACCCAGAATAATCATAAATAACCTCCCGATAGAATTTTCGGGTTTCCTCATCTTCAATACTGTCAATATCCTGTGAAAAAAGTGCCTGTTGAAGTTTATGCGCGTTAAAATCTATCCTTCGATATTTGAAGTTGGGGTTCACATTATATTTTGAAGCAAAGAAATGGCGTTTTTCCTGTTCTATATTGGTAGGATTGATGTAATCCAGCATTTCAATACGCTGCACCAACTTATGAAGCGATCGATCTATTTTATAAAGATTGGGATGGGATTCAACAAGTAAAGATTCTGAAATCATATTATGGTTTGTGCGCTAGATAAAAGGCTTCTGCGTGTTGTGGCACCAATTCCCTTAATTGCGCTTCAATGGCAGCTACTACTTCGGGAAAGTTTACCTTTGTAAGCTCGTCGCAGTATATTTTTTTGAATTCGGTTGCCAAAACTAAGGTATTTGCGAAGTTTTTGGTAATAAATTTCAGAAAATAACCATTTCCAAAGAAGGTATCATTGATTTTGGAGGTAGTTTCCTTTTGGTTTGGAAGCACCAAACCACCCAACATTTCCCTCCACTGTTCCACTTCCTTTCCAAACCGGTCATTATCTATATTGGAAGTTCCCAAATTTATCACAGGGACTTCCCTCTCCCAACGTTTCCAATTATAGCTGTGCATGTCATACACTACAACAGCCGCAAATTTTTCTTCCAACTTTTGAATTAAGGCATGTACTACTTTGTAAAAGTTGGTATGTTTTTCAAGGCTTTTTTGCAATTCATCTTCCGTAAGTGGTTGTTTCCAGAGCTTTTTTCCCCAGGCATCCTCATAAATTGCATTTTCGGGATCCCTATTCAAATCATACTCAAATCTGCTGTCAAGTCCTGCCATCACAATGGGATGACTTTTCACAAATTCCTTTGTACAGGGATCTTCCTCAAACCATCTGTCATATTCGGTGTGTAAGCATTTATCCCATAGTTCTTTCCTAAACTGATGCCCGTCATGAACGGCTCCACACATGTAAGGAACGTATTTGTCTATCTTTAGGGTAAATGAATAATCCTCGGAAACAGCTTCAAAGCAGGCTTCTTCGGAAATCAATTTGATGATTTTCTCAACGGAAAGTCTTTGCATTCTTTATAGCGTTTAGTTATGCATCGTCTACGTGTTTCCGCAAACGTTTTCTTCGTTCAAAAGCAGTGACCCGTTGCATTACTTTATCTTCAACAAAATCGATGATCTTTTTCTGAACTTTTGTTTTGTAGACTTTATTCATGTAGGTAATTCCGCCTGGAGACATTACGTTCACTTCTACCAACATTCCATTAATCACATCAATCCCCACAAAGTAAAGCCCGTCCCGAACCAATTTAGGACCAATTCTTCGGCAGAGTTCTTTTTCTTCATTGGTAAGGATATGTTTTTCCACACGCCCTCCAGCACTCACATTGGAACGATGGTCTTCATTTCCGGGAACCCTTTTCATAGCACCAATAGGAACACCATTCAGCATAAGGATACGCACATCTCCTTTTTCGGCACCAGGAATGTAGTCCTGTAGGATTACGTAATTAGAAGTCCCATCTTTATTATCAATATAAAAATCAAGAAGGGAATTGATACTTTTCATGGCGTTCTTTTCCAATAAAATCACACCAGAACCTCCATACCCATTTAAAGGTTTCAGAATCATTTTATCTGGGCCTTCCTTGATAATTTTTTTTAGGTAGTCTTTATTTTTGGTAACGTGTGTTCTTGGGATAAACTCGTTCTCTTCATCTTCAAATACCGCTGTGTACAATTTATTGTTTGCACGTCTAATTCCGTCTAAATCATTCATGATAAACACATCATCTTTAATGCTATCCAGGAAATTCAGCATAATCATGTCCAAAGGCGGATTGGTACGAAGCACAATCACATCAAAACCCGCCATGGGAAGCATTTCATCATAAAATTGTGTTTTGGAATGAAACGATTTTAAGGAACCTGGTATTTTCTCGCTTCGTTTCACACAACGGCAAAAAGCATAGGCGACACTATCCCTAATGGTAAGGTTGGCGGGTGTTGTAACTGCCATTCCGTGTCCCCGCTTTACAAATTCATGGATCATGGCCAAGGTGGAGTCATTTTCTGGATCTATCTCCTCCCAAGGGTACATAATAAAACAAACGTTCATCTAGTTGGGTTTTAGTTGGATTAAATATACTAATTCCCCGTTATTGGCAAAATAAATTGTTTTTTAATTACACGTCACCAAAATGTTGTCTAAATAGTAGTACTCATCATCAGCCCAATTTTGAAGTCTTACCCGTAGAATAAAATTGGTTCCAGAAATTCCAGAAAAGCTAAGATTAATGGTTCCTGAAAGATTGTTCGTCAAGGTGTGGTTTATGGTTCCATTCCCAGCAAAATTTGGAACTTCGGTAAAGGTTGTGCCGCCGTCTATTGAATACTCAATATCCACATAATCATTTTCGGTTTCCCCACAATTAAAGTCGTCCATGTGATTTACAGATATATATTCCAATGGCCCAGATTCCCAAATATCCATCGAAACCTGAATATCACTATAACCTGAAATATCAATCGCTTCTGTTTCAAAAAGAAAAACCCCATTGGTATCCCTAAACTCCATGGCCCCATTAAATACTTGCGCATAATCATTTGCATTTAGCAAAGTTCCTGGCAGTGCAGGTGTAGCACTTCCAAAACTACTATAACTAGTAAGAGTCCATTTAGTTACGGCACTTGGATAATTTCCATTGGTATTACTCGCGCCTGTGACCCCGGTACCATCAATGTAGCTACTAAAATCTTCCGAAAACAAAATAGCTCCTTCGCATGGACTGTTGACACAATAAATACTTCTCCATTCGTATTGTATGCCGTCAAATACATCCCAGCATTGCTTTCCGGTAATTGGGTCACTTACATAAACCATTAAACCATCATCCCGAGCATCCGTCATTGAAACAGGAATGCTGGTTTGTTGAGTTTCGGTCACGACAGGCATTAAAAATCCCCCAAATTGAGTACTAGGGATTCGCTGTGCACCAATATAAAGAACAACGGCATCATTAATATTTGTTTCATTAATGGCTACTTGACCCCAAAAGTTCCATGCACAAAAAACCAAGAATATGAAGTAGCTTTTTTTCATCTTTTTAATTTGGGTGAGACCCCGGGGTATAGTCTATAGGAGCACTTCTCGGACTATTGGTATGATCTGTACATCCACCAATGGTAGAATCTGCCCAAATAATCCATTCACTTTCGTCAAAAGTGGGATTTCCTTCGGAAACAGTAGAAGCTCTAAGTGCTCTCCCATCTTCAAATTCGGCACAATTTCCTGTCTGGTCTACCCCTATTTCACCATAAATATCAATTAGAATTCCGGAGTCGTCACGTAATTCAAAATTATCATCCCCATTAGAGTTCATTAAAGCATCCAATCCATCAGCTGCAAATCCATACACCGAACTAAACGTTCCTCCATTTTGTGCAACTACATACGAAGCACCTCCTGCAAGTAATGTAGATGTTGGAAAAGTGTATGTAGTGGTCGCAGAAGTATTAGTGTTGGAATACAGAATCAAGTTCCAATTACTAATGTCTATTGGGTTGGATGAACCATTGGTTACCTCTATAAATCTTGCATTGGCATTATTATCGGGATCGCCAATTTCACTTATAAAAACACCCCCTGCGGAAGGTGAGTTTACTGGCCCGCTGTAAGTGGAAAGGACTGGGATTCCTGGGGAAGTGCCAGTAGTTGCAACAGGAGTTACCTCAAGAGCAATATAAAATCCTACCTCAGCATTGGTTAAAGTATAGGTGTTTGTAGTACCAGACTGTATTTGAATTTGATTAGTACCCGAAGCATCATCCGCACGATACCATGTATAGATATGTACTCCTTCCGGGTCTCCTTCAGCATCACTGTAGATAAAACTTGCGGTTAAAACTTCAGTTTCTACTAGATTTCCAGAAAATTGCACACTGTTCGCTACCGGTGACTGATTAATTGGCATACAATACACATCCTCCCAGGTTAATGCTACCCCATCCCATATTTGAATACAACGTGTATTTCCATCTGATAGAAATATCATTAAACCATCATCTGTGCTATTAACAGGGATGCTGTTACGTTCCGTAAGGGAAACCCTTGGAGCCATCCAACCACCAAAGTTGACGCCATCGCTTGAGCTAGCCACATCCAATACAGAAGCTGGGCTGGGATTGGTTGTATTAATACCCACTTGACCAATCATAGTGGATGTTAGTAGGATACTCAATATAGATAAATGCTTTTTCATCATAAGAAATAGATGAGTAAAAATAGAGAGCCTACGCTTTAAAGATATTTCCAAATTGTTACATAACCGCAAATATTTTCAACCTCTAGTTATATTTTATAAATTTACAGTCAACTAAAAACTTGTTCTATGGAATTTTCTGAGAAAGCTATGAATTGGCTAAAAGATGCCGCTTTTGAATACGGACCAAAAATAATAACAGCGATTGTATTATTGCTGGTTGGTCTATGGGTCATCAAACTATTGATGCGTCTTTTACGAAAAGCGATGGGTAAACGTGACATGGAAGTTTCCCTTCAAAAATTCTTATTAAATCTTTGCGGGTGGGCTTTAAAAGCTATGTTGTTTATCGCAGTCTTAAGTCAGGTGGGTATAGAGTCTACGTCTTTTGTTGCTGTTTTGGGTGCTGCTGGATTGGCCATTGGTTTAGCCCTTCAAGGTTCCCTATCAAATTTTGCTGGAGGTGTATTAATTATGATTTTTAAACCATTTAGGATTGGAGATGTAATTCAAGCGCAAGGAGAAATTGGATCTGTAAAGGAAATTGAAATTTTTACCACCAAACTTTTGACTCCTCAAAATAGATTGGTCATTATTCCAAATGGGGCACTTTCCAATGGAAATATTACCAATTTTACTGCGGAAGGGTTTCAGAAAATTATTTTAACGATTGGTGTAGATTATGCTTCTGATATTCAGAAAACGAAAGAAGTATTATTAGCTTCCATTTCAAAACAAGAACATGTATTGAAAATTCCAGAACCACTAGTAGAACTGGTAAATCTTAATGATAGCTCCATTGATTTTACGGTTCGTTGTGCCGTTAATAACGAACATTTTTGGCCAACGCAGTTTGCGTTATTGCCTACCATCAAAGAAGATTTGGATGCTGCAGGTATTGAAATTCCGTATCCACACCAAGTGGAAATCCACAAGGAATCCTAAAAAATATACGATATCAAAAAAGCCGCTCAATCAGCGGCTTTTTTTATTTGTAAGATTATTTTACTTCATCATAATGGTCGTCCCACTCTTTTACGTGAGGTTTCCCTAGCTTCCCAACCGATTTTGCAACTAACATGGAAACCGTCGCATCACCTGTAACATTCACAACCGTTCTGCACATATCCAACGGTCTATCTACGGCGAAAATAAGGGCTAATCCAATAGCTAATTTTTCAGCAGGGAATCCAATAGATTCCAACACAATTACCAACATCACCATACCTGCACCGGGTACAGCAGCAGAACCAATAGATGCCAACAAGGCCGTAAGTACAATAGTTAGTTGATCCCCAAAACTTAAATCAAATCCTAACGCTTGAGAAATAAATACCGCTGCCACACCTTGGTATAAACTTGTACCATCCATATTGATGGTCGCTCCCACTGGCAAAACAAAACTTGATACTTCCTTGTCTACGCCAATATGTTCTTCTACACGTTCCATGGTCACAGGAAGCGTTGCAGCACTTGAACTGGTAGAAAACGCTAACAATTGCGCGGGACTAATTTCCTTTAAAAACCAAAACGGATTTTTCTTTACAATGGTTCCTACGATCAATAAATAGAATACAATCATGAGTATCAGACCTAAAACAACTACCCCGGCATATTTAATAAGGGCAATTAGTAATTCCGGATCACCAGAAGAGACCACAACATTGGCCAATAAGGCAAATACAGCATAGGGTGCCGAAAGCATAATGAGGTCTACCATTTTCAACACCACATCGTTTAAAGAATCAAAGAGTTTTTTCAGTGGTGCTGCTCTTTTTTCTCCAATAAGCAACATTGAAATTCCGAAGATGATAGTAAAGAAAATCACTTGAAGCATCAAGCCATTGTCGCTAAAGGCGTTAAAAGCATTGTCTGGAACCATATCTACCAAAAACTGAAGCGGACCAGAATTTTTTTGAATACCTGCTTCAGTAATTTTTCCCTGTACACCACTATCATTTGCGTAGGTATCGGTGAGTTGTGCAATGGTCTCTTCTGAAATTCCATTGCCAGGTTGCATCAAATTTACCAACACTAATCCTATGGTTATCGCAATAACTGTGGTAGTTATATAGGTCGCAATAGTTCTTAACCCTATATTCCTAAATTTGGAAATATCTTTTAAATCTGAAATTCCTTTAATGAGGGAAGCAAGAATAAGGGGTATCGCAATTAGTTTCAGAAGTTTTACAAAAATAGTCCCGAAGGGATTAATCCAATCGCCTACAAAATCTGCTCCCCAAGATTGTCCCATCATGGCAAATCCGAAGAGGACCCCTAATACCATTCCAATTAATATTTTCCAGTGTAGTGCTAATTTTTTCATGTGCGAATTATAATTTCGAAATATTATTTAATAGGTAAAAGTCTGCCAATACCAATGCTGCCATTGCTTCCACAATGGGGACAGCCCTTGGAACAACACATGGATCATGTCTTCCCCTCCCTTCTACCACTAATTTATTTCCTTCTTTATCAATACTATCCTGATCTTGCATAATGGTCGCTACGGGTTTGAAGGCAACTCTAAAATAGATGTCCTGCCCATTACTAATCCCACCTTGAATTCCACCACTAAAGTTGGTTTCTGTGGAACCATTTTCACTGAAAAGGTCATTATGTTCACTTCCTTTCATTTGGGTTCCCTCAAATCCACTACCATATTCAAACCCTTTAACTGCATTAATGGATAGCATAGCTTTGCCTAATTGCGCATGCAGTTTATCAAAAACAGGCTCTCCAAGCCCAACAGGGACTCCTTGTATGACACAAGTTACGACACCTCCAATGGTATCCCCTTCTTTTCGAATATCCTTAATGAGTTGCTCCATTTTAGCTGCCATATCCATATCTGGGCAGCGTACAGGATTTTTTTCAATATTGCTGAAATCTAGTTGTTGATAGGAATTATCCAGTTGTAAATCACCAACACCCGAAACATAGGCGTTGATTTTTATTTGAGCTAACAGTTGTTTGGCGACAGCCCCTGCCACTACCCTACAGGCGGTTTCCCTTGCAGAGGAACGTCCGCCTCCGCGGTAGTCCCTAATACCATACTTTTGATCATAGGTATAATCTGCATGTGAGGGCCTATAGGCATCTTTAATATGGCTGTAATCCTTCGATTTCTGATTCTGATTTTCAATGATAAACCCTATAGGCGTCCCAGTGGTTGTTCCTTCAAAAAGTCCCGAAAGAAATGTGACGCTGTCTGGCTCTTTTCGCTGGGTAACAATGGCAGACTGGCCTGGCCTCCTACGTTGCATTTCAGTTTCAATAGCTTCAAAATCCAATGAAAGTCCCGCAGGACAACCTTCAATAATTCCACCAAGGGCTTTTCCATGGGACTCCCCGAAAGTGGTAAGTTTAAAAAGTGTTCCGAAGGAATTTCCCGCCATATTGTTTTGTTTGGATTCAGATTCGTAAATATAAAGAAACTATCACGAATGGTTTTCTTAATACTTCCGAAACATTTCAATCTTTGGATAAACATTTTATTATCAATTGGTAACATTTGCGTAAACTCCATCATTGCACAAATACGGTTCTTTGTACAAACGTTAACCTACTTGAAGCGAAAACTAGACATCGTTGTCCTGTCAGATATCCACTTGGGCACTTATGGTTGCCATGCCAAGGAAGTCTTGCATTACCTTAATTCCGTAAAGCCCAAAAAGTTAGTGCTAAATGGGGACATTTTTGACATTTGGCAATTTAGGAAAAGATACTTCCCAAAGTCCCACTTATTGGTCATTAAAAAAATATTCGCATTAGCGGCCAAAGGCACCAAGGTGTATTACATTACAGGTAATCACGATGAAAAACTACGACGGTTTAGCGATACCAAAATGGGCAATATCTATATTCTGGACAAATTGGTCCTAAACCTAGATGGTAAAAAAGCATGGTTTTTTCATGGAGATGTCTTTGATGCTTCCATTCAGCATACTAAATGGATCGCGAAGTTAGGAGGATGGGGTTATGACCTCCTCATTTTACTCAACAGAATAATTAACCATGTATTGGTAAAATTTGGAAGGGAAAAATATTCCTTATCCAAACGTATCAAAAACAGTGTAAAAGGCGCGGTTAAGTTTATTTCCAATTTTGAAAAAACCGCTACCGATCTCGCCATTGAAAACGGATTTGATTATGTTATCTGTGGTCACATACATCAACCAAATATTGAGCGTGTTTCCAATGATAAAGGAAGTACACTGTATCTTAATAGTGGGGATTGGATTGAAAATCTAACTGCTTTGGAATACCACAATGAACGATGGGTCTTACATTACTATAATTCTGAGAAAAAACCATTGCTTCCGGTGGAAGAAGAAGAATTGGGCTCAGAAGAAATTGACGTACTACCCGGTATGCTCTCTGCATTTTTGAATGGTAAATAGCCTGTTGATTTTCAAGACTAACTGAAATTGACCTGCATCATTTTATATTTTCGGCTTTAGTAGTATCTTCGTATGCAAATGAATGAGATGATGAAACGTGCTACTATCCTCTTTCTGATGTTCTCAGTATTTTTTATTGCAGGAAGTTTTCAGGGAGATGCCCAAGATAAAAGCGTTCAGAAAGTAAATATTTCCGAGATTCCCTTTTTTGATAGCATTAAAAAGGCAGATCAGCTTCATGTGTTTCTCTTTTTGGGGACAGATTGCCCTATCTCCCAAAAATATGTACACACCCTTAAATCGTTATATAATACTTTTCCCGAAGTCACTTTCTACGGAATCATTCCGCATCACTTCAACGAAAAAGAAATAAAAACCTATCAAGAAGACTATGAAATCCCATTTCAATTATATCGGGATGCACACAATTCCATTGCCAAAATTTTTTCAGCAACAATTACTCCCGAAGCTTTCCTCATAGATTCCCAAGGTACCGTCTATTATCAAGGAGCAATTGATAATTGGTTTTATGCCTTAGGAAAAAATAGGCCAAAGGCGACCGAGCATTATTTAAAAAGGGCCATTGAAGAAGTGTCGGCTTTACAAACTGTTACTACTCCACGTACAGATGCAATAGGATGTCTGATTGAAATGAAACATTAGTGATGATTCGTTATTTACCTGTAATTTTTGGAATGATAGTATGTTGTGGCACACTTGCGGCACAAAGCCCCACGTATCATCAAGATGTAGCGCCTATCATCATAAATGAGTGTGCTAAATGTCATAAGCCTGGCGGTTATGGGCCGTTTCCACTTACAAATTATAACGAAGTACGCAAAAAGGGCACCTTTATTTCCCATGTGGTTTCTACTAGATACATGCCACCTTGGAAGGCAGATCCTAGTTTCCGTTCGTTTAAAAATGAAATGCGCCTTACGGAAGCTGAAATCAAAACCATCGTAGATTGGGTAAATGCCGGGATGCCGGAAGGTGTGGATACCGGAAAGGAATGGGTCATTCCCGAAATCATGGAAAAACGCCAACCAGACCTTGTCTTGGAAATGAATAAACCATATGAGCTTTCAGATGAGGGAATTGAAGATTATCGCTTTTTTAATGTTCCCACCAACTTACCAAAGGATACTTATTTACAGTCTATTAACTTTGTTCCGGGAAATAAACAACGGGTACACCATAGTAGGATTATGGCAGATACTACCAATAGGATTAGAGGGATTGACGGGCTTTCTGAATTCAACCCGAAGGTGTTGGAATACCAAAAAGATCCCCTCGCAGATGAGTTTATGTATGGTTGGGTACCTGGGAATCTTCCACTGTTATATCCAGATGGCACTGGGAAAAAATTGTATGCCAATACCGATCTAATATTCAACATTCACTATGCCCCTACTTCCAAAAAGCAGGAAGACCTTTCCAAAGTAGAGCTCTATTTTTCTAAAGAAGAGGTCACAGATGAAATTCTCACGTTTACCATTACGGAAGCCCATATTAGCAATCCGCCATTTTACATCAAAGCCAACACCAAACCAAAATTCTATGTAAGTTATACGGTAAGGGCAGATATGCACGTAGTTTCCATATTACCCCATATGCATTTTTTGGGGAAGAGTTTTAAGGCATTGGCGCTAACACCAAATGGAAAAGACATTCCCCTTATAAAAATTGATGAGTGGGATTTTAACTGGCAAAGCACGTATATGTATGATGAACCTTTGTTAATTCCGAAGGGCTCCACGATTCTGGTCGTTGCCGAATACGATAATACGACAGAAAATTTTGCGAATCCGAACACTCCTCCCAAAGATGTTGGGCTTGGATGGAATTCTACAGATGAGATGATGAATCTTATCTTTTATTACTACTGAAAGCTTCTGAAAAATACCCATCCAGAATTTTTTCCATAGCCTGATATCCAGCTATGGTGCAATGCACCCCATCATAGGTATACTTCTCTTTTAGTCCTTTTTTGTCATTCGCCATAGGAGTATAATAATCTACGTATATGTGTCCTGCTTCCGAAGCATATTGCTTCAATAGCTTATTTAATTCAATGACTTTGTCGCTTGGGTCAATTTGTGGTCTCCATGGGAAATTATTAGCAGGGAGAACACTACATATAAAAACCTTAATTTTTTGATTGGAAGCTAAAATTGCCATATCCTTGATATTTTGGGCAATATCCGGAATGGCAATGTATCCTGTATTCTGTGCGATATCGTTAATTCCTGCCAAAATCACCACCGCTTTGGGCTGTAAGCTTATTACGTCCTGCCAAAAACGGATTTTCATCTGCGAAGTCGTTTGCCCTCCAATGCCTCTATTGATATATCCTGGCCGATCAAAAAAATTCAATGAGTCATTAAGCCATCCTTCAGTAATGGAATTACCCATGAAGACAATTCCATTTTTATATTCCAAATCATTCATAAGTGCTTCATTTTGACTCTTGAAACGGTCAAGCTGTGCCCAATCCTGAGCATTTGAAGAACAAGAGAGTAACATGCAAATGTTCAAGAAAAATATAGTTCGGTACATTCTATTTTTTTCCGAAGATACAAAAATCGAAGATGTCTTTTATACAGCTTTTAAAATTGAAATGATGGTATTTTTTAAAAACAAAAGCGCCCCAATAAGGCGCTCTTGTTCATTACTTTACTTTAAAACTATTATTTTTTTATCACCCTTTTAGTGATTTGTCCTTGATCTGTTTGCACTTTCACAAAATACATTGATGGGCTCAAGGTATTCAATGAAATGGTGGTCATTGATCCAGTACCTTCAAATTCTTTCACAATTCTTCCTTGAAGGTCATATAGCGTGATCTTTTCAACGTTCGCAATTGGTGAAACAATTCTAAGGATTCCTTCTGTTGGGTTTGGATAGAGACTTACAGTAGAGGCGTCAAATTGAGTAATTCCTAGAGGAGCACGTTCAAAGAACAAAGTAAATCGTTCACCTTGCGTTCCTTCTCCAGACGTAAAGACATAGTCTTCAATTGTAAGATCTGTGACAATACCCAAAAGATTATCGGCAAGGAAAATTGAAATTCCTTCTACATTATTTCCATCCAACTGATCTAAAGATATGGTGTATTCCAGCTCGTCTTTGATTAGGGTGGAGAATCCAACCGGTACCTTTACGTAATTGTTAAAAGCTTCCAAGGTTTGAATTCCTAATTCATGGCTACCATCCTGTAAATGACTATATAATGATACAACGGTTGCCAAACGTTTACTGTCATAACCGCTGTCTATGTCATTTGTAGTTGCATCTGAAAATCCAATTAAGGTCGTTGCACCCATATCATAGTTAGACTCACTAACCCTTAGCCAAATACGGTCCTTTTCAAAAGAAGGAGTACGTAGTGTGTTGTTATTGTCTATTCTACGCATGCTGTTATTAAACACTGCTGTTCCCGCAGCATTGGCTTTCACTCCAAATCCTTGACTAGTTGCAATATACCCATTGGGAGTAGAACCACCACTTGCAGCAGCAACTCCACCAACTAAATTGTACATAGAAATATCCTCCATGCTAAAATTCATGGAACCAGCACCAGGCAATGAAGGGCTTGGAGGGGTGTTATGCTCCCAAAAATACACTTCATCAACCATTGAGTTGGCATTAATAAAGTCGTCTGCCCAAATAGCACTAGCATATGGGTTGGCAACAATATTTGGACTAGAATTTTTTGTTCCGTTATAGATCATAGGAAAGTTAACCACTCCATTGTTAAGAGTTCCCCCAGAATAGGTATAATTAAAAATCCCACCTGGTTGTCCATATCCAGACTGTGGTCGTACAATATATCCTTCACCAGTATTGATTGTTCCGCTGAAGGGATTCCAGTTATCATAGTTGTCATCTGCAAAATTTTCCGCCGCAGGGAAAGCAGCTGCTACTGCAGGATTGGGAACAAAATTGGCAGTGGTATGATTCAACACCAAGAAGGCAGAATTCCAAACCCCGTTACGGGTATCTCCACTCATAGGGCTTCCAAGAACCATAAAGTCCCTACTAGCTAAATTTGGGGTAGTTATTCCAACATTTATTGTCCCATTATTTAGGACAGTAGCGTCATCATCTACTTGAACTACGCTTCCTTGATGTGCAATAATTAAATTACCATCTACGATAATATTTCCTTGTATTTGTGCATAACTTGCAGCCCCTACCGTTAAGGTAAAGCCAGTATTCACAAGAAGGGTACAAGCTTCCAAATTACCATTAGAAACAGTATCATAGTTTCCAGCAATCACCACTGGGTTAGTCGCGTCTGGCGCACCTGCTGGACTCCACATACTTCCATTCCAAGTCTTAGTTACACCAGCACAGGTTACAAAAGCTCCAACTGGTCCAAAGTAATAAGTACCGTCCAGGCCGGTAAAGTTACCTGTAAGAGTTACATGCGAACCAAAAGCAGCAATGGTTAAGGTACTTGTTTCGTCAATGGTTGTAGCATTACCTCTTCCAACCACTAAGCTTGTTCTGGAAAGACCGGTTGCACTTTCCCAACCAGCAACTTCAGCTTCTTCAAAATAGAATGTTACTGTAGTGCTTCCAGCTCCAGTAGTATTTGAAGGTGTGATGTCAAAAGTCTTGTCCATTACATGGTTTGGAAGTGAACTTCCATTATAGGCTTGTGCGCCAGTTCCAGAACGAGATACTGAAACATCCACACATTCATAATCAAAACTATTATTATTGGTTACATCTGCCATCAAATCACCTGTAGAAGGGTCTGAGGAGTAGATTGTACCAGCTCCTGGCAAATCAAATTGATCTGGAGTTCCAGAATTAACTGCTGTCTGAATATTTGTAACACTTGTACCAGACACTAACATATCATCAATAGCAATGTATTCTTCATCTGTACAGTTGTGGTGTCTAATGACAATATATCCTGTTTGTCCCAAATAGGGAATCATGTCTATTGTTTCGGTAACGACAGCCTGTGTAATGATGCCTCCTGGTTTGATCTGCGGACTTGCATCAATGGAGGCATAGGAGCTAAGATCTGTTGCCCAATACACCGTATAATATTCCTCATACCATGTGTCTACTAAGGTAGCAGGAGCTACTTGAAATGTAAAGTCTAAAGAAGTAGCTGTAGCAGGAAGCGTAATAGCACTTGTAATTATATAGTTGTCTGGAGTTAAAGCACCTGTCGTACTTATCCAGGATTGTGAATACAAATTTTGACTCGTTAAGTGTGCTGGAGGTCCAGGAGGAACACCAATAAGCCAAGCATTACCATCTCCATCCCTATCGGCGGCTAACCACCCCGTTGGTACTGTTTCAAAATCTTCGTCTAAAAGTGTAAAGGCGGTAGATGCTGTTGGAGCAACGTCATCGTCGCTAATTGTAAGCACAAAAGAATCTGCATTGGTATCTGCTGCTGCATCACCACCGTTTGCATTTACTGTAAAATCTATGGTTACTGTTTCAGTTCCTTCTACAAAACCATCATGATAAACCCTTAGGGTCATTGTTTGGCTTGTTGTAGATCCAGCAGGGAAAGTCACACTTGGTGTAAGCAATTCGAAATCTAAACCACTAGTTGCTGTACTAGCTCCATTTACGGTGAAGTTAACATCTGCATCTGCAGAAGCGCCCATTGCAATATTCAACGGAACATCGATATCTGTAAAAGAGCAATTTGTATCTTCATTGATGCTACCTGAAGTATTTCCAAAACTAATTAAAGGAGTAGAGGCTACGACTACACCAGTTACAATAAGCGTATAATCTTGGGATCCACTAGAGAGTGACCCATCATGTGTAACTGTAATTGTATACATTCCTGAAGCTCCACTTACATCTACTCTTTCATAAGGATCTACATCATTTTCAGCATTATTGGCATTGGCAGTTACACTGGTTAATCGCCAAGGATAATAAGTTGTCCCATTATCAACATTTAAATCTAGGTCATTTACCAAAATTGGAGTTGAAATATTCGCGGTACTGTTACCTTCATAGCTAGTTCCGGCAGGATCTGTCCAAGAGATAGAAGCCATTAGGGGGTCAGAGCCATTAGATTGTACTGTAATTTGATACGTTTGTCCGTTGTTTAAGGTAAGTTCTTCAACAATGGCACTTCCGCTGCTAGCGGCAGCTGTAGTCAAGGTTTCGGCCGCAAACTTTGCATTAAGCAATCCCCATCCCGTAGTAGCATCTGGCCCTACCAGTGAAGCCGTAGCCGTGTTACTATTGGCAGGAGTTACATCATCCGCTGTATGTAAAGCCAATCCCTTTAAGGTAGCAGCTCTCATAAAAACTCCATGCAAATCAAAATAATGTTCCTGTAATAATGCCAAAGTTCCTGTTACATTAGGGGAAGACATGGAAGTACCTGTAAGATTTCCATAAGCTGTATTTGACGTTTCCAAAGTGGAATATAAAGAAGTTCCATTCCCCATGATATCTGGCTTGATACGAAGATCATCTGTAGGTCCTTCACTACTACTTGAGTTTCTGGTAACAGAAGCTAGAGATCCATCACCATTGATATTAGCATCGTTTCCATTAGCAATTACAAAGTTGTTTTTGGCTGTTGAAATTCCATTAAGTTTATCATAAGAAGAATTTCCACCTAGTGGATTTCCATTCGAAGAATTATCGGAACCATCATTTCCTGCAGAATTTACCATAAGATAATACGGTGCATTATACATGATGTTATCCCATGTCTGGGATACTCCAATATATTTTCCAAACCAATGGTCTGGAATTAATGTGGCGTCATAACCATAAGAGTGATTGGATAACAACATCCCATAATTGTTATTAATTCCCGAAGCAGTAGTTTGCCCAGTAGCTTCTCCAGAATCATTATTCCATTTATAGCTTCGTACGTCAGATTGCCAAGCCATCCCCTTAGCTGCAGCTTGAACCCCAGAAGCACAGATAGTACCCGTAACGTGTGTTGCATGGAAATTAAGATCTAAGCCTCCTTCTGCTGCTGCATCCATTACCGTTACCCTATTTGCTCCACCTGCTCCATCATATTCCTGATGGGTTGCTCTTGCATGGCCACCGTCCCAAACGTGTACTGTAATGTCATCTCCGTTTAAATCTAAACCTAATCCGCCGCCAGTATTAAGGTAATCTGCACGGGTAGAAATTGCAGCATCAGCATTAGTAGTTATGATATATATAGGAGTCCCGTCGTCTAGAATACGACTAATTTCGGCAAAACCTCCATTGGATAAGGTTTTCCGAATAGGAAGATTATTATCTAAGCAGAACTGAACGGCTTCACTTTTCTGCCGTTCATTTTCTTCCTTCAATCTTGTCTCAATCGCCTTTAATTTGGAAATGTCATACCCATTTACGGGATTGATCTTTATAGTAGCTTTCTTTGCCAATCCACCTTCTTGATACTCTGGAAGTACTGTTTTGGAAGTTGGGGTGTTTTTGTTTGATGAAGAGTTATTGTCCCCTTTGCGTTGTGCATTGACTTCGGAAACACTAAACAGTACCAAAAAGACGCATGCAATTACGGTAGTAATCTTAGATTTCATATTGTTAAAATATTTATAGAAAAGCGATTCAATTTTTTTCAAAAATAGCACTTTATCGATACTTCACAACATTTTATCTTAAAAAAAACTAAATATTTTGTTAATTTTGTGTTATTAATTTTGTTATTTCAGTAGCGTTAGCAGACTGTAACACAACAAAGTAGAGTCCGCTTAACTGTTCCTTCGAAATATCCCACACGAACTCCTGATTTTTTTCAATGCTTCCTTCATAAATTATTTGCACTTTTCTTCCGAGAATATCAAACACCTCAATTGTTGCATCTTCAATAGCAGAAGCTAATGTTATGGTAACCTTTTCCTTTGCTGGGTTTGGAAATAAACTCATTTCCATACTTTCAAGGGAGAATGAATTAACTGATAACAATGACGGAATTACCTTTGTATAGAATACATCCTGCCCGCCATTTAAAGTATTAGCCCAAGCAATATGGGCGGCCTCATTATCACTTACCATATCAAAATAATCTCCCATCTTATTTTGTTGTGGCCACCCAACAGTAGAGTCAAAAGCTTCTGAAATAGCAGTTGGCGTCACCCATGTTGTCCCTTGGTCATTTGAAAACGTATAATACAATTTGGAAAGGATATTATTTGGGTCTTCACTTGTATCCAACCAAATAACATCAATTCGCCCATTAGGGGCTACACTCATTGTCCCGAACCAATTAAAATTGCCTTCAGGATCTGTATTGATACGCTGTGGTGCTTCAAAAGTTGTTCCCCCATCTGTACTTTTGGCAAACATTACATCGCCTTGGTCGTCATTATTCACCACCGTAGCTAAAACGTACACATTTCCATCTCCAGGCCCTCCCGAAACATCAACATCAACCCAAGCCTGACCTAATAATCCTTCAGGGTTAACAAGGGGGAATATCCCCAAAGTACCATTTAAATCTACCACCGTTGAAAAATCCCATACTACTGTTTGCGATCCATCTTTCGCATTAGTAGACTTAACCACTATGATTTCAGTTCCACTCCTACCGGTAATATATAAATCGCCATTTCCATCTACCGCTAGTGTTCCCCAAAACGGACTCCCAGTTATTGATTCACAATCTTCAAAAGATAAACCTCCATCTGTTGAACGGGTAAAAGCGCCTGGCGCACAAGTGGTAAAGTTTTCATTCCAATAGGAATAATTGTGACCTTCCCCTATTCCACCGCTTCTGTCAATCTCCATCCATTGCTTATCACCTCCCTGAGCCGAAACAGGACTTGACCATACCGTTCCCCCATCTGTAATTCTAAACACATCACATGCAAAACTACTTTGGAGACTGTTGTAATAAAAATTTCCTTCTGAATCAAAATCCAACACAGGGTCTGATCTAAAATTTCCAGGATCCAAAACTCCAGGAAAAGTCCATGTAAGTCCTCCATCTAGAGAATATCCATATCCCGCTTGTCTGAAATTACTATTTACGGTATCAAACTGCCGCCAGCCAATAACCATTCTAAAAGGATTGGTAGGGTCTACTGCTATAGAAGGTTCGTTAGCGGCATCACCAATAATGTTTTGCCCGTTTCCGTCTACATTAACCTGCCTAGTGAAGTAAAAATCACCTTCTGTTTGATAAGGGGTGCTTCTTTGCATACTGGTTTTATCTACAATTACGAATTCATCATCTAGTTCTTCCCGATGCAATCCTCGAATATCTTGGGCAAAGCTACTAATGAAGCATACCAACGCAACAAACAACAAATAACACGACTTAAAAATTTTCATAGAAATTTATTTAGGATTCATTAAAGTTACTTTTAATTTTCAAGAGGACCTTCAAAGATTTCCAAGGCTTTACCTATTTTTATAAAAATAGAGCTATTTATGGCAATTCTCCAATTATTAGTATATTCGCTAAAAAAGAAGTTTTATGACAAAAAAGTTACTCCTTTCCCTGTTTTTATGCTTTTCCCTGACAACAATCTTTGGTCAAGATTTAATCCCTGTTGAAATTGAAGAAGAGAAGAATGCAAATCGGTTATTATTGTATGCCGTAAATAAGAATTTAGTAGATCTTGATGTTTCTATTGAAATTGAAGGAACCCAATTTAGGCAAAGAGGTGGAGTAACCAGAACCTATCGTGTTCCTGCTACTTCCAAAGTAAACATCGCTACCTTAATAGTAGATCGTGGAAAACAAGCACTCTACAGCTACAAGCTTAATGTTAGTGATAGTCTTTCCAGAAGGGTTGTAAGAGCCCCTTTCAAATTGATAAAGGTAGATCCCAAAAAACCCATCACTTTATTCATCCCAGATAGTTGTACTGCTAAATGCGATAGCCTAATTGCTCCTTTAAAAGAAAGTCCATATAAGTTTCGTACCGTTATAGTTTCGGAAGACGAGAATGTACAAAGACAAATTTCAGGTGCATTGGTGGGAGGTGCTGAAAGACTTGGTAAATTAGATACTCCAATTGTTATGCTGGGTGGAAAGATGTATTTAAATATTGAAAGTTATGATGATTTAATGGAGAAGATGGAAGAACAATAATCTTCCGATGGTTTATAAATGAAGAGCTTAGAATGCCATGCTAACAAATGCATGGCATTTTTTTTGTCCTTGAATTTGAAAGATTTAAAACCATCGTCACATGAAAAACAGAAAACCCATCCCCGAAATTCAAGCAGGTAGCACCGCAGATATTGCCTTTTTACTTTTAATTTTTTTCTTAGTCAGTACTACTTTTTCAAAGGACAAAGGAATTCCAAGAACACTTCCGCAGAAATGCCCAACAAAAGAGTGCGCCACTATTACCAAAAGAAGAAATATATTGACACTTCAGCTAAATGCTGAAGGTGCATTATTAATCAATGAAGAAAAAGCAGTTTTTTCAGAAGCAACAACCCGAATTATAAATTTTGTGGACAACAACGGAAACGGCCAGTGTACTTATTGCAAGGGTAAAAAAGTAGATAGCCTTTCAGAAAGCCCTAAAAAAGCAGTGCTTTATTTAAATGCACATCCTAATAGTGAATACCAAGATTACATTAAAATACAAAATGCCATTTCAAATGCTTATTTAACCTTACGGCAAGAAATGGCTTTGGAAGTATTTGGTAAAAAGTTGGAAAACTTATCCAAAGATGAAATGAATACCGTTATTAAAAATTATCCGCTTCTTCTTTCAGAATGGCAAGCACCTTAATTATTCTTCTTTGAAAACAACAATGGTAGCTTTCCTGCCAGTGAGTAGGTTCCATTCTTTTGCTGAAATAATGAATCCGTTATCATCATATACATGAAGTTCAGCCGTATTGGGACCAGAAGAACCTTGATTAAGTGCTTGGAATTCAATCCTGTTTTCGCCTGGTTCCAATGTAAGTGTAAAACCTGCGAATGAACCGCCCAAGGAAACACTGGATTGTACAATATCTCCATTTACGAAAACCCTAATCAAATCGCCATCAACAGCTTCGTGATCACGGTATCGCACATTTACAAAGTTTGCATTTGTTTTGACATCGCCCAAAAATTGGTCTTTTGCATATTTTGGGATGGGTTTGTTGTCTTTTTGAAATGCTTTGGGAGCTTTATCGTATTTATTTTCCAATAGTCCGTCATTGGTTGTAATGGAAATAGGTTGCTCCTCTTCTTCTCCTAAATTGATATTGACCTTGGGCTTGTCATCGTCTTGGGGTGGTGTTAGACTAGGTATTTTTCTGGGAGGCATTTCCAATCCATTTTCGGAAGGCGTATTGACATCATTGATTTCAAATTCAACAGTATTAGAATTGGTGTCAATCTGCGAAGTGGCTATCAATGGAATAATTCCGAAAATAAATAATAGTATATATTTCATAGCAATGTTCACTCAACAATTATTGCGCCAAAATTAATTATCTTCAGATTGATCATTCTGTTTTTTTCTAGATTGTTTCCGAAGCAATATATAAAAGACAATCAATACAATAGGCGCTACAATATATAAAAGAATGTCAACGATATTGGTTAAATCTATAGGGGTGTTATTATCTGGATTAGGCACGTCTGTTGGTATTTGTATCATCTACTTTATTTTATTTAAAAATAACAAAAAAATACCCAAGCCATATTGTATTCATGCTATTTCGCAAAACATTAACAAGAAAAGCATTTTTAAATAAACTATTAACAAAAGTATAGCATTCCTTAAGGAATAATTTAGTGCATACTGCCATTATATTAGCACAAACCAAAAAACTTAGTACTATGAAAACTTTAATGACACTAACCATTTTGGCAGGAAGCATCACATTGGTTTCCTGTGTATCCAAAAAAAAGTATGTTGAATTGGAAAGCCAATACAACGAAACACGATCTGAATTGGTGAAAGCCAAAGTTGAAAATGAAGAAATGGAAAGCAAATTGGCCAAAATTGAAGAGCGGGTTGCCAATTACAACGCTAAAATCAAATCCTTGAGTGATGCCAACACAGATTTGGAAAACAACAGTCTCCGAAATTATGGAAATGTAGTACTCTCCAAAAAAGACAAGCAACAAATGAAAGTAGCTTTGGCCAACGTAAACCAAGAAGAATTGGCACAGGCAAGAACACTGGAGGACTCTATGAATCTTATCATTTCGTATAATCTTAAGAAAAACCTAGATGAGTCTTTGGTTGGAGAAGGCGAAGAGGACGATATCAATATTGATATTGATGAAACAGTAGTAATGATTACCGTTTCAGACAAGTTGTTATTTACTTCTGGAAGCTATAGGGTAAACCCTAAAGCCAATAACCTACTACAACGTTTGGCAGATGTTATCAATAGTGAACCAGCTATGGAAGTGTTAATCGAAGGACACACGGATGCTCAAACTGTAAAACCAGGATCCTACATTAAAGATAATTGGGATTTAAGTGTGGAACGTTCTACAGCTGTTATTAGAAAACTACAGGAAGACTATGATGTTGATCCTGCAAAGCTTATTGCCGCTGGAAGAAGTAGTTATCAACCGATTGCCGAAAATGAAACCAAAGAAGGACGCTCTACGAACCGTAGAACCCGAATTGTCATTTTACCAAACCTAGATAAATTCTTGGCATTACTCAGTGCAAACTAATCCATACTTGCCTGCTTAATGAAACAGCCTCCATTTTGGAGGCTGTTTTTTTTGTTATTTACTTTTTGGAATGGCAGGTCTTACTTCAACTTTACTAGGCAAGGCACGAGGGTGCATCTCCAATAAGTCTACGACAATCTTTCCAATATCTTCCTGCTGAATTTTCCAATCATCCTGCTCTGTTGGTGTATGCCCATTAAAATATGTAGCCACAGAACCTGGCATAATGGTGCTAACCTTAACTCCATATCCTCTAAGATCCAACATCGCGGCTTGCGTAAATCCGGTTAGTCCAAATTTACTTGCGTTGTAAGCACTTCCGTTGGCAAAAAAATTGGTCCCTGCCAAACTTGAAATGGTAATAAAATATCCTTTCGAATTTATAAGTTCCTTCACCGTTGACTTTAAGGTAAAGAATACTCCCGTAAGATTGGTGTCTATTGTTTCATTCCATTGAGAAATGGTAAGATCCTGTACAGGAGCGAAATGCCCCAGCCCTGCATTGGCAATGACAAAATCTATCTTCCCAAATTCCTCCAATATTTGAGTAACCGCTTCTTTCTGACTTTCAAAATTTCGAACATCTGCTTCCACACCAATGGCATAGGCGTTATGATTGGATTTCTTTTTCAATTCCTGAATAGCTTCTCGAATAGTCTCCTGGCTTCGGCCAGTAATAGCCACATTAACACCTTTCATTAATAATTCGGCTGCTATTCCGAAGCCTATTCCTTTTGTTCCCCCTGTAATCAGAGCTACTTTTCCTTCAATGTTGTTCATAGAGATGGGTAATTTTTGTAAGTTTAGTCAAATTAGAAAAAAAATATGCGACTTCCAATATTCGGAATACTCTATTTTATTTTTTTTATGGTTGGAACTGCTCAATCAAAGCTTATCAATATTGCTTCCTTAAGTCCAGATTTTTCTTATGAAATTAGATATGCCACAACCAATAATTTTGTGGGAGTGGAATTATATGATTGCGGAAAATGTTTATTGCAAACTGATGTTGCTGAAGCATTGCATAAAGCCAATCTGCATTTTTTAAAAATGGGTTATAAAATAAAGGTTTTTGATTGCTACCGGCCGTTGGATATTCAAAAGAAAATGTGGGAAAAAGTCCCTAATGCTGCTTATGTAGCCAATCCCTACGGAAAAGGCTCTATTCATAATAGAGGTGCCGCTGTAGATCTTACTTTGGTTACTTTGGAAGAATGTGAATTGGATATGGGTACCGACTATGATTTCTTCGGAAGGGAGGCGCATATTGACTATTTAAAACTTTCTGATACCATCCTTCAAAACCGAAAAGTTTTACTGGACGGAATGAAAAAATTTGGCTTTCAACCTATTCGCACCGAATGGTGGCACTTCAGCTTTCTAAAGAATTATCAGTACCCCATTTTGAACGAACCCCTACCCTGTCCATAAAAGTTTCTTAAAAGTGGAAATAGCAAATGGCAATTGGTATCTTTGCAAAAATTTTCAGAAAATGGAGTTGTCTGTAAAGCAATTTAAATGGATAAGTACACTAGAGGCTATCTCGTTCCTAATTTTATTAGGAATCGCAATGCCTCTTAAATACATTTGGAATTGGCCTGCTATGGTACAAGTAGTTGGCATGGCCCATGGAATTTTATTTATGGCTTACATTGCTGCTGCCATTTTTATGAAAGAGAAACAACAATGGACTTCCAGCATTTTAGCAATTGTTTTGCTTTGTGCGGTATTGCCGTTTGGTCCATTTTACGTTGAGCGAAAATACCTAAGATGAAAAAAGAGCAAATCATCCAATATACCGAATGGATTCAGAATTACCTTATAGAACAAGGGATGGAACCTTTTTGGGCAACATTGCTGAATACAGCAGTCGTCGCATTGGTTGGATTGCTTATTGTTGTTTTATTGGATATTATTACTAGAAACATCATTGTTCAGATTTTTAAAGTATTCAGCAATAAAACTAAAAATACGTTTGACGATTTCCTGGTACAAAGTAACTTCCCCAGATTTGTTGCACATCTGGTCCCATGGGCTTTCCTATGGTATATCATCCCCATCATTTTTAACGAATATCCCAAAACTTCCCGTTTTTTTGCAACACTGGCTATTGTTTATTTGGTAGTGCTTTCGCTTTTCATATTGCGAAGTATTCTAAGAAGTACCAAACATTACCTTCAACAAACCAATGAGCGGCTTAGTGACAAACCGTTGGATAGCTACCAACAGGTATTAATGATTTTTGCATGGGGTGCGGCCATTTTCTTCTCGGTGAATGTACTAACAGGTTATTCTATTGTGAGTGTTGCCACTTTGGGAGCAGCTTCCGCAGTAATCCTTCTTATTTTTAGGGATACCATTTTAGGTTTTGTGGCCAGTATTCAAGTTTCGGTGAACGATATTGTGCGAATTGGCGATTGGATTACCTTCAGCAAATTTGGAGCAGATGGAATCGTTACCGAAATCAATTTGGCTACTGTACGTGTGCAAAACTGGGACAATACGTTTACCACCATTCCAACCTATAGTCTAATTTCAGATTCCTTTCAGAATTGGCGAGGGATGCAATTATCCGATGGTCGAAGAATTAAACGTCCTTTATTGATCAAACAAAATTCTGTAAAGTTTCTTTCTCCTGAAGAAGTGGAGGATCTGAAAAAGATTGGGCTTATCAAACCCTATTTGGAACATCGGGAGAGTGATATCATTAAATTCAATACAAAAAACAATATTGACAAATCTCTTTTGATCAACGGTCGGAACCAAACAAACCTTGGAGTCTTTCGAAAATACATTGACGCCTACCTACATGAAAGTCCGGCGATCAATAAGGATTTATTCCTCATGGTGCGTTATTTGCCCACCACCGAATATGGAATCCCCGTAGAAATCTATTGTTTCAGCAGGGATAAGCGTTGGGAAAACTATGAACATATCCAGTCTGATATTTTAGACCATATCATCGCAGCTACTTCATATTTTGGATTGGAACTATATGAAAGACCCAGCGGAAAAGACTTGGAAAGCCTTACCGCTCGTTAATCTTCGTCAAGTCTATCCTTCACATATTCTACAGTGCTTTTTCCATGTGGAATTGGCTTACCATCATTTCCCAAACTCACCATGATGATTTTTTCAATGGTAATGATGGTCTCTCGAGTCATTTTATTACGTACTTCACAACCCAGCGTCATGGAGGTTTTTCCAAAATTCAATACTTCAATTCCTATCTCAACAATATCCCCTTTCTTGGCAGAGCTACTAAAGTTTATCTCGCTCATAAATTTAGTGACCACTCGATGGTTTTCCAATTGAATGATGGAGTAAAGAGCTGCCTCTTCGTCAATCCATTCTAATAACCTACCCCCAAATAAAGTTCCATTGGGGTTTAAATCTTGGGGCTTTACCCATTTTCTAGTGTGAAATCTCATTAATACTCGTCTTTAGGATTATCCATATTTGGAATATGTAGATTGGTTCCCAAACGTTCGTTTATTTTTTTTATAAAATATGCGGAAAGTAACGGGGATGCCCGTTCTACATTTTGATGTACAAAAAAGTAAATATGCTGAAGCCCCTGCCCTGTCCATTTTTCCAAGCGGTCTACCCAGTCATCCAATCGATCGTAATCTGAAGTATGGTTTGCGCCATTATATCTAATGAAGGCTGTTGGCGTGGTAAGACGCATATGCAAAAGGTCCCTTCGTCCAGCAGTATCCACAATAAGATTGGTTACTTTATATTCCTCTAGCATCGCATACAATTCATTGGCAACCTGCGCATCATTGAACCAATCGCTATGCCGAAATTCTACCGCAATACTCATATCTTTTGGAATGGCCTCAAAAAATGCAGGTAATCTATCTATCCATTTTGGTGAAAAGTTATTATGCATCTGCACGAAAGGCATTTGTAGTTTTTCTTTTAGGTTGGAAGTATTCAACAAGTAATCATTAAGGTATGCCTCAAAATCATTTAGACGTTTCCAATGGGTCACCCCTTGAAACATTTTAGGGAAAAACCGGAAGTTTGCTGGTGTTTTCTCATACCAGCCTGCATAAACATCTGCCGGAAAAATTCTATAAAAAGTAGCATTGAGTTCTATGGAATTAAATTGGGTGGAATAATACGCCAATTCATCCTTGGTTCCCCGTGGATAAAAACCTTTCAAATCTGCTTTATTCCACTTGGCACAACCTACGTAAACTTCAGGAGGAGACTTAATTTCTTCTTTCTGAAGAATGGTAGCTGTTTCAGGGTGATCTTCAGGTAATGTAAAATTGATACTTCCCGGATCGTCTACTTTTCCAAATTTCATATAATTGGTTTTCCGTAAAGATATTCATTTTTGAAAGGAATGCCCTACCAAAAATTTTAGAAAAGCTGTAACAAATTTTTCCGTTCAGATACTTACCTTTACATAAAACCGAAACACATACAACATGAAGACAGTAAAAAATACGTTATGGATCCTTTTCGTTGCCTTTGGTACAATGGTAGCTTCTGCGCAAACTGCCGAAGAAATCATAGACAACTATTTTGAAAATACCGGAGGAAAAGAAGCATGGCAAAATATTGAAGGAATGAAAATGTCTGGTAAAGCTGAATTTGGCCCTCAAAGTTTTGATTTTACCCAAACAATGATGTCTGATGGAAAAATGCTTACCGAAGTAAGTCTTCAAGGACAGACATTTATTCCACAAGCTTTTGATGGAAAACAAATGTGGGGCATGAATATGCAAACCATGCAACCGGAAGCTCAAGATGCAGAAACCACTGAAAATTACAAGAAAAATGAAGCACAGGAATTTCCAGATCCTTTTTTAAACTATACAGAAAATGGATATGCATTGGAATTGTTAGGAGAAGAAGTGATTGAAGGAGTAAACACCTATAAAATCAAACTTACCAAAAACAAAGTGTCCGTGGATGGTGTTGAAGAAGATAATTTTACCACCTACTATTTTGATGCAGAAAATTTCGTTCCAATTATAAGTGAATCAACTATTAATAGTGGTCCACAAAAAGGAACCACTGTCCAAACAGTTTATAGCGACTACCAAGAAGCTGGTGATATCTTTTATCCTTACACTATTACCATGAAATTTGGCGGACAAGTAGGACAAGTGATCAAAATTGAATCCATTGATGTGAATCCTGATGTTAGCGAAGTAAATTTCTCTATGCCTACAAAAGAATAACAACTTTTATAAATCTTAAAATCCCTGCTTGTCAGGGATTTTTTTTAACCAAAAAACAACTCCTATGAAACTCTTAAAAGTACTTTTAGCGTTCTTGTTGATGATCCCTTGTGTTTCCAATGCACAGGAAATCTCTCTTTCAGGGAAGCAATTGTTTGGCGATCTTAGGGCTCGTCATATTGGTCCTGCTTTGATGAGCGGACGTATCAATGACATTGAAATGCACCCTTCCAATGCACGTATTCTTTACATTGGAGCTGCTGGTGGTGGTGTATGGAAATCTGGAGATGGCGGAGCTACCTTCAGTCCAATTTTTGACGATTACCCACAATCTATCGGGGTGATAACCCTAGATCCAAAAGACCCAGACAATACCATTTGGGTAGGAACTGGGGAAACTTGGACCCGAAATTCTGTATCTATTGGACGAGGTCTTTACAAATCTACAGACGGTGGAAGCAACTGGAAAGAAATCCCTGGATTTGAAAATAGTGAGCGCATTACCTCTGTGGTGATAAATCCTAACAATACAAAGGAAATGTATGTAGGCGTCCTTGGAGCCTTGTGGAGTGATAGTGAAGACCGTGGGGTATACAAATCTGTTGATGGTGGAAACACTTGGGAAAAAATTTGGTACATCAATACTTCTACAGGGGTTAGTGATCTTATCATGGATCCCAAAAATCCCAATGTTTTATATGCTTCCATGTGGGAATTCAGAAGAACGGGATGGAGTTTCAATTCGGGAGGTGCAAATAGCGGGCTTTTCAAATCAATTGATGGCGGAAAAACCTGGAAAAAAATTCAGAAAGGATTTCCTGAAGGAAAACTGGGAAGAATTGCAGTAGCTATTGCGCCAAGTGACAACAACATCCTTTATGCTGTTTTGGAAACAGGGGAAAAGGAAACCAACGGACTCTGGAAATCTACCAATGCTGGGGAATCATGGGAACATCTTAATGGGGATTTTGGGTTAACGGTACGTCCCTTCTACTTTTCAAGAATCGTGATAGACCCCCGAAACCCAGATGTCATTGTAAAGGCTGGACTAACTGGTTCTATTAGCCGGGATGGAGGAAAAACCTTCAAACCACTGGGAAATATGCATAGTGACATACACGATATTGCCTTCCACATTAAAGACAGCGATATGCTATTTTGTGCTACAGATGGCGGACTTTACCGCTCATGGAATGGAGGGACCGTTATGGAAATTGTTGAAGATTTACCTCTTTCCCAATTTTATCAAATTAGTGTGGATAATGAAAGTCCATATAATGTTTATGGCGGACTTCAGGATAATGGAAGCTGGTGGGGTCCCAACTCCTCCCCTGGCGGCGTGAATGCACGAGACTGGAATAGTGTTGGGGTTGGTGATGGATTTAGAGTACTGAAACACCCTACCAAGAATATTATTTATTCTGAAATGCAAGGGGCAGAAAATGTTTGGCGCTATGACGTAGATAAAAACCGAACCAAAACCATTCAGCCTCTAGAGGAAGAAGGGATGCCGAAGTTAAGGTTCAACTGGAATGCCCCAATGGCGGTAAGTGCTCATTATCCAGACCGTTTTTATATGGGAAGTCAGTTTGTACACCGAAGCGATGACATGGGTGATTCATGGAGTATTATTTCACCAGATTTAACGACTAATGACCCCGCAAAACAGAAT
The DNA here is from genome assembly GCA_964495885.1 of uncultured Alteromonas sp. Classification (GTDB taxonomy): domain Bacteria; phylum Bacteroidota; class Bacteroidia; order Flavobacteriales; family Flavobacteriaceae; genus PALG01. Next base: position 31,065 of record CAZBWO010000012.1, on the reverse strand, counting down.
CAGGCAGATTCCGGTGGGCTTTCCATGGATAATAGTGGCGCTGAAAACCATACCACTATTTTTACAATTGCAGAATCGCCTCTAGATGCAAACATACTTTGGGTAGGAACAGACGATGGAAATGTGCAGGTCACAACAGATGGTGGGAAAACCTGGAACAATGTCACTCCTAACTTAGTGGGAGTCCCTGCAAATACTTGGGTATACCATATTGAAGCAAGTGTGCACGGCAAAGGAACTGCCTATGCTGTCTTTGACGGTCATACCAAAGGAGATTTTAAAACCTATGCCCTTAAAACCTCAGATTATGGAAAAACTTGGAAGAGCATCGTTTCAGAGGATTTTGAAAAAGATGCCTTCGCTAGAAACATTCAAGAGGATTATGAAAATGAAGACTTGTTGTTTCTTGGCACCGAAATGGGATTGTATGTTACGGTAAATGGAGGGAAAAACTGGTCTAAGTTTACAAACAATATGCCTTCCGTAGCGGTTCATTTTATTGACCTTCAAAAGGAAACCAATGATTTGGTCATGGGTACCCACGGAAGGGGTGTCATTATCATAGATGATATTAGTCCGTTACGGGAACTTAACCAGGAAGTACTTTCCAAGGATGTACACTTTTTTAAGACAAATCCTTTTATGATGGCAGAGCAAAGTGGTTTTTCCGGAAGTTTTGGTGGGGAAACCCAGTTTGTGGGGGAAAACCGTTCCACAGCGGCACGTATTATTTACTACCTGAAGAAAAGACACACCTTTGGAAAAATGACCATGGAAATACAAGACATGAACGGAAATAAGGTGGCTAGCATCACACCTGGTAAATCGAAAGGTATTAATGTGGTGAATTGGAATTTCACTTCTTCCATTCCTAAAATGGCAGAAGGAAAAACTTTTTCGTTTAGTGGATTTACCGCTAAAAGAGTACCTGCAGGAAAATATAAGATTATCCTTACTAAAGGAAAGAACCAATATGAGCAGGTCATAGAGTTGACCTACGATGATTCATCCTTGGCTACTTTGGAAGAAAGGAAGGAACAAGAGCTAATGACTTCGGAAATGTTTGATATGGTAGAAGATTTGGCTTATATGGTGTACGAGCTTCGGGAGCATCAAAAATTTGCCGAAAAAGTAATGGAGGATCAGCCTAGTGGCAAAAAGAAAGCGCAGGCTTTTTATGACGCCCTTGAATCCCTTCGGAAAGAATTGGTGATTACCAGTGGAGATAACTATGTAGCTTCCGCAGAACCTGAACTTAGGGAGCGCATGGGTGAATTATATTCCAATATTGCGTCTAGTTACGATCGTGTTTCAGGAGCACAAAAACAAAACTATGTTCTTATCTCCAAAGAATTTGAGGAAGCCAAGATGACGTATCAAAAAATATTGGACAAAGAAGGAAAGAAATTTTACAGTTTTGCGGATAAGGCCAATATGGAAAAGCCAACGGTGCAATCCAAAATGGAATTCCTAGAGAAATAAGTTAAATTTTTTTTCAATAAAGTAAACCCTGAAGGATTCTTCGGGGTTTATTTTTTGATATAAATGGTTTTCTGATTGACGAATTCCAAAATGCCCTGCTGACTTAGCTCCCTTCCGTAGCCGCTCTCCTTCACTCCACCGAATGGTAAGCGTGGGTCACTTTTTACCAACTCATTAATGAATACCGCCCCCTCTTCAAACTGCGGAATTAAAGTTTCCATTCTTTCAATGTCTTTTGAAAACAACGAAACTCCAAGTCCGAATCTTGAGTCATTAGATAGTTTAATCGCTTCTTCTTCCGAAGCAAAGGTTGTCACACTTAGCGCAGGACCAAAAGTTTCTTCCTTAAACATGGGCATCTCTGGAGTTACATTAGAAACGAGCGTAGGCTCAAAATACGCATCACAGCCTTTACCTCCAAGTTCCAAAACAGCTCCCATATTTAATGAATCCTGTACCTGTTTCTCCAAATCCTTTGCTAAATCTTCACGGGCTAGGGTACCAATGTAGGTATCTTTATCCATGGGGTTTCCAGATTCCAGTGATTGAATTTTGACTTTTAATTTTGATATGAATTCTTCTTTGATACTTTCGGCAACCAATAAACGCTTTCCTGCAATACAACTCTGACCCGTATTTTGATATCGGGCATTCACGCAGGTTTCCACCGTTGAAGCGATGTCACAATCTTCAAAAACGATAAGGGCGTTGTTTCCGCCTAACTCCAATACGGTCTTTTTTAAGTGCTCTCCGGCTAAAGAAGCCACCGCCCCCCCTGCGGGACCACTTCCGGTAAGGGTAACTGCTTTTACCAAAGGGTTTTCAATTACTGCCTCTACCCCATCACTATTGATGAGTAAGGTTGTAAAACAGCCTTTAGGCAATCCTGCTTCTTCAAATACTTTTTCAATATGCAGCGCGCTACCAAAAACATTAGAGGCATGCTTTAACACTCCTACATTTCCCGCCATAAGGGAAGGAATGGCAAATCTAAAAACTTGCCAGAAAGGATAATTCCAAGGCATTACCGCCAAGACTACCCCAAGTGGTTCATGGCGCACGTAACTTTTCTGGGCATCGGTTTCGATGATGATATCCTGTAACTGACTTTCAGCGTGTTGGGCATAATATTCACAAAGCCAAATACATTTTTCGATTTCGGCAATAGACTGGGAGATGGGTTTCCCCATTTCCAGCGTCATGGTTTTAGCATAGTCTTTTTTGTTCTTTTCCAGCACATCTACTACCGATAAAATATACGATTTACGAGTATCGAAAGAAGTATTTTTCCACTTCAAAAATTGTTCATGGGCATTTTCCAATAATTCTTGTACTTCTTTGTTGGAATGTTTTTGATAGCTGTGAAGCGACTCTCCTGTGTAAGGATTCACAGAGGTAACAGTTTTCATCTTTTTATTTTAAAGATAAGGCTTCTACTATGATTGTTGAAATCATTGTGTATAACTTAACATTTGCAGGCTTCAGATGCAGAATCTATTCCCTACTTTTAAAAAAAACCAAATCATGGACACAAGAGATGAAGTCCTTTTGGGACTACGCCCCGAGATTCCAACGGTTCAACTCCACACAGGAATGTCTTCCGAAGAATTTTTCCAAAACAATACCTTACGGCCCGTCATTAAATTACAGAGTGATTTATTATTGGCGGCCTTTCGGAATTACGCACGGAAACACAAAAATGTATTCTACGATCTTTCCATAGAAAAAAAACTGGATTACATTGAAAATGCGATCCATAAGGACATGAAATTCCGAAATTCACTTAAAGGAATGGTCATTGGGCAATTTACCATTAGTGAATATGAAACCTATATTCAAAATTCATCTGCACTTAACAAACGAATGATGAACATTGTAAAGGAGCGCATTAAAAGTAACATTCAGTTGCTTGAATATGCAGCTGCCTATTAATCCAATAAGGATACACCGTTAAAATCTGTGGTAAGTATTTCGCTCATATAATCAAAAAAGGGCCGCAATAGTTTATAATGGTAAAGCAATTGGTCTTTGAAGTCTGGAGCTAATACTTCATCATCGGTAAAGTGATGGGTTACAAAAAAGCTTTTCAACCGAATGAGGTCAATATTAGGGTCGTCTTTGCTAAAACCCTTTGGAGCTGTTTTTACCCGATATTCCTGTACAAAACCGCCAAAGGCTTTCTGAAAGGAATCTTTGGAAAGAATCTTGCGAATAGGATCTGGGTCCATTTCAAATTCCTTCCGAATTCGCAAAAGATCTTTTGGTTCTGGTTGAAAGAATCCGCCTGCCATTAATGAATTTCCCGGTTCCAATCTAAGGTAATATCCACCTCTGCGGTGTTCCCCTGCCCTCGTAAAACTTACACTTCGGTGAACGTTATAAGGGGTTTTATCATTACTGAAGCGTATATCGCGATTGATTCTAAATACTTTCAGCTTTTCAATTTGATCTGTTTTATTGAGTCCTTTTTCAACTTCTGCATAAAATTTTTTCAAGGCTTTTTCATTGTTTTGATACCTTTTTTTATGCTCCTGCATCCAATCTCGATGGTTATTTTTCTTCAAATCTTTCAAAAATAAAAATGCATCTTTGGGAATGGTATTATACATGGCTTTTTTGTTTACAGCTAAAGATACAGGAATATTTTTGTATCTTTTGTAAACAATTCTAAACCAATTTTAATGATGACTACAACTAACAAACCAAACACCCTTTTTTGGGTCATTGCTGTAATCGCTGTATTATGGAACATCATGGGGGCCTTTCAGTACCTTTCCACTACCTTATGGAAAGAGGAAATGCTAGCCACCCTAACTGAAGAACAACAACTGGTATGGAATGCGCTTCCTACTTGGCATGTCGCTATTTTTGCAATTGCCGTTTGGTCTGGACTAATTGCCTCCCTTCTTTTAATTGCGAGAAAGAAATGGTCTGTGCCATTATTTCTACTATCGCTTATCGCTGTAATTGTACAAATGGCTTATTGGCTGTTTGGAACAGATGCCATGGAAGTATTCGGTCCTTCAACCCCAGTTATGCCAGCAATAGTAACTGTACTTGGGCTGTTTTTCTATTTTTATAGTAAATCGGCAAAAGCCAAAGGGTGGCTGAAGTAAACCAAATTAACTTTAGAAAGAGGGGTTCTCCCCTCTTTTTTAGTTGTTTTTCTGATTCAAATCAATACCGTCATAAAAGCCTAAATCTACATTTTTCATTTGTTTCACCCACCAAGCAATCTGCCCCGTATGATAGGAATAATGCTCAACCACGTGTAGAGCAATCCCAATACCGGAGAATCGAAATCCTTGAACAGATCTATGCTTAAGCCAGTCTGCTTCTGAAAGAGCATTCATTGTATCTTTTGCCTTTTCCAAGGTTTCTTCCAGTTTATTCATCAATTCTAATTTCGTATAACCATCATTCGTATCAAATTCAACATCCCTATTTCGCTCATCGTTTTTGTTTCCAAGTGCCGAAATTGCATATTGATGAATATTTCCACATAAATGCAAAAGTAAGTTTCCAATACTGTTGGATTGTACATTTGGCCGTTTCCAAAGTTCCTCATCAGAAATATGGGATAGCGCTTTGTGGATCATACGGGTGTTTTCGTCAATCCTGTAAAAAAGATTATCTGTATATTCATGAGTCCAGTGTTGTGTCATAACAAGCGTATTTTACGAATAAAAAGTAGAAGAGAATATTCTTACAGCCATAAGAATTTCGTAAGTTTGTTTATTAGCCAGTAAACTAGTTAATTTAAATCATTACAGCCCCCACTGAATGAAAAATTTTTTAATCGCCTTTTTGGTCTTTTTGATTTGGTCCTTTTTTGGCATTTGGCTATACTCTTGGCTTCAACCCAACACCCAAAAGAAAGATTTAAGTTTACAGGATTCCATTGTAAACATCAATCCAATGAAGGAAGAACAATTACCTACCCTTTCCAATATCAATCAAGAATCATTAAATATTGATAGTTTACAATTAGAGGAAAATACGAATGATCCTTCTTTTTTGAACAATTTAGGGCAAGGTTTAAAGGGGGTTAGTGATACCGGAGATGTTATTTTTTATTATCCGGAAGGAATATCCATTCAAAAGAATACCTCAACTCTAGAAGTACCTAGTGTTGCCATAGATTTTAAATACAAAATCAATACCTACTTGTTAGAACACCCAGAAAAAGAAGTGCATATTATTTCATTGTATGATGCCTCGGAAAATATGGAAGCCCCAAACTTCGGGATTCAACGAGGAAGGAAAATAGAACAGATTTTGGAAGAAATGGGGGTGCCTTCAGAAAAAATACTCGTTAAACCCATGATTAAAGATTTATCTTTTTCAAATACTGGTACTTTTGAAAATGGTATTTCCTTTTATTTCAGTAAGTTAGATACAGTTAGAATTAAAGCCGCAAAATTTTCATTGCCAGAACCTAAAACTATTTACCCAAAATTCGTAAATAATGATATTTTTGTAAATGAACCACTGCGGAACTTATTGCAAGAAGCACGACATATTTTATCGCAGCATCCCAATGCCACCCTAGAAATTATTGGTCATACAGACAACATTGGGAATGCAAATGATAATTACCTTTTAGGCTTACAGTTTGCGCGTCAGGTTCGATGGTATTTAATTAACAAAGGTCAAATTGATAAAGACCGCGTAGAGGCCTCCTCTGCTGGAGAATCCCAGTCTATTGCAACGAATGCTACGGAAAATGGCCGTAATATAAATAGACGTATTGAAATAAAATACAAAGCCCGTTAATGAAGCAGTTCAATGAATTCCTTTCTTCGTTCCCCGATTACTTCGGGATTTTTCTGCTAATGTTGAGCACTTTTTTAATTGGGTATTTTGCAGCTTTCGTTTTTCAAAAAGCCAAATACCAAAAGTTGCTGAAAAAGATGCAGCGGAAAAGCAATGCTAAAAAAGTAAGTCAGTCTGTTTCTGATATTGAAACCATCTTTACAGAAATCAAACCCAAAATTGTAGAAGTTGTAAAAGAAACCACCAAACAGCAGCAAGCCAAAGTTGAATTACCAGAATCGGAAGAAGTAATTGCAAAATCCCCTGAAAAAATCATTGAAGAAACCCGCACAAGTTATATTAACTATACCAAAAGTAAACCAGTACTCAATTTTGAGAATTTTGGATATGGCTCTGAAGCCCATAAAGATGACCTTACAAAAATCAATGGAATAGGCCCATATATTGAGCAGCGATTGAATGAGATTGGAATCTTCAATTACAAGCAAATTAGCAATTTTAAGGACGAAGATATTACGGTATTGACTGAACTTATAGACTTCTTCCCAGATCGAATAGAACGGGATAGCTGGGTGGCTCAGGCCAAGGCTTTAGAAAATTAATTCCACTATGACACTTTCATCGCTAGACTGGATACTCATTGGAGGTTTCTTTCTAATTTTTTTAGTAATCGGGTTATTGGTTGCCAAGAAGTCTGGTAAAAACACACAGGAATTCTTTCTTTCCGGAAAGAACATGCCTTGGTGGCTACTGGGAATTTCTATGGTAGCCACAACGTTTTCCGCAGATACCCCCAACTTAGTAACCGATATTGTGCGCCAAAATGGTGTTTCTGGAAATTGGGTTTGGTGGGCTTTTTTATTAACGGGAATGCTCACGGTTTTTGTCTATGCAAAATTATGGAGAAGGTCTGAAGTGCTAACAGACCTTGAATTCTATGAGCTTCGATACAGTGGCAAGGAAGCTGCGTTCCTAAGAGGCTTTAGGGCATTATATTTAGGCGTTTTCTTCAATGTCATGATTATGGCTTCCGTGTGCTTGGCAGCCATTAAAATGGGAGGAATCCTCTTCGATTTAGAACCATGGAAATCTGTGGTATATGCTGGAATTATTACAGTCACCTATAGTTCCTTTGGTGGTCTTCGTGGAGTGATATTAACAGATTTTCTTCAATTTATAGTAGCAATGGTAGGCTCTATATGGGCAGCGGTATATATTATTAATTTGGATGAAATAAACGGACTTCAAAATTTACTGACACATGAAAACGTGTCTGGAAAGTTACATTTCCTTCCAGATTTTAATAACCCTGATACCCTTTGGACCTTACTGATTATCCCGCTTGCGGTACAGTGGTGGAGCGTTTGGTATCCTGGGGCCGAACCTGGAGGTGGTGGATACGTTGCTCAGCGTATGCTTTCAGCAAAGAATGAAAAAAATGCCATAGGTGCTACCCTACTTTTCAATATTGCACATTATGCACTTCGGCCGTGGCCATGGATATTGATTGCCTTGGCGTCTTTGGTTGTTTATCCGAATCTATCAGATATTGCAGTTGAATTTCCAAATGCGACTTTGGGTCATGATTTAGGCTATCCTGCCATGCTTGCAAAACTCCCTCCGGGGCTTTTGGGATTGGTAGTAGCCTCCTTGATAGCTGCTTTCATGAGTACCATTTCAACACATTTGAACTGGGGTTCTTCCTATATTTCCATAGATTTCTACAAACGGTTTGTAAAGCAAACTGCTTCTGAAAAGGAATTGGTAAACGTGGGTCGTTTAAGCACTGTTATCCTTATGATTTTAGCTGCTTTATTAGCGTTACAATTTGAGAGTGCTTTAAGCACTTTTAATATTCTATTACAGATTGGTGCAGGCACTGGACTAATTTTTATTCTACGTTGGTTTTGGTGGCGTGTAAATGCCTACAGTGAAATCACTGGAATGATCGTGTCCTTCATCGTTGCAATTGTTTTTGAAGTATATGATTTAGGATTACAAGATCATGAAAAGTTATTATGGGGAGTTGGCATCACAAGTCTGTGCTGGATTACGGTAACACTTATCACCCCTGCAACAAATACCAAAACACTAGCACGTTTTTACAATAAGGTCACCCCCTATGGAATTGGTTGGAATAAATTTAAAGAAAAGGTTGGTGATGATGGGATTCAGCTTAAACGGTCCCACGATCGTTTTACCTTAGACTTGGGAAGTATGCTATGCGGAATTCTATTTGTGTATACCTTTCTATTCGCTACAGGATATTTACTGTACGGAAATTACACTGGAGCCATCATTTTATATGCAATTGCACTTCTTGCTGCTTGGGTAATTTTTACCTTATGGAATAAAAAAAAGGGAGGAATATAATATCCTCCCTTCTATTTTAGACATAAAAATTATTAGTCGATTCCAAATTCCAATCCAAGGGAAATAATATCCCAGCTTCCACCGTCAAGGCTAACACCTCTGTAGGCAAATACAATGTCAATTAAATCACTAACAGAATACTGGGCTCTTGGAGAATAGTAGAATCCACCATCATTACCGTCGTTGATTCCAATGGCATATCCTACATCACCTCCTAAAGTAAAACTATCTGCAACTTCCACACGGGCTGCCGCACCTAGTGGTACAAATTGCACATCTTCTACTTCAAAAGTAAAGCCTCCAACGTTGATTTCATCTCCAAAAGAGTGGGAAAAACCTGTTGTAGGTCCCGCAGAAAAGCTATCGGAAATTTCAAAAAGATAGCCTAAATCTACTGCAATGGAAAACGTGGCTAAATCGCCAGCGTCACCAATTGGAAGTCCTCCGGAAATACCTGCGGTAAACTGTGCATTGGCTGTAAAGCCAGCACCAACGATCATAATAAGTAAAAGTAATTTTTTCATAAGGTAAATAGTTTGATTAATACTTCTAAGTTACTAAAAAAAAGTCTAGTGTTGGAATAGGGCAAATGTCGTATTTGTTAACACAGTTGTTAACAAATTGAATATCAACAAAAAAACCGCCAATAGGCGGTTTTTAAATTCATATGTGATGGTATTATAAGAAAGAATATCCTACAGAAAGCGTTACCACACTATTCTTACCATCGGCACTTTTTGCAACATCGGTAAGACCAAAATTGTAACGACCATCCAGTCTAATCCCCATAGGTAAATCATAACCAATACCTACTACTCCACTCAAATCGAAATCATTAGTAGCGATATCGTTAATTGTTTCACCTACAACGGTTTGTGCTTCATCATTCACAATAACTCCAAATTGAGGACCTAGTTGAATATTTAAACCTTGCGCAACAAAATATTTTACAACTACTGGTACCGTAACATAGTCTAGGTTAAAATCACCTAAGGAAAATTCAGCACCCTGTTGTGAGTACAATAAATCAGCTTGAATGCCCAGGTTATCATTAAATTTTCCTCCAACAAAAACCCCTGCAACAAAACCTGTTCTACTGTCTAAACCTGTTGCATCTGTAATACTTGCAAAGTTTACACCAGCTTTAACGCCAAAATCTACTCCTTGTGAAAATACGGTAGTACCAATTAACATTAGGGTACATAAAATAATTGCTTTTTTCATAATTGTTAATTTTATTTGAGTACGAAGGTAAAAGGATTTTTGGTTGTGACATATTATTTCAGAATAATTTAAGACTTTAGTGCCATGAAATGGAATGCGGCCCTTAAGGATTACCAAGATTACCTTCGCATAGAACGCGGACTCTCTCAAAATTCCATTTCAAGTTATTCAAGGGATATTCAAAAGTTGATAAATTGGCTGGAAAGGAATGAAATGGGAATATCCCCTATTCACCTTTCAGAAAAAAATATTCAGGAATTTATCTACCAAGTCGCTAAAGAAGTAAGTCCGCGAAGCCAAAGTCGAATTATTTCAGGACTACGCGGGTTTTTCAGCTATCTTATTTTTGAAGGATACCGAAAAACCAATCCGTTGGAATTGATGGAAAGCCCAAAAATGGGTAAGAAATTACCTCAAACACTTTCCGAAGAAGAAGTAGACGCCATTATTGAAGCCATAGACCTAAGCCATCCGCAAGGCACCAGAAACAAAGCCATCCTTGAAACCTTGTATGGATGTGGCTTACGGGTTTCAGAATTAATTACCCTAAAAATCTCTGATCTATTTTTTGAAGAAGGGTTTATCAAGGTAACCGGAAAAGGTGACAAACAACGTTTTGTACCCATAGCTCCCCCAACCATTAAATATATTTCGTTGTATATGCATGAGGTTCGGGTGCATCGCAAAAATGAACAAACAACAACCGATACACTATTCCTAAACAGAAGAGGAAAACCGCTCACCAGAGCAATGATTTTTGCCATGGTAAAAGATTTAACTGAAAAAGCCGGTATTCAAAAAACGGTGAGTCCACATACCTTCAGGCATTCCTTCGCAACGCATTTATTAAAGCATGGAGCCGACTTACGATCTATTCAACAAATGCTTGGTCATGAAAGTATTACAACCACAGAAATCTATGCCCATGTTGATAAATCACACTTATCTAAGGTAATGCACCAATACCATCCAAGAAAGTAAAGGTTAAAAAAAGGTTATAATCTTCAAACAACCCCAAATGACAGAACTGTATTTGTTATTTTTAGGGAAATCAAATACATGAAAACACTATCATTTAAAAATGGAGATACCATGCCAGCCGTGGGATTGGGAACATGGAAAGCCAAGGGTGAAGAAGTAAAGCAAGCTGTGAAAGCTGCTATTGAAAAAGGATATCGGCATATTGATACTGCAGCAATCTACGGAAATGAAGAAGCGATTGGCGAAGCACTTTCAGAGGTTTTTTCGGAAGGATCCATTAAAAGGGAAGATCTTTTTATTACTTCCAAACTTTGGAATGATGCCCACCATCCAGAGCATGTCATTCCCGCACTAAAGGAATCCCTTTCGAAATTGCAATTAGAGTATTTAGATCTTTACCTTATACATTGGCCCGTTGCTTTCAAACATGGCATTCCAATGCCGGAAAGTGCAGCAGATTTTGTTTCACTTTCTGAAGTACCCATCAGAGAAACGTGGAAGAGCATGGAGAAAGCACAAAAAGAAAATCTTACAAAACATATTGGGGTTTCGAATTTCAGTGAGAAAAAACTAGAAGAGCTCATAGCCGACTGCGAGATAGCACCAGAAATAAATCAAGTTGAAATGCACCCATTATTACAACAACCTAAACTCAATAGGTTTTGCAAAAATCATCAAATTCACCTTACCGCCTACTCCCCATTGGGCTCTGGTGATCGATCTGAGCAGATGAAGGCAGCAAATGAGCCTAACTTATTTGATCTTCCCGAAATTAAATCCATTGCCCAAAAGCATGATGTCCATCCAGCACAGGTTTTGGTAGGTTGGCATGTGAACCGTGGAAATTCGGTAATTCCAAAATCTGTTACTCCTAGTCACATTGAAAGCAATTTAAAAGCACAAAATGTTAATTTGGATGAGGATGACATGCGCCAAATACAGCAACTGGATCAACACTATAGATTCATTAACGGAAAGTTTTTCGAAATGCCAGAGAAAGGATATGTAAATATCTATGATGAATAAAAAAAGGCGTCATTTAGACGCCTTTTTTTGTATTTGTAATTTATTTATTTTGCAACATTCACTGCCCTGGTTTCCCTAATCACCGTAACTTTCACCTGACCGGGATAGGTCATGTCTGTTTGAATTTTTTGCGATATTTCAAATGATAACTGTGCAGCCTTGTCATCACTTACCTTTTCACTTTCCACCATCACACGTAATTCCCTACCTGCCTGTATGGCATACGCCTTTTGTACTCCTTTAAATCCAAAGGCTATATCCTCTAAATCTTTCAAACGTTGGATATAGGAATCCAACACTTGTCTTCTGGCACCAGGCCTAGCACCACTAATTGCATCACAAACCTGTACAATTGGCGAAAGCAAACTGTTCATTTCAATTTCATCATGGTGTGCTCCAATGGCATTACATACTTCCGCTTTTTCACCATACTTTTCGGCCCATTGCATTCCTAAAATTGCATGGGGAGTTTCTGTTTCGGCCTCTGGCACTTTACCAATGTCATGAAGTAAACCTGCTCTCTTGGCTAATTTCGGGTTCAACCCTAATTCTGAAGCCATCACGCCACAAAGCCTCGCAACTTCCCTAGAGTGATGCAATAAATTTTGTCCGTAAGAAGAACGGTATTTCATTCTTCCCACCGCTTTAATAAGTTCTGGGTGTAATCCGTGGATTCCCAAATCAATTACGGTTCGTTTACCCACTTCAATAATTTCCTCTTCAATTTGTTTGGTTGTTTTTTTAACTACCTCCTCAATTCGGGCTGGGTGAATACGACCATCTGTTACCAATTTATGCAAGGATAGTCTTGCTATTTCACGCCGAACGGAATCAAAACAAGAAAGAATAATCGCCTCTGGGGTGTCATCTACTATAATTTCAACACCTGTAGCAGATTCAATGGCGCGGATATTTCGACCTTCCCTACCAATGATTCGACCTTTCACATCATCACTTTCCAAATTAAACACCGAAACACAGTTTTCAATTGCTTCTTCAGTTCCAATACGTTGAATGGTATTGATAATGACTTTCTTTGCCTCCTGCTGTGCCGTCATCTTAGCTTCCTCAAGTGTATTTTGAATATACGCCATCGCATCTGTTTTGGCCTCTCCTTTTAAACTTTCCATAAGTTGCGTCTTTGCGTCTTCTGCGGAAAGGCTGGAGATAACTTCCAACTGTTCTATCTGACTTCGATGTAGTTTTTCGGCTTCAGCTTCTTTTTTCTCGAGTACTTTTAGTCGATTCTCAAGGTCTTGTTTCTCTTGTTCCAGCTGTGTATTAAGCTTTTTATTTTTGGAAAGTTCACTGGAAACCTGTGATTCTTTATCCCGTGTTCTTTTCTCTGCTTCGGAAATCTTTTTGTCCCTACTTAATATTACCTTCTCATGCTCTGATTTCAATTCAATGAACTTTTCCTTTGCCTGAAGGATTTTTTCCTTTTTAATGGCTTCTGCATCTGCCTTTGCTTCCTTTAGGATGGAAGCCGCACTCTTCTTGGCTTGTTTTACCACTTGGGAGGCATTGTTCTTTTCTAACAATTTAGCGATGAAAAATCCTATCGCCAACGCCACAATCCCAATGATAATGTATATAATATAGTTATCCATGATTGTCAATTTATGATATAAAAAAAGCCTACATTAATAAATTGTTTTGTATAAACTCCTTAAAAACAAGTTTAGGGCTAACAAGTTGGTCAAGTATCCGCTCAAAGACGGCTCGCTTTTACAACTTCAACTCACCCTTTTTAAAGAATTCGTGTTGAGTTTACCAAAATTAATATTAATGTAGGCAGTAACCTTTTGTATTTTAAAGAACGTTTATGCTATATGATTCTCCAATAATTGTTGAAGGGATGAAAGCTTTTCTTTTACCCATTCATGATCATTGGTTTCATCAATGTCTTTTTGTTCAACTTGAGCCGCAAACTGTAGGGCGCACATTGCCAGTACGTCCTGTTTATCCCTTACGGCATAACTTTGTTCAAAACGCTTGATCATCTCTTCAATCTTTTTTGCAGCTTTCCGTAAGCCCTCTTCCTGTGCAGGTGCAATCGTTAAAGGATATACCCTATCTGCAATTGAAAGTTTGATTTTTAGTGCGTTCGACATTGGTTTTTTATATTATTCGGAAAGCTGTGCAATGCATTGGTCAATTTCCCGAACTAAAGCATTTATTTTGAGTTTTGTCTCTCGTTTAAATTGGTCGCTGCCTAGTACTGCATTTGCCATTTGAGCGGCTTCAAATTTATCTTTCCAGTGTTGGGCTTCCCCAACAGCTTGCTGATGCTGCTCCTTGAGCTTGGCCATTTTTGAGGCCAATTCTTTATTTTCAAGCTGTAGGGACTCATGTTTTTTTAACAGGGCCCTAAGCGTAAGCTCCAAGGATTCAACAATTTCGGAAAGTTGAGCCATTCAATGATCGAATCAATACTTCTATCACAAAGTTAACATTCGGGAATTAATAACCCAACTCTTTCGCTATTTTTTTTGTATTATTGAAACCTGAGTGCAATAAAAACGGTAACCCCCCATTATTTTAATAGCCTAAATATCTAAAGATGAAGAAACTCCTTTTGTTCCTTTGCTTGTACTCCCCTTTACTCGTTTCACAGGAAGTGGTTCCTGATGACTATTTTGGAAAACCCCTAGACATCCCCATGTTGTTGTCTGGAAGTTTTGGGGAACTTAGAAGTAATCATTTTCACAGTGGATTGGACATTAAGACACAACAAAAGGAAGGTTTTCCCGTATACGCCCCAGCAGACGGATTTGTAAAGCGTATCAAGGTATCCCACTTTGGCTATGGAAAAGCACTTTACATTCAGCATCCAAATGGGTATAACACCGTGTACGCTCACCTTCAAAGTTATGCCGGCTCTATTCAGAACTACGTAAAGGAACAGCAGTACAAAAAGGAAAGCTATGAAATAGAACTATTCCCTGAAAGTTCCGTGCTTCCCGTCAAAAAAGGGGATATCATTGCCTATTCCGGAAATAGTGGTGGCAGTGGAGGCCCTCACCTGCATTTCGAAATTAGGGATGCCGCATCACGCCCCATGAACCCAATGCTGTTTGGAATTGACATCCCAGACTCAAGGATTCCACTTATCAACAGCGTTTTTGCGTATCCCGTTTCCGAAGATGCACATGTAAACTTTTCACAAAATCCCATTAAACTAAGGCTTATCCGTCAACAGGATGGATCTTACAAAACAGAGCAATTAACCGCCTTAGGGAAAATCGGATTTGGAGTTTCGGCTTATGATCAACAAAATGGGGCGTCCAATAAAAATGGCACCTACCAAATAAAGACCACTTATAATGGAAAACCAAGTTTTGAGGTGTCCTTCAAAAAGTTTTCCTTTGATGAAACCCGCTATATCAATCGGTATATTGACTACGGCTATTGGGAAACCAATAAAAGCAGGGTGCAAAAACTTTTCAGGGAAACAAATAATCCCCTTAGTATTTTCACCTATGAAGACCAGGAAGGATATGTTCAGGTGGAAGATGCACTTTCTTCCGTGTATACAATAGAAGTAGCTGATTTTAAAGGCAACACAATCACCATTACCGTTCCAATTGAAGGAAAGGAAGGGGCGATCATAGAGCCTAAAAAGTTGACAAAAACCGAAGACTACATCTACGCCGACAGGGCAACTTCCATTACCAAAGGAAAGTACAGTGTCTATTTCCCTGCGGAAAGTTTATACGAAGACACCTATTTACAAATTGAAGCCATGGGAGATACCCTTAAACTTCATGAAGATATCATCCCCATTCACCGAAACATTACCATTAGTGTAGATGCTTCGCAATATGATTCAAAGGATCTTAACCAATTGTACATTGGACGTTTAAATTACAAAGGCGAACCCTATTATACCCGTACTTACCGAGATGGCACAAAGCTTTCAGCACGTACAAGAACCTTTGGAACGTATTGTATTGCTGCAGATACCATTGCCCCTAAAGTCACCCCCGTAAATTTTACGGATGGGAAATGGATAAGTAAAAATCGTACCCTTACCATAAAAATTGAAGATGAAGAAAGCGGCATTAGTTCCTATCGTGCTACCCTTAACGGAAAATACATCCTTACGGAATACGATTATAAAAAAGACTTGTTGGTATATGATTTTACAGATTATATCGTTACAGATACCGAAAACAATTTAAAACTCATTGTTGTAGATAATGTTGGAAATAGTACTACATTTGAAGCAACATTTTTCAGGAAACAGTGATAAATCTTAGCTTTTGAAAACTTTTAAACTCCCGCTACTCTTCCTATTCGGACTTTTTTTTAGCGTATTAACCGCACAAAACGCCATTATTAAAGGGATTGTTTTTGATGAAAACGATTTGCCTCTCTTTGGCGCAAATGTCATTGCAGCGGAAACGGGTACCCAAACTGACGAAAATGGTGTCTATGTCTTAGAAATACCATCTAATCAAGATGTTGTGGTTATCTATTCATATGTTGGCTATAAAAATGCGCAACTCACAGTTAATTTAGCTCCAAATGAAGATTTCGAGTTCAACCCTAAATTAAGCGTTAGTATTGAACAAATAGATGTTGTTGAAATAGATGTTCGAGGTAGGAAACGTATTGAAGGAATTACCTCGATTACACCTGAAATAGCAAGAGTTATGATAGGTGCAAACGCAGGAGTGGAAAATGTGCTTACTTCCTTGCCAGGTGTTAGCAACAATAATGAATTAAGTACGCAATACGCCGTTCGGGGTGGAAACTATGATGAAAACCTTGTGTATGTTAACGAAATTGAAGTATACCGTCCTTTTCTCATTAGGAGTGGTCAACAGGAAGGGTTAAGTTTCGTAAACAGCGATCTTACTTCAAGCGTGGATTTTTCGGCGGGTGGATTTCAAGCAAAGTATGGGGATAAACTTTCTTCCGTCTTGGATATTACCTATCGTAGACCTACTGGTTTTGAAGCTTCCGCAGATTTAAGCCTTCTGGGAGCAAGTGTTGCCGTAGGCGGGAAATCGAAAAACGGAAGACTCTCCGGGATCATGGGGCTTCGCTACCGCGACAATAGTTTGTTTGTAGATGCCAAGCAAACCGAAACCAACTTCAGACCACGCTTTGCCGATGCACAAACGTATCTTACTTATAAATTCAGCAACAAATTTGAATTAGGATTCCTTGGGAATATCTCTGTGAACGACTATGAATATGAGCCGCTCACCCGGCAAACCAATTTCGGGACTTTGGCAGATCCAAGAGCCTTATTGGTATTTTATGAAGGGCAGGAGGATGACCGTTACAATACCTATTTTGGAGCATTAAAAGGAACCTACGTCGCCTCCAAAAACTACACTGCAAAATTTATTGCTTCGCTTTATCAAACTACCGAACAGGAGTATTTTGACATCCTTGCGCAATATCGTTTGGGAGAAGTAAACACCAATATTGGGGACGAGAGTCTTGGAGAGGTAGAGTTTTCCGAAGGAATTGGAAGTCAGCTCACCCATGCCCGAAACGACTTGGATGCCTTGATTATGAACCTTCAGCATAAAGGGAACCTAAGTCTTGGCGAAAACAATATTGAATACGGAATTAAATACACTCGTGAAGATATTAGGGACCGTGTACAGGAATATGAAATTATTGATTCGGCTGGTTTTTCCATTAGACCTCCCATTCAGGATTTTGCAAACAATCAACCCTACGCGGCATTCGACTCCCCTATCGTGCCTTTTAATTCTATTCGAGCAACAAATGATGTGCAGATTAGCAGGTATTCCGGCTATGCCCAGTGGAGCCGAAGAACCGAATGGGGCTCTAATGAAGTTTGGCTGAATGCTGGTGTACGTTCACAAACATGGAATGTTTCCGGCGAAGGGATAGAAAGCACCACCCAAACGGTTATAAGTCCGAGAGCACAGATTTCAGTAAAACCAGATTGGGATATGGACATGCTCTTCAGGTTGTCTGGTGGGTTTTACCACCAACCTCCCTTCTATCGTGAGTTAAGGGATTCTACGGGAACGGTTCAACCAGGAGTGAAAGCACAACAGTCTGTACATATCGTATTGGGTAATGATTATAGTTTCGACCTTTGGGGAAGGCCTTTTACGTTAAATTCTGAATTATATTATAAAAACCTCACAGATGTAAACCCTTATACCCTTGAAAATGTTCGTATTAGATACAGGGCGAGAAACAACGCTGTAGCTTATGCCTATGGATTGGATTTACGCTTAGCTGGCGAATTTGTACCTGGAACTGAAAGCTGGGTGAGCTTTGGCTATTTAAAAACCGAAGAGAATATTGATGACCGCGGCTATATTTTCAGACCTACCGATCAACGATTGAAATTTGGGGTGTTGTTTCAAGATTATGTACGAATCATCCCCGATTTGAAAATGTACCTAAACCTAGTTTATAACACAGGGCTTCCCGGTGGATCCCCCAGTTATGCAGATCCTTATGATTTCCAAAGAAGGCTTCCTGATTACAAGCGGGCTGATCTTGGGGTGTCCTACGTATTGGTGCATGATAAGAAATTAAAGGATAGCGGGATTTTAAAACCATTTAAAGAGCTTACCATTGGTGCAGAAATCTTCAATATTTTTGATGTGAGAAACTCCATAACTAACACCTTTGTAAGGGATGTGTATACCAAAGTACAGTATTCCATTCCTAATTTCCTGACACCAAGGGTCTTTAATGTTAGGCTTACCGCTAAATTTTAGGACTGAACAAGTTCCTGAAGAGTCTCAATGGCATAATCTATTTCATCCTTCGTATTAAAGACGGAAAATGAAAACCGCAAAGATGGGTAATCCGTATTTGAAGTAGGATTCAAAGCTGCAATTACGTGTGACCCTTGATTGCTTCCACTTTGGCAAGCACTACCCTGCGAACAGGCAATTCCTTTCAAATCCAACTGAAATAGCAGCATTAATGCCTTTTGAGGCGACAACGGCAATTGAAAATTAAGAATATTGTAAGTGGTCTTTTCAGGGTCACGGGAAGCACCATTGAAAATCACAGACGGAATCTTTTGGGTAAGCTGATCTATGAAATAATTCTTAAGCCCGATAATATATTCCCGTTCTTTTTCTAAATTTTGGTATGCCCACTTTAAGGCTTCTGTCATTCCGGCAATGGCGTAGACTGCTTCGGTTCCAGCACGCAGCCCCCTTTCCTGTGCCCCACCAATGATTAACGGTTGCAATCTGGAAGATTTTCGAATAAAAGCAAAGCCAACACCTTTGGGGCCATGAAACTTATGAGCCGAAGCCACGGCAAAATCAATAGGAATCGTTGAGAAATCCAATGGGAAGTGCCCTACAGATTGCACGGTATCACTATGAAATAACGCATTATGTTGCTTACAAAGTGTTGCCACCTTTTCCAAAGGAAGTATGGCTCCTATTTCATTGTTGATATGCATGAGGGAGACCAATGTTTTTACATTGCTTTCCTTCAAAAGCGCTTCCAGGTGATCCAAATCTATCTCACCTTGGGAGTTAATTTCTACAAATATCACAGAAATACCATAGGTACTTTGCAGTTTTTCCAAAGTATGTAGCACCGCATGGTGCTCAATCCTACTGCTAATGATTCGCTCAACTTTTAGGTCACAGACGGCACTCTGAAGTATAAGGTTGTCTGCTTCCGTCCCACCAGAAGTGAAGATAATTTCTGCAGCATCTACCTTTAACCAGTTCGCGATATCTTTTCTACAAGTTTCAATTAAAGATTTTGATGACCTTCCATAAGAGTGTGTAGATGAGGGGTTTCCATATTCTGTTTTTAAAACATTGGTCATGGTATAAATGACCTCTTTTCTCAAAATGGTAGTCGCTGCGTTATCGAAATATACTTTTTTCATCTTTCCACAATTCCATGTCAAAAATACAATTTAAAATGGCAAACCATAGGGGGCTTTGTGGTAGAATTGTTTATTTTGCAAAAAAATAAATGCAGCATGAAAAAAAGCATCCTCGCCTTAGCGGTACTTTCCTTTCTCTTGGGATGTGACGATGGTGAAATAATCACCACAAGTTTCGAATTTCCGGAAACCAACCTGCAGGTTTGTGGAGCCTCTAATAGTTATCTCTTTTATAAGCTGAATGATGCCGGAACCGAAAGTATTTCTGTATTGATGCAAGTTTCCGAAGCTATTTTCACAAGTTCAGATACCACCCAGGTTAATTTCAGTAGTAGTGGAAGCTTTGCTAATTACAGAGTATACAGTGACCCTGTGGATAACAGCTATTTTTGCAATGAAATCCCCCCCACTACCCCTCAAGTCATTTCAGAATACCTTGCTACAGCGGGTTCTGCAACTTTATACACATTTACAACCTTAACAGATAATGACGGACTCGATGAAGACCAGGAAGAGACTGGTGATACCGATGATGACGGACTGGCCGATTATTTTGATTTTGATGATGATGGGGATAACGTACCTACTATTTTGGAATTGGATACTGAAAATGCCGACGGGGATAATGACCCAACTACCAATCCGAAAGATACAGATGGGGACGGTAAACCAGATTATTTAGACCCCGATGATGATGGAGATGGAGTTTTAACACGTGATGAGGATGCAGACGGAGATCTTGACCCCACAAATGACATCACCGATCCAGAGGTTGGAGCAGACTATTTAAACGGCAAGGTGAGTAAAAAAAATCTTATTGAAGAATTTCGTGAACATGAATATAACTTTTCAACGGATGTGGAACTTTTCCTAGAGGATTTCATTTTCACCAATGGAGATGAACAAATTAACCGCTCATTCCTAAACATGGGCGAAATCACCAGTTTCCTAACAGGTACAATTCTAGTGACCCCAATATTTATTATAGATTAGGGCTGTTTGTTTTGATAGATATAAACTTCCACGGCACCTTGCCCATATTTCCCGAAGTCGGCATCGTAAAAATTTAGGTTTTCATATCTTCGGAAAAGGTATTCCAACTCTGCACGCAATACTCCTTGTCCAACGCCATGTATAAAAACCACTTTTTGGATTTTTTTTATGATTGCAAAATCCAATTGACGCTTTGCAGTATCCAATTGAAGGGTAAGTATTTCATGCGGGGACATGTGATTTGATTTTTTCACCAACTGATGTACATGTAAATCAACTTCCATTGCAGGCTGGTTTCGCTCTTTAGGCTTTTTACGTTTCGAAACTGTTTTTTTGCGAGAAGTTTTATGCTGCAAATCATTGACCGTAGGAATCGCGGTTTCTACTAGGCTATTATTAGGGATAAGTACTACTTCTTCGGGAGAAAGAGGTATTTCGAAACCTTCTTCGGTATGAACCAATAATGTGCCTTCGACAACAGAAATTACCTCACCAGAGACCGCATCATCTTTAAGTGAAACTTTATCACCTTTTTTGAAAATTGGCATAAATACTAATTTGAAGAACAAAAATAGAAACTATTTGATGTAAATTTAATGTAGAATTGAAGAATTTTCGTACTTAAAAACTAGCATTAATCAAAATTATTTTTATTTTTACAATCTGAATTAGATTGCTTTAGCCCCAATTAAAGCATCTGAAAACATAAAAAGTATGAAAAACCTACTACTTTCAGCATGTATGCTATTTTTTGTCATAAGTGGTTATTCCCAGTTGTATGTTTCCCCCGCAGCATCGACAGACTCTTATGTGTATGTTAATGATCAAATTTTATTTGTAGAGCAAGACGTAAATCTTGTAGCAAATACAAATGATCCAACTACAGAAGCCAGTATCTATCTTCGTAATGAAGGCCAGTTGATACAGGGAAGCACTGTAGACCCAACAGGATCAACCAACACAGGAACTGGATTTATTTCTGTATATCAAGAGTCTTATGGAGATTCCTTTAATTATACGTTTTGGAATTCCCCTGTTGGTATTCCAACAGGATCTGGAAACACATATTTTCAACACCAAAGGCTTAACGACTCCTTAAGCGTAACTAACTCTAGCCCAGCAATTATTACTTACGGGTACAATGGGACTCAAAGTCCATTGACTGTCTCCAAACGTTGGATGCATATTTGGGACGTGGCTAGTCAAGACTGGGTTAGAATGTACGGAGCCAATAATGCCAATGCAGGTTATGGCTTTATCATGAAAGGTACTGGCACTTTAGATCATACGCAACGTTATGATTTTAGAGGCCGTCCCAATAATGGTGATATGACCCTTACTACCCAAACTGGCGTTGCACATAGAGATGGTATCGTTTATAATTTTACTCTTGCTGGAAACCCATATCCTTCAGCTTTGAATTTATGGAGGGTGGCCAATGATGGAGATAATACTGAAATTGATTCATTTAAATTCTGGCATCAAGATTTAACTACAGATTCACATTTTTATGCAGACTATGTAACTGGTTATGCTACTTGGATTCCTGGGGCTACCGAAAATGATCCTGGCTCATACACTGCAGCCGCATTTTATTATCATGACAGCGCAGGAAATCCCATAAACCCTACTAATCCTGGCGATTGCACCGAATGTGACAATTACGCAAGTTTTGCCAGACTCAATGCTCCTGTAGGTCAAGGGTTCATGATTGTAGCGAATACTGCTGGAAGTATCGTAATTAAAAATGCTCATAGAGTATACAAAAAAGAGAGTGTTCCTGCTGATTTATCCGATTTTAGATCAACTATTCCTTCACAATTAAATGAGCCTTCTAGTGGGTCTATTTCACAAATTATGGTAGACAGTAAACCACAATTAAGGCTACATACTTATTTTGGTGAAAATTCTCACTTTAGAGACAACCTTCTGCTATTTAATGATAATGCTACCGATGGATATGATAGATTAAAAGATGCAACGCACACTGTTGATATTCCTACAGATGCATATTTTACAATTGGCGGTGGAGCTAATGGTGAAGACAAAAGAAATTTAGTGATTCAAACCATTCCATTTGACAACCCAAACAAAATGGTTCCTATCACCATAAAGCTTGAAGAGCAAATGAATTTTAGAGTGAAGGCTGTTGAAGAAATCAATGTACCATATAACAATGTTCTGTTGTATGATAATGAACTTAATCGTTACACCGAAATTGGAAATGGAAACCAAGCAGAACTTATATTACCTGCTGGTGTTTACGAAAACCGATTCTTTATTACATTTAGAGGAGGTAGTACATCAGACGATAATGAAATTAATGAAGATGCAAGATACCCCACCGACAAAAATTCTGAAATGCTTGCGGAACTGTTAGAAAATGTTGATTTCTATCAGAATAATGCACAACAAAAATTATTTGTGCTAAATCCAGAACGTTATGACATTAAAGATCTTTATATCTTTGATTTAAATGGAAAACTGATACTTGAAGAACACAGACTAGGTACCGAGAATAGATTCTCATTTCCAACACATAATTTTAGCGATGGTGTATACATGGTGAAGTTAACTACTGCCGATGATATTACCGCTGATTACAAAATAACTGTGTTCAACAAATAAATAGCCTTAAGACATGGAAGACTACATGCTCCCTTGTCTAAACAAACAACTTTTTGGAATAGAATGTTTGGGCTGTGGCATACAACGTGCCACAGCTCTTCTTTTTAAAGGAGAATTTATTGCTGCATTTAAAATGTATCCAGCAATCTATACCTTACTAATTCTAGCCCTTTTCCTGGTTACTTCCCTTTTTATCAAATTCAAATACGCAAGAATTATAAAAATATCCCTTATCACTATTAATGTTTTAATTATCATTATTGCATATATTCTAAAAATGCAACATTATACTTCTTAAGTAATTGGGTGAAAATCTTGTGAGTACCATTTTTTTGACTAAATTTAAAATCTAATAACCAACTAATTCAAATTAAACTATGGAACAACAAAAATTACCCAATTCCACCCTTATTCTTGTTTTTGGAATCATCTCTATTGTAACTTGCTGTTGCTATGGAGTACTAGGACTTATATTTGGTATCATCGCATTGGTAATGGCTAAAAAAGCTACACAAACGTATCTTGCGTCTCCAGAGCAATATACTGGCTATCAAAATGTAAAAACTGGAAAAATACTAGCCTATATTGGTATTGCGTTAAACGTAATTTACCTAATCTATGTAATCTGGTTATTTGCTACACTTGGTATGGACGGAGTCATGAATATGAACCAACAATGGATGAACGAATACGGTATGTAAACACCTAATCCTATCCAATAAAAAAAAGCGGCTTTTAAAAGCCGCTTTTTTTTATGGTTCAAATTCCTCTAACGTTTTAATAATAATGTGAACGCATTCCCTTAACTGCACTTCAGTCATTACCAAAGGTGGCGCAAAGCGGATAATATTTCCATGTGTAGGCTTTGCCAATAATCCGTGATCCCTTAATCTAAGACAAATGTCCCAAGCCATATCGCCATCTTCGGCATCATTAATTACGATAGCATTTAGAAGTCCTTTTCCACGAACTTTTTGCACAATCACACTATGTTCGATATAGTTATTGAGTTCGTCCCTAAATAGCTCTCCTAAACGCTGTGCATTTTCCGCTAGCTTTTCTTCTTTTACTACTTCAAGTGCAGCCATGGCAACTGCAGCTGCAACTGGGTTTCCGCCAAATGTAGACCCATGTGATCCTGGGGTGATTACATTCATAATAGGGTTGTTGGCCAATACCGCCGAAACAGGATACACACCACCACTTAACGCTTTCCCCAAAATAAGAATATCTGGTTTTACATCTGGAGTACCACTGCAATCCTTGTTTTCACAGGAACAATTCCCACAAGTAGCCAACAATCTACCTGTACGGGCAATTCCTGTTTGAACTTCATCGGCTATAAATAGTACATCATACTTTTCACATAAGGCTTTTGCCTTTTTTAAATAATCTTCGGAAGGAACATATACCCCTGCTTCCCCTTGAATAGGTTCTACCAAGAATCCGGCAATATTGGAATGTACCTTCAATGCATGTTCTAATGCCTCCAAATCATCATATGCTACCTTAATGAATCCTTTGGTGTAGGGGCCAAAATGCTTCCTAGCCACCGGATCATTGGAAAACGAAATAATAGTAGTGGTCCTTCCATGGAAATTATTGCTACAAACAATAATTTCAGCTTCGTTTTCAGGAATATTCTTTACTTCATATGCCCATCTCCTACAAATTTTAAGTGCGGTTTCCACTGCTTCTGCCCCAGTATTCATGGGTAGTAGCTTGTCGAAACCAAAATATTCGGTAGCATACTTTTCAAACTTCCCTAACATATCATTATAAAATGCACGTGAGGTAAGGGTAAGTTTCTGAGCTTGTTCTGAAAGAGCATTAACAATCTTAGGGTGGCAATGCCCCTGATTCACTGCGGAATAAGCCGATAAAAAATCGAAATAACGTTTTCCATCAACATCCCAAACATATACCCCTTCCCCCCTATGCAAAACAACTGGCAAAGGGTGGTAATTATGGGCACCATATTGGTCTTCCAATTCAATAGCTGCTTGAGATCTAGTCTTTTCTGAAACTGACATAACGAAAAATTTTAAATATAAAACTTCAAAAATTCCTTCGATGCCTTTATTTTTTCGTAGAATCGAAAATTCAGCGCGGGAGAGAAATCATCCTAAGCGCAAAATAACAAAAATAGGGCAATCTTTTAAAGGAAACCGCTTACTTTTGCAGCCATGGGAAGAAGAAACCGAAAGTTACAATTTGAAGACCTTCAAATTATAGATGCAGGAGCCAAAGGAAAAGCCGTTGCCAAGGCACCAGACGGGAAAGTTGTCTTTGTTCCTTATGCAGTCCCTGGGGACGTTGCTACTATTGAAACTTTCAAAAAGCGAAAAGGGTATTATGAAGGCAAAGTAGTTTCCATTCAAGAGTTTTCCGAAAAGCGAACACAACCTAGATGTGAACATTTTGGGGTTTGCGGAGGGTGTAAATGGCAAAATATGGCATACGAACACCAGCTCTTCTACAAACAAAAGGAAGTGGTTAACAATCTACAGCGTATTGGGAAAATAACCCTTCCAGAGGTCTCCCCTATTTTAGGCTCCGAAACTGCCTACGAATACAGAAATAAAATGGAATTTTCCTTTAGCAATAACAAATGGCTCACCAAGGAACAAATAGAAAGTGATGCGGTCATTGCAAACCGGAATGCCCTTGGCTTTCATATTCCCGGCATGTGGGACAAAATATTAGATATCAACGAATGTCATTTACAAGCAGCTCCAAGCAATGCTATTAGGAATTTTGTGAAGAAAAAAGCAATAGAAATGGGACTCGCCTTTTTCGATCCAAGAAAACAGGAAGGGTTCTTAAGAACGCTTATGATTCGGAATTCCGTAATTGGGGAAGTAATGGTATTAATTCAATTTTATCATGAAGACAAATTATTACGGGAGCAATTATTAAATGCCATACAGAAGGAATTCCCGCAGATCACTTCGCTTTTATATGTCATCAACTCCAAAGGAAACGATACTATTTATGACCAGGAGGTAGTTTGTTTCTTCGGAAGGGAATATATTATTGAAGAAATGGAGGGACTTCAATTTAAGGTGAATGCCAAGTCCTTCTATCAAACCAATAGTAAACAAGCCTATGAATTGTACAAGGTTGCACGTGACTTTGCCGACTTATCAGGTGATGAACTTGTTTATGACTTATATACAGGAACCGGCACCATTGCGCAATTTGTATCCCAAAAAGCAAAAAAAGTAATTGGAATTGAAGTTGTACCCGAAGCAATTGAAGCTGCCAAGGAAAATGCACTATTAAATAAAATTGAAAACACACAGTTCTTTGCGGGTGACATGAAAGTATTGCTCACCGATGCCTTTACCAAGGAACACGGGGTTCCAGATGTGGTAATTACAGATCCTCCTCGAGACGGCATGCACAAAGACGTAGTTGAACAGCTATTGCAGCTCGCACCACCAAAAATAGTATATGTTAGTTGTAATAGTGCCACACAAGCTAGAGACCTAGCGCTTTTGGATGCCCAGTACGAAGTGACACGGGTGCAACCTGTAGATATGTTCCCACAAACACATCATGTAGAAAATGTTGTACTTTTGGAAAAACGATAAGTTGTACATGAAAAAATTCTGCATCATCCTTGGAATAATTAGCCTAATTTTGGGTTGTACAAAAGATGATATTTGCAGCGGCGAAACCCTTACCACTCCTCTATTGGTGATTCAGTTTAGGGATATCAATAACCGACTCGAAGCAAAACAAGTAAGCAGTTTACAAATCCTTTTAAATAACACAGATAGTACCGAAGTCATTTCATCTCTAAGTGATACCATCGTATTCATTCCATTGAATACGGAAGCCAATCTTTCAGAGTTTATTTTCATTCAGAATAGTGCCAGTGAAACAGATAGCAATGCAGATAATATCCTGTTCTCTTATGACAGACAGGAAATTTATGAGAATAGAGCCTGCGGATTTAAAGTAAATTATAGTAACCTGTCTTTAGAAGTTGCCGAAGAAATTGATACCGAAAACTGGATCTTGGACACAGATATTAACACACCCATTATTGAAAATGAAAACGAAGCTCATATTACTATTTATCACTAGTTGGTTGGGTAGCATGTGTCTCGTTTTTGGACAAGACAGCACACTTGTGGCTACAGACACCATTAAAGCACCTTTAAGCACCTATGGGATACGTGTGGGTGGTGATTTATCTAAATTGGTCAGAACTGCCCTCGAAGACGGCTATACAGGCTTTGAACTTAATGGCGATATCCGTGTATACAAACGTTTCTATGCCGCAGTAGAAATTGGGGCGGAAGAACGGGTTTGGGATGAAGCAGATTTGATAACAACCACAAATGGAAGTTATGCAAAGGTTGGGTTCGATTTTAATGCCTATAAAAATTGGCTGGGAATGGAAAATGCCATCTTTGCCGGACTGCGATATGGTTTTGCCACCTTTTCACAAGAACTGAATCAATATCCGGTCTACACGACCAATCCTACCTTCCCTACTGAAATTAGAACCGAAAATATTGAATACTCTGGACTCAACGCAAGCTGGGCTGAATTCATCTTTGGCGTAAAAACCGAAATTTGGAACAACCTGTACCTCTCCATCAATCTCCAGTTGAAGCGAATGATTTCTGAAAAACAACCAGATAATTTTGATAATCTCATCATTCCTGGATTTAACCGAACCTATGATTTTAGTGAGTTTGGCGTTGGCTATGGCTACACACTATCCTATCTCATTCCTATCCTGAAACGATAACACTATTGTTTCGAAGCCTTTCGGCTACCTTCGTAGAGTTCAAATTTTAAAAACCTACTCTCCAGTTTTCCGTTATATAACTTGATTTTTTGGGATGGGCGAAGCCCCAAACGCTTCAGTGCTTCCATGTTGGAGCTTATAAGCCAGGCTTGACTACCTGCATAGCCACGTTTTAGGGTGTTTCCGATATTTTCATAAAAGGCTTCAATATCATTCACGGAAAGTCGCTCATCATAGGGCGGATTGAACATCAAATATAAATACCCTTTGGAAGTCTTTTCAGAAGTGAAGAAATCGCTTTCAGAAACTTCAATAAATTCCTGCAGGTTTGCATTCTTGATATTTACCCGCGCTTTTTGCACCATTTTTGAATCACGATCAAAACCCCTTATTTTAAAAGGGAAATCTTTTACCTTTTTAAGAGCTGCTTCTTCAATGAGTTCATATAAATCCACGTCAAAATCTGGCCAAGTCTCAAATCCGAACTCATCCTTGTTTAAATTTGGTGGAATGTTTCCGGCAATCATGGCCGCTTCCGTAAGTAAAGTGCCACTACCACACATAGGATCTAAAAAATCGCATTGCCCGTTCCAACCAGACAATAAAATCATTCCGGCAGCCAAAACTTCATTTAGAGGGGCAATTCCTGTTTCGGTACGGTAGCCCCGTTTATGCAAAGATCCCCCAGAACTATCTAATGAAACAGTACAGATTTTTCGGTCTATATGCACATTGACACGTAAAGTGGGATGATCCAAATCAATATTTGGACGCTCCCCTTCCTTATCCCGAAATCGGTCTACAATGGCATCTTTTACTTTTAGGGAAATGTAGTGGGAATGGGTAAATGTTTTTGAAAACACACTGGAATCAACTGCGAGCGTACCATCACAGCTCATGTAATGTTCCCAAGGGATATCGTATATTTTTTTGTACAGATCGTCTTCCTTAAATACATTAAAAACGGCAATAGGTTTTAAAATCTTGATAGCAGTTCGGCAACATAGATTGGCTTTATACATAAATCCTGTATCTCCCTCAAAAGAGACATTCCGGACTCCTTTTTCCACATGGGAAGCCCCTAAATCCTGAAGTTCCTTCGCCAATAAATCTTCCAACCCATAAAGGGTTTTACCAATCATCCTAAAATTTTTTGCCATGTACTTGTAGCTTTTGGGTTACAAAAATAGCCTATTTTAGCAAGACGAAAGAAATCTACGTTAAATGGTATATATTTTACCGGTATTGTCTGTCCTTTTAGGCTATGTGCTTGTCAGGTTTTTACTGAAATCTGAAAAATTGATAAGCTATCTACTTAGCTTTAGCGGGGCATTTTTGCTTTCCATCACTTTGTTTGAAATGCTTCCCGAATTATTTTCAACTCCACAAAAAATCTTGGGGGTTTTTATCATGGGAGGAATTTTACTGCAGATTATATTGGATTTCTTTTCAAAAGGAGCGGAACATGGCCATGTACACCTTCATAATGATGATAAAGGGTTTCCGTGGCTATTGTTTGTGAGTCTTTCGGTACATGCAATGATTGAAGGAGCACCAGCTGCCGAAAATAACCATGTACTTTGGGGAGTCGTCATTCATAAACTTCCTATCGCTATCATTTTATCCTTGTTTTTTGTAAAGTCTGGAATAAGACCCACACATAGCTTCCTATTTTTACTGCTTTTTGCTTTAATGACTCCCCTTGGAAGTTACCTCATGGATACCTTCAGCTTTTTACAGGAAAATAAAGTATTTATCAATGCAGTGGCCATAGGAATTTTTCTACACGTGTCCACCACCATATTGTTTGAAAGCAGTAGGGATCATAAATTCAACCTAACCAAATTGGTCGTTATATTACTTGGAACTTTGATTGCTTATGTAATCTAAGGGAATTAGATTACATCAAAAAAGATAAAAAAGAAGTGTGAGATACTTCCAGCAAGTACAAAGCAGTGCCAGATAGCATGATTATACGGAATTTTTTCATTCACGTAGAATATAGTGCCTATGCTATAAAAAAAGCCTCCCAAGCCAAGTAACCATAGCCCTAAGCTAGATTGAATTTCCAATACATTTTGGATATCAAAGATGATTAGCCAGCCCATCGCCAGATATAAAACCAGGGAAAGTTTTTCAAACTTGCCAGTGAAAAAAATCTTTAGTAAAGTACCAAACACGGCAATTCCCCAAACAATACCAAAAATCAACCAACCATTGCCATCAATCAATGAAATAAGGGCCATTGGTGTATACGTACCAGCGATGAGTCCATAAATACCAATATGATCCAGTTTTCTGAAAAAATGTTTCAATCTGGGTTGCTGTACGGAATGATAAAGCGTGGAAGCGGTGTAAAGAAATAATAAGGTAACCGAATAAAAAAGAACAGACATCAAGCTGAACTCACTTTTACCGGTCTGAAATACCAGAAGCAACACAAGTGCAGCAACAGACAAAGCAACTCCAAAGCCATGAGTAAGTACATTCCAAAGTTCTTCTTTTTTTGAATACATGTCCTATAAACTACAAAAAATAAAATTTATTGCATAAAAAAAGCGCCCAACGATCTGTTGGGCGCTTCAAAAGAAGGCGGCGACCTACTCTCCCACCTAGTGGCAGTACCATCGGCGCTGCCGGGCTTAACTTCCCTGTTCGGAATGGTAAGGGGTGAGCCCCGGCGCAATGGCCACCTTGGACCTTTCGTGCCCCGCTTTTGGGGGCGACAATATCTTTGACATACGGGAAAACATCGAAAACACGGTAAAGAGGGGACGATCCACTGCAAGTGCTCGAACGCGCAAGCGTACGGGCAATTAGTACCACTCGGCTGCACACGTTGCCGCGCTTCCACCTGTGGCCTATCGACGTGGTAGTCTCCCACGGCCCTTTAAAGAAATCTCATCTTGTGGTGGGTTTCGCGCTTATATGCTTTCAGCGC